>CANMDH010000481.1 GCA_947496555.1 uncultured Aquimarina sp. | reverse complement strand
GCGCTACGTCACATCGAGTGATCCGACGTTAGGAGGATTGTACTTCGACAAGCTCAGCAGAGCTATCGAGATGTTTTA
>CANMDH010000480.1 GCA_947496555.1 uncultured Aquimarina sp. | reverse complement strand
ACGCTACGTCACATCGAGTGATCCGACGTTAGGAGGATTGTACTTCGACAAGCTCAGCAGAGCTATCGAGATGTTTTA
>CANMDH010000479.1 GCA_947496555.1 uncultured Aquimarina sp. | reverse complement strand
AAGTCCCTGGCTACCATGGTGACCACACCAGTCGAACTATTGATAGAGAAATCCTCTGCATCTGTACCACCAAGTGTC
>CANMDH010000478.1 GCA_947496555.1 uncultured Aquimarina sp. | reverse complement strand
AAAAACATCTCGATAGCTCTGCTGAGCTTGTCGAAGTACAATCCTCCTAACGTCGGATCACTCGATGTGACGTAGCGC
>CANMDH010000477.1 GCA_947496555.1 uncultured Aquimarina sp. | reverse complement strand
TACCCGTTGTGCATTTTAAACAATGCTAATTTTAATATTGTTGATGTTTCTGTTGAATACAAATCTGTTGATGTATTG
>CANMDH010000476.1 GCA_947496555.1 uncultured Aquimarina sp. | reverse complement strand
ATTGAGGCTGTAAACTGAACTCTGTCTGAGTTAAATTTTAATCATTAATTTTATTCAGACAGAATCATGACAAACGAA
>CANMDH010000475.1 GCA_947496555.1 uncultured Aquimarina sp. | reverse complement strand
CTTCGTTTGTCATGATTCTGTCTGAATAAAATTAATGATTAAAATTTAACTCAGACAGAGTTCAGTTTACAGCCTCAA
>CANMDH010000474.1 GCA_947496555.1 uncultured Aquimarina sp. | reverse complement strand
CCCCCCCCCCCCCCCCCCCCCCCCCCCCCCCCCCCCCCCCCCCCCCCCCCCCCCCCCCCCCCCCCCCCCCCCCCCCCC
>CANMDH010000473.1 GCA_947496555.1 uncultured Aquimarina sp. | reverse complement strand
AAAAAAAAAAAAAAAAAAAAAAAAAAAAAAAAAAAAAAAAAAAAAAAAAAAAAAAAAAAAAAAAAAAAAAAAAAAAAA
>CANMDH010000472.1 GCA_947496555.1 uncultured Aquimarina sp. | reverse complement strand
AACTTAATCCTTACCGATTCAGATGGTAGCAGTGTAGTGATTGCCTTATCAGATATCGATACCAATACTACTAATGCCAG
>CANMDH010000471.1 GCA_947496555.1 uncultured Aquimarina sp. | reverse complement strand
GCTTTATCAGATATCGATACCAATACTACCAACGCTTCTTTAACCGAAGATGGAACCAACTTGATCCTTACCGATTCAGA
>CANMDH010000470.1 GCA_947496555.1 uncultured Aquimarina sp. | reverse complement strand
ATCAGAATAAAACTCCATTAACCCTCGCGTACTCCTCCGAAAAAATTGTCCCCTCGAACTGGACTATTGCATACAACAAT
>CANMDH010000469.1 GCA_947496555.1 uncultured Aquimarina sp. | reverse complement strand
AATTTAATCCTTACCGATTCAGATGGTAGCAGTGTAGTGATTGCCTTATCAGATATCGATACCAATACTACTAATGCCAG
>CANMDH010000468.1 GCA_947496555.1 uncultured Aquimarina sp. | reverse complement strand
GTATTGGTATCAATATCTGATAAAGCGATCACCACACTGCTACCATCTGAATCCGTTAAGATCAAGTTGGTTCCATCTTC
>CANMDH010000467.1 GCA_947496555.1 uncultured Aquimarina sp. | reverse complement strand
ACCGAAGATGGAACCAACTTGATCCTTACGGATTCAGATGGTAGCAGTGTGGTGATCGCTTTATCAGATATCGATACCAA
>CANMDH010000466.1 GCA_947496555.1 uncultured Aquimarina sp. | reverse complement strand
GATCAAGTTGGTTCCATCTTCGGTTAAAGAAGCATTAGTAGTATTGGTATCGATATCTGATAAGGCGATCACTACACTGCT
>CANMDH010000465.1 GCA_947496555.1 uncultured Aquimarina sp. | reverse complement strand
ACACTGCTACCATCTGAATCGGTAAGGATCAAGTTGGTTCCATCTTCGGTTAAAGAAGCGTTGGTAGTATTGGTATCGATATC
>CANMDH010000464.1 GCA_947496555.1 uncultured Aquimarina sp. | reverse complement strand
CTTACCGATTCAGATGGTAGTAGTGTAGTGATCGCTTTATCTGATATTGATACCAATACTACCAATGCTTCTTTAACCGAAGA
>CANMDH010000463.1 GCA_947496555.1 uncultured Aquimarina sp. | reverse complement strand
CTTACCGATTCAGATGGTAGCAGTGTAGTGATTGCCTTATCAGATATCGATACCAATACTACTAATGCCAGTCTGACCGAAGA
>CANMDH010000462.1 GCA_947496555.1 uncultured Aquimarina sp. | reverse complement strand
GTAGTATTGGTATCAATATCTGATAAGGCGATCACTACACTGCTACCATCTGAATCGGTAAGGATTAAATTAGTTCCATCTTC
>CANMDH010000461.1 GCA_947496555.1 uncultured Aquimarina sp. | reverse complement strand
ATCACTACACTGCTACCATCAGAATCCGTAAGGATCAAGTTGGTTCCATCTTCAGTCAGACTGGCATTAGTAGTATTGGTATC
>CANMDH010000460.1 GCA_947496555.1 uncultured Aquimarina sp. | reverse complement strand
ATATCTGATAAGGCGATCACTACACTGCTACCATCTGAATCTGTTAAGATCAAATTAGTTCCATCTTCGGTTAAAGAAGCATT
>CANMDH010000459.1 GCA_947496555.1 uncultured Aquimarina sp. | reverse complement strand
GATATTGATACCAATACTACTAATGCTTCTTTAACCGAAGATGGAACCAACTTGATCCTTACCGATTCAGATGGTAGCAGTGT
>CANMDH010000458.1 GCA_947496555.1 uncultured Aquimarina sp. | reverse complement strand
ATCACTACACTGCTACCATCTGAATCGGTAAGGATCAAGTTGGTTCCATCTTCGGTTAAAGAAGCGTTGGTAGTATTGGTATC
>CANMDH010000457.1 GCA_947496555.1 uncultured Aquimarina sp. | reverse complement strand
GAAAGGGAGAACATTATGGACCTATCGTTTCTTGAATCAGGGATCTACATCCTTAAGATGACCTCCAAAAGAAAGGGACAAAC
>CANMDH010000456.1 GCA_947496555.1 uncultured Aquimarina sp. | reverse complement strand
AAGTTGGTTCCATCTTCGGTTAAAGAAGCATTAGTAGTATTGGTATCGATATCTGATAAGGCGATCACTACACTGCTACCATC
>CANMDH010000455.1 GCA_947496555.1 uncultured Aquimarina sp. | reverse complement strand
CTACCATCTGAATCGGTAAGGATCAAGTTGGTTCCATCTTCGGTTAAAGAAGCGTTGGTAGTATTGGTATCGATATCTGATAA
>CANMDH010000454.1 GCA_947496555.1 uncultured Aquimarina sp. | reverse complement strand
GTCAGACTGGCATTAGTAGTATTGGTATCGATATCTGAGAAGGCAATCACTACACTGCTACCATCTGAATCGGTAAGGATTAA
>CANMDH010000453.1 GCA_947496555.1 uncultured Aquimarina sp. | reverse complement strand
GGAACCAACTTGATCTTAACGGATTCAGATGGTAGCAGTGTGGTGATCGCTTTATCAGATATCGATACCAATACTACTAATGC
>CANMDH010000452.1 GCA_947496555.1 uncultured Aquimarina sp. | reverse complement strand
GAAGATGGAACCAACTTGATCCTTACGGATTCAGATGGTAGCAGTGTGGTGATCGCTTTATCAGATATCGATACCAATACTAC
>CANMDH010000451.1 GCA_947496555.1 uncultured Aquimarina sp. | reverse complement strand
GTGATCGCTTTATCAGATATTGATACCAATACTACTAATGCTTCTTTAACCGAAGATGGAACCAACTTAATCCTTACCGATTCAGA
>CANMDH010000450.1 GCA_947496555.1 uncultured Aquimarina sp. | reverse complement strand
GGAACTAATTTAATCCTTACCGATTCAGATGGTAGCAGTGTAGTGATCGCCTTATCAGATATTGATACCAATACTACTAATGCTTC
>CANMDH010000449.1 GCA_947496555.1 uncultured Aquimarina sp. | reverse complement strand
ATGTCTTTGCCGTGTTTTGTAAATACTTTATAGACCAAAGTAGCTTGATTGCGATCATGATCATCACCAGCAAAATCTGCAATAAG
>CANMDH010000448.1 GCA_947496555.1 uncultured Aquimarina sp. | reverse complement strand
ACTACCAATGCTTCTTTAACCGAAGATGGAACTAATTTAATCCTTACCGATTCAGATGGTAGCAGTGTAGTGATTGCCTTATCAGA
>CANMDH010000447.1 GCA_947496555.1 uncultured Aquimarina sp. | reverse complement strand
GCTTCTTTAACCGAAGATGGAACCAACTTAATCCTTACCGATTCAGATGGTAGCAGTGTAGTGATTGCCTTATCAGATATCGATAC
>CANMDH010000446.1 GCA_947496555.1 uncultured Aquimarina sp. | reverse complement strand
TTGGTATCAATATCTGATAAAGCGATCACCACACTGCTACCATCTGAATCCGTTAAGATCAAGTTGGTTCCATCTTCAGTCAGACT
>CANMDH010000445.1 GCA_947496555.1 uncultured Aquimarina sp. | reverse complement strand
GATGGTAGCAGTGTGGTGATCGCTTTATCAGATATTGATACCAATACTACAAATGCAAGTCTGACTGAAGATGGAACCAACTTGATC
>CANMDH010000444.1 GCA_947496555.1 uncultured Aquimarina sp. | reverse complement strand
GAATCCGTTAAGATCAAGTTGGTTCCATCTTCGGTTAAAGAAGCATTAGTAGTATTGGTATCGATATCTGATAAGGCGATCACTACAC
>CANMDH010000443.1 GCA_947496555.1 uncultured Aquimarina sp. | reverse complement strand
AATACTACTAATGCTTCTTTAACCGAAGATGGAACCAACTTAATCCTTACCGATTCAGATGGTAGCAGTGTAGTGATTGCCTTATCAGA
>CANMDH010000442.1 GCA_947496555.1 uncultured Aquimarina sp. | reverse complement strand
TCAGATAAGGCAATCACTACACTGCTACCATCTGAATCGGTAAGGATCAAGTTGGTTCCATCTTCGGTTAAAGAAGCGTTGGTAGTATT
>CANMDH010000441.1 GCA_947496555.1 uncultured Aquimarina sp. | reverse complement strand
TCAGTCAGACTGGCATTTGTTGTATTGGTATCGATATCTGATAAAGCGATCACCACACTGCTACCATCTGAATCCGTAAGGATCAAGTT
>CANMDH010000440.1 GCA_947496555.1 uncultured Aquimarina sp. | reverse complement strand
AATACTACCAACGCTTCTTTAACCGAAGATGGAACCAACTTAATCCTTACCGATTCAGATGGTAGCAGTGTAGTGATTGCCTTATCAGA
>CANMDH010000439.1 GCA_947496555.1 uncultured Aquimarina sp. | reverse complement strand
GATATTGATACCAATACTACCAACGCTTCTTTAACCGAAGATGGAACCAACTTAATCCTTACCGATTCAGATGGTAGCAGTGTAGTGAT
>CANMDH010000438.1 GCA_947496555.1 uncultured Aquimarina sp. | reverse complement strand
CTTACCGATTCAGATGGTAGCAGTGTAGTGATTGCCTTATCAGATATCGATACCAATACTACTAATGCCAGTCTGACTGAAGATGGAAC
>CANMDH010000437.1 GCA_947496555.1 uncultured Aquimarina sp. | reverse complement strand
TTATCAGATATCGATACCAATACTACTAATGCTTCTTTAACCGAAGATGGAACCAACTTAATCCTTACAGATTCAGATGGTAGCAGTGT
>CANMDH010000436.1 GCA_947496555.1 uncultured Aquimarina sp. | reverse complement strand
TTTCCTTTCGGAAGGGTCGGGGATGGATGTTTTTTACAGGAAAGGTACAATTCAAGAGAGGTGCACACAGATATTATCACGATCGAACAG
>CANMDH010000435.1 GCA_947496555.1 uncultured Aquimarina sp. | reverse complement strand
AAAAAAAAAGCTGCCTTTTTAGACCTTTAGTTTGCAAGTGTATTATATTTAAAAGAGAAAAGATTAGGTGAACTAATTTTCAGACTAAGAC
>CANMDH010000434.1 GCA_947496555.1 uncultured Aquimarina sp. | reverse complement strand
GTGGCGGTGATGCTGAGCTCATAAACATTGTCTTGATTGTCGTCAGCAGGTGCTTCGAAGTCCCTGGCTACCATGGTGACCACACCAGTCG
>CANMDH010000433.1 GCA_947496555.1 uncultured Aquimarina sp. | reverse complement strand
CGACAGTAATGCATCGATCCATCCCAATACGGTTTGGTATAAGAACAGCGATGGTGATGGTTTTGCCAGTACCACCAGGAAGCAATGTACGA
>CANMDH010000432.1 GCA_947496555.1 uncultured Aquimarina sp. | reverse complement strand
GCCTTATCAGATATCGATACCAATACTACTAATGCCAGTCTGACTGAAGATGGAACCAACTTGATCCTTACGGATTCTGATGGTAGCAGTGT
>CANMDH010000431.1 GCA_947496555.1 uncultured Aquimarina sp. | reverse complement strand
GTTAAGATCAAGTTGGTTCCATCTTCGGTTAAAGAAGCATTGGTGGTATTGGTATCAATATCTGATAAAGCGATCACTACACTGCTACCATC
>CANMDH010000430.1 GCA_947496555.1 uncultured Aquimarina sp. | reverse complement strand
GCCTTATCAGATATCGATACCAATACTACTAATGCCAGTCTGACTGAAGATGGAACCAACTTGATCCTTACGGATTCAGATGGTAGCAGTGT
>CANMDH010000429.1 GCA_947496555.1 uncultured Aquimarina sp. | reverse complement strand
TCAGCAGGTGCTTCGAAGTCCCTGGCTACCATGGTGACCACACCAGTCGAACTATCGATAGAGAAATCCTCTGCATCTGTACCACCAAGTGT
>CANMDH010000428.1 GCA_947496555.1 uncultured Aquimarina sp. | reverse complement strand
AAAATTGTATCGAGAACCATTCAATATTCTAATTTTCAATCTTTTCGTTTTCATAAAACATCTCGATAGCTCTGCTGAGCTTGTCGAAGTAC
>CANMDH010000427.1 GCA_947496555.1 uncultured Aquimarina sp. | reverse complement strand
ATCCTTACCGATTCAGATGGTAGCAGTGTAGTGATCGCCTTATCTGATATTGATACCAATACTACAAAAGCTTCTTTAACCGAAGATGGAAC
>CANMDH010000426.1 GCA_947496555.1 uncultured Aquimarina sp. | reverse complement strand
GTCGCCGTGGCGGTTTGGTTGCCCGGCCCTGCTACGGTCTTTATTTAATTAGGTGAGGGTACCGTACGTTTGGATATGGAAAAATTCCCGGAA
>CANMDH010000425.1 GCA_947496555.1 uncultured Aquimarina sp. | reverse complement strand
TGATGGGGATACTGATTTTGAGAATGACCCTACAGTGACGTTGGTTCCAGCGAGTCCAGAATTAACGACAGTAAAGACCAGTGTTATTGATAT
>CANMDH010000424.1 GCA_947496555.1 uncultured Aquimarina sp. | reverse complement strand
AGCAGTGTAGTGATCGCCTTATCAGATATCGATACCAATACTACTAATGCTTCTTTAACCGAAGATGGAACCAACTTAATCCTTACAGATTCAGA
>CANMDH010000423.1 GCA_947496555.1 uncultured Aquimarina sp. | reverse complement strand
TCTGAATCGGTAAGGATTAAGTTGGTTCCATCTTCGGTTAAAGAAGCATTAGTAGTATTGGTATCAATATCTGATAAGGCGATCACTACACTGCT
>CANMDH010000422.1 GCA_947496555.1 uncultured Aquimarina sp. | reverse complement strand
TTATCAGATATTGATACCAATACTACTAATGCTTCTTTAACCGAAGATGGAACCAACTTAATCCTTACCGATTCAGATGGTAGGAGTGTAGTGAT
>CANMDH010000421.1 GCA_947496555.1 uncultured Aquimarina sp. | reverse complement strand
GATGGAACCAACTTGATCTTAACGGATTCAGATGGTAGCAGTGTGGTGATCGCTTTATCAGATATTGATACCAATACCACCAATGCTTCTTTAAC
>CANMDH010000420.1 GCA_947496555.1 uncultured Aquimarina sp. | reverse complement strand
TCAGATAAGGCAATCACTACACTGCTACCATCTGAATCGGTAAGGATCAAGTTGGTTCCATCTTCGGTTAAAGAAGCATTAGTAGTATTGGTATC
>CANMDH010000419.1 GCA_947496555.1 uncultured Aquimarina sp. | reverse complement strand
TTACCATCGACGATGCTGCGACTGGTGTGGTCACCATGGTAGCCAGGGACTTCGAAGCACCTGCTGATGACAATCAAGACAATGTTTATGAGCTC
>CANMDH010000418.1 GCA_947496555.1 uncultured Aquimarina sp. | reverse complement strand
TTCAACCAGGATATAAGCGGTTGGGACGTAAGCAATGTCACTACTATGGGAGCTATGTTCGATGGAGCCACTAACTTCAACGGGGATATAAGCAAT
>CANMDH010000417.1 GCA_947496555.1 uncultured Aquimarina sp. | reverse complement strand
GTGTAGTGATCGCCTTATCTGATATTGATACCAATACTACTAATGCTTCTTTAACCGAAGATGGAACCAACTTGATCCTTACCGATTCAGATGGTAG
>CANMDH010000416.1 GCA_947496555.1 uncultured Aquimarina sp. | reverse complement strand
AGTGAAGACTGGACAGTAACCATACGGGATGTCAACGAAACAGTCACCTTCACCATCAATCCGATCGCTGATGAAACCATTGATGAAAACACGGAGT
>CANMDH010000415.1 GCA_947496555.1 uncultured Aquimarina sp. | reverse complement strand
GTGACCAGTATTGAATTTGGTGCTTTCCAAGGCAACCAATTGACCAGTATTGTTATTCCCGACGGTGTGACCAGTATTGAATTTGGTGCTTTTGACA
>CANMDH010000414.1 GCA_947496555.1 uncultured Aquimarina sp. | reverse complement strand
ACCACCAATGCTTCTTTAACCGAAGATGGAACTAATTTAATCCTTACCGATTCAGATGGTAGCAGTGTAGTGATCGCCTTATCAGATATTGATACCAA
>CANMDH010000413.1 GCA_947496555.1 uncultured Aquimarina sp. | reverse complement strand
AACTTAATCCTTACAGATTCGATTCAGATGGTAGCAGTGTGGTGATCGCTTTATCAGATATTGATCCCTACTAATGCCAGTCTGACTGAAGATGGAAC
>CANMDH010000412.1 GCA_947496555.1 uncultured Aquimarina sp. | reverse complement strand
AATCATAATCGCCCGTCAGTTCGAGTGATTTTTCGGAATGCAATGGAGAAAAATTGTATCGAGAACCATTCAATATTCTAATTTTCAATCTTTTCGTT
>CANMDH010000411.1 GCA_947496555.1 uncultured Aquimarina sp. | reverse complement strand
GATACCAATACTACTAATGCCAGTCTGACTGAAGATGGAACCAACTTGATCTTAACGGATTCAGATGGTAGCAGTGTGGTGATCGCTTTATCAGATAT
>CANMDH010000410.1 GCA_947496555.1 uncultured Aquimarina sp. | reverse complement strand
AACTTGATCCTTACGGATTCAGATGGTAGCAGTGTGGTGATCGCTTTATCAGATATCGATACCAATACTACTAATGCTTCTTTAACCGAAGATGGAAC
>CANMDH010000409.1 GCA_947496555.1 uncultured Aquimarina sp. | reverse complement strand
GAATCCGTTAAGATCAAGTTGGTTCCATCTTCAGTCAGACTGGCATTAGTAGTATTGGTATCGATATCTGATAAAGCGATCACTAGTTTCCATCTTCA
>CANMDH010000408.1 GCA_947496555.1 uncultured Aquimarina sp. | reverse complement strand
TTTTCTTATTTATACTCTTCAATGTCTTTTTTTATCTTTTTAATTACTGTTGCAATACTATTTTGGACTTCCTCATTAGAAAACCTAAGAAAATGAAC
>CANMDH010000407.1 GCA_947496555.1 uncultured Aquimarina sp. | reverse complement strand
AATTTTAATCCTTCATTACATCACTAAAAATAAAAACGCCCTTAAAATGACGCTATGGAGTTCGTCTCTTAAAAAAATTAGAGGGTTGTGCAACGGTTA
>CANMDH010000406.1 GCA_947496555.1 uncultured Aquimarina sp. | reverse complement strand
AATACTACTAATGCCAGTCTGACTGAAGATGGAACCAACTTGATCCTTACGGATTCTGATGGTAGCAGTGTAGTGATCGCCTTATCAGATATCGATACCAA
>CANMDH010000405.1 GCA_947496555.1 uncultured Aquimarina sp. | reverse complement strand
AATACTACTAATGCTTCTTTAACCGAAGATGGAACCAACTTAATCCTTACCGATTCAGATGGTAGCAGTGTAGTGATCGCCTTATCAGATATAGATACCAA
>CANMDH010000404.1 GCA_947496555.1 uncultured Aquimarina sp. | reverse complement strand
AGCAGTGTAGTGATTGCCTTATCTGATATTGATACCAATACTACCAACGCTTCTTTAACCGAAGATGGAACCAACTTAATCCTTACCGATTCAGATGGTAG
>CANMDH010000403.1 GCA_947496555.1 uncultured Aquimarina sp. | reverse complement strand
TCTTCGGTTAAAGAAGCATTAGTAGTATTGGTATCAATATCTGATAAAGCGATCACCACACTGCTACCATCTGAATCCGTTAAGATCAAGTTGGTTCCATC
>CANMDH010000402.1 GCA_947496555.1 uncultured Aquimarina sp. | reverse complement strand
AGCAGTGTGGTGATCGCTTTATCAGATATTGATACCAATACTACTAATGCTTCTTTAACCGAAGATGGAACCAACTTGATCCTTACCGATTCAGATGGTAG
>CANMDH010000401.1 GCA_947496555.1 uncultured Aquimarina sp. | reverse complement strand
AAGAAACGATAGGTCCATAATGTTCTCCCTTTCTGTAAACCTTGCCCTTTTTACAAGTCTTCCCACAAGGGTATAGACCCGTGCATCAAGGGAATCGCTCT
>CANMDH010000400.1 GCA_947496555.1 uncultured Aquimarina sp. | reverse complement strand
GATGGTAGCAGTGTGGTGATCGCTTTATCAGATATCGATACCAATACTACTAATGCTTCTTTAACCGAAGATGGAACCAACTTAATCCTTACAGATTCAGA
>CANMDH010000399.1 GCA_947496555.1 uncultured Aquimarina sp. | reverse complement strand
GATCCATCCCAATACGGTTTGGTATAAGAACAGCGATGGTGATGGTTTTGCCAGTACCACCAGGAAGCAATGTACGAGTCCTGGATCAGGCTATAGTTTAAC
>CANMDH010000398.1 GCA_947496555.1 uncultured Aquimarina sp. | reverse complement strand
ACACTGCTACCATCTGAATCCGTTAAGATCAAGTTGGTTCCATCTTCAGTCAGACTGGCATTAGTAGTATTGGTATCAATATCTGATAAAGCGATCACCACAC
>CANMDH010000397.1 GCA_947496555.1 uncultured Aquimarina sp. | reverse complement strand
ACACTGCTACCATCTGAATCGGTAAGGATCAAGTTGGTTCCATCTTCGGTTAAAGAAGCATTAGTAGTATTGGTATCGATATCTGATAAGGCGATCACTACAC
>CANMDH010000396.1 GCA_947496555.1 uncultured Aquimarina sp. | reverse complement strand
TTGGGAAGGGTCGGGGATGGATGTTTTTTACAGGAAAGGTACAATTCAAGAGAGGTGCACACAGATATTATTATGATCGAACAGAGCCTGAAACATCCCTCTA
>CANMDH010000395.1 GCA_947496555.1 uncultured Aquimarina sp. | reverse complement strand
GTGTGGTGATCGCTTTATCAGATATTGATACCAATACTACTAATGCCAGTCTGACTGAAGATGGAACCAACTTGATCCTTACGGATTCTGATGGTAGCAGTGT
>CANMDH010000394.1 GCA_947496555.1 uncultured Aquimarina sp. | reverse complement strand
GCCTTAACCCAGGCGGATATTGATGCTGGTGGTATTGAGAACAGTGCTACCGCTACAGGGATACCTCCTGCAGACCCGGATGGTACGGTGAATGCTGCGATTAC
>CANMDH010000393.1 GCA_947496555.1 uncultured Aquimarina sp. | reverse complement strand
CTTACCGATTCAGATGGTAGCAGTGTAGTGATCGCCTTATCAGATATTGATACCAATACTACTAATGCTTCTTTAACTGAAGATGGAACCAACTTGATCCTTAC
>CANMDH010000392.1 GCA_947496555.1 uncultured Aquimarina sp. | reverse complement strand
CGAGTGATTTTTCGGAATGCAATGGAGAAAAATTGTATCGAGAACCATTCAATATTCTAATTTTCAATCTTTTCGTTCTCAAAAACATCTCGATAGCTCTGCTGA
>CANMDH010000391.1 GCA_947496555.1 uncultured Aquimarina sp. | reverse complement strand
GAGCTCATAAACATTGTCTTGATTGTCGTCAGCAGGTGCTTCGAAGTCCCTGGCTACCATGGTGACCACACCAGTCGAACTATCGATAGAGAAATCCTCTGCATC
>CANMDH010000390.1 GCA_947496555.1 uncultured Aquimarina sp. | reverse complement strand
CGAGTGATTTTTCGGAATGCAATGGAGAAAAATTGTATCGAGAACCATTCAATATTCTAATTTTCAATCTTTTCGTTTTCATAAAACATCTCGATAGCTCTGCTG
>CANMDH010000389.1 GCA_947496555.1 uncultured Aquimarina sp. | reverse complement strand
GGATCACTCGATGTGACGTAGCAAATCCGAATCATAATCGCCCGTCAGTTCGAGTGATTTTTCGGAATGCAATGGAGAAAAATTGTATCGAGAACCATTCAATATT
>CANMDH010000388.1 GCA_947496555.1 uncultured Aquimarina sp. | reverse complement strand
TTGGTATCGATATCTGATAAAGCGATCACCACACTGCTACCATCTGAATCCGTAAGGATCAAGTTGGTTCCATCTTCAGTCAGACTGGCATTAGTAGTATTGGTATC
>CANMDH010000387.1 GCA_947496555.1 uncultured Aquimarina sp. | reverse complement strand
GATACCAATACTACTAATGCCAGTCTGACTGAAGATGGAACCAACTTGATCCTTACGGATTCTGATGGTAGCAGTGTTGTGATTGCTTTATCAGATATTGATACCAA
>CANMDH010000386.1 GCA_947496555.1 uncultured Aquimarina sp. | reverse complement strand
GATGGTAGCAGTGTGGTGATTGCTTTATCAGATATTGATACCAATACTACCAACGCTTCTTTAACCGAAGATGGAACCAACTTAATCCTTACCGATTCAGATGGTAG
>CANMDH010000385.1 GCA_947496555.1 uncultured Aquimarina sp. | reverse complement strand
AGCAGTGTAGTGATTGCCTTATCTGATATTGATACCAATACTACCAACGCTTCTTTAACCGAAGATGGAACCAACTTGATCCTTACCGATTCAGATGGTAGCAGTGT
>CANMDH010000384.1 GCA_947496555.1 uncultured Aquimarina sp. | reverse complement strand
TTTAGGGAGATGTGAATAGATAAGCTTGGTGTTCATTTTCTTAGGTTTTCTAATGAGGAAGTCCAAAATAGTATTGCAACAGTAATTAAAAAGATAAAAAAAGACAT
>CANMDH010000383.1 GCA_947496555.1 uncultured Aquimarina sp. | reverse complement strand
GATTACCCAGGCTGATATTAATGCTGGCGGAGTAGAGAACAGTGCTACTGCTACGGGTACCCCACCCAATGCACCAGGTGGCACACCAACACCTGCGATTACGGATGT
>CANMDH010000382.1 GCA_947496555.1 uncultured Aquimarina sp. | reverse complement strand
AGTCTGACTGAAGATGGAACCAACTTGATCTTAACGGATTCAGATGGTAGCAGTGTGGTGATCGCTTTATCAGATATCGATACCAATACTACTAATGCCAGTCTGACTGA
>CANMDH010000381.1 GCA_947496555.1 uncultured Aquimarina sp. | reverse complement strand
AATGAGTATACTGGTGATTTATGGGTAACAAGAGGAAGTGCTGTAATGATTGGTGGGGTAACCATGAAATACGACGACGGGGGCTATCCAAAAGCACAGAATGGCGAGGT
>CANMDH010000380.1 GCA_947496555.1 uncultured Aquimarina sp. | reverse complement strand
GAAGATGGAACCAACTTGATCCTTACGGATTCTGATGGTAGCAGTGTAGTGATCGCCTTATCAGATATCGATACCAATACTACTAATGCTTCTTTAACCGAAGATGGAAC
>CANMDH010000379.1 GCA_947496555.1 uncultured Aquimarina sp. | reverse complement strand
TAAAGAAAAAAGTGTTGCCGCTACTCAAAAGGCAATTGCCCCAGATACACCTCTCAAAACCCAAACCACTCTTACAGCACCGTAGGTGTACAAGTTGTAAAAAAGGGACA
>CANMDH010000378.1 GCA_947496555.1 uncultured Aquimarina sp. | reverse complement strand
AGAAAGGTAATTTGACTCACTATCAATTTTTGCAGCATCATAATCAGCCTATTGAATTATGGAGTGAAGACGTAATTAAACAGAAGATCAATTATATTCATCAAAATCCAAT
>CANMDH010000377.1 GCA_947496555.1 uncultured Aquimarina sp. | reverse complement strand
TCTTCGGTTAAAGAAGCGTTGGTGGTATTGGTATCGATATCTGATAAGGCAATCACTACACTGCTACCATCTGAATCCGTTAAGATCAAGTTGGTTCCATCTTCGGTTAAAGA
>CANMDH010000376.1 GCA_947496555.1 uncultured Aquimarina sp. | reverse complement strand
AACAATGCCTTGACCAGTGTTGTTATTCCCGACGGTGTGACCAGTATTGAATTTGGTGCTTTCCAAGGCAACCAATTGACCAGTATTGTTATTCCCGACGGTGTGACCAGTAT
>CANMDH010000375.1 GCA_947496555.1 uncultured Aquimarina sp. | reverse complement strand
CTACCATCTGAATCGGTAAGGATTAAATTAGTTCCATCTTCGGTTAAAGAAGCATTGGTAGTATTGGTATCAATATCAGATAAAGCGATCACTACACTACTACCATCTGAATC
>CANMDH010000374.1 GCA_947496555.1 uncultured Aquimarina sp. | reverse complement strand
AAACGCACCTTGATGATCATACGACCAAAGAATATAAAGATAAATTAGGGAGAGTAATTCTAAAAAGAACGTATAATAAAAACGTACCTCACGACACCTATTATGTTTATGAT
>CANMDH010000373.1 GCA_947496555.1 uncultured Aquimarina sp. | reverse complement strand
ATAGACATTGTTTTGATTGTCGTCAGCAGGTGCTTCAAAGTCCCTGGCTACCATGGTGACCACACCAGTCGAACTATTGATAGAGAAATCCTCTGCATCTGTACCACCAAGTGT
>CANMDH010000372.1 GCA_947496555.1 uncultured Aquimarina sp. | reverse complement strand
AATATTGAATGGTTCTCGATACAATTTTTCTCCATTGCATTCCGAAAAATCACTCGAACTGACGGGCGATTATGATTTGGATGCGCTACGTCACATCGAGTGATCCGACGTTAG
>CANMDH010000371.1 GCA_947496555.1 uncultured Aquimarina sp. | reverse complement strand
CCAACAACTTTATATTAAATTTGGGGAGAGGATACCTCTGATTTTAAACACCAATTCCTCTGGGGCTAGCCCCAGAGAAATTGAAACAACAGACAGAGTTTAATTTACATATCC
>CANMDH010000370.1 GCA_947496555.1 uncultured Aquimarina sp. | reverse complement strand
GCATCGACCGCCATAGCGCCCATTGAGTTCAGTATCGAAACAGAGTATTCGGTCGAGGTGGTATCCAAAGATGGTTCCGGGAATTTTTCCATATCCAAACGTACGGTACCCTCAC
>CANMDH010000369.1 GCA_947496555.1 uncultured Aquimarina sp. | reverse complement strand
ACCATTCAATATTCTAATTTTCAATCATTTCGTTTTCATAAAACATCTCGATAGCTCTGCTGAGCTTGTCGAAGTACAATCCTCCTAACGTCGGATCACTCGATGTGACGTAGCG
>CANMDH010000368.1 GCA_947496555.1 uncultured Aquimarina sp. | reverse complement strand
GTTCCTGGTGAGATTGCTACTTTTAGTGCTACTTATACGATTACCCAGGCAGATATTAATGCTGGCGGAGTAGAGAACAGTGCTACTGCTACGGGTACCCCACCCAATGCACCAG
>CANMDH010000367.1 GCA_947496555.1 uncultured Aquimarina sp. | reverse complement strand
CACCATCCATTGATGGCACACCCATAGGCACCGTGACATGGACACTTGGTGGTACAGATGCAGAGGATTTCTCTATCAATAGTTCGACTGGTGTGGTCACCATGGTAGCCAGGGACT
>CANMDH010000366.1 GCA_947496555.1 uncultured Aquimarina sp. | reverse complement strand
AATACTACCAACGCTTCTTTAACCGAAGATGGAACCAACTTAATCCTTACCGATTCAGATGGTAGCAGTGTAGTGATCGCCTTATCTGATATTGATACCAATACTACTAATGCTTCTTT
>CANMDH010000365.1 GCA_947496555.1 uncultured Aquimarina sp. | reverse complement strand
CTACCATCTGAATCGGTAAGGATTAAATTAGTTCCATCTTCGGTTAAAGAAGCATTGGTGGTATTGGTATCAATATCTGATAAAGCGATCACCACACTGCTACCATCTGAATCCGTTAA
>CANMDH010000364.1 GCA_947496555.1 uncultured Aquimarina sp. | reverse complement strand
TCTTTAACCGAAGATGGAACTAATTTGATCTTAACAGATTCAGATGGTAGCAGTGTAGTGATCGCCTTATCAGATATCGATACCAATACTACTAATGCTTCTTTAACCGAAGATGGAAC
>CANMDH010000363.1 GCA_947496555.1 uncultured Aquimarina sp. | reverse complement strand
AATACTACCAACGCTTCTTTAACCGAAGATGGAACCAACTTGATCCTTACCGATTCAGATGGTAGCAGTGTAGTGATCGCCTTATCTGATATTGATACCAATACTACTAATGCTTCTTT
>CANMDH010000362.1 GCA_947496555.1 uncultured Aquimarina sp. | reverse complement strand
ACGGATTCAGATGGTAGCAGTGTGGTGATCGCTTTATCAGATATCGATACCAATACTACTAATGCCAGTCTGACTGAAGATGGAACCAACTTGATCTTAACGGATTCAGATGGTAGCAGTGT
>CANMDH010000361.1 GCA_947496555.1 uncultured Aquimarina sp. | reverse complement strand
AAAACATCTCGATAGCTCTGCTGAGCTTGTCGAAGTACAATCCTCCTAACGTCGGATCACTCGATGTGACGTAGCGCATCCAAATCATAATCGCCCGTCAGTTCGAGTGATTTTTCGGAATG
>CANMDH010000360.1 GCA_947496555.1 uncultured Aquimarina sp. | reverse complement strand
GTAGAGAACAGTGCTACTGCTACGGGTACCCCACCCAATGCACCAGGTGGCACACCAACACCTGCGATTACGGATGTATCCGATGCTGGTGATGATACACTTAATGAACCAGGCTTGGATGGTA
>CANMDH010000359.1 GCA_947496555.1 uncultured Aquimarina sp. | reverse complement strand
GAATCGGTAAGGATCAAGTTGGTTCCATCTTCGGTTAAAGAAGCGTTGGTAGTATTGGTATCGATATCTGATAAAGCGATCACCACACTGCTACCATCTGAATCCGTAAGGATCAAGTTGGTTCC
>CANMDH010000358.1 GCA_947496555.1 uncultured Aquimarina sp. | reverse complement strand
ATCACTACACTGCTACCATCTGAATCGGTAAGGATCAAATTGGTTCCATCTTCGGTTAAAGAAGCGTTGGTGGTATTGGTATCGATATCTGATAAGGCAATCACTACACTGCTACCATCTGAATC
>CANMDH010000357.1 GCA_947496555.1 uncultured Aquimarina sp. | reverse complement strand
GCAATACTATTTTGGACTTCCTCATTAGAAAACCTAAGAAAATGAACACCAAGCTTATCTATTCACATCTCCCTAAATCCCTCTTCGAAGAGGGACTTTGTAAACTCCCTTCCTTTGAAGGAAGGGT
>CANMDH010000356.1 GCA_947496555.1 uncultured Aquimarina sp. | reverse complement strand
AATACCACCAACGCTTCTTTAACCGAAGATGGAACCAATTTGATCCTTACCGATTCAGATGGTAGCAGTGTAGTGATTGCCTTATCAGATATCGATACCAATACCACCAACGCTTCTTTAACCGAAGA
>CANMDH010000355.1 GCA_947496555.1 uncultured Aquimarina sp. | reverse complement strand
TTGATCCCAGCTGTGTCAAAATTGTAATCATCATAGTAATTGATCGTCAAAACCTCGCCATTCTGTGCTTTTGGATAGCCCCCGTCGTCGTATTTCATGGTTACCCCACCAATCATTACAGCACTTCC
>CANMDH010000354.1 GCA_947496555.1 uncultured Aquimarina sp. | reverse complement strand
TCTGAATCGGTAAGGATCAAGTTGGTTCCATCTTCGGTTAAAGAAGCGTTGGTAGTATTGGTATCGATATCTGATAAGGCAATCACTACACTGCTACCATCTGAATCGGTAAGGATTAAGTTGGTTCC
>CANMDH010000353.1 GCA_947496555.1 uncultured Aquimarina sp. | reverse complement strand
GATGGTAGCAGTGTAGTGATCGCTTTATCAGATATTGATACCAATACCACCAATGCTTCTTTAACCGAAGATGGAACTAATTTGATCTTAACAGATTCAGATGGTAGCAGTGTAGTGATCGCCTTATC
>CANMDH010000352.1 GCA_947496555.1 uncultured Aquimarina sp. | reverse complement strand
GATAAGGCGATCACTACACTGCTACCATCTGAATCTGTTAAGATCAAATTAGTTCCATCTTCGGTTAAAGAAGCATTAGTAGTATTGGTATCAATATCAGATAAGGCGATCACTACACTGCTACCATC
>CANMDH010000351.1 GCA_947496555.1 uncultured Aquimarina sp. | reverse complement strand
GTGATCGCTTTATCAGATATTGATACCAATACCACCAATGCTTCTTTAACCGAAGATGGAACCAACTTGATCTTAACGGATTCAGATGGTAGCAGTGTGGTGATCGCTTTATCAGATATTGATACCAA
>CANMDH010000350.1 GCA_947496555.1 uncultured Aquimarina sp. | reverse complement strand
CCAATAGCGCAAGTGAAGACTGGACAGTGACCATACGGGATGTCAACGAAACAGTCACCTTTACCATCAATCCGATCGCTGATGAAACCATTGATGAAAACACGGAGTATACGAGTAGAGCACCATCC
>CANMDH010000349.1 GCA_947496555.1 uncultured Aquimarina sp. | reverse complement strand
AAGTTGGTTCCATCTTCGGTTAAAGAAGCGTTGGTAGTATTGGTATCAATATCAGATAAGGCAATCACTACACTGCTACCATCTGAATCGGTAAGGATCAAGTTGGTTCCATCTTCGGTTAAAGAAGC
>CANMDH010000348.1 GCA_947496555.1 uncultured Aquimarina sp. | reverse complement strand
GGAACGTAAGCAAGGTCACCAGTATGAATGATATGTTCAATCAAGCCACTAAGTTCAACCAGGATATAAGCGGTTGGGACGTAAGCAATGTCACTACTATGGGAGCTATGTTCGATGGAGCCACTAACTT
>CANMDH010000347.1 GCA_947496555.1 uncultured Aquimarina sp. | reverse complement strand
GTGTAGTGATCGCCTTATCAGATATTGATACCAATACTACTAATGCTTCTTTAACCGAAGATGGAACCAACTTGATCCTTACGGATTCAGATGGTAGCAGTGTGGTGATCGCTTTATCAGATATCGATAC
>CANMDH010000346.1 GCA_947496555.1 uncultured Aquimarina sp. | reverse complement strand
AGGAGTTGGCAGTTATACGGTTACCGTTACCATACCAGAAATATCCTTTGAACGTACTTTTGGGGTCACGGTCAATGGGATAGGTGCGGTCAGTGGCAGAAGGGAGTCCCTTGATTTTAAACAAGGTAAA
>CANMDH010000345.1 GCA_947496555.1 uncultured Aquimarina sp. | reverse complement strand
ATTAGTTCACCTAATCTTTTCTCTTTTAAATATAATACACTTGCAAACTAAAGGTCTAAAAAGGCAGCTTTTTTTTTTGATACGATTTGTGTTGTTTGTATTTTTAGATATGAAACGCACACAAGTCTGG
>CANMDH010000344.1 GCA_947496555.1 uncultured Aquimarina sp. | reverse complement strand
CCAGACTTGTGTGCGTTTCATAACCACAAAATACAAATCACAAAAATCTATTCAAAAAAAAAGCTGCCTTTTTAGACCTTTAGTTTGCAAGTGTATTATATTTAAAAGAGAAAAGATTAGGTGAACTAAT
>CANMDH010000343.1 GCA_947496555.1 uncultured Aquimarina sp. | reverse complement strand
CTCCCTTTCTGTAAACCTTGCCCTTTTTACAAGTCTTCCCACAAGGGTATAGACCCGTGCATCAAGGGAATCGCTCTCGGTCAAAATGGTAATAAAAGAAGAGGTTATCGTTGGATATACCTCCGCCAGAA
>CANMDH010000342.1 GCA_947496555.1 uncultured Aquimarina sp. | reverse complement strand
ACCATGGTAGCCAGGGACTTCGAAGCACCTGCTGACGACAATCAAGACAATGGTTATGAGCTCAGCATCACCGCCACAGACGATGACGCCAATAGCGCAAGTGAAGACTGGACAGTAACCATACGGGATGT
>CANMDH010000341.1 GCA_947496555.1 uncultured Aquimarina sp. | reverse complement strand
AATACCACCAACGCTTCTTTAACCGAAGATGGAACCAATTTGATCCTTACCGATTCAGATGGTAGCAGTGTAGTGATCGCTTTATCAGATATTGATACCAATACCACCAATGCTTCTTTAACCGAAGATGGAAC
>CANMDH010000340.1 GCA_947496555.1 uncultured Aquimarina sp. | reverse complement strand
AATACTACTAATGCCAGTCTGACTGAAGATGGAACCAACTTGATCCTTACGGATTCTGATGGTAGCAGTGTAGTGATTGCCTTATCAGATATCGATACCAATACTACTAATGCCAGTCTGACTGAAGATGGAAC
>CANMDH010000339.1 GCA_947496555.1 uncultured Aquimarina sp. | reverse complement strand
TCTTCGGTTAAAGAAGCATTAGTAGTATTGGTATCAATATCTGATAAAGCGATCACCACACTGCTACCATCTGAATCGGTAAGGATCAAGTTGGTTCCATCTTCGGTTAAAGAAGCATTAGTAGTATTGGTATC
>CANMDH010000338.1 GCA_947496555.1 uncultured Aquimarina sp. | reverse complement strand
GATACCAATACTACTAATGCTTCTTTAACCGAAGATGGAACCAACTTAATCCTTACAGATTCAGATGGTAGCAGTGTAGTGATTGCCTTATCAGATATCGATACCAATACTACTAATGCCAGTCTGACCGAAGA
>CANMDH010000337.1 GCA_947496555.1 uncultured Aquimarina sp. | reverse complement strand
GTTAAAGAAGCATTGGTAGTATTGGTATCAATATCAGATAAAGCGATCACTACACTACTACCATCTGAATCGGTAAGGATCAAGTTGGTTCCATCTTCGGTTAAAGAAGCGTTGGTAGTATTGGTATCGATATC
>CANMDH010000336.1 GCA_947496555.1 uncultured Aquimarina sp. | reverse complement strand
CCCTCTTCGAAGAGGGACTTTGTATACTCCCTTCCTTTGAAGGAAGGGTTGGGGATGGATGTTTTCTTATTTATACTCTTCAATGTCTTTTTTTATCTTTTTAATTACTGTTGCAATACTATTTTGGACTTCCTCATT
>CANMDH010000335.1 GCA_947496555.1 uncultured Aquimarina sp. | reverse complement strand
AATTCAGTTGCACTCACTCCATCATCAACAGTGACCTTGGGTGGCAGTATGTATGAGAGATTACCATAACTATCATACTTAACGCATTTTTTTTAATCGAGCACCCTTTTTTATCGCATACCCTGCAAAAACACTAAAAA
>CANMDH010000334.1 GCA_947496555.1 uncultured Aquimarina sp. | reverse complement strand
TCTTCGGTTAAAGAAGCATTGGTAGTATTGGTATCAATATCAGATAAAGCGATCACTACACTACTACCATCTGAATCCGTTAAGATCAAGTTGGTTCCATCTTCGGTTAAAGAAGCATTAGTAGTATTGGTATCAATATC
>CANMDH010000333.1 GCA_947496555.1 uncultured Aquimarina sp. | reverse complement strand
CTTTGTAGCAACCAACTGTTAGAAAAAAGGGTACAGAGTTTATTTTTTTACGTAACTGAATACACTGGTAAGTACGTTTATAAGAATGACCAACTCCAGTATATGGCTACGCCAGAAGGATATGCAACACCTGAAGGAAAT
>CANMDH010000332.1 GCA_947496555.1 uncultured Aquimarina sp. | reverse complement strand
GAATAAAACTCCATTAACCCTCGCGTACTCCTCCGAAAAAATTGTCCCCTCGAACTGGACTATTGCATACAACGTTAGGTGTAAGATGAGCTTTAGCGTCGTTGATAAAATCGTTTTGCGCAGCGATAGCGAAGGCAAACTATT
>CANMDH010000331.1 GCA_947496555.1 uncultured Aquimarina sp. | reverse complement strand
CAAATAGACCTGGTAGTGCCCATGGGCACGAGACAAACTTATTTGGATAATGAATGGACGGACTTCAAATCCATCACCTTTGGCGTCTTTACCGATAATGACATCAAATACAGAATTACCTCTCCTACCGAAGTTGAGATCGCGA
>CANMDH010000330.1 GCA_947496555.1 uncultured Aquimarina sp. | reverse complement strand
GTGATCGCCTTATCAGATATTGATACCAATACTACTAATGCTTCTTTAACTGAAGATGGAACCAACTTGATCCTTACCGATTCAGATGGTAGCAGTGTAGTGATCGCCTTATCAGATATTGATACCAATACTACTAATGCTTCTTT
>CANMDH010000329.1 GCA_947496555.1 uncultured Aquimarina sp. | reverse complement strand
GATTCAGATGGTAGCAGTGTAGTGATTGCCTTATCAGATATCGATACCAATACTACTAATGCCAGTCTGACCGAAGATGGAACCAACTTGATCCTTACGGATTCAGATGGTAGCAGTGTGGTGATCGCTTTATCAGATATCGATAC
>CANMDH010000328.1 GCA_947496555.1 uncultured Aquimarina sp. | reverse complement strand
CATCAACAGATTTGTATTCAACAGAAACATCAACAATATTAAAATTAGCATTGTTTAAAATGCACAACGGGTTATATCAATATATAAAGTTACTAAAAGTGTTAAAGAAATATGTTTTATATGATAATTATTAGATTGATCATATTT
>CANMDH010000327.1 GCA_947496555.1 uncultured Aquimarina sp. | reverse complement strand
CCAGCGGTTAAAATGCTCGTTTCCCACAAGGGACTGGGCTCCTCGGAACATAGCGTTCATACTGGTTATGTCTGACAGATTGGGGACATCTGTGGCGGTGATATCCAGGTGGGTACATCCGTAGAAAGCCCTGGCCACAAAATGCCA
>CANMDH010000326.1 GCA_947496555.1 uncultured Aquimarina sp. | reverse complement strand
AATTCAGTTGCACTCACTCCATCATCAACAGTGACCTTGGGTGGCAGTATGTATGAGAGATTACCATAACTATCATAAACATAATAGGTGTCGTGAGGTACGTTTTTATTATACGTTCTTTTTAGAATTACTCTCCCTAATTTATCTT
>CANMDH010000325.1 GCA_947496555.1 uncultured Aquimarina sp. | reverse complement strand
GTTACGATATCACCGGGGGTTCCCGTAATGGTGAATATGGCATCTTCACCAGGACATATAGGGCTGCTTGAACTTATTGTAGGAGCCACTGGCAGAGCGTTGACCGTTATGGTAGCAGTTCTCGTTAATGAAACGCTGCAATTGTTTC
>CANMDH010000324.1 GCA_947496555.1 uncultured Aquimarina sp. | reverse complement strand
CGAACTACATCGGTTCAGCAAAGGAAGTGGAAATTCCTGAAACGGTCGATGATAAGAATGAAACTTATACGGTGACCAGTATTGAATTTGGTGCTTTCCAAGGCAACCAATTGACCAGTATTGTTATTCCCGACGGTGTGACCAGTAT
>CANMDH010000323.1 GCA_947496555.1 uncultured Aquimarina sp. | reverse complement strand
CATAACGCCTCAAAAAAATAACGCTCTTGTAGCGTAATGGAATACCTATATGCTAAAATCAACCAATAGATCTAAAATCAACCAATAGATCTAAAAACTATAAAATGTGTTCTATAAAAATAAAAATACAACTGCTAATATGATCAAA
>CANMDH010000322.1 GCA_947496555.1 uncultured Aquimarina sp. | reverse complement strand
GAGAACATTATGGACCTATCGTTTCTTGAATCAGGGATCTACATCCTTAAGATGACCTCCAAAAGAAAGGGACAAACCATTAAAATTATAAAAAGATGAAATGTAGCAGAATTATATTTTTATGTTTAGGAGTCCTTGGTCTCACTTTT
>CANMDH010000321.1 GCA_947496555.1 uncultured Aquimarina sp. | reverse complement strand
AGAGCGCTACACTGATAATGTAGAGGTCGGCAGTTCGAGTCTGCCTGAGACTACAAGGCAAGCTTAGCTTGCAGTTGTTAGTAATTATGTTATCAATACAAGTTCATTTGAAATAATACACTTACGTTAAAACTACGGTGTATGAAAGA
>CANMDH010000320.1 GCA_947496555.1 uncultured Aquimarina sp. | reverse complement strand
GCATCTTCACCAGAACATACAGGAGTGTTCGTACTTATTGTAGGGGCCACTGGCAGAGCGTTGACCGTTACCGTAGCAGTTCTCGTTAATGAAACGCTGCAATTGTTTCCGTTGGTTACCTTTGTTACGTTTAAGGTGGCATCTGAACT
>CANMDH010000319.1 GCA_947496555.1 uncultured Aquimarina sp. | reverse complement strand
AATATCCACTTTATGTGGTTATCGGGTTGTATAAAACCGGATCATAATACTATTGCCAACTTTCGTTCTGGTAAGCTTCAGGGTAAGTTCAAGAAGATTTTTAATCAAGTGGTTGTTCTTTTGGCAGATCAGGGATATTTGAATCTGAA
>CANMDH010000318.1 GCA_947496555.1 uncultured Aquimarina sp. | reverse complement strand
GAAGTTTTAATTAGCTATCACATTTCATAGCAAGTTGCCTTGTTTGCCAATCATAATCATAGAGATGCTGGTGGATGTGTAAGTATCCCTAAAATCCGCTACAGTTAGAACTAGAAAATAACTGTAAATTTAGGATATGAAAAAAAGTAG
>CANMDH010000317.1 GCA_947496555.1 uncultured Aquimarina sp. | reverse complement strand
CATTAAAACGTTGTCAGTACTTCAACAGTAGCCTACTATAACTCCGCATCCTATATGTGGTATGATATAAAACCATCTGTAAGTACCCCTAAACTAGCTACGGTCTAATTTATACAAATTTCATTATTATTTATGTTTTCAAATATGGAAA
>CANMDH010000316.1 GCA_947496555.1 uncultured Aquimarina sp. | reverse complement strand
GTCAGCCCATGAACTGGGGGTCTAAGACGGGCAATGTCACCGATATGGCTTGGATGTTCAATGGTGCCACTAGCTTCAACCAGGATATAAGCGGTTGGGACGTAAGCAATGTCACTACTATGGGAGCTATGTTCGATGGAGCCACTAACTT
>CANMDH010000315.1 GCA_947496555.1 uncultured Aquimarina sp. | reverse complement strand
AAACAGCAAATCAACCCGGTTTAGTCAACACTGCATTCATGCTCGGTCGTACCGACCGCACGAATGCTTAGTTATTGAACTAAACCTAAAGGTAGTTTTTGAATACGGCTGTATTGACTACCTTTAGGATAGATATTAACTTCTAAATTTC
>CANMDH010000314.1 GCA_947496555.1 uncultured Aquimarina sp. | reverse complement strand
TCAGTTAAAGAAGCATTAGTAGTATTGGTATCAATATCTGATAAAGCGATCACCACACTGCTACCATCTGAATCTGTTAAGATCAAGTTGGTTCCATCTTCGGTTAAAGAAGCATTGGTGGTATTGGTATCAATATCTGATAAAGCGATCAC
>CANMDH010000313.1 GCA_947496555.1 uncultured Aquimarina sp. | reverse complement strand
TTTAAAGTTAAACAAAAAATATCGGGGGTTGCAACCCCCGATATTTTTAACTTACACAGTTAGTGAGATACTACCTAAAAACCTAAAAAAATTCCTGTCAGAAGAAATGAAAGACCACTCTCAATGAGTGGTCTTTTTATTTTCTATGCAAA
>CANMDH010000312.1 GCA_947496555.1 uncultured Aquimarina sp. | reverse complement strand
GATAAGAGTTTTTCTTTGGCTTTTTGTTTTAACCGTGCCAGATTATGATTACGCTCTACTACTCTGTTACCTTTAGCCTTATGGCATAGGGGTCGTATAGGGCATCCCTGGCAGTTTTCGGCCCGGTATTGGTGTATGGTTTGTGTAAACCC
>CANMDH010000311.1 GCA_947496555.1 uncultured Aquimarina sp. | reverse complement strand
TCTATGAAAAAAGGGTCCGACTCTAAATAAGTCAAACCCTCGGTATTTTTAATTACACACTTTACGGGATAGTGTCGGTTTTTAAAGTCCTCTTTATAATTATTCCGAGCATTTTTAAGTTCTTCTTCGTAAACTTTAACCAATTCGTCATAC
>CANMDH010000310.1 GCA_947496555.1 uncultured Aquimarina sp. | reverse complement strand
GTTTCATCAGCGATCGGATTGATGGTGAAGGTGACTGTTTCGTTGACATCCCGTATGGTTACTGTCCAGTCTTCACTCGCGCTATTGGAGCCATCGTCTGTCGCGGTGATGCTGAGCTCATAGACATTGTTTTGATTGTCGTCAGCAGGTGCTTC
>CANMDH010000309.1 GCA_947496555.1 uncultured Aquimarina sp. | reverse complement strand
GCGCTATTGGCGTCATCGTCTGTGGCGGTGATGCTGAGCTCATAGACATTGTCTTGATTGTCGTCAGCAGGTGCTTCGAAGTCCCTGGCTACCATGGTGACCACACCAGTCGAACTATTGATAGAGAAATCCTCTGCATCTGTACCACCAAGTGT
>CANMDH010000308.1 GCA_947496555.1 uncultured Aquimarina sp. | reverse complement strand
CCATTTTGTAATAAGTGGGTAGCAATACTGTGCCGTAGTTTGTGTGGGGTAATCCTTTTGGCTATCAGTTCTTCATTATTTGTACTTGCTATTAGATCCCGTAATCGTACTTTTAAGCCTTCACCTTGCATACCATTACCGTGGTAACTCATAAA
>CANMDH010000307.1 GCA_947496555.1 uncultured Aquimarina sp. | reverse complement strand
AATAATCAATATTTTATATTTGGTATTACAAAATTTACTAGATACCCCCATACTATATCTTAGTAGGTATATTATACGCCACAAAAGCGATTATTATCGATTATTACAAGAAGTTAGAGATCTTAATCACTGGGAACCTTGGATTCTATTTATGA
>CANMDH010000306.1 GCA_947496555.1 uncultured Aquimarina sp. | reverse complement strand
GATTCTGGAAAAGAAGCACTTTTAAACTCGTAATTACTTCCCGTTTCGCTATATGCAATAGGTTTTTTACTTCCCGTGTAAAGGTCAAGTTGTTGGTGAGGTAATGAATGTTTAATTGTAACTGCAAGTTCAACAGTTTGTTCGATAGCATTTCC
>CANMDH010000305.1 GCA_947496555.1 uncultured Aquimarina sp. | reverse complement strand
GTTCCATCTTCGGTTAAAGAAGCATTAGTAGTATTGGTATCGATATCTGATAAAGCGATCACCACACTGCTACCATCAGAATCCGTTAAGATCAAGTTGGTTCCATCTTCGGTTAAAGAAGCATTAGTAGTATTGGTATCGATATCTGATAAGGC
>CANMDH010000304.1 GCA_947496555.1 uncultured Aquimarina sp. | reverse complement strand
AAGAACAGCGATGGTGATGGTTTTGCCAGTACCACCAGGAAGCAATGTACGAGTCCTGGATCAGGCTATAGTTTAACAGTCAAGCCCTTGGGTGATTGTAACGACAGTAATGCATCGATCCATCCCAATACGGTTTGGTATAAGAACAGCGATGG
>CANMDH010000303.1 GCA_947496555.1 uncultured Aquimarina sp. | reverse complement strand
CCATTTTGTAATAAGTGGGTAGCAATACTGTGCCGTAGTTTGTGTGGGGTAATCCTTTTGGCTATCAGTTCTTCATTGTTTGTACTTGCTATTAGATCCCGTAATCGTACTTTTAAGCCTTCACCTTGCATACCATTACCGTGGTAACTCATAAA
>CANMDH010000302.1 GCA_947496555.1 uncultured Aquimarina sp. | reverse complement strand
ATAAGTTCAAGCAGCCCTATATGTCCTGGTGAAGATGCCATATTCACCATTACGGGAACCCCCGGTGATATCGTAACTTATAGCGGAGCCTCAACGGGAACGGTCGCCATAGAAGCAGATGGTACCGTAGAGGTAACGGTCAACGGGGTAAGTTC
>CANMDH010000301.1 GCA_947496555.1 uncultured Aquimarina sp. | reverse complement strand
ATCGATTTTATAGCCATGGACAACCAAAATAGTATAGCCCCTAATAATAACCAATATTACCTAATTTCAGAAGGAGGCCCCAATAGATTGCACTTTGTTCAGGAAACCCCTGATTACCGGGAATTTGAACTGGAGCGCTATCAATTTTGGCAAAT
>CANMDH010000300.1 GCA_947496555.1 uncultured Aquimarina sp. | reverse complement strand
ATCGATTTTATAGCCATGGACAACCAAAATAGTATAGCCCCTAATAATAACCAATATTACCTAATTTCAGAAGGAGGTCCCAATAGATTGCACTTTGTTCAGGAAACCCCTGATTACCGGGAATTTGAACTGGAGCGCTATCAATTTTGGCAAAT
>CANMDH010000299.1 GCA_947496555.1 uncultured Aquimarina sp. | reverse complement strand
TTATGTCCTTAACAATCCTGCAAATCTGGTAGATCCGGAAGGAGAAGAACCTTTTACGGCATTTTTAATTGCACTTGGGATTGGAGCAACTTTAGGGGCCGTAGCAGCAGGTATTGCCTATGCTGTAACACATCGGGGAAGTTTTGATGTAGGAG
>CANMDH010000298.1 GCA_947496555.1 uncultured Aquimarina sp. | reverse complement strand
CTTACCGATTCAGATGGTAGTAGTGTAGTGATCGCTTTATCTGATATTGATACCAATACTACCAATGCTTCTTTAACTGAAGATGGAACTAATTTAATCCTTACCGATTCAGATGGTAGCAGTGTAGTGATTGCCTTATCAGATATCGATACCAA
>CANMDH010000297.1 GCA_947496555.1 uncultured Aquimarina sp. | reverse complement strand
TTAAATAGCTGCTCTTCCCTCCAATTGGCTGTCAATGATTTTTCTAAAATTTCAATAGAAGCTTTGATTCCTGGATCCTTGTGTTTGACTAATTCTTTAGGATCTCGTTCCCCTTTCAAAATAGCTGTGATAATAAGTCTTCCTGTTTTTCCATG
>CANMDH010000296.1 GCA_947496555.1 uncultured Aquimarina sp. | reverse complement strand
AAATATACTGAAGCGGTAACCCTACTTACATTCAAGTCCTCCATTAAAAATTCAATTTTGGTATAGGGTAACTTAAAAAGATGATTAAGTAATTCTTGACTATAGAACTTATAATTGTCTCTAAGAATATTTTTCATTTGCATCATATCCTTTTT
>CANMDH010000295.1 GCA_947496555.1 uncultured Aquimarina sp. | reverse complement strand
CAGTCCCTACAAATCTTGCTCGATATCCGGTATTCCTTTTTTAACGTATGGGTGCGGTAGTCCCTAAATATTTTTTTGAACGGAACGATAGCTCCGTTGGGACAGATATAATGATCTTCATCTTTAACATACTTAAAACCATCTGGGCCTCCTTT
>CANMDH010000294.1 GCA_947496555.1 uncultured Aquimarina sp. | reverse complement strand
AAGGACTCCTAAACATAAAAATATAATTCTGCTACATTTCATCTTTTTATAATTTTAATGGTTTGCCCCTTTCTTTTAGAGGTCATCTTAAGGATGTAGATCCCTGATTCAAGAAACGATAGGTCCATAATGTTCTCCCTTTCTGTAAACCTTGC
>CANMDH010000293.1 GCA_947496555.1 uncultured Aquimarina sp. | reverse complement strand
GCTAAAGAAGATAAAGCCAGTAAAGAACAACAAAGCCTTACGGCATCAAAACAAGAGTTGCAAAGTATAACATCACGCACCAGGCACTGGAGCGAGCAGCAAGATCAGCGGCCAGGTTCAAAAAACAAGGGTAGCCGCTATACCAGTAACAAGAC
>CANMDH010000292.1 GCA_947496555.1 uncultured Aquimarina sp. | reverse complement strand
AAACTATGAAAAGGATATTTTTATTTTCAACACTCATAACTTTATTAACCATATCTTGCTCAGATAATCTTTCTAATGCTAAAGCTGAGAAAATCATAAACGAATGTCTTGAAAAAGAGCCATATCGTAAAACCGTAAAATTCCAATACGGAGAA
>CANMDH010000291.1 GCA_947496555.1 uncultured Aquimarina sp. | reverse complement strand
CTAACGTCGGATCACTCGATGTGACGTAGCGCATCCAAATCATAATCGCCCGTCAGTTCGAGTGATTTTTCGGAATGTAATGGAGGAAAATTGTATCGAGAACCATTCAATATTCTAATTTTCAATCTTTTCGTTCTCAAAAACATCTCGATAGC
>CANMDH010000290.1 GCA_947496555.1 uncultured Aquimarina sp. | reverse complement strand
AGAGTAATTCTAAAAAGAACGTATAATAAAAACGTACCTCACGACACCTATTATGTTTATGATCGTTATGGGAATCTGACTTACGTACTCCCACCAAAAGTAGATGCCACAGATGGTGTCTCTGACACTGAGCTTGCCGAACTCTGTTATCAATA
>CANMDH010000289.1 GCA_947496555.1 uncultured Aquimarina sp. | reverse complement strand
GCAATACTATTTTGGACTTCCTCATTAGAAAACCTAAGAAAATGAACACCAAGCTTATCTATTCACATCTCCCTAAACCCCTCTTCGAAGAGGGACTTTGTAAACTCCCTTCCTTTGAAGGAAGGGTTGGGGATGGATGTTTTCTTATTTATACT
>CANMDH010000288.1 GCA_947496555.1 uncultured Aquimarina sp. | reverse complement strand
CTTACGAGTGCTCATAGAGCTTTAGCAGAGCTTAAGGGAGTTGCTCAATCGATACCAAAGCAGGAAATTTTGATCAATACATTAACTTTTCAAGAAGCAAAAGACAGCTCTGAAGTAGAAAATATTGTAACCACACATGACGAATTATATAAAAG
>CANMDH010000287.1 GCA_947496555.1 uncultured Aquimarina sp. | reverse complement strand
AATGGAGCCTTCAAAAGTGTAAATGTAACAACTGATATCAATAGTTATTATTTGAATAAATATGCGGGAGATTTCCCTGGCATTACCAATGCAACGCAGGTCAATGCCTATAGTGAAAGTGTATTTGAAGCCTCACCACTCAATCGGGTATTGGA
>CANMDH010000286.1 GCA_947496555.1 uncultured Aquimarina sp. | reverse complement strand
AAATGCACATGGACAATACATGTGTGAAAACACCCTCGAATACCGATTCGGGGAACAATTGGCGTGTCCTGCTGATCATAGAATGCCAAGGGAGTTCTTCATCGATATCATATCCCAAAAAATACAGGATATCAAGTCGCATACTACAATGGGAA
>CANMDH010000285.1 GCA_947496555.1 uncultured Aquimarina sp. | reverse complement strand
CCATCCCCGACCCTTCCCAAAGGAAAGGAGTTAAGAAGTCTCCCTTTTGAAGGGAGATTTAGAGGGATGTTTCAGGCCCTGTTCGATCGTGATAATATCTGTGTGCACCTCTCTTGAATTGTACCTTTCCTGTAAAAAACATCCATCCCCGACCC
>CANMDH010000284.1 GCA_947496555.1 uncultured Aquimarina sp. | reverse complement strand
GAGAACATTATGGACCTATCGTTTCTTGAATCAGGGATCTACATCCTTAAGATGACCTCCAAAAGAAAGGGACAAACTATTAAAATTATAAAAAGATGAAATGTAGCAGAATTATATTTTTATGTTTAGGAGCCTTTGGCTTCACTTTTTTCTCT
>CANMDH010000283.1 GCA_947496555.1 uncultured Aquimarina sp. | reverse complement strand
CATGGAAAAACAGGAAGACTTATTATCACAGCTATTTTGAAAGGGGAACGAGATCCTAAAGAATTAGTCAAACACAAAGATCCAGGAATCAAAGCTTCTATTGAAATTTTAGAAAAATCATTGACAGCCAATTGGAGGGAAGAGCAGCTATTTAA
>CANMDH010000282.1 GCA_947496555.1 uncultured Aquimarina sp. | reverse complement strand
GATTACCCAGGCAGATATTAATGCTGGCGGAGTAGAGAACAGTGCTACTGCTACGGGTACCCCACCCAATGCACCAGGTGGCACACCAACACCTGCGATTACGGATGTATCCGATGCTGGTGATGATACACTTAATGAACCAGGCTTGGATGGTA
>CANMDH010000281.1 GCA_947496555.1 uncultured Aquimarina sp. | reverse complement strand
GAGTGGTTATTTACCAAGTATGACGCCTTTGGTAGGGTAGCATATACCGGTAAACTTACGGATACCAAAGAAAGAAGCGTACTACAAACTGATGCCAATGAGTATACTGGTGATTTATGGGTAACAAGAGGAAGTGCTGTAATGATTGGTGGGGT
>CANMDH010000280.1 GCA_947496555.1 uncultured Aquimarina sp. | reverse complement strand
AAAGGAGGCCCAGATGGTTTTAAGTATGTTAAAGATGAAGATCATTATATCTGTCCCAACGGAGCTATCGTTCCGTTGAAAAAAATATTTAGGGACTACCGCACCCATACGTTAAAAAAGGAATACCGGATATCGAGCAAGATTTGTAGGGACTG
>CANMDH010000279.1 GCA_947496555.1 uncultured Aquimarina sp. | reverse complement strand
TATACCTCAGGTAGTTCAATTAGAGGAAAAACAAAAGTATCACCGTTAGCTAATAAAAAGGTGAAAACCTACTTGACTAGTGCAGCAATAACAGCCGTAAGATGGGATAAGCAACTTAAAACATACTATCAACGTAAAATAAAGGAAGGAAAACA
>CANMDH010000278.1 GCA_947496555.1 uncultured Aquimarina sp. | reverse complement strand
TTCTCTACTCCGCCAGCATTAATATCTGCCTGGGTAATCGTATAAGTAGCACTAAAAGTAGCAATCTCACCAGGAACCAAAGTACCTGCAGCACTAGCACCACTATTACTTACAAATCCTGGAACTGGGGTTGTACCTGTACCACTAAAGGCAGT
>CANMDH010000277.1 GCA_947496555.1 uncultured Aquimarina sp. | reverse complement strand
ACTGCCTTTAGTGGTACAGGTACAACCCCAGTTCCAGGATTTGTAAGTAATAGTGGTGCTAGTGCTGCAGGTACTTTAGTTCCTGGTGAGATTGCTACTTTTAGTGCTACTTATACGATTACCCAGGCAGATATTAATGCTGGCGGAGTAGAGAA
>CANMDH010000276.1 GCA_947496555.1 uncultured Aquimarina sp. | reverse complement strand
TTATAAGACGATTTTGTTTGCACATTTTGCCAAAAGGATTTACCAGGATACGGCATTATGGAATCCTAAGTAGTAGCCTAAAGAAAAAAGTGTTGCCGCTACTCAAAAGGCAATTGCCCCAGATACACCTCTCAAAACCCAAACCACTCTTACAG
>CANMDH010000275.1 GCA_947496555.1 uncultured Aquimarina sp. | reverse complement strand
TTATAAGACGATTTTGTTTGCACATTTTGCCAAAAGGATTTACCAGGATACGGCATTATGGAATCCTAAGTAGTAGCTTAAAGAAAAAAGTGTTGCCGCTACTCAAAAGGCAATTGCCCCAGATACACCTCTCAAAACCCAAACCACTCTTACAG
>CANMDH010000274.1 GCA_947496555.1 uncultured Aquimarina sp. | reverse complement strand
GCTAATGGGTTGTTGGCAAAAGCATGGCCGCCAATACTGGTCACACTGTTAGGTAGGGTCACCTTGGTTAATTGGTTATTGTCAAAAGCACCAAATTCAATACTGGTCACACCGTCGGGAATAACAATACTGGTCAATTGGTTGCCTTGGAAAGCA
>CANMDH010000273.1 GCA_947496555.1 uncultured Aquimarina sp. | reverse complement strand
GCCTACCCCATAGACCGTACCTGGATTGTTGATCCCAGCTGTGTCAAAATTGTAATCATCATAGTAATTGATCGTCAGCACCTCGCCATTCTGTGCTTTTGGATAGCCCCCGTCGTCGTATTTCATGGTTACCCCACCAATCATTACAGCACTTCC
>CANMDH010000272.1 GCA_947496555.1 uncultured Aquimarina sp. | reverse complement strand
TCTTTCATACACCGTAGTTTTAACGTAAGTGTATTATTTCAAATGAACTTGTATTGATAACATAATTACTAACAACTAGCAACTGCAAGCTAAGCTTGCCTTGTAGTCTCAGGCAGACTCGAACTGCCGACCTCTACATTATCAGTGTAGCGCTCT
>CANMDH010000271.1 GCA_947496555.1 uncultured Aquimarina sp. | reverse complement strand
CTCCCTTTCTGTAAACCTTGCCCTTTTTACAAGTCTTCCCACAAGGGTATAGACCCGTGCATCAAGGGAATCGCTCTGCGTTAAAATGGTAATAAAAGAAGAGGTTATCGTTGGATATACCTCCGCCAGAACGCTGTTCATAAAAAAACTATCGGTAAT
>CANMDH010000270.1 GCA_947496555.1 uncultured Aquimarina sp. | reverse complement strand
ACTCGCGCTATTGGCGTCATCGTCTGTGGCGGTGATGCTGAGCTCATAGACGTTGTCACCGTTTGCATCTGCGGGTGTTTCATAGTCCCTGGCTACCATGGTGACCACACCAGTCGAACTATTGATAGAGAAATCCTCTGCATCTGTACCACCAGGTGTC
>CANMDH010000269.1 GCA_947496555.1 uncultured Aquimarina sp. | reverse complement strand
TAGGCACTTTTCAGATCCGGGATGAAAACGGAAACCAGTTTATTTTTGATCGGGTCAGCACTTCTTATGTTGTTTCTGACTGCCCGGTAAGCTTTACGGCTATCGAGAGTCAGTTTAATCATAGCTGGCAATTGACTACGATCAGAACTCCGCTGGGTGA
>CANMDH010000268.1 GCA_947496555.1 uncultured Aquimarina sp. | reverse complement strand
GAATCGGTAAGGATCAAGTTGGTTCCATCTTCGGTTAAAGAAGCGTTGGTAGTATTGGTATCGATATCTGATAAAGCAATCACTACACTGCTACCATCTGAATCCGTAAGGATCAAGTTGGTTCCATCTTCAGTCAGACTGGCATTAGTAGTATTGGTATC
>CANMDH010000267.1 GCA_947496555.1 uncultured Aquimarina sp. | reverse complement strand
GTGATCGCCTTATCAGATATTGATACCAATACTACTAATGCTTCTTTAACTGAAGATGGAACCAACTTGATCCTTACGGATTCTGATGGTAGCAGTGTAGTGATCGCTTTATCAGATATTGATACCAATACCACCAATGCTTCTTTAACCGAAGATGGAAC
>CANMDH010000266.1 GCA_947496555.1 uncultured Aquimarina sp. | reverse complement strand
ATCGTATTTTCTTTACACGTTCTAATTTTCATGTAAAGTTTTTTTGATTTTCTTTTCATGAATACTAAACCTAACCCCAGTAACTCCATACCGATTCTTAGTAGTAATGGCATAGTTATTTACGAAAGTATCATCCACCTTTACCACTTCAATATTAATCCC
>CANMDH010000263.1 GCA_947496555.1 uncultured Aquimarina sp. | reverse complement strand
ACCATGGTAGCCAGGGACTTCGAAGCACCTGCTGACGACAATCAAGACAATGTTTATGAGCTCAGCATCACCGCCACTGACGATGGCGCCAATAGCGCAAGTGAAGACTGGACAGTAACCATACGGGATGTCAACGAAGCAGTCACCTTTACCATCAATCCGA
>CANMDH010000262.1 GCA_947496555.1 uncultured Aquimarina sp. | reverse complement strand
TTGCATTCCGAAAAATCACTCGAACTGACGGGCGATTATGATTCGGATTTGCTACGTCACATCGAGTGATCCGACGTCAGGAGGATCGTACTTCGACAAGCTCAGCAGAGCTATCGAGATGTTTTATGAAAACGAAAAGATTGAAAATTAGAATATTGAATGGT
>CANMDH010000261.1 GCA_947496555.1 uncultured Aquimarina sp. | reverse complement strand
GGTGGTATTGAGAACAGTGCTACCGCTACAGGGATACCTCCTGCAGACCCGGATGGTACGGTGAATGCTGCGATTACAGATGTTTCGGATGCTGGTGATGATACGCTTAATGAGCCAGGCTTGGATGGTACCGATGATGGGGATACTGATTTTGAGAATGACCC
>CANMDH010000260.1 GCA_947496555.1 uncultured Aquimarina sp. | reverse complement strand
AAAGTTGTATTTCCGGTATTCTCTACAGTATAGGTATACGTAAACTGATCGCCCACATCGGCAAGCGTAGCATCCACACCTCCAGTGATATCAATAACACTGGTCTTTACTGTCGTTAATTCTGGACTCGCTGGAACCAACGTCACTGTAGGGTCATTCTCAAA
>CANMDH010000259.1 GCA_947496555.1 uncultured Aquimarina sp. | reverse complement strand
TTTGAGAATGACCCTACAGTGACGTTGGTTCCAGCGAGTCCAGAATTAACGACAGTAAAGACCAGTGTTATTGATATTACCGGTGGCGTGGATGCTACGCTTGCCGATGTGGGCGATCAGTTTACGTATACCTATACTGTAGAGAATACCGGAAATACAACTTT
>CANMDH010000258.1 GCA_947496555.1 uncultured Aquimarina sp. | reverse complement strand
TATATCTTTTTCATTTTTCCTTTGCTTTATTGTGGGTTCTTGTAATGGTATTTGTTTTCTGAGATCAGTTTTCCTTCAGCATCCTTCACCGTTTCCAGACGATTAAAATCATCATAGAAATAATGCATGGTGTATCCTTTGGGGTCGGTAATACTGGTCACACCAA
>CANMDH010000257.1 GCA_947496555.1 uncultured Aquimarina sp. | reverse complement strand
AATCTTAGAGAGTTTCATCTCATAGTATTAGAAAAAAATTAAATTAATTTAAACTTACGGATTTAAGGTACAAATCCGCGCGATCGGGGAATTGCCCCAGATACACCTCTCAAAACCCAAACCACTCTTACAGCACCGTAGGTGTACAAGTTGTAAAAAAGGGACA
>CANMDH010000256.1 GCA_947496555.1 uncultured Aquimarina sp. | reverse complement strand
ATGTCTTTTTTTATCTTTTTAATTACTGTTGCAATACTATTTTGGACTTCCTCATTAGAAAACCTAAGAAAATGAACCCCAGGTTTTTCTATTAACATCTCCCTAAATCCCTCTTCTAAGAGGGACTTATAGCTCCCTTCCTTTGAAGGAAGGGTCGGGGATGGATG
>CANMDH010000255.1 GCA_947496555.1 uncultured Aquimarina sp. | reverse complement strand
TAAGCTTTTTTTAAAAAAGTTCCCCATAACACAAAAAACATATATGAACATCGCAAAATAAATCCCATCCTGCTCCCACTACAAATACCTGTAAGCGGGTGCAAACATACACCCCTTTTTCTAATACACAATACCTTTTTTACAATTATTTTAAAACCTTTTTATAA
>CANMDH010000254.1 GCA_947496555.1 uncultured Aquimarina sp. | reverse complement strand
AAACAAATGGAACAAACTCAAAAAATGTTAGCACAGATTCAAAACAATCAGATTAGGGTTATATGATAGAAAATCTACTACAGCTCCAAACTGTTTCAAAATAGATCACTTTGTTATGTTTCTCAAATTAACCGTAGCGGTGCTATGCTAAATTTGATGAAACATTATATT
>CANMDH010000253.1 GCA_947496555.1 uncultured Aquimarina sp. | reverse complement strand
TGAAAAAAGGGTCCGACTCTAAATAAGTCAAACCCTCGGTATTTTTAATTACACACTTTACGGGATAGTGTCATTTTTCTCTTAGAATAATCTATTACCCGTTGTGCATTTTAAACAATGCTAATTTTAATATTGTTGATGTTTCTGTTGAATACAAATCTGTTGATGTATT
>CANMDH010000252.1 GCA_947496555.1 uncultured Aquimarina sp. | reverse complement strand
ACGTTTAAGGTGGCATCTGAACTTACCCCGTTGACCGTTACCTCTACGGTACCATCTGCTTCTATGGCGACCGTTCCAGTTGAGGCTCCGCTATAGGTTACGATATCACCGGGGGTTCCCGTAATGGTGAATATGGCATCTTCACCAGGACATATAGGGCTGCTTGAACTTAT
>CANMDH010000251.1 GCA_947496555.1 uncultured Aquimarina sp. | reverse complement strand
AATCGGGCATAAGCATATTACCGAAGCTATGGGATATTTAATATCGGTAGGGGAGCATTGTAGTGGCGTTGAAGGTGAGAGGCGATTCTTGCTGGAGCAGCTACAAAAGAAAATGTAGGCATAAGTAACGATAATGCGGGCGAGAAACCCGCACACCGAAAGACTAAGGTTTCCT
>CANMDH010000250.1 GCA_947496555.1 uncultured Aquimarina sp. | reverse complement strand
AATCGGGCATAAGCATATTACCGAAGCTATGGGATATTTAATATCGGTAGGGGAGCATTGTAGTGGCGTTGAAGGTGGAGCGTGAGCTTTGCTGGAGTAGCTACAAAAGAAAATGTAGGCATAAGTAACGATAATGCGGGCGAGAAACCCGCACACCGAAAGACTAAGGTTTCCT
>CANMDH010000249.1 GCA_947496555.1 uncultured Aquimarina sp. | reverse complement strand
GTGGATGCTACGCTTGCCGATGTGGGCGATCAGTTTACGTATACCTATACTGTAGAGAATACCGGAAATACAACTTTAACCAGTGTTGGGGTTAGTGAGACTGCCTTTAGTGGTACAGGTACAACCCCAGTTCCAGGATTTGTAAGTAATAGTGGTGCTAGTGCTGCAGGTACTTT
>CANMDH010000248.1 GCA_947496555.1 uncultured Aquimarina sp. | reverse complement strand
ATTTTGTCATATTGGATATCAGATACGTTATAATGATTGTCATCACTAGTAGCTGTTAAAATACGGTTGAGAGCATCATATCTGTAATCATAACTTCTGGCTATGTTGTCATTGGCTGTTTTCCAGGAAGTTTTGGAGATGTTACCGTTATACAAAGGATTGGTTCCTTGATTATAT
>CANMDH010000247.1 GCA_947496555.1 uncultured Aquimarina sp. | reverse complement strand
ACCATCTTTGGATACCACCTCGACCGAATACTCTGTTTCGATACTGAACTCAATGGGCGCTATGGCGGTCGATGCCAGATCAACCGCCTCAAAAATCGATATGCCCCCTTCAAAGACCCTCACATCATAGGTCAGGGGATCCCCATCCTCATCGCTCCCTGTCCAGGAGACCTCCATC
>CANMDH010000246.1 GCA_947496555.1 uncultured Aquimarina sp. | reverse complement strand
GTAATACTTAAATCAGATTGGTGGTGTTGTTGTTCTTTTATACGATCTTTAAAAATAGTATCAAATTTTTGATGTGCAGTTTTCATTTCATTAAAATGCTTACGTTGATTCAAATTGTCTATAGCATCACATAACGGTGTATTCGTTTCTATTTCTTCGATAATCTCATCCATGACACC
>CANMDH010000245.1 GCA_947496555.1 uncultured Aquimarina sp. | reverse complement strand
TTTTGCTGGTGATGATCATGATCGCAATCAAGCTACTTTGGTCTATAAAGTATTTACAAAACACGGCAAAGACATCTATGATATGGCTTATAATCAGCAAGGAGGTGTCATGGATGAGATTATCGAAGAAATAGAAACGAATACACCGTTATGTGATGCTATAGACAATTTGAATCAACG
>CANMDH010000244.1 GCA_947496555.1 uncultured Aquimarina sp. | reverse complement strand
CTACCAGCCTATTTCGATAATCATATTTGTATTGATAACAGAGTTCGGCAAGCTCAGTGTCAGAGACACCATCTGTGGCATCTACTTTTGGTGGGAGTACGTAAGTGAGATTCCCATAACTATCATACTTAACGCATTTTTTTTAATCGAGCACCCTTTTTTATCGCATACCCTGCAAAAACA
>CANMDH010000243.1 GCA_947496555.1 uncultured Aquimarina sp. | reverse complement strand
TCTTTAACCGAAGATGGAACTAATTTGATCTTAACAGATTCAGATGGTAGCAGTGTAGTGATCGCCTTATCAGATATTGATACCAATACCACCAACGCTTCTTTAACCGAAGATGGAACCAACTTGATCCTTACGGATTCTGATGGTAGCAGTGTAGTGATCGCCTTATCAGATATCGATACCAA
>CANMDH010000242.1 GCA_947496555.1 uncultured Aquimarina sp. | reverse complement strand
GAGATTTTAAACGATATACTTCCAAAAGAATGATAGAAAGTATTGCAAACAACACTCAAGAAAGTAGAAAAGAATGGCTATTATGGATGTTTAAAAAGGCTGGAAAAGAGAAAGGTAATGTGACTCACTATCAATTTTGGCAGCATCATAATCAGCCTATTGAATTATGGAGTGAAGACGTAATT
>CANMDH010000241.1 GCA_947496555.1 uncultured Aquimarina sp. | reverse complement strand
GAGATTTTAAACGATATACTTCCAAAAGAATGATAGAAAGTATTGCAAACAACACTCAAGAAAGTAGAAAAGAATGGTTATTATGGATGTTTAAAAAGGCTGGGAAAAAGAAAGGTAATGTGACTCACTATCAATTTTGGCAGCATCATAATCAGCCTATTGAATTATGGAGTGAAGACGTAATT
>CANMDH010000240.1 GCA_947496555.1 uncultured Aquimarina sp. | reverse complement strand
GCACCACCAGTGATATCCAAGACACTCGTCTTGGTCGTTGATAATTCCGGACTCGCTGGAATCAAACTCACCGTAGGGTCATTCTCAAAGTCAGCATCCCCATCATCAGTACCATCCAAGCCTGGTTCATTAAGTGTATCATCACCAGCATCGGATACATCCGTAATCGCAGGTGTTGGTGTGCCA
>CANMDH010000239.1 GCA_947496555.1 uncultured Aquimarina sp. | reverse complement strand
GGTGATCATGGATATCCCCGGATATCTTATGGATATTTCGATAGAGGGCGATACCATGGAGAATCGTTTTTTTCAGGACATCGCTTCCGGAGCCAATTTTGAAATCGATGACTTAGGAGTTGGCAGTTATACGGTTACCGTTACCATACCAGAAATATCCTTTGAACGTACTTTTGGGGTCACGGTCA
>CANMDH010000238.1 GCA_947496555.1 uncultured Aquimarina sp. | reverse complement strand
ATCGATAGTTCGACTGGTGTGGTCACCATGGTAGCCAGGGACTATGAAGCACCTGCTGACGACAATCAAGACAATGTTTATCAGCTCAGCATCACCGCCACAGACGATGGCTCCAATAGCGCAAGTGAAGACTGGACAGTGACCATACGGGATGTCAACGAAACAGTCACCTTTACCATCAATCCGATC
>CANMDH010000237.1 GCA_947496555.1 uncultured Aquimarina sp. | reverse complement strand
ATCTCCCTAAATCCCTCTTCGAAGAGGGACTTTGTAAACTCCCTTCCTTTGAAGGAAGGGTCGGGGATGGATGTTTTTCTTATTTATGTTCTTCAATATCCTTTTTTATCTCTTTAATTACATCTTTAACATTGTTTTGAATTTCGTTATTCGAAAATCTTAAAAAATGAACCCCTAGTTTTTCTATTT
>CANMDH010000236.1 GCA_947496555.1 uncultured Aquimarina sp. | reverse complement strand
CGATCGCTGATGAAACCATTGATGAAAACACGGAGTATACGAGTATAGCACCATCCATTGATGGCACACCCATAGGCGATGTCACCTACACCCTGGCAGGAACAGATGCCAGCTTGTTTACCATCGACGATGCTGCGACTGGTGTGGTCACCATGGTAGCCAGGGACTTCGAAGCACCTGCTGACGACAATCAA
>CANMDH010000235.1 GCA_947496555.1 uncultured Aquimarina sp. | reverse complement strand
GGAATAACAACACTGGTCAAGGCATTGTTCCAAAAAGCAGCAGTCCCAATAGCGGTCACACTATTGGGTATGTCAACACTGGTCAATTGGTTGCCTTGGAAAGCATGACTACCAATACGGGTCACCGTATAAGTTTCATTCTTATCATCGACCGTTTCAGGAATTTCCACTTCCTTTGCTGAACCGATGTAGTTCG
>CANMDH010000234.1 GCA_947496555.1 uncultured Aquimarina sp. | reverse complement strand
AAAAGCACAATCCCCGATCTGTGTCACCGTATCGGGTATATCAACGCTCTTCAATGGGTCAGCTGTAGGGCTCCAATGAATTGGAGCCCCATACGAATCCCCATCCCCAGTAAAAACATTGTCCCCAATGGACGTGACCGTATACATGTCGACAAGCTCGCTGCTTGGGTGGTATGAGATTTCTGAGGGAATTTCCA
>CANMDH010000233.1 GCA_947496555.1 uncultured Aquimarina sp. | reverse complement strand
TTGTTGATAGATTAAGCTTCTATCAACAATCAACTATAAACCATCAACTAATATTGTTGACATATTGATTTAATTACGAGTAAAAGTTACTAAATAAAGCTTGTTAAAAAGCAAACACTCACGCATAAGCCTATGGGTTATTAGTACTACTCGGCTATGACATTACTGCCTTTACACCTATAGCCTATCAACGTGGT
>CANMDH010000232.1 GCA_947496555.1 uncultured Aquimarina sp. | reverse complement strand
TTACCATCGACGATGCTGCGACTGGTGTGGTCACCATGGTAGCCAGGGACTTCGAAGCACCTGCTGACGACAATCAAAACAATGTCTATGAGCTCAGCATCACCGCCACAGACGATGACGCCAATAGCGCAAGTGAAGACTGGACAGTGACCATACGGGATGTCAACGAAATTGCAAACGATGCATTACGGGTCCTG
>CANMDH010000231.1 GCA_947496555.1 uncultured Aquimarina sp. | reverse complement strand
AAGTAAAAAACCTATTGCATATAGCGAAACGGGAAGTAATTACGAGTTTAAAAGTGCTTCTTTTCCAGAATCAGGAATTGGATTTGGAACCGAATCGTTTTACGTTCCAACAAATTTACTGATTCAAGGAAAACTAATATTTAGAAATGTACTTCCTCAAACTGAAAAATTAAGCCTAATTAATGGAACTTTTCAATT
>CANMDH010000230.1 GCA_947496555.1 uncultured Aquimarina sp. | reverse complement strand
ACACGTCCCAACACGGTATCCCCCATTCGTATCTTAACTGCAGGTGACTGTAATGATAGTAATGCGGCGATACATCCCAATACAGTTTGGTACAGAGATGCCGATGGAGATGGCTGGGGGAATTCGGGAGTGACTAAAAAACAATGTACCCAACCCTCTGGTTATATTCTCAGAGCTGGAGATTATAATGATAATAGTACGAT
>CANMDH010000229.1 GCA_947496555.1 uncultured Aquimarina sp. | reverse complement strand
TATTAGCAGATAGTATTAACTATTGTAGAAAAGAAAAAGGTATGGAGTTGTATTGCTATTGCTTTATGCCAAGTCATATACATTTTATCTTTAGATCTGCAAATGAAAAGCCTATGGAACTCTTAAGAGATTTTAAACGATATACTTCCAAAAGAATGATAGAAAGTATTGCAAACAACACTCAAGAAAGTAGAAAAGAATGG
>CANMDH010000228.1 GCA_947496555.1 uncultured Aquimarina sp. | reverse complement strand
ATAGCGCCCATTGAGTTCAGTATCGGAACAGAGTATTCGGTCGAGGTGGTATCCAAAGATGGTTCCGGGAATTTTTCAATATCCAAACGTACGGTACACTCACCTGATTAAAGACCGTAGCAGGGCCTGGCAACCTATCATAGATCTTGAATCAATACCGGACTTGATCGAAAGAAACCCCATAACCACTATAGCCATTTGTTGC
>CANMDH010000227.1 GCA_947496555.1 uncultured Aquimarina sp. | reverse complement strand
CTGTGCAAAATGTTACCGTACCATCGACTTTTTCTGCACATTGGTTGCTAACTTTTACTTTTTGCAAGCATTGTGCCTTACCAAAAATACAATAACCTTTTGATTTATCCCTTAGCTGCTATGATCACATAGCAACAATGTAAAAGCAGTATCCCAAGTTAGTATAATAAAAACATTCTAACTTATTTATTATGAAAACAAAGGAT
>CANMDH010000226.1 GCA_947496555.1 uncultured Aquimarina sp. | reverse complement strand
AGGTTCTTTCATCAATTGATGGGGGATCGGTGCGCTTTGACACTACTGTAGCTAATGGGTTGTTGGCAAAAGCATGGTCGCCAATACTGGTCACACTGTTAGGTAGGGTCACCTTGGTTAATTGGTTACTGTCAAAAGCACCAAATTCAATACTGGTCACACCGTCGGGAATAACAATACTGGTCAATTGGTTGCCTTGGAAAGCA
>CANMDH010000225.1 GCA_947496555.1 uncultured Aquimarina sp. | reverse complement strand
GATTTTAAACACCAATTCCTCTGGGGCTAGCCCCAGAGGAATTGAAACAACAGACAGAGTTTAATTTACATATCCGATTTGGGATTTAGGATTTGGGATTAATTCTTAATTTCAATTAACCATCAACCATTAACCATCAACCATCAACCATCAACCATCAACCATCAACCATCAACCATCAACCATCAACCATCAACCATCAACCATC
>CANMDH010000224.1 GCA_947496555.1 uncultured Aquimarina sp. | reverse complement strand
GGTGGTATTGAGAACAGTGCTACCGCTACAGGGATACCTCCTGCAGACCCGGATGGTACGGTGAATGCTGCGATTACCGATGTTTCTGATGCTGGAGATGATACGCTTAATGAGCCAGGCTTGGATGGTACAACTGATGGGGATACTGATTTTGAGAATGATCCTACAGTGACGTTGGTTCCAGCGAGTCCAGAATTAACGACAGTAAAGA
>CANMDH010000223.1 GCA_947496555.1 uncultured Aquimarina sp. | reverse complement strand
CAGAACGCTGTTCATAAAAAAACTATCGGTAATCTTGCCCTGACAGTCGTTTCTCCCTGAAATAACAACGTCCGTATAACCGTACAGGTTTTCCAATTGTATGTTCTGAGGACCCTTGTCCCCAAAAGCGAAGTCCATTTTCTCACCGTTGACAGAAACCTGGTAACGGTCACTTCCCGATACAACATACGTAGCTTTACCTTGTTTAAAAT
>CANMDH010000222.1 GCA_947496555.1 uncultured Aquimarina sp. | reverse complement strand
ATTCCAGCGAGTCCGGAATTATCAACGACCAAGACGAGTGTCTTGGATATCACTGGTGGTGCAGATGCTACGCTTGCCGATGTGGGTGATCTGGTGACCTATACCTATACGATAGAGAATACCGGTAATGTAGACCTGAATGGGGTAAACATTAGTGAGACTGCCTTTAGTGGCAGTGGTACAACCCCAGTTCCAGTGTTTGTCTCTAATAGT
>CANMDH010000221.1 GCA_947496555.1 uncultured Aquimarina sp. | reverse complement strand
GGAACGTAAGCAAGGTCACCAGTATGAATGATATGTTCAATCAAGCCACTAAGTTCAACCAGGATATAAGCGGTTGGAACGTAAGCAAGGTCACCGATATGCGTTGGATGTTCCATGGCGCCACTAACTTTAATCAGAACATCGGCGGTTGGGACATAAGCAAGGTCACCGATATGAGAACTATGTTGAATGGTAGCGGCTTGTCTGTAGCCAA
>CANMDH010000220.1 GCA_947496555.1 uncultured Aquimarina sp. | reverse complement strand
GTTTCATCAGCGATCGGATTGATGGTGAAGGTGACTGTTTCGTTGACATCCCGTATGGTTACTGTCCAGTCTTCACTTGCGCTATTGGAGCCATCGTCAGTGGCGGTGATGCTGAGCTCATAAACATTGTCTTGATTGTCATCAGCAGGTGCTTCGAAGTCCCTGGCTACCATGGTGACCACACCAGTCGAACTATCGATAGAGAAATCCTCTGCATC
>CANMDH010000219.1 GCA_947496555.1 uncultured Aquimarina sp. | reverse complement strand
TTGGTGGTACAGATGCAGAGGATTTCTCTATCGATAGTTCGACTGGTGTGGTCACCATGGTAGCCAGGGACTATGAAACACCCGCAGATGCAAACGGTGACAATGTCTATGAGCTCAGCATCACCGCGACAGACGATGACGCCAATAGCGCAAGTGAAGACTGGACAGTGACCATACGGGATGTCAACGAAACAGTCACCTTTACCATCAATCCGATC
>CANMDH010000218.1 GCA_947496555.1 uncultured Aquimarina sp. | reverse complement strand
GTTAAACTATAGCCTGATCCAGGACTCGTACATTGCTTCCTGGTGGTACTGGCAAAACCATCACCATCGCTGTTCTTGTACCAAACTGTATTGGGATGGATCGCAGCATTACTATCATTACAGTCACCCAAGGGCTTGACCGTTAAACTATAGCCTGATCCAGGACTCGTACATTGCTTCCTGGTGGTACTGGCAAAACCATCACCATCGCTGTTCTT
>CANMDH010000217.1 GCA_947496555.1 uncultured Aquimarina sp. | reverse complement strand
CCTTCAAAGACCCTCACATCATAGGTCAGGGGATCCCCATCCTCATCGCTCCCTGTCCAGGAGACCTCCATCTCCGAGGGACCTTCATCAAAAGTGATCGTTATCACGGCAGTATAAGGGGCAAAATTACCGATGGGAACACCAGGAGTGCTGAAAGAGTAGCTATCACCGATGGTCTGCCCATCTTCATTGACCGATGTTAGCGACCAGGTATAGGTCTTTCC
>CANMDH010000216.1 GCA_947496555.1 uncultured Aquimarina sp. | reverse complement strand
CATGATCATTTGATTTTGATCTCAAATTATACCTTAAAAAGTGTAAACTATGTCCCTTTAACTTTGTAAACGATGTGCCTTTAACGTACCCAATGCACCACAACGTCTCGTATAACAAGCGTAGCTTGCTGAAAGCAGCTATGATTTGTTATACATTGTGCCTGTTGCACAAGATAACAAAAAGTTAAACTAGGGTTGATGTTATTTTTTCATTGTAGTTGTAGTT
>CANMDH010000215.1 GCA_947496555.1 uncultured Aquimarina sp. | reverse complement strand
ATTGCCGACTCTAAAAGTCGATTTCTTTTTACCGCTAAAGGACACTATAAAGAAACCCTAAAAGCTGCCAAAGCAGAGTTTACAAAGGTTTTCAGAACCTATGGCATCCCTAAACAGATATATACAGATAATGGAAGTCCCTTTGGTTCGGTAAGAGCTATTCAACGATATACACAACTATCCTACTGGTTCATAGAACTCGGAATTACACCTGTATTTTCTGATCC
>CANMDH010000214.1 GCA_947496555.1 uncultured Aquimarina sp. | reverse complement strand
ATAAGATTGTATATTACTCGTGATGTTCAAAAGAAAAGAAATGAAGCTGATATTGGGAAAAGGCTCAAAGAACTTACAATTAAAAGCGAAGAATACCTATCGACATTAAGGGACGGAGACATAGAAAAGTCAAAGACATTTTTATCAGAGAGACTGATTGAAAGAGTAACTAATCAGCAGATAGTAGATCTAATAAGTAATATTGATTTTAGCCAAGAGTTAAAAATGTATCATCATGG
>CANMDH010000213.1 GCA_947496555.1 uncultured Aquimarina sp. | reverse complement strand
GCAACGCAGGTCAATGCCTATAGTGAAAGTGTATTTGAAGCCTCACCACTCAATCGGGTATTGGAGCAAGGAGCACCGGGAAAGGATTGGAAAGCCAATCCTAACAGCAATGCTGATCATACCATAAAATTTGATTGGGATACTAATGTAGCTAACGAAGTAGTATATTTTAAGGTAACGTTTGCAGATGCCACAAATACCGAAGCACCAACCTTGACCAAGGATGGATTTTATACGGC
>CANMDH010000212.1 GCA_947496555.1 uncultured Aquimarina sp. | reverse complement strand
TCTTTTCACCTTTCCCTCACGGTACTGGTTCACTATCGGTCTCTCAGGAGTATTTAGCCTTATGGGATGGTCCCCACTGATTCATACAGGATTACACGTGTCCCGCACTACTCAGGATACTACTAGAATTAATGATCTTTACTTATACCAGGCTATCACTGTCTATGGCTTGGCTTTCCAACCAATTCTAATTCATTACACAACTCATATCGTAGTCCTACAACCCCGATATTGCCGTAACA
>CANMDH010000211.1 GCA_947496555.1 uncultured Aquimarina sp. | reverse complement strand
TCTTTTCACCTTTCCCTCACGGTACTGGTTCACTATCGGTCTCTCAGGAGTATTTAGCCTTATGGGATGGTCCCCACAGATTCATACAGGGTTACACGTGCCCCGCACTACTCAGGATACTACTAGAATTAATGATCTTTACTTATACCAGGCTATCACTGTCTTTGGCTTGGCTTTCCAACCAATTCTAATTCATTACACAACTCATATCGTAGTCCTACAACCCCGATATTGCCGTAACA
>CANMDH010000210.1 GCA_947496555.1 uncultured Aquimarina sp. | reverse complement strand
TCCTGTTCCCGGACTTATACACTGTTTCTTGGTACTAATTGCGAAACCATCACCGTCCCCATCTTCATACCAAACCGCATTGGGATGAATCGCAGCATCACTATCGTTACAATCTCCCAAGGGCTTAACCGTTAAGCTATACCCCGATCCAGGATTGGTACATTGCGTTTTGGTGGTACTGGCAAAACCATCACCATCGCTGTTCTTATACCAAACCGTATTGGGATGGATCGATGCATTACTGTCGTTACAATCACCCAAGGGCTTGACCGT
>CANMDH010000209.1 GCA_947496555.1 uncultured Aquimarina sp. | reverse complement strand
TCCTGTTCCCGGACTTATACACTGTTTCTTGGTACTAATTGCGAAACCATCACCGTCCCCATCTTCATACCAAACCGTATTGGGATGAATCGCAGCATCACTATCGTTACAGTCACCCAAGGGCTTAACCGTTAAACTATAGCCCGATCCGGGGTTCGTACATTGCGTTTTGGTGGTACTGGCAAAACCATCGCCGTCGCTGTTCTTATACCAAACCGTATTGGGATGGATCGATGCATTACTGTCGTTACAATCACCCAAGGGCTTGACCGT
>CANMDH010000208.1 GCA_947496555.1 uncultured Aquimarina sp. | reverse complement strand
TATGTCTTCACAAGAATATATCAAGAGGCAATGATCTCATCTGATCAGATCAATAATAACAAAGATGCGATCGAGAGCGTGACTTATTTTGATGGCCTAGGGCGACCCAAACAGCAAACTGCTATTAGTGCATCTCCTGGCTCTAAAGACATTGTCACTCACATCAAGTATGATACCTACGGAAGACAAAGCAAAGCATATCTTCCTTTTACTAATGATGGTAATGGAGCCTTCAAAAGTGTAAATGTAACAACTGATATCAATAGTTATTATTTGAATAA
>CANMDH010000207.1 GCA_947496555.1 uncultured Aquimarina sp. | reverse complement strand
TTAACGGATTCAGATGGTAGCAGTGTGGTGATCGCTTTATCAGATATTGATACCAATACCACCAATGCTTCTTTAACTGAAGATGGAACCAATTTGATCTTAACGGATTCAGATGGTAGCAGTGTAGTGATTGCCTTAGCAGATATCGATACCAATACTACTAATGCTTCTTTAACCGAAGATGGAACCAACTTAATCCTTACCGATTCTGATGGTAGCAGTGTGGTGATCGCTTTATCAGATATTGATACCAATACTACTAATGCCAGTCTGACTGAAGATGGAAC
>CANMDH010000206.1 GCA_947496555.1 uncultured Aquimarina sp. | reverse complement strand
ACCGGAGGAACCTTCTCGGCCGATCCAGGATTGAGCATCGATCCCAGCTCAGGAACTATCGATATTGCCAACAGTACTACAGGAAGTTATACCGTAACCTATACCACCGCAGGAATCTGTCCGGATTCTAGCGAAGTCACTGTGGAGATTACCGAATTGGATGACCCTTCCTTTAGTTACAGCCAAGCCTTGTATTGTTCCAACGAAGCCAACCCGTCGCCCACTATCACCGGAACCACCGGAGGAACCTTCTCGGCCGATCCAGGATTGAGCATCGATCCCAGCTCAGGAAC
>CANMDH010000205.1 GCA_947496555.1 uncultured Aquimarina sp. | reverse complement strand
TGTCAGACATAACCAGTATGAACGCTATGTTCCGAGGAGCCCAGTCCCTTGTGGGAAACGAGCATTTTAACCGCTGGGACGTAAGCAAGGTCACCAATATGCGTTGGATGTTCCATGGCGCCACTAGCTTCAACGGGAACATAGGCAATTGGGACGTAAGCAATGTCACCAATATGGGTGGGATGTTCCATGGAGCCACTGACTTCAACGGGAACATAGGCGATTGGAACGTAAGCAAGGTCACCAGTATGAATGATATGTTCAATCAAGCCACTAAGTTCAACCAGGATATAAGCGGTTGG
>CANMDH010000204.1 GCA_947496555.1 uncultured Aquimarina sp. | reverse complement strand
ATTGGGGACATCTGTGGCGGTGATATCCAGGTGGGTACATCCGTAGAAAGCCCTGGCCACAAAATGCCACTCGATATTTCCCCACTGTTTCACGGTGCGTATCTTGTCCTTGTCCCCTGCATTGTTAAAATAGATCCTGGGGAAATCGCCGGTAATGCTTACCTCATAGGTGCCCGGGTCTCCATAGGTATGTGAGGCGTTGCCGGTCTGGTTATGCTCGATGGTTTCGTCGCCCCAGTTTATGGTGTAGTTGTATCCATCGCCAAAGGTGGGGATGGTGATCGATAGGTCTGCACTTCCTACCTGCCA
>CANMDH010000203.1 GCA_947496555.1 uncultured Aquimarina sp. | reverse complement strand
CCATGCTTTTGCCAACAACCCATTAGCTACAGTAGTGTCAAAGCGCACCGATCCCCCATCAATTGATGAAAGAACCTTTGAAAACCGTGACCAAATAGACCTGGTAGTGCCCATGGGCACGAGACAAACTTATTTGGATGATAATGGGTGGGATGGGTTCAGATCCATCACCTTTGGCGTCTTTACCGATAATGACATCAAATACAGAATTACCTCTCCTACCGAAGTTGAGATCGCGAACTACATCGGTTCAGCAAAGGAAGTGGAAATTCCTGAAACGGTCGATGATAAGAATGAAACTTATACGGTGACC
>CANMDH010000202.1 GCA_947496555.1 uncultured Aquimarina sp. | reverse complement strand
TGTATTTACCTACGATCATATGGGTAGGTTAACCCAACAAACCCAAAAGATCAATAACCAGGATACAGAGCAAATTGTTGCTAACCAATACGACGAACTAGGGCAATTAACATCTAAAAATGTCGGAGGTATAGCTTCCTCCCCTGTTGGGGGAGGTGCCGTAGGCGTAGGGGGACTACAAACCGTAGATTACACCTACAACATCCGCGGTTGGTTAAAGGGAATTAATGATGTGAATAACTTGGGCAATGATTTGTTTGCTTTTGGCATTGGATATAATCAAGGAACCAATCCTTTGTATAACGGTAACATCTCCAAAACTTCCTGGAAAAC
>CANMDH010000201.1 GCA_947496555.1 uncultured Aquimarina sp. | reverse complement strand
GAGTAACTAATCAGCAGATAGTAGATCTAATAAGTAATATTGATTTTAGCCAAGAGTTAAAAATGTATCATCATGGGATTCAAATGACTATGACCGGTGATACTTATTTAAGCTTATTCTATCGATATAAAAAAGATACGTTGACCCCACCTAAAGAGATGGTCAAAATTTTGTTTGATGAAACTGATAAAGTTATCGGGATTCAGCCTGTGAAATTGCAGTAGATAAAATAGACTTATATTGGAAAGAAAATAGGCTTACCCTCTCAAGATTTTGATCGATTACGAAAACAACATCCCGATACTATTTTTATAGCCATTTTCCAGCGTACAACCCAAAA
>CANMDH010000200.1 GCA_947496555.1 uncultured Aquimarina sp. | reverse complement strand
CTGTAGAACCCGAAGTGTAAATCATATAGGCCAAATCTGAAGACTTAACAACTACTCCCGAAAGAGTAGATGGCATACTCATAATATGAGTATAATTGACTATCTCAGGTAAATCCACTTCAATTCCATCTTCAGAAGGACTGAATTTTTCAATCATTGAATTCGGATCAGCTACCTTGTCCATTACAATAATATGATCTATTGCAGTTAATGTACTTATCTTTTCAATAAATGATTCTGTCAATACTTTTGAATCTGCCAATATCTTCTTGGCTCCACAATTCTGAATTACCGTAATTATGCGATCAATCGGATAATCTGGTGATAACGGAACATACACCCCTCCTGA
>CANMDH010000199.1 GCA_947496555.1 uncultured Aquimarina sp. | reverse complement strand
GTAGAATCATTCTAAATAATTTAAATAAATATAACTTATGAACAATGTATTAGTCATTCCACAATTAAAAAGTTTTAAGAACGGAGAATTTTCAAAGTACACCCGTACTTTCATAGAACTTAGCCAAGAACAAGATCTCGATGCCATGAAGCTTAGCACTTATGTAGACCAACTTATCACAGATTATGAAGCTTTTAAAATGATTTACAAAAAGAACAGAGGAAGTATCCTTACTCCAGAACTTGCACAATTAGATGGATTTCGGGATAATGGTATCAAACTTTTGCAACGCAGTATTAAACTTATTGCAGATTTTGCTGGTGATGATCATGATCGCAATCAAGCTACTTTGGTCTATAAAGT
>CANMDH010000198.1 GCA_947496555.1 uncultured Aquimarina sp. | reverse complement strand
TATGTCTTCACAAGAATATATCAAGAGGCAATGATCTCATCTGATCAGATCAATAATAACAAAGATGCGATCGAGAGTGTCACTTATTTTGATGGCCTAGGGCGACCCAAACAGCAAACTGCTATTAGTGCATCTCCTGGCTCTAAAGATATTGTCACCCATATCGAGTATGATGCCTACGGAAGACAAAGCAAAGCATATCTGCCTTTTACTAATGATGGTAATGGAGCCTTCAAAAGTGTAAATGTCACTACCGATATCAATAGTTATTATTTAAATAAATATGCGGGGGATTTCCCAGGCATTACCAATGCAACGCAGGTCAATGCCTATAGTGAAAGTGTATTTGAAGCCTCACCACTCAATCG
>CANMDH010000197.1 GCA_947496555.1 uncultured Aquimarina sp. | reverse complement strand
CAAGCTCTTATTCAAATTTCATTTATTATAAAAATGAAGAACTAATTGACAATGGTTTATTGAACTTACAAAAATTCAATTATTTCCCAAGTCAGGGAAAGTTTTTATAACAACGGGGACTTTGTAAATCAAGTCCCTGCCGTTACTTTGATCTATACTTTCTTCGTTATGGATGAACGATTATGTTCGGTAAATCTAAATTTTTATATGATATCATGCCAGAAAAAGTGTTGAAATAGATTGAATTAGGGACGAAAAAGAGGATTGGTGAAATAATGGAAATCTACTTTTTGAGATTGAGGCTGTAAACTGAACTCTGTCTGAGTTAAATTTTAATCATTAATTTTATTCAGACAGAATCATGACAAACGA
>CANMDH010000196.1 GCA_947496555.1 uncultured Aquimarina sp. | reverse complement strand
TCTTTACTGTCGTTAATTCTGGACTCGCTGGAACCAACGTCACTGTAGGGTCATTCTCAAAATCAGTATCCCCATCATCGGTACCATCCAAGCCTGGCTCATTAAGCGTATCATCACCAGCATCGGAAACATCGGTAATCGCAGCATTCACCGTACCATCCGGATCTGCAGGAGGTATCCCTGTAGCAGTAGCACTGTTCTCGATTCCACCAGCATCAATATCCGCCTGGGTTAAGGCATAGGTTGAACTAAACGTAGCTGTCTCACCTGGAACTAACATCCCGATCGGACTAGCTCCACTATTAGAGACAAACACTGGAACTGGGGTTGTACCACTGCCACTAAAGGCAGTCTCACTAATGTTTACCCCATTCA
>CANMDH010000195.1 GCA_947496555.1 uncultured Aquimarina sp. | reverse complement strand
TTTTTTTTTGATACGATTTGTGTTGTTTGTATTTTTAGATATGAAACGCACACAAGTCTGGAAGACCAACCATCAGGATCAATTAAGTTTACTTCCCCCTAGTTATGATGATTTAGTTCCTTTGAATCATCCTGTACGGATTGTCAATACGATTTTGGATGGTATTGATGTAAGTAGTTTGGAGGCTACTTACAAAGGAGGTGGTACTTCGAGTTATCACCCTAAGGTTTTATTGAAGATTTTGGTTTATGCTTATTTACGTAATCTGTATTCCTCACGAAAGATAGAGCAGGCCTTATCAGAGAATATCCACTTTATGTGGTTATCGGGTTGTATAAAACCGGATCATAATACTATTGCCAACTTTCGTTCTGGTAAGCT
>CANMDH010000194.1 GCA_947496555.1 uncultured Aquimarina sp. | reverse complement strand
GGAAAACATCCCAATGCAACCGATCAAAAAATCGTCGATAGTATTCTCAAATTAAAAGAAAAACACAAGCTTTGGGGAGCCAAAAAAATCAGAATCTTATTGTTTAAAGAATTTACAAAAGAGTTAATCCCTTCTGTGGTTACTGTTCATAATATCCTTCGAAAAAACGGGTTGGTTTGTCCTCAAAAACGAATCAGAAGAGTAAAACCAACCTACCCTATTTTTGATCCAAAATCGTGTAATGAAGTATGGAGTGCTGATTATAAAGGAAAGTTTTTAATGGGTAATAAAATCTATTGTCACCCACTTACTATTGCCGACTCTAAAAGTCGATTTCTTTTTACCGCTAAAGGACACTATAAAGAAACCCTAAAAGCTGCCAAAGCAGA
>CANMDH010000193.1 GCA_947496555.1 uncultured Aquimarina sp. | reverse complement strand
TCGCTGTTCTTATACCAAACCGTATTGGGATGGATCGATGCATTACTGTCGTTACAATCACCCAAGGGCTTGACCGTTAAACTATAGCCCGATCCAGGATTCGTACATTGCGTTTTGGTGGTACTGGCAAAACCATCCCCATCACTGTTCTTATACCAAACCGTATTGGGATGGATCGATGCATTACTGTCATTACAGTCACCTGCAGTTAAGATACGAATGGGGGATACCGTGTTGGGACGTGTACAACCCGTATACACATTGTTGTTATCACCATAACCATCACCATCCGCATCTTCATACCAACGAGTATTCGGGTTTATTGAAGCGTCTGTATCATCACAATCATTTCCTGTAGTTATATATCCATTGGGTCTTTCACTGCGATAGGT
>CANMDH010000192.1 GCA_947496555.1 uncultured Aquimarina sp. | reverse complement strand
CAATTTGCTCTGTATCCTGGTTATTGATCTTTTGGGTTTGTTGGGTTAACCTACCCATATGATCGTAGGTAAATACATCTACTGTTTTGATCTCAGGATTTGTCCCTTTTGTATGTCGTGTGGTAGTCTCTTCAACTTTTCCAACAAAATCCAGTTTGGTTTCTACAATATCAGTAGTATTTAGATACTCATTGATACTGGCGGTATAAATAGGTCTTGCTTTTTTATCATAATAGGTAACCGTCGTAGTCCAATACGAAGTACCCAAGACTTTTACCTTGCTTCCCGTAGCCAGGGATCGGGTACGATCGCTGGTGCCTACCCCATAGACCGTACCTGGATTGTTGATCCCAGCTGTGTCAAAATTGTAATCATCATAGTAATTGATCGTCA
>CANMDH010000191.1 GCA_947496555.1 uncultured Aquimarina sp. | reverse complement strand
TATCACCGATGGTCTGCCCATCTTCATTGACCGATGTTAGCGACCAGGTATAGGTCTTTCCCCTATCCAATTCTACCTTTGTGCTCAAGGCATTGAACGAATTATTGAAGACCTGAGTACTTCCTTCCAAGATTGTCAACACATAACTCTCTGCAAACTGCGCGGCCTCCCATTCGAACAAAACGAGTACCTTTGCATCGTTACCGGCCACTTCCTCATATTCAGAGCAGGGTTCGTTATTTGCGGGCAATGTCCCAACTGCCATTACCGGAGGGTTCACCGGGTTCGTTGGTGGTCTGTCATCACCGCCGCCACAAGAGAAAAAAGTGAGACCAAGGACTCCTAAACATAAAAATATAATTCTGCTACATTTCATCTTTTTATAATTTTAAT
>CANMDH010000190.1 GCA_947496555.1 uncultured Aquimarina sp. | reverse complement strand
TATACATTGTGCCTGTTGCACAAGATAACAAAAAGTTAAACTAGGGTTGATGTTATTTTTTCATTGTAGTTGTAGTTTTTGTTATGCAAGGAAAAAAGACTTATCAAGAAAAGCTTTTTAATAGTTTTCAATTATCCGACCGAGTTCCAGAGACAAACTTTTACCGTGGTCTTAAGGAAGTACTTCATCTAGACTTTTTGTATAAAGAAACTGCAGGCTTTTATGGTTGCAGTGGTCAACAGAGTATCGACCCTGTAGTATTTTTTAAACTCTGTTTAGTCGGATATTTAGAGAATATCATTAGTGACCGCCAGTTGATTTCCCATTGTAGTATGCGACTTGATATCCTGTATTTTTTGGGATATGATATCGATGAAGAACTCCCTTGGCATTCTA
>CANMDH010000189.1 GCA_947496555.1 uncultured Aquimarina sp. | reverse complement strand
CACTTCCTACCTGCCAGGTGGTGATGAAGGAAGTCTCTGATGTATAGGCATCTCCTGTGATGGTCCACCCATAATCGTCCAGTAGTCTTTGTCTGTGAACGTTTCCTGTATCGTCGTATTTTAATCCACCTGCTCCCAGGGTGACCCCTGTGGGGGTGTTGGTCAAGTTCGCCCAGCCCCGTAATGTGGCGCCATAATTGGTCACCGACAAGCCGCTACCATTCAACCCTATACCATTAGTCACCTTGCTTATGTCCCAACCGCCTATGTCCTGGTTGAAGTCACTCGCGTCTTGGAACATAAAACTCATATTGGTGACATTGCTTACGTTCCAATTGCTTATATCCCCGTTGAAGTTAGTGGCTCCATCGAACATAGCTCCCATAGTAGTGACATT
>CANMDH010000188.1 GCA_947496555.1 uncultured Aquimarina sp. | reverse complement strand
CGGTTTGGTATGAAGATGGGGACGGTGATGGTTTCGCAATTAGTACCAAGAAACAGTGTATAAGTCCGGGAACAGGATACACAAGAACAGTATTACCTATAACCGATTATGATGATACTACCGAAAATATTATCAATATTGCTCCCCGATATTTCTATAAGGATGGGGATAATGATGGATTTGGAGATCCAAATGATCGTGTTTATTATAGTCTTCAGCCTGGTGGCTATGTAAACAATGCAGAGGATCAATGCCCAGAGGAATTTGGTGAATACAGTGGTTGTTCTGATATCCCATATACCGAGGTTACTTTGAGTGATGAAAATTATGTCTTCACAAGAATATATCAAGAGGCAATGATCTCATCTGATCAGATCAATAATAACAAAGATGCGATCGAGAG
>CANMDH010000187.1 GCA_947496555.1 uncultured Aquimarina sp. | reverse complement strand
GCCCGTAGACCTCTCCCATAAATAACAGGATACACACTGTTATAAGTTGTTTTATATATATCTTTTTCATTTTTCCTCTGCTTTATTGTGGGTTCTTGTAATGGTATTTGTTTTCTGAGATCAGTTTTCCTTCCGCATCCTTCACCGTTTCCAGACGATTAAAATCATCATAGAAATAATGCATGGTGTATCCTTTGGGGTCCGTAATACTGGTCACACCAATCAAAGGATCATAGGTCAAGGAGGTAATTTCAGACTTTGCAAAATAGGTATGCGCTCTTAAAGTCTCAAAGTGTGCTCGCAACTGGTCTTCCGTTGCCTGACTATTCTCATTATCTGAAAGCGTTTTGATATCGGCAATCAGGTTAGCCATCGCTACAGGCAAATTGGTATAAGAGGCATTAGAAATCTTGGCAATGGG
>CANMDH010000186.1 GCA_947496555.1 uncultured Aquimarina sp. | reverse complement strand
TTTAGAAGTTAATATCTATCCTAAAGGTAGTCAATACAGCCGTATTCAAAAACTACCTTTAGGTTTAGTTCAACAACTTCTAAAGTCATTGGGGATGGGTCTAATGATGTAATGATTCTAAAAAGTTAGATCATGAGGCACTTCTTGAGATTACTCCCAAATTCTACATGAACCAAGAAAACATTCTGCAGCGGGATCACAACAATCACTAGTTCTGCGACAAGCAAAACATGGAAAAGGGAATGATTGTCGATTTCCAGTAATTGATTTTTGTTCCTTTTTACCCAGAGTCTTAACTCCAGACAATTTTGAAAGATTGTGTAACATAGTTCTAATAATGTATTGATTAAACCCGTTGTGCATTTTAAACAATGCTAATTTTAATATTGTTGATGTTTCTGTTGAATACAAATCTGTTGATGTATT
>CANMDH010000185.1 GCA_947496555.1 uncultured Aquimarina sp. | reverse complement strand
AAAAAGATATATATAAAACAACTTATAACAGTGTGTATCCTGTTATTTATGGGAGAGGTCTACGGGCAATTTGGCGGTGGTGATCCTATTGATGTAGCTCCTAAATGGTATAGAGATTATGATGGAGACGGTTGGGGAAACACCAATGATATTCAAGAAAGTTATACTCGTCCCAATGGCTATGTAGATAAAAAAGGGGATTGTAATGATCAAAACAGCTCGATCTTTCCTAAGAATTATTATGTGGATAGTGATGGCGATGGATTTGGTAGAGGTGCAGCCTATTTATTGTGTAATCCTGGATCGGGGTATGCTACACGAGGCGGGGATTGTAATGATAATGATGCGAGCCTTCACCCCAATACGCGATGGTATGCCGATAGTGATGGTGATGGTTATGGTGATAACAATAATGTATATACGGGTTGTACA
>CANMDH010000184.1 GCA_947496555.1 uncultured Aquimarina sp. | reverse complement strand
TTTTAAACACCAATTCCTCTGGGGCTAGCCCCAGAGGAATTGAAACAACAGACAGAGTTTAATTTACATATCCCTTTATTACCAAACGTAAAGTGCAAAAATTAGCACAATAACATTGTAAACTTTTTTATTAATTATAAATACTAAATATTATGGGATGTGTCCAGCTTAATGTAAGTGGCTAAAAAATTTGTAAAAAACGTTAAGCGTATCAAAAAACGCTTACAAACAGTAAATTCTCTTCTTAAAGAGTTTGACAAAACATTATATCTACTTTTTAAGATCTTCAAAAAGATTTGGATTTTCTTAAAATTATTTCAAGTACTTTTCTAATCAAAAAACCACTCCGAAGAGTGGCTTTTATTTATTTCTAAGAGGCTGTAAACTGAACTCTGTCTGAGTTAAATTTTAATCATTAATTTTATTCAGACAGAATCATGACAAACGA
>CANMDH010000183.1 GCA_947496555.1 uncultured Aquimarina sp. | reverse complement strand
CGTACAGGATTATCGGTTCCCATAAGCCTGAGTTATCATGCAGGAGGAATCAAGGTAGATGAAATGGCTTCCAGAACCGGTTTGGGATGGAGCCTTATTGCTGGGGGAGTTATCTCAAGGACCATCAGTGGTCTTCCTGATTTTACAGGAATGCTTACCAAGCCCAACTTAAATACGTTTGATCCCAATGATAAGATTAATAACTATAGTGATTACGAATATGCGCTCTCTGTTTTAAAAGGAGAATCCGATTCGCAGCCCGACGTATTTTCCTATAATTTTTTGGGAAGATCGGGGAAGTTTGTTTTTGACAGTGCCAAAAACATACACTTACTACCAAAGCAGGCGTTAGAGGTTACTAGCAATGAGAGTATAGGCACTTTTCAGATCCGGGATGAAAACGGAAACCAGTTTATTTTTGATCGGGTCAGCACTTCTTATGTTGTTTCT
>CANMDH010000182.1 GCA_947496555.1 uncultured Aquimarina sp. | reverse complement strand
AGTGAAGACTGGACAGTGACCATACGGGATGTCAACGAAATTGCAAACGATGCATTACGGGTCCTGGTGATGACCCCCAGCTGCACAGGCAGTGCTGATGGTTCGGTAGAGGTGATTATGGATACTTCTGGATATCTTATGGATATTTTGATAGAGGGCGATACCATGGAGAATCATTTTATGGACATCGCTTCCGGGGCCAATTTTGAAATCGATGACCTGGCGGTTGGCAATTATACGGTTACCGTTACGATACCAGAAATATCCTTTGAACGTACTTTTGGGGTCACGGTCAATGAGATAGGTTCGGTCAGTGGCGAAAGGGAGTCCCTTGATTTTAAACAAGGTAAAGCTACGTATGTTGTATCGGGAAGTGACCGTTACGAAGTTTCTGTCAACGGTGAGAAAATGAACTTCGCTTTTGGGGACAAGGGTCCTCAGAACATACAATTGGAAAACCTGTA
>CANMDH010000181.1 GCA_947496555.1 uncultured Aquimarina sp. | reverse complement strand
ACCAGGCACTGGAGCGAGCAGCAAGATCAGCGGCCAGGTTCAAAAAACAAGGGTAGCCGCTATACCAGTAACAAGACCCATTATAGTCCAACCGATCCTGATTCGCGTATTAGCGTAAAGCCAGGGAAAGCCAGAAAGCTTAATTACAGTAGCCAATTAAGTGTCGATACGGCCAACCATGTAATTACTGATATCAAAGCCTACCATGCAGATGGGAAGGACAACCAATGTTTAGAAGATATCGTCGGGCGGTTGCAACGGCGCTTATGGAAGTCAGGCTTCCAGTTAGAAAACATCTTGGCAGATACAGGTTATAGTAGTGGCGAGGTGTATGCCTATTTAGAGCGAAAAGGTATTAACAGTTACATCCCACCACATGGCACTTATAAAGGAGGCCCAGATGGTTTTAAGTATGTTAAAGATGAAGATCATTATATCTGTCCCAACGGAGCTATCGTTCCGTT
>CANMDH010000180.1 GCA_947496555.1 uncultured Aquimarina sp. | reverse complement strand
AAAAAAATATTTAGGGACTACCGCACCCATACGTTAAAAAAGGAATACCGGATATCGAGCAAGATTTGTAGGGACTGTCCATTGGCTAGTACTTGTCTGGGGAAAACCGCCAAGGAGAAGAAGTTTAGCGTGACCTTTTATCGTGAAGAATACGAACGGAACAATGCACGTTTGGCAACACGAAAAGGTAAGACCATGAAGTCTAAACGGCAAGCTACGGTTGAGCCTGTTTTTGGAACACTGACCCAATATATGGGCTTAAGAAAAATCAATACCATCGGAATACGACAAGCCAATAAGGTCATGCATCTTTCCGCAATTGCATACAACCTGAAGAAATACCTAAAATTTGTTCAAAAACATGTAAAAAGTGGAGTAAGAACACCTTTTTTAGAAGATTACTGGAAAACGGTACTTGTACAAGTCAAAAAACAGCTCGTAATACTCTCAAATTTTAATCCTTCATTACAT
>CANMDH010000179.1 GCA_947496555.1 uncultured Aquimarina sp. | reverse complement strand
TTTTCACAATATCTCCATCCATTACTAGTTTTCGTAAAAGTCAATTTCCTAATTTTAAAATCGGTTGTGTTTTCGGTACTTAAAATTGAAAAAGGAGTTATGTTTACCTTTTTATAATTTACTTTGACTTCCGCAGCATTTAGTGACGGAATTTCGTGAACCTCTTTTACTTCTTCAACTTCATAGTCAAAGGCCAATAATTCAACATATTGTTTTTTATCTCTTTCTGTTTGTTCAAGAATAAATTCTTTGGCCTTATCAAGTAATTTGATATCATAATACGTGTATGTTCCATAATGTCGCACCTTTTTCCTTCCAAGTGAATCAATTTTAAGAAGTCCAATATTTTCAAGTTCTCGAAGTCTTTCAAATTCCTCTTTGTTTCTATTGAAAATTGTCCGTTCTCCGTATTGGAATTTTACGGTTTTACGATATGGCTCTTTTTCAAGACATTCGTTTATGATTTTCTCAGCTTTAG
>CANMDH010000178.1 GCA_947496555.1 uncultured Aquimarina sp. | reverse complement strand
GTTGTATGCAATAGTCCAGTTCGAGGGGACAATTTTTTCGGAGGAGTACGCGAGGGTTAATGGAGTTTTATTCTGATTAGCCATAACGGACAAAGCCTTTGGTAAAAGGAATTGTCCAGGGACTTTTCGATGGTATCGTGGAGAGGGTTACTCTCCAAACGTTAGCTCGTTATAAAGTACCTGACCAAGTTCGCGAAAATTTTTTACAAAGTCAAGTTTGAAGCGGAATTGTGGGGCGGCTGATCTGAATAAAAACGGAATTTCAGTTCCCTTCGCCAACGGACCATACATGGATATGTATATTCCATAGGCTTGGGTAACTCCGAAAAAGTTGACGATAAAATTGTTACCGAAACTGAACTACTGTTCCTTTATTTTTTTAATTTTAGGAAAGTTAAATTAAAAAGCATAAAGCACACAACACTGTGTAAGATTGCATTGAGAAAATAGTTTGCCTTCGCTATCGCTGCGCAAAACGATTTTATCAACGACGCTAAAGCTCATCTTACACCTAACGTT
>CANMDH010000177.1 GCA_947496555.1 uncultured Aquimarina sp. | reverse complement strand
ACATTAACTTTTCAAGAAGCAAAAGACAGCTCTGAAGTAGAAAATATTGTAACCACACATGACGAATTATATAAAAGTTCACTTGGGTTTGAAAAATTTGTTTCTCCAGCAACTAAAGAAGTTGAGAATTATAGTAGAGCTCTCAAGCGTGGGTTCACTATTGTATCCCAAAAAAAGGTTTTAAGTAGCAATAGTATTATTGAAATTCAGGAAGTCTTGGAAAGAAATGATGCTGGATTTAGAAAACTAGCCGGAACAAATCTCAAAAACGAACAAACCGGAGAGATTATTTATGAGCCACCACAAAATGCAGATGAAATAAAAGAACTAATGCAAAATTTGGTAGCGTTTATTAATAATGATGAGCTTGCAGAATATGATCCGATTGTAAAAATGGCGATAATACATTTTCAGTTTGAAAGTATTCATCCGTTTTACGATGGTAATGGTCGTACAGGAAGAATAATCAATATTTTATATTTGGTATTACAAAATTTACTAGATACCCCCATACTATATCTTAGTAGGTATATTATAC
>CANMDH010000176.1 GCA_947496555.1 uncultured Aquimarina sp. | reverse complement strand
ATAGATTATGAAATAAAAAGAGGGAGTAAACAAGTTCCTTATACCTCTAGATATCTTAATATGCAAGGTAAAGGTTTGGCACAACCTCTTCAATTCTTTCATGATGAAGAAATAATTCCTGACTTAAAAACAAAATATTTATTTTTTAAAAAAGATTCTATCATAAAAGAAGTTTTACACGAGTGGGATGTTAGAAACTTTGAAAAAAGTAAAAACAACAAAAAACCTCTGGATTTTCAAAAAGCCTTAATAAAAAAATATACTGAGTTAGAAGATAAGTTAACAAAGATCTTTGGTAAAAGTGAAATAAAAGGAAGTCTTGAGGACCTTTCTTTAATTGATAAAAAAGAAGGGCTTCGAAAATCAAATACTTGGACCCCAAATGATAGCACCAAAGTAAGTTTATATATTATGATTTCTAATTATTATGAGCAAATAGGAAGGACAACCAAAAACCCTATTCATAGAATAAGATTGTATATTACTCGTGATGTTCAAAAGAAAAGAAATGAAGCTGATATTGGGAAAAGGCTCAAAGAACTTAC
>CANMDH010000175.1 GCA_947496555.1 uncultured Aquimarina sp. | reverse complement strand
TAACATCTCCTCTTAACCTTCCGGCACCGGGCAGGTGTCAGGCCATATACATCATATTTCTATTTAGCATAGCCCTGTGTTTTTGATAAACAGTCGCCTGGACCTTTTCACTGCGGCCCATCTAAAAGATGGGCGACCCTTCTCCCGAAGTTACGGGTCGATTTTGCCTAGTTCCTTAGCCATGAATCTCTCGAGCACCTTAGAATTCTCATCCCAACTACCTGTGTCGGTTTACGGTACGGGCTGCTTCACTTGGTTTTCTTGGAAGTCGATCCGCTAGATTATCACCTCGGCCGTAGCCTTAGTGTACTATCGAGGTATTACTACGCTCTTCAACGCACTATTCCGTCAGTGCGCACTAACTTCTCGCCTCCGTCACTTTTAGTGTGAGCAGGTACGGGAATATTAACCCGTTGTCCATCCACTACCCCTTTCGGGTTCGCGTTAGGCCCCGACTAACCCTCAGCTGATTAGCATAGCTGAGGAAACCTTAGTCTTTCGGTGTGCGGGTTTCTCGCCCGCATTATCGTTACTTATGCCTACATTTTCTTTTGTAGCT
>CANMDH010000174.1 GCA_947496555.1 uncultured Aquimarina sp. | reverse complement strand
AGAGCTATTCAACGATATACACAACTATCCTACTGGTTCATAGAACTCGGAATTACACCTGTATTTTCTGATCCTGCTCACCCAGAACAAAATGGAAGACACGAACGAATGCACCGTGATTTAAAAGCGGCTTGTGCTAAACCTTCAGCCTATGATCTAAAAGCACAACAAAGACGTTTAAATCACTTTGTAAAGGAATATAATCATATAAGACCACACGAAGCTTTAGATATGAAAACACCTGCTGATGTACATGTTTTTTCCTGTAGACCTTTCCCCGAAAAAACACCTCATTTTGATTATCATAGCAACTGCAAAGTGCTTAAAGTAACTAAAAGTGGAGCTATTAGATGGAAATCATATTACTGGGTATATCTAACGGCTGCTTTAAAAGGAAAATATGTAGGTGTTCAAGAGCTTGGAAACGGAATTTGGAAAGTCTATTATAGAAATGTATTTTTAGGTTTCTTTGATCAAAGAAACCTAAGAAAAAAACAACAAGCAACAAGAATAGAAACTAATTTAGTGTAAACACCTAATCTTTAACTTGTGTAAACCATGT
>CANMDH010000173.1 GCA_947496555.1 uncultured Aquimarina sp. | reverse complement strand
ACGCTATCGCTATGAATAAGTTAAGCAAAACCGCTACTTCATGGGCTACGCCGCTTGGTCGCTGCCTAGCCGATTATTTATGTGGAAGTTTATATCTGATAAAGCGGAACACATAAAAATCGTCTGGCACCCAAAACCGTTACACTCCTTTTTGTGTGTCGGCTGCTCCTCTACGCTACGGCTACGCCTAAAGTTTTGCGTGCAACGCAGCTCGTTCAATCGCCACTAGGCTATGATTATTATTGAAGTTGAAGGTCAACCGCAACTGCCGTTGCGCACTTCAACTTCAATAATAATCGTTCTTACTCGAAACGGAAAAATCAGTACTTTTATAACCGGGTAAGAATGACCATCAACTCCAAGTACCAGTCAAGAGGTTCATACTGGGGCATTAGGAGAAGGAAAACGTAAGACACCTATAAATCTTGTTATCAAGAGTGCCGTCCTCTTTTATGGCGTTCTTACCCTTTATTTACTTCAAGTGAAAACTATTTTAATAAAAAAACGGAATGCGTTGGCCGATAGCGGCTGAACTTCCGCTTTTTTATTAAAATACTAGCCTTAATGGCGA
>CANMDH010000172.1 GCA_947496555.1 uncultured Aquimarina sp. | reverse complement strand
AAGATAAATTAGGGAGAGTAATTCTAAAAAGAACGTATAATAAAAACGTACCTCACGACACCTATTATGTTTATGATCGTTATGGGAATCTCACTTACGTACTTCCACCAAAAGTGGATGTCACAGATGGTGTCTCTGACACTGAGCTTGCCGAACTCTGTTATCAATACAAATATGATTATCGAAATAGGCTGGTAGAAAAGAAAATCCCGGGCAAAGGATTGGAATCTATCGTTTACAACAAACTCGATCAACCGGTGATGACTCAGGATGCCAACCAATATGGCAATAGCGAGTGGTTATTTACCAAGTATGACGCCTTTGGTAGGGTAGCATATACCGGTAAACTTACGGATACCAAAGAAAGAAGCGTACTACAAACTGATGCCAATGAGTATACTGGTGATTTATGGGTAACAAGAGGAAGTGCTGTAATGATTGGTGGGGTAACCATGAAATACGACGACGGGGGCTATCCAAAAGCACAGAATGGCGAGGTTTTGACGATCAATTACTATGATGATTACAATTTTGACACAGCTGGGATCAACAATCCAGGTACGGTCTATGGGGTAGGC
>CANMDH010000171.1 GCA_947496555.1 uncultured Aquimarina sp. | reverse complement strand
ACAGCAAATCAACCCGGTTTAGTCAACACTGCATTCATGCTCGGTCGTACCGACCGCACGAATGCTTAGTTATTGGCGGTTCGTTTTTTTCTAAGTATTTTGTCCGAATGTCAATAGGTTGTTGTCTGGGTCAAGAATCGAAAATTCCTTTTGCCCCCAAGGTTTGATTTCCAATTTTCCATTTGGATGAATTTCAGTCTGCTTTTTCAACAATGATTTATAAAACTCGTCAATATTATCAGTTCGAATATAAACTTGTCCGTAATTCTCTTTTGGGTCAAGTTCTTTAAATTCAAAGAAATGAATTTGAACCTGGTCTTTTTCCATCATCAAGTAGCCGTCAAAGTCGGCACTTCCAAATTCCTTAAACCCTAATCGGTTTGAGTAATACTTTCGAGTAACACTTTTGTCTCGCATTGGTAATTTCGGATTGATGTCTGTGAGCATATAATTCCACATTTAAATTTTTAATCCACTTTAACTTTGTTTTAATACAGGTTTTTTTTAATGACCGCCAACGTCTCGTATAACAAGCGTAGCTTGCTGAAAGCAGCTATGATTTGTTATACATTGTGCCTGTTGCACAAGATAA
>CANMDH010000170.1 GCA_947496555.1 uncultured Aquimarina sp. | reverse complement strand
AATGAGGAAGTCCAAAATAGTATTGCAACAGTAATTAAAAAGATAAAAAAAGACATTGAAGAGTATAAATAAGAAAAACATCCATCCCCGACCCTTCCTTCAAAGGAAGGGAGCTATAAGTCCCTCTTAGAAGAGGGATTTAGGGAGATGTTAATGCAGAAAAATGAAAAGAATTATACCATATACCAAAGAAGCTAGAAAGCATGCTAAGGCTTTGAGGTTGAACATGACTCTAAGCGAAAAATTGTTATGGGAAGTAATCAGAAAAAAACAATTAGGAGTTGAATTTAACAGGCAGTTTCCAATTTTGAATTATATAGTCGATTTCTATGCAAAAGAAATTGGTTTGGCTATTGAACTTGATGGATCTTCACATGATAATATGGTATTAGAAGACGGTATTAGACAAGGGGAAATAGAAAAACTAGGGGTTCATTTTTTAAGATTTTCGAATAACGAAATTCAAAACAATGTTAAAGATGTAATTAAAAAGATAAAAAAAGACATTGAAGAGTATAAATAAGAAAACATCCATCCCCGACCCTTCCTTCAAAGGAAGGGAGTTTACAAAGTCCCTCTTCGAAGAGGGATTTAGGGAGATGTGAATAGATAAGCTT
>CANMDH010000169.1 GCA_947496555.1 uncultured Aquimarina sp. | reverse complement strand
GGAGTGACTAAAAAACAATGTACCCAACCCTCTGGTTATATTCTCAGAGCTGGAGATTATAATGATAATAGTACGATTATCACCAATATCGCTCCCAGAAACTTTTATAGGGATGCCGATGGAGATGGGTATGGAAATCCAAACAATAAGACCTATCGTAGTGTAAAACCTTCAGGGTACGTAACTAATGCCAGTGATTGTAATGATGGAAATTCTGCATTGAACCCGAATACAGTTTGGTATCGTGATGCCGACGGCGACGGCTGGGGAAACTCTGGAGTGACTAAAAAGCAATGTGCCCAACCCTCTGGATATGTTCGTAATGATGATGATTACAATGATGGAAATAACCTGATCACTAATATCGCACCTAAGAACTTTTATAGGGATGCAGATGGCGATACCTTTGGAAATCCTAATGTAAAGACGTATCGCAGTGTAAAGCCTTCAGGCTACGTTACCATTTCGGGAGATTGTAATGACGGAAATGCATCCATACATCCAGGTACGACATGGTACCTTGATGCAGATGGAGACGGTTGGGGAACAAATAATCCTTTTGATGTAAAAACACAATGTGCAAAGCCTAATGGATATGTTCTCAATAATGAAGACAAAGATGA
>CANMDH010000168.1 GCA_947496555.1 uncultured Aquimarina sp. | reverse complement strand
AGGGTGGTTAGCGTCAGTGTACTACTACCAGAAGAAAAGCCTGCGTTCTATTATTTTAGAAATGAGGGAACGACTCCTGTGGAGTTGGAGGCCTACAGGGTAAACGATGACTTTTATTTGAACCATCATCACCTAGGATCTAGGCCCATAGAGATATTACCAGACCATTGTTTACCAGAAGCGCCACCTCAGGACAATTTTTCGTTTTTGTCCAACAGCATTTCCTAAAATCAATTAAATACAAACCTCTTAATCTAAAAAAATGTCTGATAAAATTACAGAAAACGGCACTCATCTTGACACAGCTTCTGAGACTCCAACGATACGGGATTTTCAAATAGACCCCAACGGATTGGGGGATATTTCAGAAAGTTTAAACCTTTTTAGGGGCGATATCAATTTACCACTTACTTTAACCAGTATCAGCAGTCGAAATGGACTGGAGGCCTCGGTAACGATATTATACAGTAGCAATGTATCGAAGGCGATAGACATAAGCAATAAAGAAGCACCTACAGGGCCCTTGGGACTTGGTTGGTCTTTGGAGATCGATTTTATAGCCATGGACAACCAAAATAGTATAGCCCCTAATAATAACCAATATTACCTAATTTCAGAAGGAGG
>CANMDH010000167.1 GCA_947496555.1 uncultured Aquimarina sp. | reverse complement strand
TTCCCATTGTAGTATGCGACTTGATATCCTGTATTTTTTGGGATATGATATCGATGAAGAACTCCCTTGGCATTCTACGATCAGCAGGACACGCCAATTGTTCCCCGAATCGGTATTCGAGGGTGTTTTCACACATGTATTGTCCATGTGCATTTCCAAAGGCATGGTAAAGGGCAGTACTCAGGCAATAGATTCAGCCCCGATCAAAGCCAATGCGAGTATGGACAGCCTTGAGTTAAAAGTACCTGCACAAGAACTAGATGCTCATTTAGGTGTTTTCACACATGTATTGTCCATGTGCATTTCCAAAGGCATGGTAAAGGGCAGTACTCAGGCAATAGATTCAGCCCCGATCAAAGCCAATGCGAGTATGGACAGCCTTGAGTTAAAAGTACCTGCACAAGAACTAGATGCTCATTTAGCGGATATCCGACACATAAGCAATCGGGACAAGGAAGTTTTCAGGAAGGCTAAAGAAGATAAAGCCAGTAAAGAACAACAAAGCCTTACGGCATCAAAACAAGAGTTGCAAAGTATAACATCACGTACCAGGCACTGGAGCGAGCAGCAAGATCAGCGGCCAGGTTCAAAAAACAAGGGTAGCCGCTATACCAGTAACAAGAC
>CANMDH010000166.1 GCA_947496555.1 uncultured Aquimarina sp. | reverse complement strand
ATGAAGCTAGCTTCATTGGGAATTAAATGATAAATTTAATCTAGTAATAATCTGTATCGATTATTTAGGACTAGTCAATATTATATTTATTTATTTTAATAATAAAATAAACACTTTTATTAAGTAAGTAATCAGATGCCCAAAGTATGTGGAACAATTTAATCGAAAATAACGGAGGGTTATGGTCTTTAATTGGTATATTAATTGCACTATTTACCCTTTATAAAGTAGATTCAAATAAAAAGCTACTTAAAAAGTTTAACAAAAAAAATTTCAAGCAAAATAGAATGCCTGAAAATTTGGAATCTTTAAAAGTTATAAGTAATAATATTTCTTCGTATTTAGGGGATTTTGAAAATAATAAGAAAAATCTTAAATCAGAAATAAGTAAAATATTACCAATTTTAAAATCTTTAAGAAAATCTCTAAACCCCGACGAAATTGACCATTACAACACCCTAAAGACTAGCGTTAAAAATATTGATAAGTTAAGAATCGATAATGGAAAAATTAAACTCATCAAGAATCTGCGTGTACCCAGAAAAAAGCACGTAATTGTGTAAGTATCCCTAAAATCCGCTACAGTTAGAACTAGAAAATAACTGTAAATTTAGGATATGAAAAAAAGTAGA
>CANMDH010000165.1 GCA_947496555.1 uncultured Aquimarina sp. | reverse complement strand
AAACAGCAAATCAACCCGGTTTAGTCAACACTGCATTCATGCTCGGTCGTACCGACCGCACGAATGCTTAGTTATTGCACGAATGCTTAGTTATTGTAAACAGTTATTTTTTTGTTTTTATATAAACTTCAATTATTCTTCGGTCAACACCTAGATCATCAATTTTCTCAATTCCGTTTTGAATCAAAGTGTCTCCTTTTAATTCCACATTAAATTCAAAAGTGTTTTTTTCCCATTCTCTATAGTTACAATATTCCAAAAACTCGGTATATTTATCTTTTACCAAATTGTATGTGCCTCCTCCAGCAACAAATACTTCCAAGGAATCTTGTCCTTTGTTAAGGTCGTGATTAAGAAAAGCAAAATGGGATTTATTTATTATTTTAATCATTCTCTTATTGGATAAATCTTTGTGGTAAGTACTGTCACCTTGAATTGTTGTTGCTGAAATTAATTCCCAAGTGCCGATTATAGGAGATAGTGCATTTACTTGCGTTTCTGTTTGATTCTTGCAAGAGCTTATCAATGCTACTAACAATATAAAAAGAATTCTCATTTTATTTTTTTAATTGGTTACAACGTTATAAGTATGTGTCGTAGCTGTGCAAAATGTTACCGTACCATCGACTTTTTCTGCACATTGGTTGCTAA
>CANMDH010000164.1 GCA_947496555.1 uncultured Aquimarina sp. | reverse complement strand
CCTCCGCCAGAACGCTGTTCATAAAAAAACTATCGGTAATCTTGCCCTGACAGTCGTTTCTCCCTGAAATAACAACGTCCGTATGACCGTACAGGTTTTCCAATTGTATGTTCTGAGGACCCTTGTCCCCAAAAGCGAAGTTCATTTTCTCACCGTTGACAGAAACCTGGTAACGGTCACTTCCCGATACAACATACGTAGCTTTACCTTGTTTAAAATCAAGGGACTCCCTTCTGCCACTGACCGCACCTATCCCATTGACCGTGACCCCAAAAGTACCTTCAAAGGATATTTCCGGTATCGTAACGGTAACCGTATAATTGCCAACCGCCAGGTCATCGATTTCAAAATTGGCCCCGGAAGCGATGTCCTGAAAAAAACGATCCTCCATGGTATCGCCCTCTATCGAAATATCCATAAGATATCCAGAAGTATCCATAATCACCTCTACCGAACCATCAGCACTGCCTGTGCAGCTTGGGGTCATCACCAGGACCCGTAATGCATCGTTTGCAATTTCGTTGACATCCCGTATGGTCACTGTCCAGTCTTCACTTGCGCTATTGGAGCCATCGTCTGTCGCGGTGATGCTGAGCTCATAGACATTGTTTTGATTGTCGTCAGCAGGTGCTTCAAAGTCCCTGGCTACCATGGTGACCACACCAGTCGAACTATCGATAGAGAAATCCTCTGCA
>CANMDH010000163.1 GCA_947496555.1 uncultured Aquimarina sp. | reverse complement strand
ATATCCGTAGGTAAATCAAAATGATTGTATAACACACTGGTTACTCCTTTGTTACGATCGGTGATTAAGTTGCCATTTTCGTCATAGTCAAAATCATCGTTGGTATTGGTGCCATCTTTAAAGCCGTAGGTTTTGTTTCCAGTATCAGTAACTTTTAATAGTTTATTACCTTGATTATAGGTGTATGCCAGAAGGTCCATATCGGTGTAACTGGACGCGTTTTGCCAGCCATTTCTGGTTAAACTTTCAATATTCCCCATTTTGTCATATTGGATATCAGATACGTTATAATGATTGTCATCACTAGTAGCTGTTAAAATACGGTTGAGAGCATCGTACAAATACCCATAAGCTCTTTTTTTATTATCATTGGCTGTCTTCCATTTAGTCTCACTGATGTTACCATTGTACAATGGAGTAACTCCAACACCAGATATATTGGGGTCATTATAACTAATCCCAAAAGCAAACAAATCATTGCCCAAGTTATTCACATCGTTGATTCCTTTTAACCAACCACGGATGTTGTAGGTGTAATCTACGGTTTGGAGTCCCCCTACGCCTACGGCACCTCCCCCAACAGGGGAGGAAGCTATACCTCCGACTTTTTTAGATGTTAATTGCCCTAGTTCGTCGTATTGGTTAGCAGCAATTTGCTCTGTATCCTGGTTATTGATCTTTTGGGTTTGTTGGGTTAACCTACCCATATGATCGTAGGTAAATACA
>CANMDH010000162.1 GCA_947496555.1 uncultured Aquimarina sp. | reverse complement strand
TAGATTTTCTATCATATAACCCTAATCTGATTGTTTTGAATCTGTGCTAACATTTTTTGAGTTTGTTCCATTTGTTTTTGTAGATATTTTGCTTTTTTTTCGAGGTGTTGAGTTGTTTGTATTTTTATTTTTTCTGGATCAAAACTCACTTTTTGTGTTACCATTTTATAATATATGGCCGCAATTTTTCTTGCAGTTGCTACGATAGCTTTTTTGGTTCCTGATTTTGCTTTTTTTCTTCTTAAGTAATCCCCTAAAGGATTTTGCGCCCTCCAAAGAGTGCTTGCTGCATCTCTGAAGGCTTGTCCGGCGATGTTCTTTTTCTTTTTAACCTTGCTAGACAACACTTTACCTCCTGAAATTTTATTGTCAGGTACAACATTTAGCCAAGACAGGAATTGTTTTTCAGATGGGAATTTATCTTTTAAGTCTGCTCCTGTTTCTGAATATATAGTCAATGCAGCAGTTGATTTCACCCCATATATCTGTGTTACATCAGTACCTAAGACATTGTATAGGTGTTGTTCTACATTGAATTTGGGTTGGTTTTTTTGTTTTCTAACAGGTTTTAGTTTCTTTTGATTTGAAGCTAGATTCATCATCTTTAGGATCACTTTTTCACTCTTAAGGTCACATTCACGTAATTGATTTTCTAAAAAGTCATAATGTTGAAGGGCTTGTTTTAAATTAAATAGCTGCTCTTCCCTCCAATTGGCTGTCAATGATTTTTCTAAAATTTCAATAGAAGCTTTGATTCCTGGATC
>CANMDH010000161.1 GCA_947496555.1 uncultured Aquimarina sp. | reverse complement strand
CACCTTCAACGCCACTACAATGCTCCCCTACCGATATTAAATATCCCATAGCTTCGGTAATATGCTTATGCCCGATTATTATCCATGCCGAACCGCTCGACTAGTGAGCTGTTACGCACTCTTTAAATGAATGGCTGCTTCCAAGCCAACATCCTAGCTGTCTAAGCAGTTCAACCGCGTTTATTCAACTTAGCATATATTTTGGGACCTTAGCTGATGGTCTGGGTTCTTTCCCTCTCGGACATGGACCTTAGCACCCATGCCCTCACTGCTGTGCATCATTTTATAGCATTCGGAGTTTGTCAGGAATTGGTAGGCGGTGAAGCCCCCGCATCCAATCAGTAGCTCTACCTCTATAAAACTAACACAACGCTGCACCTAAATGCATTTCGGGGAGTACGAGCTATTTCCGAGTTTGATTGGCCTTTCACCCCTACCCTCAGGTCATCCCAAGACTTTTCAACGTCAACGGGTTCGGTCCTCCACTTTGGGTTAACAAAGCTTCAACCTGCCCAAGGGTAGATCACACGGTTTCGCGTCTACTACTACTAACTATAAGCGCCCTATTCAGACTCGCTTTCGCTACGGCTCCGATTCTTAAAATCTTAACCTCGCTAGTAAAAGTAACTCGTAGGCTCATTATGCAAAAGGCACGCCGTCATCCCGAGTAATCGGGACTCCGACCGCTTGTAAGCGTATGGTTTCAGGATCTATTTCACTCCCTTATTCAGGGTTCTTTTCACCTTTCCCTCACGGTACTGGTTCACTATCGGTCTCTCAGGAGTATTTAGCCTTATGGGATGGTCCCCAC
>CANMDH010000160.1 GCA_947496555.1 uncultured Aquimarina sp. | reverse complement strand
TTATGCATTAGTTTTTGATGAGCAAGCTCATATTCCAATGTATAGATAACAGTTCTCTGTATTGTCTTGTATTTTCTTTTTCTATCTTTAAAAGAAAGAAGAAAGCGCATCAAACCTTTGATTTTATTGGTGCTAAAAAGCCCTTGCATTAGTTTAGGTAAGCATGTCTTTAAATTGCTTATTGGAGGCTCTAGACCCCTTATGATAGAATAGCTTTATTAACATGCTGTTGCTCTTTCTTCTATCTAAAAAAAAGATATGACAAATTTACTAAATCCTGATGCAGCAGGCATCGACATTTCATCAAAAGAACATTTTGTAGCAGTTCCTAAAGATAGGGCAAAGCATTCTATCCGTTGTTTTAAAAGCTTTACTAGTGACCTACATGATATGGCCAGTTGGTTAAAAACCTGTAACATTAAAACGGTTGCCATGGAATCAACAGGTGTCTATTGGTTTCAACTCTTTACCATACTGTTGGATTATGGTTTCGAAGTTTATTTGGTCAATGCATATCACGTTAAAAATGTGCCTGGTCGTAAAAGTGATGTTAGCGATGCTAGATGGCTCCAGGAGTTACATTCATTTGGACTATTGAACAAATGTTTCCAGCCCGATAATATCACACGATCCCTTCGAAATTATGTTCGTCAAAGAAAACAAATTATCAAAGAAATGACCAGGCAAACAAACAGGATGCTCAAATCTTTGGAACTGATGAATGTAAAACTCAACAACGTTATAAGGGATATCCATGGAAAAACAGGAAGACTTATTATCACAGCTATTTTGAAAGGGGAACGAGATCCTAAAGAATTAGTCAAACACAA
>CANMDH010000159.1 GCA_947496555.1 uncultured Aquimarina sp. | reverse complement strand
AGTTGTTAGTAATTATGTTATCAATACAAGTTCATTTGAAATAATACACTTACGTTAAAACTACGGTGTATGAAAGAAAGGAAATTTTAGAAGTTGAGAATTCATTACTTCATCATTCGAGATTCTGGATTCGACATTTAGAGTTTCACAATGGGGAATTAGCTCAGCTGGCTAGAGCGCCTGCCTTGCACGCAGGAGGTCACCGGTTCGACTCCGGTATTCTCCACGATCTACTAGGTTAGATAGATTAGATTGGTTGGATTGTTAGATAGTTAGATAGTAATATTTATAAATCGAATGATCTAAAGATCTAGAGATCTAATAATCTGTATAGAGAACGTTCATTGACATATTGATTTAAGAAATACGAGCACCACGCGATGCGTGGTGATATAAAAGTGTTGTTATTGATTTTTTGTATTGATTTTACTATCGACTATGAACTATCAACTATCAACTAAAATAAAAAAGAGCAAGTTAAAGCAAAGACGCATAAGCTAATTAAGGGCGTATGGGGAATGCCTAGGCTCTCAGAGGCGAAGAAGGACGTGATAAGCTGCGAAAAGCTGCGGGGACAGGCACATACTGATTGATCCGCAGATATCCGAATGGGGCAACCCGGCATGTTGAAGACATGTCATCCTTTAGGGGAGGCGAACCCGGAGAACTGAAACATCTAAGTACCCGGAGGAGAAGAAAACAATAGTGATTTCGTTAGTAGTGGCGAGCGAACGCGAATTAGCCCAAACCGATATTGTTACGGCAATATCGGGGTTGTAGGACTACGATATGAGTTGTGTAATGAATTAGAATTGGTTGGAAAGCCAAGCCA
>CANMDH010000158.1 GCA_947496555.1 uncultured Aquimarina sp. | reverse complement strand
TTGTTATATAAATCGCAAAAATCGACTTTCTCTTTAAGAACTTGATTTTGCTGTTCAAGAATAGTTATTTGTTCTTGCAATTCAGTTACTGTTTGACTTTTTACGGATAATGAACTTATGATAAGTCCTAAGAATAAAATTTGCTTCATTTCTCTATTTTTGGTTTTAAATTATTTATAAACGGTTTGACTATGATTTCGTTGTAGAAAATTTCAGAGACTTTTGTAAAGTGTATTGCTAGTTCTTGTGTTAAAGAAGAGCTATCTTCATAAATCATTCAACAATAAGTGCTGAAATCCTTTAAAAAAGGGATGTAAGAGAGTCTTTCTGGGATTTAAAAAATGAAAGGAGGATCTGTCTTCTAATGATTTCTTATGGTTCTTTTATATTTTTCCGATGCTTCCATGAGTAGTTTCAACTTGAGGTATTCCCTGCCAAAAGTACTTTTTACAAGCTTGATGTAACCTTCTTTCAAAAATTTATATGTTAAAAGTATAGAAGGTACTGAAATTCATTGAAGTCAGGAGACTTTGGAGCGGGGGTTCGAATAGCAACGAGGTAACAGATCCTGAGGCTCTCGAAGGATCGAAACCCGGTTATTCGAGAAACAAAAAAATCAATAATTAACATAGATCATTTTTGTTTCGCGGCGCAGCTTCGGTTCGTTGTAGTCGATCACGCATAGATAGGAACCCACGGGCACCATCCCACCTTTATGGGTACCGTCCCAACCATCTTCGGGTCCGCCATAATGGGCACTGAACACCAAACGTTGGCTCAGGTCGTAGATCTTCACCACGTTGTTCACATACGCTTCAAGGCCCTGGATCACCAAGGTATCGGCAAGTGCCATCGCCGTTGGGGAAAAC
>CANMDH010000157.1 GCA_947496555.1 uncultured Aquimarina sp. | reverse complement strand
GTCATTTCTTTTGGAATAGGAGGCAATATTGAATTAAATGGAAATTTGACCACTAAAGGAAATAAGATAAGGTTTTCAGAGGCAAGGGGATTTGATTATGACCCTGCAGATGATGCTTTATATTTTAACGACTATAATAATGGAAGGGTTATTTCTTTTGGAATAGGAGGCAATATTGAATTAAACGGAAATTTGATCACTAAGGGAAATAAGATAAGGTTTTCAGAGGCAAGGGGATTTGATTATGACCCTGCAGATGATGCTGTATATTTTAACGACTATAATAATGGAAGGGTTATTTCTTTTGGAATAGGAGGCAATATTGGAATGAGAGGAAAATTAACTTGTAGTGAAGTTAAAGTTCAAATAGGTGGCGGTGCCGATTTTGTATTTGCTAACGATTACAACCTCCCAACTTTAGAATATGTAGAATCTTTTATTAAAGAATATAATCATTTACCTGAGATTGCTCCTGCCAATGAGATGGAAAAGGATGGGATTTATCTTGCAAAAATGAACATCCAATTACTTCAAAAAATTGAAGAACTGACCCTATACACAATCCAACAACAAAAGGAAATAGAAGAATTAAAACTACAAAACAAAAAGTTTCTTGAATTACAATCTAGGCTTGAAAAGCTAGAATCTGAAAAATAAAAAAGCTTATAACACTATATCCTATGTAAAGCCCTTTCCCAAGTCTTAAGTTAAAAATACGATATTTTTTATTTCTAACTACCTCATATTGATGGTTTTATATTGTTGAATTGTTGGCAACGTCATTAAAACGTTGTCAGTACTTCAACAGTAGCCTACTATAACTCCGCATCCTATATGTGGTATGATATAAAACCATCCACCAGCATCTCTATGATTATGATTGGCAAACAAGGCAACTTGCTATGAAATGTGATAGCTAATTAAAACTTC
>CANMDH010000156.1 GCA_947496555.1 uncultured Aquimarina sp. | reverse complement strand
GCCTTATGGCATAGGGGTCGTATAGGGCATCCCTGGCAGTTTTCGGCCCGGTATTGGTGTATGGTTTGTGTAAACCCGTTAGCTGTGTTTCTTTGATAACTTCCTATACAGGGCATCGCTTGTCCCATAGGACAGTAATAGGTATCAGTATCTTCATTATAATGAAGTTTATCTGTAACAAAAGGCTTTTTGACCTTGTTTGATTTGGCTTCTTTCTGTTCTTTATGGAAGTAATTATATTTTACAAAGGCCTCTATGTTTTTGTTTTCTAGATCTTGGTAGTTCTCTTCACTGCCATAGCCTGCATCGGCCGTTATGGTATCCGGGGTTTGACCAAAACTATCTTTGTATTCTTGTAAATGATTGGGTAGTGTGGTAGTATCGGTGGTTTTCTGTGCTAAGGTATAATTGACAAGAAATTGATTATTAGAGGATCCTTGAATATTATAAGCGGCTTTGAGTTGCCCGTTCTTCATGTGGTCATCTTTCATCCTCATAAAAGTAGCATCAACATCGGTCTTGCTATAACTATTACGATCCTTTAAAATAGCTTCTTGTTTATTATACTTAGCTACATTACTCGGCCAATGTTTCTTGGCATAGTTCAACTTTTGTTTTACAGCCTTATCTACTTTTTTACCTTCCAAAGCCTGATTAATACTATCGATAGTCTTGGCTACTTCTTCTGGATCTATAGCATCAAAACTATCGGGCTCATTGGGCGTTTGTTCCTCCTCTGCATAAACCGTCTCTACATAGCGCCATAGATCTTCCAGTTGCTTTTTAATACGAGTTCTAGAAGTCTTAATGTTCTTACCCCAAACAAAAGTATAACGATTCGCATTTGCCTCGATCTTGGTACCATCTACATAAATATCCTTCAGATTCAAATATCCCTGATCTGCCAAAAGAACAACCACTTGATTAAAAATCTTCTTGAACTTACCCTGAAGCTT
>CANMDH010000155.1 GCA_947496555.1 uncultured Aquimarina sp. | reverse complement strand
ACCCGTTGTGCATTTTGATTAACTAAAAAAAGAGTTGTGCATACTGCTGTTAAGCAGTAAATTGTAATAACGACAAAACAATTTAGCAATGCACAACTTAAAAGCAAATTACGAGAAAATATTGGAAGTTTTACGAGAAATATCACCAGAGAACCTTTTACCATATCAACGGCGTATTCCTAAGTTAAGTGATCTTGAGTTAGTCGGTCTCGCTCTTACTTCTGAATATATGGGTATTGATAGTGAGAATCATTTTTTTAGGATGCTTCCTGATTGCTTACATAGCAGAATTGAAAGAAGTGTTTATAATCGAAGAAGGCGCAAGTTATTCCCATACTTAGAAGAGATTAGAACACAACTCTGTAGTCGTTTGAATGAGTTTGAAGATTACTTTATAGTAGATAGTATGCCTTTAGAGGTTTGTAAACTTTCCAGAAGTTCTCGGAGTAAAATTTGTAAAAAAGAACTTTATACTCGCCCTGATAAAGGATATTGCGCTTCACAGCAAGCAAATTATTATGGCTATAAGTTACACGCCACTTGTTCTGTTAAAGGTGTTTTTCAGAGTATAGATATTAGCCCAGCTTCAGTTCACGATATTAATTATCTTGATGATATCAAGCATCAACTAAGCGATTGTGTTTTAATAGGTGATAGAGGATATCTCTCAGCAGAATATCAACTCAATCTTTTTGAAAGCTGTACCATACAACTCGAAACCCCTATGAGAAAGAACCAAAAGCAATACAAAGAACAACCCTATATATTCAAAAAATCTAGAAAAAGAATTGAAACTCTATTTTCTCAATTATGTGATCAATTTATGATTCGAAGAAATTATGCTAAAACATTCCAAGGATTCAAAACCAGAATACTAGCAAAAATATCAGCAATGACAATAGTTCAATACATCAACAGATTTGTATTCAACAGAAACATCAACAATATTAAAATTAGCATTGTTTAAAATGCACAACGGGT
>CANMDH010000154.1 GCA_947496555.1 uncultured Aquimarina sp. | reverse complement strand
TCCATGATCACCTCTACCGAACCATCGGCACTGCCCGTGCAGCTCGGGGTCATCACCAGCACCCGTAATGCATCGTTTGCAATAATGTCACACCCATTCTCATCACCCAAAGCGGAATTTAAAACGGTCACCACTGCGGTAGCGGTGGCTGTTTGACCACCTTGAGTAGCGGTAAGAGTCACCGTTACCGGGCTGCCCACATCATCACAATCAAAACTATCGATGTCCAGGCTTAAGTTCGGGGTTTTGCCGCAGCCATAGCTGGAATCGTTGTCGATCATTTCGGGGGTGATCACAGCTTGCCCGCTGGTATTCAACTGTACGGTAATGTTCTGGGCAATAGCTGTTAATGTACCATCCTGAACGACTACCGTAGCTGTTCTCGTTAATGAAACGCTGCAATTGTTTCCATTGGTTACCTCGGTTAAGTTTAAGGTGACATCTGAACTTACCCCGTTTACCGTTACATCTACCGTGCCATCTGCTTCTATGGTTACCGTTCCCGTTGAGGTTCCGTCATCATAGGTTACCGCATCACCAGCAGTTCCGTTGATAGTAAATATGGTGTCCTCACCAGCGCATATAGGACTGCTTGAACTTATTGTCGGTGCTTCCGGTAGGGCATTGACTGTTACTACGATCTCTGTGCGTTCACTTTCACAACCGTTAATGATTTGAGTGACATAATAGGAGGTGGTTCCTACTATTGCTGTATTAGGTGTGGGTGCGTTGGCATCCCCCGTTTCATCTGTTGATGAAGTATACCATAGTAGGTTATCTCCTGTTGCCGTCAATGGATCAGCCGTCTCGTTCACACAGTATTCGACGGGCGAACTACTTACCATTGGGGCTAATGGGGTGGCATTGACTGTTACTGTAGCCGTTTTCGATAATGAAACGCTGCAATTGTTTCCGTTGGTTGCCTTTGTTACGTTTAAGGTGGCATCTGAACTTACCCCGTTGACCGTTACCTCTACGGTACCATCTGCTTCTATGGCG
>CANMDH010000152.1 GCA_947496555.1 uncultured Aquimarina sp. | reverse complement strand
TAAAAATAAAAACGCCCTTAAAATGACGCTATGGAGTTCGTCTCTTAAAAAAATTAGAGGGTTGTGCAACGGTTACCGTTGCTGTACACAGTTATTTTATAGCTCTAATGAGATTTTCTTTAGCTAATTCTAAAATTTCGTGTACTTTTTTTAAAGTAATTTCTTCTGCGTTATTAAAATCAACTAAAACGTGGTCATATTTTTTAGGATACTTTTCTTGTATTGCATCTCGAATAAACTTCACAGCAGGTCTTAAGTGACGATATTCTCCATCAATTTCGATTGAGGATTTATATATTGCGCAGAATAGGCTATTAGTGTTCGAATCATTACATATTCGATTGTCACTTTTATTCCAAACATCATTAGAATCAAGTAGTTTGATAGTGTTCTCAATTATCTTAACCTCAATTTGACTTGGTTTAAACCAGTTACCTTGTAATTGAGCATCTTGAAAGTTAAATTCTTTTATAACAATTGGAAGTATTTTAGTTTCATCCTCAAAATTTCCAGCGTAATATCCATCTGTATATTGAATAAGTGTTGCAATTCTATTAGGCTTATTAGGCCATGAAACTTCAACAAATCGTTGAATAGTATCATTTTTTATTACAGTAAGTTCAATTGCAGGTTTTCCATAAGGCGCAAGAATTATACTAGTCAAGGCTCTGCCATTTTTAATTATGTTATACCTTCCTTGATGTACTTTTCCGTAGTCGTCTGTATAAGTTCCAAACCAAAGTTCTTCTTTCTGAGCAAGAACATTACTTGAGAAGAAAATTAGTATTAGTAAAAGAAATAAATTTAAGTAAGAAGTAGATTTGATTTTTTTGATTGAAGAATTCATATTCTTATATTTAATCGGTTGATTAAATATAAGAGTGCTTTTATATCAAATTGTTACAGTTTAAAAAGTGGAAGGGACTTTTCTCATAATGTTCGTTAAGATACATGGTTTACACAAGTTAAAGATTAGGTGTTTACACTAAATTAGTTTCTATTCTTGTTGC
>CANMDH010000151.1 GCA_947496555.1 uncultured Aquimarina sp. | reverse complement strand
ACCTTTAGTTTGCAAGTGTATTATATTTAAAAGAGAAAAGATTAGGTGAACTAATTTTCAGACTAAGACAATTAAAAGGCTTAAAGGCTGAATCAGACCTATTTCTTTTCCCTTTTTTAGTTGATAGAGCCTGTTAGAATTATAGGCTTTTAGGCCTAGTAAAGGTAGTAGCTTAATCAACAATTGTTTCACTTGTAAATCAAAATTAATGAATTATTCTTGTTTTGTAGGGATTGATGTCTCTAAACGTTTTTTTGATGCTTATTTTGTAACTGCTTTAGCATCTTCTCACAAAGTATTTACCAATAACAGAGTAGGTTTTGAGGATTTGATTACTTGGCTTAAATCACATAACATAGATATAAGTTCTAGTTTGTTTTGTGCTGAAGCTATGGGGAATTATGTATTAGATTTATCCGTATGGTTATATTCAAAAAAAATGTCTATTACTTTAGCATGTCCTTTAGATATCAAGAAATCAATGGGTATTCAAAGAGGAAAATCAGACAAAATAGACGCGTATAAAATAGCTTTGTATGCCAAAAAGAATGTTACTAGTCTTAAATTATTTGCTCCAAAATCAGAAGCTCTTGAGCAATTAAATAGTTGGATCATCATAAGGAACCAATTAGTAAAGCAACAAACCAGTTACGCAAAACTTTTAAAGCAAGAGCAAATACATCTAAAACATTACGACAAAACAGAACAAATTAATTTTTTAAATACCAAGCTTCAACAAATTAAACAAGAAATAAAACAGATTGAACAAAACATGAAATCAACCATTAAAACACATTCTAATATCCATGAAAATATTCAATTATTGGAGAGCATAACAGGTATTGGCTTTATAAATGCCTGTACTTTAGTCTGTGTCACTCATAATTTTACAAAATTTAAAAACCATAGAAAATTTGCTTGCTATTCTGGTGTAGCTCCTTTTGAATATACCTCAGGTAGTTCAATTAGAGGAAAAACAAAAGTATCACCGTTAGCTAATAAAAAGGTGAAAACCTACTTGAC
>CANMDH010000150.1 GCA_947496555.1 uncultured Aquimarina sp. | reverse complement strand
TTACGATCAATTTTACCATTGATTGTAATAGGCATCTCTGGCAAGATGGATAAATAATCAGGAATCATATATGAAGGCAATACTGATTGTAATCCCTCTCTTAACTGCTCTGAATCTATAACTGAAGCCTGATCTGACAACAAGGTAACATAACCACTCAGATAATTCTCCCCACGATGATCCTGCTTTAACAAAACAACCGCCTCTGAAACTCCTATAAGCTCTGATAACTTTTGCTCTATCTCGCCCAATTCTATACGATGACCTCGTACCTTAACCTGACTGTCCTTGCGACCAAAAAACTCTAAAGTCCCATCGGGTAAATAGCGAGCCAAATCCCCCGTACGATACATACGAACTCCTGAACTCAAATAGGGATCTGTAATAAAACTCCGCTGAGTCTTCTCCTGATCATTCAAATAACCCCGACCAACGCCTATACCCGAAACACATAATTCTCCCTTTACTCCTATCGGACACAGGTTAAGAGATTCATCCAAAATATAAATATTGAAGTTCTGAACCGCCTTACCTATCGGAACAACCCCATTTGCAGGAACCCTATCCATAATATGATGGGTGATATCATCCGAAGCCTCGGTAGGACCATAAGCATTCACCATCTTAATCTCTGGATACTGAGCAAACCATCGCGAAACCAAAGTACTCTTTAATGCCTCTCCGGTAACCATCAAATAACGAAGTGAACTATAATTACGAATACCCGTCTCTTCATAGATCTCCAACATCGCAGTAAGATATGAAGGAACAACCTCTAATATTGTAACCCCATCCGATGAAACCCGATCAATAAATGCCTCAAGTGATAAAACAACCGATTGATCATAAATAACCGTCTTTCCCCCAACCAGTAAGGCCGATAAAAACTGCCAAATACTAATATCAAAAGTCTGAGAGGCATTCTGAACAACAACACTATCAATATCTAATTGTAAATCATTAACCTTGGCCAATAAATGATTTAACATACCAATATGCTCAACCATTACTCCCTTGGGAACTCCTGTAGAACCCGAAGTGTAAATCATATAGGCCAAATCTGAAGACTTAACAACTACTCCCGAAAGAGTAGATGGCATA
>CANMDH010000149.1 GCA_947496555.1 uncultured Aquimarina sp. | reverse complement strand
TGTCGTTATTACAATTTACTGCTTAACAGCAGTATGCACAACTCTTTTTTTAGTTAATCAAAATGCACAACGGGTTATTTATAATATATATCTACTGGTGGATATATACTTACGTTATCATTAATTATTAGGTAAATCAATCAAAACAACTAAATTTTCACCTCTATGAACACTAAATACTTAATATCTCTAATACTAATAATTTCTATAAAGTTAAGCTATTGCCAAATTGATTTAGAAAAATTTGACGACAAAAATAACTTATGTAATTATAAAAATATAACTAATGATTCTATTGCAATAACTTACTTTGATAAAAAAAACAAAGGAAAATCAATAGAAAATTATGATGGTATTTCCTGTTTAATTAATGGAAAGCGTTATGATTTCTTAAGTCATCTAGTAAAAAATTATAACCCTGATCTAAGTTATTTGTTATGGTTTCTTAAAACTCAGGATATAATGTGGGATCTTTCGTCACAGGGATGCCGAAAAACAAATTATTACAAAACGGATAATGACAAAAAAAGGATGGTTCGTGTTGCTAAACTTGCTTTAGAAAAAGGATTTGATTTAGAGGATAAGCACTGGGTTAGAGCAGTAACAAATAACGATTTAGAATTAATTCAATTATATTTCGAAAAGAATAGGTCTTCTTTAGCTAAAAAAGTTTTGGATGAAATGGTTTCCGAAGCTGCAGTGCATCACAATATAGATATCCTTTCATTTCTTTTAGACAATGGTGGTGACCCAAATGGAAATAGCGATGGTATGTATCATATTTTTAGGGCTGTCTCTAATATTGATACATTTAATTTGTTAATTGAGAGAAAAGCTAAGATGCATCCCATTGGTTATGGTGGAAGCACTATTGTTCATGCTGCACGAGAAGGATGTTTAGATGTCATAAGAATACTTATGAAAAATGGAGCAGATCCAAAAATGGTCTATGATGGTTCTAAATTAAGTGCAATAAAAATGGCTAAAAAGTATAATAAGCATAATAGTTCAGAAGTTCTTAAATTATTCAAATCAAAAAAATAAACGAGGCTGTAAACTGAACTCTGTCTGAGTTAAATTTTAATCATTAATTTTATTCAGACAGAATCATGACAAACGAA
>CANMDH010000148.1 GCA_947496555.1 uncultured Aquimarina sp. | reverse complement strand
AAATAGTTTGCCTTCGCTATCGCTGCGCAAAACGATTTTATCAACGACGCTAAAGCTCATCTTACACCTAACGTTAGGCGCCAGCATCTGAGGTCTGAAAAGCAAAACGCAAGCAACACCCAAAACTGACAGGCTCCACTTCAAAGACCTAAGTATTTTTGCAAAGAATTTTAATGACCAAAAGGTTCGCTCCTATCTGCAACTGACGAAAGAAAGGTCATCGTAATTTTGTGATGGGCGTTGCCAAACCCAAAGTCGCAAAACGATCGCGGGAATTGGAAAAATCAGCTCTCAAGTGGTTCGCAAGCAGTTATCGCTTTGCTTAAGGCATTTTTGCAAAGTCTCGGCTGACAAAAAAGCCGGCGCATAACACCATGTATAAGTTCATAGCGGTGGAAATTCCTAACGGAATTTCACGTGCATTTGCTATCTTTGGGCAGTGCGGAGGGTTCTTTGTCAACGAGTCCGCTACGAAACTATACATTAAACGTTGGTGGTAATTAAGAAAAAAAATAATGGAGTATATCTCTTTGACAATTTCAATAATAGCGATAACAATGTCCACAATTACCTTTTGGTTGACTAGAGTTAAGAAAGGTAATGTAAAAATGACTAAGCCATCTGTTATTTTTTTCGGACCTGATGGAGTTGGAAATGACCATAAAAAAATATTCATTAGAACACTTCTTTACAGCACTTCTCTAAGAGGTGTTTATATTCAGAATATGCATATCAAACTCATTGGAAAGAGCCTTAATCAAATTTTTAATATCTGGATTTATGATGATAATGGATTAGTTAGAGGTAGCGGCTTGTTTATTGATAAATCTGGAATATCAAGCAATCACCATTTCTTACTACCAAAAAGTAATTCAAACTTTAAATTTATCGAAGGTAATTATGATTTGGAAATTTATGTTGAAGTAGTAGATCGAAAGCCAAAAAAAATCTATGAACAAAAATTACATCTGACAAAAGATCAATCTGACGAAATAAATAATAATAGCGCTGGAGTATATTTTGATTGGACACCAAATATGCAAGCTTATCAATCTCATATTGACAGACGACCTAAGGTTGACGAAAAGATTGACGATTATTTAAAGTTTTTGACCTTAACGAAACCTGAAAAGTAAAAACTACCACCAATAACTAAGCATTCGTGCGGTCGGTACGACCGAGCATGAATGCAGTGTTGACTAAACCGGGTTGATTTGCTGTT
>CANMDH010000147.1 GCA_947496555.1 uncultured Aquimarina sp. | reverse complement strand
TGTAAGTATCCCTAAAATCCGCTACAGTTAGAACTAGAAAATAACTGTAAATTTAGGATATGAAAAAAAGTAGATTAAGCGAAGTACAAATCGTTAAGGTTTTGAAGCAACACGAATCAGGAGTTTCGGTCAAAGAACTCTGTAAGGAGTATGGAGTAAGTGCTGCCACTTTTTATAATTGGAAGAGTAAGTATGGAGGTATGGATGCTCCTCAACTCAAGAAACTTAAGGAAATGGAAGCAGAGCTTTCCCGTTACAAACAGATGTATGCAGAGCTAGCCCATCAGAACTATGCTTTAAAGGATTTGATCGAAAAAAAGCTTTAAGGCCAGCTGACAAGCGTGATAGTGTAAGTTACCTGATTAGTGAGCATAAGCTAAGCCTACGGATCTCCTGTAAGTTATTAAGCTTAAGCACTTCGGTATATTACTACCGCCGAAAACAAACTGATGACAGCGAACTTATAGAGCTATTGGATCAGTTGGCCGAGTCACATCCTACTTATGGATTTAGGAAGCTATTTAAAATGATACGAAAACAAGGCTATGTTTGTAATCATAAACGTGTTTACAGAGTATACAAACAAATGGGGTTAAATATTAGAAGAAAACGAAAACGACGTGTTCCAGAGCGTGTCAAAGAACCATTAACACTACCCATTAATACCAACATTATGTGGAGTATTGATTTTATGCAGGATAGTTTTTTACATGGTAAAAACTTCAGAACACTTAATATCATAGACGATTTTAATCGAGAGTGTCTTTGGATTACAGCTGATGTATCGATTGCTTCTCAAAGAGTTACCAGAGAGTTGGACAAGCTTATTGATTACCGTGGAAAGCCAGAATGGATACGAGTGGATAATGGGCCTGAGTTCACCAGTATTCATTTCCAGGATTGGTGTGAGCAAAAGGATATCAAAATCCGATATATCCAACCAGGAAAACCTGTCCAGAATAGTTTTATAGAACGATTCAATCGAAGTTATAGAGAGGAAATACTCAATGCCTATCTTTTTTCTTCCTTGGAACAAGTAAATATCTTAACCGAAGAATGGATAGAACATTACAATAATAAGAGACCTCATGAGGCGCTAGGGGATCTGACACCTATAGAATTTTCAGCCAAATATGGAAAAGCTAGCTTTTCCATATTTGAAAACATAAATAATAATGAAATTTGTATAAATTAGACCGTAGCTAGTTTAGGGGTACTTACA
>CANMDH010000146.1 GCA_947496555.1 uncultured Aquimarina sp. | reverse complement strand
GATCCATCCCAATACGGTTTGGTATAAGAACAGCGATGGTGATGGTTTTGCCAGTACCACCAGGAAGCAATGTACGAACCCCGGAAGTGGATACAGTTTAACGGTTAAGCCTTTGGGTGACTGTAATGATGGTGATGCAGCAATCCATCCCAATACAGTTTGGTATAAAAACAGCGACGGCGATGGTTTTGCCAGTACCACCAAAACGCAATGTACCAATCCCGGATCGGGCTATAGTTTAACAGTAGTGCCCTTGGGAGATTGTAATGATAATAACCCTGCAATCCACCCAAACACGGTTTGGTATGCTGATGGCGATGGAGACGGATTAGGAGATCCTAACATCACGCAACAAAGTTGTACCCAACCTTTGAATTATGTGGCTGACAATACCGATCAATGTCCGAATGAATTTGGGGAAAACAATGGCTGTCAATTTACGCTTCATGAGCTTATGCTTTCTGATGAAAACTATGTTTTTACCCGTACTTATCAAGAGCCTATGACTGCTGCTGGTCAGATACAATTCAACAACCAGGTAATCGAGAGCGTGACTTATTTTGATGGCCTAGGGCGACCCAAACAGCAAACTGCCATTAGTGCATCTCCTGGCTCTAAAGATATTGTCACCCATATCGAGTATGATACCTACGGAAGACAAAGCAAAGCATATCTGCCTTTTACTAATGATGGTAATGGAGCCTTCAAAAGTGTAAATGTAACAACTGATATCAATAGTTATTATTTGAATAAATATGCGGGAGATTTCCCAGGCATTACCAATGCAACGCAGGTCAATGCCTATAGTGAAAGTGTATTTGAAGCCTCACCACTCAATCGGGTATTGGAGCAAGGAGCACCAGGAAAGGACTGGAAAGCCAATCCTAACAGCAATGCTGATCATACCATAAAATTTGATTGGGATACCAATGTAGCTAACGAAGTGGTATATTTTAAGGTAACGTTTGCAGATGCCACAAATACCGAAGCACCAACCTTGACCAAGGATGGATTTTATACGGCCAATCAACTGTATGTAAGCATCACCAAAGATGAAAACTGGCAACCTGGTCAAACGCACCTTGATGATCATACGACCAAAGAATATAAAGATAAATTAGGGAGAGTAATTCTAAAAAGAACGTATAATGAAGGTGCGCCTCATGACACCTATTATGTCTATGATAGTTATGGTAATCTCTCATACATACTGCCACCCAAGGTCACTGTTGATGATGGAGTGAGTGCAACTGAATT
>CANMDH010000145.1 GCA_947496555.1 uncultured Aquimarina sp. | reverse complement strand
TAGCAACAATGTAAAAGCAGTATCCCAAGTTAGTATAATAAAAACATTCTAACTTATTTATTATGAAAACAAAGGATACTGCAAATTCAAAGTTATTTATTGGTATTGACGTACACAAGCGAAGTTGGAAAATTCATACAGCTACTGATCTTTTCGATGGATCTACTCTGACTATTCCACCTAATGCTTATGGCTTACAAAAATATGTGGATCGGCATTTTAAGGGCTATCAGGTATATTGTTGTTACGAATCAGGTTGTTGCGGATTTAGCCATCATCGGTTGTTTGAATCTTTTGGCTGGCATTCTATAGTGGTGAACCCTGCTGATATTCACCGTCCTGCCAAGGCACAGTTTCAAAAAACCGATAAGATCGATGCTCGATTGTTATGTAAGGAGTTAAAAGATGGTCGCTTAACCGGTATTCACGTTCCAGATATCGAACGGGAACAATTACGTTGTTTATTTCGTCGTCGTAATGATTTGATCAAAGAATTACGTAAGATTAAAACACAAATCAAGATGCAACTATTATACCTGGGTATAGATATTCCAAAAGAATTAGATACACCTCACTGGTCCCATAAATTTAGGACTTGGTTAAGGGAGTTGTCATTTGATTACGCAACGATGGATTATTGCTTACAGACTCGATTAGAAGCTTTTACTTTTGTTGATAAACAACAACGAGATGTGAGTACTAAATTGCGAGCATATTGTCGCAGACATTATAAGAAGGATTACTATTTATTACGATCCGTACCGGGAGTGGGTCCTATAGTTGCGTGTGGTATTATTTGTGAGTTGGGAGACCTACGTAGATTTAAGAACTTTAAACAACTAGCCAGTTATGTAGGGTTGATTCCTTTAGTGCATCAGAGTGGAGATAATTTGACGACCTCAGGACTTACTCCCAGGGCTAATAGGATTATGAGGAGTTATTTGGTAGAGGCGACTTGGGTTGCTTTACGTTTTGATCCGGTAATGCAAGAATATTATCGATCTCACAGGGGAAAAGATGTGAAGCGTATCTTGGTGAAAGTTGCCAGAAAACTACTGAGTCGTATTCATGCAATTATTAGGACAGAAACTCCTTATCAAATAGGAGTAGTGAGTTAAACGAAAAAGAAATATAAGCCTAGAAACTCGACAATACTTTTGGCACAAAAGAGGACAACTAAACACTGTAGGTGAAGTTTTAATTAGCTATCACATTTCATAGCAAGTTGCCTTGTTTGCCAATCATAATCATAGAGATGCTGGTGGATG
>CANMDH010000144.1 GCA_947496555.1 uncultured Aquimarina sp. | reverse complement strand
TTCGTTTGTCATGATTCTGTCTGAATAAAATTAATGATTAAAATTTAACTCAGACAGAGTTCAGTTTACAGCCTCTAATAAAGGCATCGATCAGTTTTTTTACCGTACCTCTATCATCTTCATCCATCTGCTCTACTTCCTTAAACTGGGATAACAGTTCTGCATCTCCTAAAGCATCTTGTGCTTTTTGTTCTAGAGAACCGTTTACAATATAATCAATAGAAACCCAGATAGCTCGGATTTGTAATCCGAGATGATATAATTCATAAAGCCACCTTGTAAAAGAGGTGGTTTTTTTATATCATACTAATTTTGGAAGCTTTTATAAAATGATCAACTGTGGTAAGTAAACACTCTTTGTCTCTTTCTGGTAAGTTAGCAATATCCTGAAATCTTTGTAACATCTTAGGGTCTTTAAATAAATCTGCATTATTGCTCTCACCGAGTAAATACCCCCCGCTAGCGCGAGAACAATGTCATTAAGTTAAGGTTTTATTTTATTGATTATCAATGATTTAATCTTGTTTTTCAAGTTTAAAATTTGTATATTAAACTAATAATCAAAGACTTAATACATTGAAAAAAAACTCCAATTTCTATTTTAGAGAAAGTAAAATCGGAGTTGTTAAGCGATAGCTTAAAACAGGAATTCAGGGTATCAAAAAACTACTTTACAAGGGTTAGAAAACAAACATTTCATCTTATCTTGCTGTTTATGTTAAATATGCTAAGAAAAAGTTTGGCCATAGAGATAGAAAACTTTTTAAATTTTCTTGGAAAGAGTAGTCCTTCTGATAAGTTTACAAAAAGTGCCTTTGTTCAAGCTCGTAAAAAAATCAAACCAGCAGTATTTAAACATCTATCTCAAACTTTGGTAAATGAATTTTATACAGACAATGACTTGGCCATAAAGAAATATAAAGGTTTTAGGGTTCTTGCTATAGATGGCTCTAGAATGACTTTGCCTATCACCAAAGACCTTAAGCAGTTCTATGGAGAGACCAAGAATCAGTCAGCCACAGGTATTGTTCAGACAAAATGTATGAGTTGATAAAAGATTTAGCCAAAGTTGATAAGGTTCAAAAGTAAATTGTAGATGAAAAAGAAGCTTTATTTTAGTTATCTACTAATGTTCCCATTATTCGTTATGAGTCAGGGTGAAAATTTTGATTATAATATCCATAACAAAAAGCTGTCATACTACATAGATTATGAAATAAAAAGAGGGAGTAAACAAGTTCCTTATACCTCTAGATATCTTAATATGCAAGGTAAAGGTTT
>CANMDH010000143.1 GCA_947496555.1 uncultured Aquimarina sp. | reverse complement strand
TCAGAATAAAACTCCATTAACCCTCGCGTACTCCTCCGAAAAAATTGTCCCCTCGAACTGGACTATTGCATACAACGTTAAATATATGGCATTTAGGGCAGAAAATAAACAGTTATTTTCGGTTAAGCTCTAAGCCAAACTTTTGCATTTTGATTTATCTTTTTATTATAAAGCCAAATCAAAAGATTTGGCGACACAGCAAACAAACACAGACCTTTCGAACCATCTTAAACCGCCCTATTTGCTATATATGGTGTTACAGCACGTTCTTTTATTGACTGAGATATGCCGTAAATATTGTCATTCCCATTCCGATTATTGAAGAACCAATATTCATGATTATCATATTCGTTTTGGATATTCCGTAAGTCCCATTCCTTATTTTTTCTTTATTAATTATAATCAAGGGGATAGTCAAAATGAGTATAAAAATTAATGGTTGAAAAATCTTTAGTTTTTCTGTGAAAATATAGTCAATTGCCAAAAATCCTACGGTAGAAATAATGAAATAAAAAAAAGAAGTTATAATAGTCCAGCCAATTTTATTATTTATAAAAACTGCAATAGTTGGTACAAGAACTAATAATACGGGTCTAAAATAAGATTTTATTGAGCTTATAAAATGTTCATTCTTTATCAATTCTTTAGAACCCATAATCCAATCAAAATACCATCGGTCATAAATTCTACTGATCCCGATATAAAGGGAAGCAACGAACAGAATGACAATTAATAGTTTAATGGTCAATAGTTGATAATTATTTTTTATGAATTCTTTTATTTTCAAATGTACTGTAACGTTTAATATATATGTGTAGTAACCGTTGCAAATGTTACACAAACCATCGATTTTTCTGCGCAGATTTTATATAAACCTTTGCGCCACTGCAAATACATAATAGTCATTGGGTTGATTAATAATTTGTAATGATCATATACATCTTGTTACAGTAAATACTATTTTTTCGTTTTACTCTTCAATTCTTGGGCCTTCACCACTTTTTAGGTCTTATTTCGATGTAAACCTTTGTGTTTTTTTTATTTTTCGCGGCTGAGTTTTGTTAGAGTTGCGTTCAGATTTCGTTTTGCTTATCAGATTCAGATTGCGCTTTGCTATTCAATTCAGGCGTTATTTTTTCGTCAGTTTTGATTCAGATTAGGCTTTTCACTTTTACATCATCTTTGCGTAATGCTCCTTCGTTTATGCCATCCTACTTTATGTGCTGTAACGTTAGGTGTAAGATGAGCTTTAGCGTCGTTGATAAAATCGTTTTGCGCAGCGATAGCGAAGGCAAACTATTTT
>CANMDH010000142.1 GCA_947496555.1 uncultured Aquimarina sp. | reverse complement strand
GAGGCTGTAAACTGAACTCTGTCTGAGTTAAATTTTAATCATTAATTTTATTCAGACAGAATCATGACAAACGAAGAACAAAAAGAATTCGAGAAAAAGGCACTTGACCAGTTTATGTCTGGTAAGAGTCTTTTTGGTAAAGATGGTGCTTTTGCGCCTATGCTAAAAAACTTCATAGAGAAGGCTCTTGAAGCCGAGATGAATGATCATTTAGACACTAGTGAACGTTCTAAAGGCAACAAGCGCAATGGTAAGGGTAAAAAGACTGTCAAAAGTGGTTTCGGTACTTTTGATATCGATACTCCTCAAGATCGTCACAGTAGCTTTGAACCAGAACTGGTAAAGAAACGTCAGACTATTTTAGCAGATAACCTTTCAGATAAAATCATTGGTCTGTATGGTTTGGGGATGAGTTATCGAGACATTTCTTCTCATATTAAAGAGATGTATGATACTGATATTTCTCACACTGTGCTAAGCCAGATAACAGATAAGATCATCCCTGATGTAAAAGCATGGCAGAATCGTCCATTAGAACCTTTATACTGTATCGTATGGCTTGATGCGATGCATTACAAGGTAAAAGTAGATGGAAAGATCACTCATAAGGCGCTGTACAATATTTTAGGTATCAACAAAGAAGGCTATAAGGAAGTATTAGGCATGTACATATCAGAAAGCGAGGGAGCCAACTTCTGGTTACAGGTACTTACTGATCTAAACAATCGTGGTCTGAAAGATATTTTAATTGCCTGTACCGATAATCTTAAAGGTTTTACAGATGCAATATTGAGTGTGTTTCCAAAGGCACAGGTACAGCTCTGTATTGTACATCAAATACGTAATTCTCTTAAATACATTGCCTCTAAGGATCAAAAAGAATTCATGCGTGATTTAAAACTAGTCTACAGAGCAACCAGTAAAGAGGTTGCAGAAGATAAATTACTAGATTTACAACAGAAATGGGGTAGTAAATATCCTGTGGTTATCGAAAGCTGGAAACGCAATTGGGAGCAATTATCGCAATACTTCCAATATACTGAACACATTCGCAAGATCATCTATACTACTAATGCCGTTGAGGGATTCCATCGTCAAGTTCGTAAAGTCACTAAAACGAAGGGAGCCTTTACTAACGATATGGCATTACTAAAATTGGTATACTTGGCTACAAAGAATATTGAAAAGAAATGGACTTCACCATTGCATAATTGGAGTTTGACGGTCCAACAACTTTATATTAAATTTGGGGAGAGGATACCTCTGATTTTAAACACCAATTCCTCTGGGGCTAGCCCCAGAG
>CANMDH010000141.1 GCA_947496555.1 uncultured Aquimarina sp. | reverse complement strand
TGTCCCGTCCTGAAATAAGTTGACACAAATTTGACTTATTTATGAAAGATTCAGGAAATTCTAAGAAGAAGCGTACTCAGCGCGATTACAATTTAGGCTTTAAATTAGGCGTAGTATCCCAGGTAGAAAAAGGCGAGATGACCTATAAGCAAGCTCAGGAAGTCTATGGTATTCAAGGAAGAAGTACTGTTTTGGTTTGGTTACGAAAACATGGTACCTTAGACTGGAGTAAGCCAATTCGTTATCACATGCCAAAATCTAAAGAAACTCCCGCCCAAAAGATCAAACGTTTAGAGAGAGAATTATCCGATGAGAAATTGAGGAATAAGATTCTCAACACTATGATTGATATCTCGGATCAACAGTATGGTACTTCTATCAGAAAAAAGCCTTCTCCCAATCAATCCAGCGCATCCGACAAGAACAGCAAATAAGTTTATCACGCTGTTGTCGATTGTTTGGGATCAGTAGACAGGCTATCTATCAAGCAAAAAATCGTCTTTTAAATAGAGAGCAACAACTTGTAAAAGTTAAGCCTCTGGTTGAAGATATTCGTAGAGATATGCCTAGGATCGGAACTCGTAAATTGTATTATTTGCTCAAAGATGAGTTTGATAAGAACAATGTTAAAATAGGAAGAGATGCTCTATTCGATTACTTGCGTTCCGAATCTATGCTGATTAAACCTAAAAAGAATTATATCAAAACAACCAACTCTAAGCACTGGCTTAGAAAGCACCCTAATTTGATGAAAGATAGTAAGGCCTCAAGACCAGAAGAATTTTTTGTTAGTGATATTACTTATATCAAAAGTAGAGAGCGTACACATTATTTATCTCTAGTTACAGATGCCTATAGTCGAAAGATTATGGGGTATCAACTCAGTGATGATATGAGCGCAGAAAATGTTGTAAAGGCAATGAAAATGGCAACTAAAAATAGAGTAACCAACAAACAACTCATCCATCATTCTGATAGAGGATTACAATATTGTTCAACAGTTTATCAAAAAGAGTTACAACAAAAAAACGTAATACCATCAATGACTGATGGGTATGATTGTTATCAGAATGCCTTGGCAGAAAGAATGAATGGTATGCTGAAAGGAGAGTTTTTAATACAGACTTGTGCAAATGGTAAAGAACTAAAGCAACTTATCAAGGAATCAATTTATACCTATAATAACAAAAGACCACACCTAAGTCTTAACTATAAAACTCCTAACTTTATACACAACAAAAAAACCAGTGAAGCTAGCTTCACTGGTTTGACTTAAATTATTTAAAAACTGTCAACCTATTTTAGGACGACTCA
>CANMDH010000140.1 GCA_947496555.1 uncultured Aquimarina sp. | reverse complement strand
AAGATTACTGGAAAACGGTACTTGTACAAGTCAAAAAACAGCTCGTAATACTCTCAAATTTTAATCCTTCATTACATCACTAAAAATAAAAACGCCCTTAAAATGACGCTATGGAGTTCGTCTCTTAAAAAAAAGAGGGTTGTGCAACGGTTACCCGTGTTGTGTGCAGTTAATTTAGTTCATTTTTGATGCTCAATGCTAACTTCTCTAGTTTGTCATCTATTCCATCAAAACTTGCATTTGACAAGACGGCAATTCCTATGTCAGACTTTGGGAAAATCATTAGCCAATTCTGCATTCCCCAAATCCCACCGTGATGACGATAGCAAACTTCCTTTTCTATTTCTACGATATTCCAATGATATCCAATATCAAAATCGTATTGAGTGCTAAAAAAGTTTTTGTGTGATTCTTTAATTTCAGGTGTTGATTCGTTTAAATGATATTTGATATACTTGATTAAATCTGTGGTATTTGAATGAATTCCTGCAATTCCACCCCAAAGATTGTTTTGATAATGTTCTTGCGGTTCTTTTTCACCATTGTAACCTTGTATCAATAAACGTTTATCTTTTGCATTGAGGATAAACTTTGTGTTTGTCATTTTGTTTGGTTTTAAAATAAATTCCTCAACAAGTTTTTGGTAAGGTAATCCATAGGTATGTTCAAGAATATATGCAGTTATTTCCGGTGCAGTATTTGAATAGTTAAACTCCTTTCCAGGTTTAGAGTTAATTTTTACTTGATGTAACCCATTCCAAAATGCTGTTTTGTTCTCACCAGCAGGCGGAAAATTTGGGAAGCCACCAGTGTGGGTGATAATATCTTTAATGGTGACTATTTCTCCATCATATTCGAAATTAGGATATTCCTGTGGTAAATATTTACGAATGTCATCGTCAAGCGATATTTTGCCATCAAGAACTGCCTTAGCTACCATTGTTCCTGTAAAGGTTTTGGTTACCGAGGCAAGTTCATATAGTGTTGAATCAGTAGGTGGGTTATTTCCGTTTGGATTTTGCTCTCCAAAATGAAATGTAGATTCTTTTTCATTATTGTACAGTGCTATAGAAACCGAATGAATTCTGTCATCATCCAAAAATTCGTTAGCAAATAATTCGACTATTTCTTCGATGCTTTTATTTTTGATTTCTTTTTTTCGATTACAACTAATTATCGAAATAGTGACAAGCCCTAGAAACACTACTTTTAAAATTTTGTTTGTCAATGTTTTTTCTTTTTTTTAATGTTCGTTAAGATACATGGTTTACACAAGTTAAAGATTAGGTGTTTACACTAAATTAGTTTCTATTCTTG
>CANMDH010000139.1 GCA_947496555.1 uncultured Aquimarina sp. | reverse complement strand
GGTAGTATCTCACTAACTGTGTAAGTTAAAAATATCGGGGGTTGCAACCCCCGATATTTTTTGTTTAACTTTAAAATTTACACAGAGATGAAAAAAGAAGATTTATTAACCGATGAATTTCTAAAGCAGTTCAAGACAGGCGATGAATTGAATTCCTTTTTAAAACAGATCCAAAAACGTGGCATTGAAAAAATGCTTGAAGGTGAACTAGATGATCATCTAGGGTATGATAAGAATCAAAAAGCTACTACTTCTAATTTCCGTAATGGGTATTCTAAAAAGAAAGTGCGTACCTCTTTAGGAGAATCTGAGATAGCCGTTCCCAGAGATCGGGATGCTTCCTTTAATCCTATGATCGTTCCCAAACGGCAGAATATGGTAGATGGAATTGAGCATGTTATCATCTCGCTCTATGCCAAAGGAATGAGTAATAGTGACATCGAAGAACAGATACGGGAGGTCTATAGTTTTGAAGTTTCTACAACCACTATATCTAGAATCACAGATAAGATTACTAATGATATTGTAGCTTGGCAAAATCGTCCTTTAGAACCTGTATATTTAATTGTTTGGATGGATGGGATTGTCTTCAAGGTACGGGAGAACTCCAAGGTGATCAATAAAACTATTTATATCGCTGTAGGACTTAGAAGAGATGGTAAGAAAGAAGTTCTGGGACTTTGGTTAGGTAAAAATGAATCAGCCGCTTTTTGGATGAGCGTACTTACTGATATGAAAGCTCGAGGAGTCGAAGATCTGTTAATCACAGCTACCGATAATCTCAATGGTTTTACCGATACGATCAAAAATGTGTTCCCCCTGGCTACCACACAAATCTGTGTAGTGCATCAAATACGCAATGCTTCCAGATATGTAGTATGGAAAGATAAAAAAGCATTTGCCAAGGATATGAAGCTTATTTATGATGCTCCCACCAAAGAGGCTGCCAAAGCTGCTTTAAATGATTTTGCCAACAAATGGGAGGCTAAATATTCCTATGCCATCAAAAGTTGGAGAGATAACTGGGAAGAGCTTACAGCCTTTTTCGAGTTCCCTCTAGAGATCAGGAAAATCATCTATACAACCAACCTGATAGAAAATCTTAATGGAAAAATTAGAAAATACACTAAAAATAAATTATCATTCCCTACTGATGAAGCGGTAATGAAATCTGTATATTTGGCTACAAGGGAAGCCACTAAAAAATGGTCAATGCCTATCAGGAACTGGGGCATAATTTTAAATCAGTTCCTTACGATCTATGAAAAAAGGGTCCGACTCTAAATAAGTCAAACCCTCGGTATTTTTAATTACACACTTTACGGGATAGTGTC
>CANMDH010000138.1 GCA_947496555.1 uncultured Aquimarina sp. | reverse complement strand
ACCGCTTATATCCTGGTTGAACTTAGTGGCTTGATTGAACATATCATTCATACTGGTGACCTTGCTTACGTTCCAATTGCCTATGTTCTGATTGAAGTCACGCGCGCCTTGGAACATCAAACCCATATCGGTGATCTTGCTTACGTTCCAATTGCTTATATCCCCGTTGAAGTTAGTGGCTCCATCGAACATAGCTCCCATAGTAGTGACATTGCTTACGTCCCAACTGTTAAGGTCGGTGCTTTGCCCGATCACACCAGATACACGGAACATCCCTCGCATATCCGTTACGTTTTGCAGATTGGGGGCATCTGTGGCGGTGACATCCAGGTGGGTACATCCATGAAAGCTGCCCAACATGCTTGTCCATTGGATATTACCCCACTGCTTTACCCTTAGTATCTTGTCCTTGTCCCCTGTATTGTTAAAATGAATCCTGGGGAAATCCCCGGTAATGCTTACCTCATAGGTACCCGGGTCTCCATAAGTATGTGAGGCGTTGCCGGTCTGGTTATGCTCGATGGTTTCATCCCCCCAGTTTATGGTGTAGTTGTATCCATCGCCAAAGGTGGGGATGGTGATCGATAGGTCTGCACTTCCTACCTGCCAGGTGGTGATGAAGGAAGTCTCTGATGTATAGGCATCTCCTGTGATGGTCCACCCATAATCGCCCACTAGTCTTTGTCTGTGAACGTTTCCTGTATCGTCGTATTTTAATCCACCTGCTCCCAGGCTAATCCCTGTGGGGGTGTTGGTCAAGTTCGCCCAGCCCCGTAATGTGGCCCCATAATTGGCTACAGACAAGCCGCTACCATTCAACATAGTTCTCATATCGGTGACCTTGCTTATGTCCCAACCGCCGATGTTTTGATTGAAGTCACTGGCATTCTGGAACATCCAATGCATATTGGTGACATTGCTTACGTCCCAATTGCCTATGTTCCCATTGAAGTCACTGGCTCCTTCGAACATCCCACCCATATTGGTGACATTGCTTACGTCCCAATCGCTGATGTCCTGATTGAAGTTAGCGGCTTCTTGGAACATCCAACGCATATCGGTGACATTGCCTACGTTCCAACCGCTTATGTTCCCATTGAAGTTGGAGGCCCCGCGGAACATCGAATCCATCTTTTCAACATTGCTTACGTTCCAACCACTTATGTCCCCGTTGAAGTCAGTGGCTCCTTCGAACATCCCACCCATATTGGTGACATTGCTTAACTTATCCCCCCAACCACTTATGTCCCCATTGAACTTACTGGCTGTATGGAACACAAAACTCATATTGGTGACATTGCTTACGTTCCAGCGGTTAAAATGCTCGTTTCCCACAAGGGACTGGGCTCCTCGGAACATAGCGTTCATACTGGTTATGTCTGACA
>CANMDH010000137.1 GCA_947496555.1 uncultured Aquimarina sp. | reverse complement strand
TGACTAGTCCTAAATAATCGATACAGATTATTACTAGATTAAATTTATCATTTAATTCCCAATGAAGCTAGCTTCATTGGGAATTTTAATTTTATACTGTTTTCTTTTTAATTTATTTTGTTTGTGCATTTGCACTGGCGTTAGCATGTGATTAGATAGGTGTGGTCTTATATTGTTGTATACATGAACAGCATCTCTTACAAGTTTTTTCTTTGTTTGGATCGATTTGATTTCTTTACACACATTGAATTCTTGTTTTAAGATACCATTGATTCTTTCAGCAATTGCATTTTGATAAGGATCATATTTTTCAGTCATACTTGGCGTTATAAGATTTTGAGAGAGTAAAGCTTGATAATCATTAGAACAATATTGTAATCCTCTGTCTGAATGATGAATCAGCGGTAACTCTTTATATTTTCTATTCTTCAAGGCCATCTCTAGTGCGTCTGTTGATCCTGCAATGGCAAGACTATCAGATACATTATAGCCTACAATCATTTTAGAATAGGCATCTGTTATTAATGCCAAATAGGATGGATTTGCTCTAGTTCCTACGTAAGTAATATCGCTAACCCATACTTGTTCTGGTCTAGTAATCTCCAAATTACAAACCCTGTTCTTATGTTTTCTAAATCGATGACCAGAGTCTGTTGTTATATGATAAGACCTTTTAGGTTTAATCAACATATAATTTGCTTTAAGAATTCTAAAGAGCTTATCCCTACCTACTTTCAAAGCAGAGAGTTCATCCTTTAGAATATAATACAGTTTTCTAGTACCAAGTTTTGGCATTACATTACGTACCCCTTGTACTAATACAATAACCTGTCTTGCTATAGCTTGCTTGTGTTTTCTAGAGGCAATAGATCGATAATACACCTGTCTATCCAGCCCGAGTAACTTACAGGTAGAAACTATCGTTTCTTTGTGCTCTTCTTTGAAGGATTCAATAACTCGGGCGTGTAATTTTTTCTAATCTCAATATCATATTCCTTCTCAGCAAGATCAACAAGCATATCAAAAATGATCGCTTTCTTATCCGCACGCTCAGCCAAATGCTCTGCTCTTGCCTTTTGTTTTTCAAGGAGTTTTACTTTAGCTTCTAATTCTAGAATCTTTTGTTCAGGTGTCTTTGCCACAGTTACTACAGATAGATTATCCCAATCAAAGGTACCATATTTTCTTAACCATTGCGTAATTGTAGACCTGGCTTGAATGCCGTATTTATGATGAGCATTTAGTCTATCGAGCCTGCCAGATTCAATTTCTTCAACTACTTGAAGCTTAAAACAAAGCGAATAGTCTTTTTGGGTTCGCTTTACATAACCCGCGGTTACTGAATTTTTCATTACACTAAATTTTAGTGTATCGCTATTTTAGGACGAGACA
>CANMDH010000136.1 GCA_947496555.1 uncultured Aquimarina sp. | reverse complement strand
TTGGTATCAATATCTGATAAGGCGATCACTACACTGCTACCATCTGAATCGGTAAGGATTAAATTAGTTCCATCTTCAGTCAGACTGGCATTAGTGGTATTGGTATCGATATCTGATAAGGCAATCACTACACTGCTACCATCTGAATCCGTAAGGATCAAGTTGGTTCCATCTTCGGTTAAAGAAGCATTGGTAGTATTGGTATCAATATCTAATAAAGCGATCACTACACTGCTACCATCTGAATCGGTAAGGATCAAGTTGGTTCCATCTTCGGTCAAGCTTACATTGGTGGTACTCGGTCGTGAAGCAAGAACTTCTAGAGCTTCCTGTACAGTATTTTCATTTATTGAATCCCCATTTAAATCAAAGGAAGGGCTTAAATTTACTTCACTGGCATTTTGATCATCTGTACCTACAAAATTAATAGGTCCAGTAGTGGTATTTCCATTGTCAAAAGTAAATGTCCCATCTCCATTATTTGTGAGTTGCGCTTTGTTAATAGTTACGGCAACATTATCTTCATTAGTATAAGTAAAGGTGCCATCTGGATTTTCAACAACAAAAGTAATCGTTTCTGCAGCAGTACAAAGGGATCGCCAATTGGTGCCTTCATATTGGAATACACAATCCTGGTCTGTATTGTAGACCATGGCTCCTGCAAGTGGGGTAATGGCATTCATCTGACTGTCATTGACTCTAGTGAGGACAAATACTTTGTCTGCACTTTGCAATTCAAGAAGTGATGAAGAATCAATAGTGTTGGGGGCATCTCCTACTTTTACCTGAGAGAATAACGTGTTAACGCTCAATAAAAATAGAAGAATCAGGGTAATTCTTGCGTTCATAATATTGGGTATTTCTTTGCAATAAATATAATTTCTATATTAATAATAATGACGAATATACTTACTAATTAAAGTTGTTGTTCAAAATTATTGTTGTAACAATAATAGAGATAACTACTTAGATAATTAAATAATTATTAACAAAAATACATTTTTTTTCGGATTAACAGCAATTTTTATCGATAAAATACGTTTTACCCATTTTTAATGTTACGGTTTAACCGTAAAAATTACACTATAATTGGTCTTTTTTATATTTCTCTGACAAAACTTTATTTTTTTTGATTAAAAACTATACATTTGCCAGTACAAAAGCGGGAGTAGCTCAGTTGGTAGAGCGTCAGCCTTCCAAGCTGAATGTCGCCGGTTCGAACCCGGTCTCCCGCTCAACGGAAATCTCATTTTATACGATGGGATTTTTTTGTATCCAATAGTTTAAGAAATACTTGCCGGGAGAGAAGCCTGTGCCGAGCAGCGTCGAGGTGAACCCGGTCTCCCGCTCAACGGAAATCTCATTTTATACGATGGGATTTTTTTGTATCCAATAGTTTAAGAAATACT
>CANMDH010000135.1 GCA_947496555.1 uncultured Aquimarina sp. | reverse complement strand
TGTCGTTATTACAATTTACTGCTTAACAGCAGTATGCACAACTCTTTTTTTAGTTAATCAAAATGCACAACGGGTATTGATATAACAAATATATAGTTACCTTTTGTAACTATACACATACGTTAGCACCAATTGAAAAAAAATTAAGTATATTTAGTAAATTATGTATTGATAATTAGATTCTAAATTAAAAAGAATACTTTTGTTCTTAAGATTTAAAAGACTACAAACAAAATTATTTTATGAGTAAAATTAAATGCAAATACATATTTAAAGAAGATTACAATCCTAAATATATAAATGGAGCTCAAGGTGGAATTACTCCTCAAGGTGAGATTGCAATAAATTTTTACTTAGAAAGACAGGCTTTGCCAGTCTCTCAAACTTATAAAGTAGATGATGGAAAAATCAATGCTAAAGAAGTTGAATCTGAGCCTTCCGATTTAAATAATAGCTTTGTTAGGATAATTGAAAATGGAGTTGTTATGAACTATCAAACAGCTAAAGAAATCTACAAATGGTTAGGTAATAATATAGAACAATTAGAGAAAATCTCAAAATCTAACAAATAAGTTAAAAGAAGAACTTATGGATACTAATGATATAATAAAAACTACTATGATTGCTGGATTAGGTCTTGTAATATCATCAAGTTCTACAGAACCTAAAAGGTTTCATATAACTTCTGATTCCGATGTAGAAAATTCTGTACCTTTTGTTGAGTCTACGAATCCATCTTCAACTAGATTTAATAATTCGGAACGTTTTTCATTAGAACAATTAAAGAATAATAAAAGAAAACTAAAGTCTTTAAAAAAACTTTCTCAAAATTGGAACGGATATGATGGTGAATCTTTTGACTCTGGTCTAATATCTAAAGTTGAAACAATTCTATCTGATCTAGACTATCAACCTCAAATTTTTCCAACTGGTCGTGGTACAATACAAGTTGAGAAATACCTTGACGAAAATAACCTGATTGAAATTGAAATTTCAAAAGATGAAATATTTGCTTATCAAGTAAAAGACGGTGAAGAATTAGAAGAAGAAATATCTCTTGATCAAGTAAATCAATTAATTTCAGCATTGTATGCCTGAAAATTTTAGTGAAACAATTGATGATAAAGAATTCTTATATCGAGGGATTATTGAACTTAATTGGGATTATACAAACGATAGACCTAGTTCAGCAACCTTTAAAGATTCAAAAGGAGTTTCTGTTGATAGGGATGCACAAAGATCTGAAACAGAATGTATTGATTTTTTAAGAAATAATAAAGATTTTTTCGCAATTTGCAAAGTACAAACAGATCAAGTCAAAGAACTTAAAGCAATTGTAAAATACTTACCTATAGATAACAACATTTTTCATTCAGAAATTCACGATTCTGAAGAACGAATTCAAATGAGAGGGAGCAAACCGAAGAAAATAAGAGATGCTTCGGAAGTTGTGTATAAAAAATAAAAGGTGCTAACACTATATCCTATGTAAAGCCCTTTCCCAAGTCTTAAGTTAAAAATACGATATTTTTTATTTCTAACTACCTCA
>CANMDH010000134.1 GCA_947496555.1 uncultured Aquimarina sp. | reverse complement strand
CCTTAAATCCGTAGGTCTATGGCAAAAAACAACCGCAAACCTTTAGTAATAAATGGTTTGCGGTTTTTGGTGTTTTCACCTAAATTGGTGTTGCGATAAAACACTGATATGAAAATACTTAATTCCTCTCACATAAGTCCATTTGGAGGTTTAAACTTTGTTCTTAACGAATTCAACACTTTAAAAATAGATAAGATCTTAACAAGTCATCTTCCATTACTACCCAAACAGACAAAGTATTCGTGGAAAGATATCTTATATAGTTTTTGGTCTATTTATTTGTGTGGAGGTGATTGTATAGAAGATTTGGCAGGTAATTTCCATCAACATTTAAAAAATAATCGATTTTTAGATGTTCCCAGCCCGGATAGAATTTTGGATCGCTTCAAGGAACTTTCTTTGTCAAAAGATATTTTTACTACTCCTAGAGGTACTAGTATCCATCAGTTCAGTCTTCATAGGCCTCTCAATGAGTTAAATATCCAGATATTAAAAACGATCGGGTTATCTAAGAATGAAAAACATACATTGGATTATGATAATACTTTGATTTTTAACAATAAAGCAGATAGTACAAAAAGTTATAAGACAAAGAAAGGGTATTGTCCTGGAGTTGGAATAATTGGTAATCAAATTGTTTTTGTTGAAAATAGAAATGGGAATAGTGATGCAAAAACATTGCAATATGAGACTTTAACTAGAATGTTTACTTTATTAGAAGAGCAGCATATTAAAATCGATTCTTTTAGAGCAGATGGAGCCTCTTATCAACTTAATATTGTAGAACTTGTTAGTCAAAACGTTGAAAAGTTTTATCTAAGAGCTTGTATGAGTGGGGCTTTAGCAAAAGTAATTGCTACTATTGATGATTGGGAAGAAGTAGATTTGGGAAACGAAATTGGATTTAGAGCAGAAATAGCTTTTACTCCATTCATTAGAACACTAAAGAGAAGTAAACAACTTAATAGACTGAAAACATATCGATTGGTAGTCACTAAGGTAGAAAGAGATGACAAACAAATAAATATGTTTACCAATGAAGCTTATCTCTATTCAGCAGTGTTGACCAATGATTATGGGAAAACCAAAAACGAAGTTGCTCAATTTTATAATCAACGAGGTGCGATCGAAAGAGAATTTGATGTTTTGAAAAATGATTTTGGATGGAATAATTTACCTTTCTCTAGATTAGAGCAAAATATGGTATATCTAATGTTTACAGCTATTTGTAGAAACTTATACCATTATATTATTACTCAATTCTCCAAGAGGTTTAAACATCTTAAATCTAATTTTAGAATTAAAAAATTCATCTTTAGATTTATTACGATTCCTGCAAAATGGATAAAATCTTCAAGGCAATATAAACTCAAGATATATGGAGATATCCACTTTAAAACATAGCTAAACAAGAAAGGAAACCCCAAAATCACTTATCTAAAAAACAAACCCCAACAAAGTTGGGGCTAAATCATATGCTTCATTATCTTCTCAAATGCCTATATAATTAATTCTATGGGAAAATTTAGAACTAAAAAGCAGTAAAACATAAAAATCTTAGAGAGTTTCATCTCATAGTATTAGAAAAAAATTAAATTAATTTAAACTTACGGATTTAAGG
>CANMDH010000133.1 GCA_947496555.1 uncultured Aquimarina sp. | reverse complement strand
CATAAAAATCTTAGAGAGTTTCATCTCATAGTATTAGAAAAAAATTAAATTAATTTAAACTTACGGATTTAAGGTTGCAATCCGTGCAAGCAATGTTATCGGCTCAGAAAACATTTCTGCACTATCGATTTTGTCTGTTTATAGAACCTTTCAAGGAAATAAATTACGCTTCTAAAATAATACTCGTTTTTGAAGCACCGTACTCTGCGATTTTTTCAAGAAAGGAAATAAGATGCTTATTGTTTCTAAAATAACCTAAAACACATAAACAATCATCGCCCGTAATTCTATCACAACTTTGCACTTCTTCCATTGCCTGTATTTTTTTTTGAGCATCATTTGATCCTGTTGATCCTCGGTGTATTACTAATGTTATATAGGCTTTAGTCTCAATGCCCAATTTTTCATGATTCACTTTTAGAGCATAGCCTTCGATTATGCCTTCTTCTTCCATTTGCCTCACACGCTTGCCTATGGCAGGAGCAGACAATCCTACTTGTTTTCCAATATTAGCGAAGCTTTCTCTAGCATTAACTTTTAGCATTTCAAGTATCTTTTTATCTAACGTGTCCATTTGTAATCGTAATTTTTTTACTACTTATTTGATATAATCAAATTCAAATATACAATTATTAATTCGATTATAAACTAAAAATAAGATAATGCATTCTATATTTGTGTTGTACTATCTAAGCAGAATAGTTTCCAATATAAATTAATCAAACAGAAAAAGATAAAACATGAGCCCATTTTTAATTGATAGTATTGGCTATGCAGCGCTAGTTATCAATCTATATTCTATGTCCGTCAAAGGCGAATATAAACTACGCTTAATATCACTAATCGCAAATACAGGTTACATTTTATATGGTGCATTAATTAGTGCTACACCAATAATTGTAGGCTGCACAATTGCTGTATTGCTTCATGGTTATCATTTAAGAAGATTACGAATAAATAAGAATAGTAATGATTAAAATAAAAATAGCTACGAAAGCAGATACAGAGGTTTTAGCACTTCTAGGTCGACTAACATGGGCTGAATCTCATGGGCAGTATATCGAAGATAAAAATGATGTATTAAAATACCTTAACGAGAATTTTTCAGTTTTTAAAACGAAACAGAACATAAGCAATCCCAAGCAACTTTTCTATATTATTTATGCAGATGATCTACCTGTCGGTTATGCGAAATTAGTAGTAAATGCGTCAAACGAAAATATTACATCACAAAACAGTTGCCAATTAGAACGAATTTTTATCCTAAATGATTTTATACCCTTAAAAATTGGACAACAGTTACTAACTTTTGTTGAAGAGCAAGCCAAAAAAATGCAATTAGATACCATGTGGCTCACCGTTTACATAAAAAACAATAGAGCCATTAGATTTTATGAAAAAAATGAATTTAAAAACGTTGGAGAATTAAATTTTACAGTCAATGGAAGAGGCTACGAAAATATAGTTTTCTCAAAAAAAATATAAAATCTCCCGCTAGCCCCGATCTCGCGGATCTACCTATCGGCAGACAGGTTTGCAATCCGTGCAAACAATGCTATCGGCACGGAAAACATCCTTAAATCCGTAGGTCTATGGCAAAAAACAACCGCAAACCTTTAGTAATAAATGGTTTGCGGTTTTTGGTGTTTTC
>CANMDH010000132.1 GCA_947496555.1 uncultured Aquimarina sp. | reverse complement strand
AACAGCAAATCAACCCGGTTTAGTCAACACTGCATTCATGCTCGGTCGTACCGACCGCACGAATGCTTAGTTATTGGCAGTAGTGTTTTTACAATTCCTCCACTAGTTGAATATTATTTCCGCAGGTATCATTAAAAACTGCAACTTTTACAGTCCCCATTTTAGTTGGTTTTACGCTAAAATCAACTCCAAGTTTTGATAGTCTTTCATATTCGGCGTCAACATTGTCAACATCAAATTGCGTGTAAGGAAATCCTGCTTCCATTAATGCATCTTGAAATACCTTACATGGTTCGAAATGGTTGGGGGCTGGTTCCAATAATAATTCTGGTCCGTCCTGCCATTCTGCTGAAACTAGGGTCAGCCATCGATTACCACCTTCTAATGGTAGGTCTTTCTTTTTTATGAAGCCTAATTTCTCTGTATAAAATTTTAAAGCTTTTTCTTGGTCCCGAACTGGAATGCTAATTAGTGTTACTTTCATCTTTGTTTTATTTATTCATACTCCAAAATTCAGAACTTCGAATCAATTTTGCTTCTTGAAAGTTGCTCTTTTTGAAATTCCGTAGGTGATTTTCCTGTTTTTGTTTTAAATAAAGTGCTGAACGAACCTAAACTTTCAAATCCAACAGCAAAACAGGTTTCAGTTACCGATATTCCATTTATCAGATGCTCTTTAGATTTCTCAATTCGTTTGTCAATTAAGTATTGTCTTGGAGTTAGTCCATAATATTTTTTGAACAAGCGTAACAAGTGATACTTGGAAACAAACTGAATATGGGACAATAAGTCCAAATTTAAATTGACATCATAATTGTTTTCGATATAGCTTCGAATTCCAATTACGGTGTTAATTTGTCCTTCGTTTGAATAAACTATGCTACGAATTCTATTAAGTTCTTTTTCGTAAAATGTCATTATTGCGTTTTCTTACATTACTGCTAACGTTTCTTGTATGGTGCGTTTGCTTCCCAAAGGGAGCATATGCACTATACAAATTGTTGTGGTGTCGTTTTTTTATGCAGACATTGGATTTACTTGTATTTGTCCTCCGATTGCTTTCAAAACTTTCATAATTGTAGCAAATTGTGGTTTAGCCCCATCTGATAATGCTTTGTATAAACTCGGTCTACTTAATCCAGTTTCCTCCGCAATTTTTGTCATTCCGATAGCCTTTGCGATATGTCCAATTGCATTAATCAAATCAGCATTGTCACCTTCTTCTAAAACAATATTGAGATAATCAGCAATCATCTCTTTATTATCCAAATAATCTGCTATTTCAAATTTTGAAGTTCCCATTTTCTATTTATTTAATTTTTTCCAAATATCTTTCGCTTTTGCAATGTCTTTCTGTTGAGTTGATTTATCTCCACCAACCAAAAGAACTATTACTTTTCCGTCTTTTTCTTTGAAGTAAACTCGATAACCTTTCGCAAAATTTATTCGCATTTCCCGAATTCCGTCTCCAACAGCTTTACAATCGCCAAAATGTTCGTCAGTTTCTAATTTTTGAATTCTGAACAAAATTTTCGCTTTTGCTTTAAAGTCTTTTAACTTTTTTAGCCATTTGTCAAATTCAGTTGTTTTCTCAATAAAGAACATAAACACTGTATCTACTTGGATACAAATTTAAGCATAATTTTTGGATTATTGTAGTTTAGATTAGGTTTTATCGGTAGAGTAGGTAATGTTCGTTAAGATACATGGTTTACACAAGTTAAAGATTAGGTGTTTACACTAAATTAGTTTCTATTCTTGTTGC
>CANMDH010000131.1 GCA_947496555.1 uncultured Aquimarina sp. | reverse complement strand
AAAAGCACAATCCCCGATCTGTGTCACCGTATCGGGTATATCAACGCTCTTCAATGGGTCAGCTGTAGGGCTCCAATACATACCAAGGGCCCCATACAAATCCCCATCCCCAGTAAAAACATCGTCCCCAATGGACGTGACCGTATACATGTCGACAAGCTCGCTGCTTGGGTGGTATGAGATTTCTGAGGGAATTTCCACGTGACCTTCAGTACCAGACCGTTCCTCGAATTTAACATAATGATTGTCGTAGCGATCACGCATACCTATAAATTTAATGAGCTTTACTTCATTGGGGATTACCGATGTGACTTCCCAAATGAAGCCTTCATTATTATGGAGCTGTCCTTCGAGCGAAGAGGTGGTCTTGAAACCTGTCCATCCGGCAGCTATATAAGCTTGCTCCTTGCCCTCGGGTACAAATAAGTCTATGAAGGCACGGTGTAAAGGTTCAAAGGCTTCGTCATGGAGCTCCGGTGGTTCAGCGGCCCTCACTATCACACGGGAAATGATCTGTGAATAAAAGGCCCGGGCCCCAATACTTTTTACACTCGGCGGTATGAGAATCGTTTGAATATTCCTGTTATCAAAAGCATTATCTCCTATAGCGGTCACCGGGACGCGGCGGGAGAACCCGAGCCCTTCAACATCCACCTCTTCGGGAATGCGCGGATTAAGGTTATCACCATAAACCACCGTTGCTTCCCCTGCGTCAAGAAGTGCGTATGTAATGCCATCCAGCTTAGTGATTCCGTAGGTAATGCTCTCGGCTAAGTCCGCCCAGTCTGAATTTTCATAAGCCTGAATATTACCAAGGGGCACCACAAGATCAAAAGGTATTCTATTATTGCTAAGGGTCGTACTGAAAAAGGCATCTGGATCCAGTCGTCCCGATTCCATCGGTGGACTACGCCGGACCGACACAATGGAAAGGTTATTGTTGTTATAAAAGGCCTGGAACGCTATACTATCCACTTTGGCCGGTATGGTCACCTCGGTTAATTCGTTAGTGGCAAAGACCCACCGCTCAAGCAAGGTGATATTTTCCGGAATCTTGACGCTGGTCAAGCCGCAAGTTCCAAATGCCCGCTGCCCGAGACTGGTCACACTATTGGGTATGATAACATTTCCCAATTGGTTTTTAAGATCATTTTCTCCCCAAAAAGCATCTTGTCCGATACTGGTCACATTACTCTGACCGGAGAAGATAAGTTCGGTCAATTGCTTATTATAAAAAGCTCGCCGCCCAATAGCGGTCACCTGGTACTCGGTGCCATGGTCGCTGACCGTTGGGGGGATGGTCACTTCGGTACCTCCGGCAGCGTCATAGCCTGTTATCGATACTCGCTTGTTGGGGGTTATTTCAGTGATTTTGTAGGTGATATGGGCGGCAGTGAACTCGTCATTGACCTCCTCCGCTTCGTTGGTGATGGTCACCGTCCAGCTTGTTTCGCTAGCGCTGTGCTCGCTATCGGTAGCCGTGATGGATACTTCATAGACATTATCAGCATTGGCATCTGCCGGTGTTTCAAAGTTCCTGGCTCCCATGGTGACCCTGCCGGTCACGCTGTTGATAGTAAACAAGCTGGCATCACTTCCTGCCAGGGTATAGGTGACATTGCCTACTGGTGTGCCGGTAATGGATGGTACTACACTGGTGTAGACCGTGTTTTCATCAACGAACACGTCTGCGATCGGATCGATGGTGAAGGTGACCGCCTCGCTGACATCCCGTATGGTCACCGTCCAGCTTGTTTCGCTAGCGCTGTGCTCGCTATCGGTAGCCGTGATGGATACTTCATAGACATTATC
>CANMDH010000130.1 GCA_947496555.1 uncultured Aquimarina sp. | reverse complement strand
GAAAATAGTTTGCCTTCGCTATCGCTGCGCAAAACGATTTTATCAACGACGCTAAAGCTCATCTTACACCTAACGTTATAAGCAATTACTCAAAATATTCAGGTAACGATTTTAAGGTATAAAACACTAACTAAAAAACAAACGAAAATAAAAATGAAGAAAGTAATATTATTAATTATAGTATTTGGAGTAACATTTGCCTTAAAAGCTCAAAATTGGAATTCAAGTGGAGACAATATAAGTACAGGTAATCTCTATATAGGAGCAACAAATCCTAATTCATATTCTAAACTCGTAATAAAAGGACCTAATCAACCAGCTAATTATGACAGTAAAAGAGACTTATCTTTTGAATTTACTTCTGCGGGTTCCGCAAAAATAAGAGCATATAGAGGTGGTAGTTGGAATACATCTATGCAATTTTTAACTACTCCGATTTCTGGAGGAACCCCGTTAACAAGAATGCATATTAATCATAATGGATTTATCGGAATAGGAACAACTGAACCTTCTTCAAATTTAGAAGTAAAAACATTATTATCTTCTCCTTCAACTTATGAAATTCAAAAATGGACCAATACCCATAATAATGGATATAATCTAAGTCTTAAAACAATATGGGATACTAGTGGAATTAATCATTCTTTTGTCCAAAAATTTAATGGTACAGATTATAACTCACTGTCCTTTTATGCTGGAAAAATTGGAATTGGTACTACTACTCCATCCTCAAAATTAGAAGTAAAAACGTCTATGCCTAATTCGGGAACTTATGATACCCAAAAGTGGACCAACACTCATCACAATGGATACAACCTAAGTCTCAAAACATTATGGGATACTAGTGGAATTAATCATTCTTTTGTCCAAAAATTTAATGGTACAGATTATAACTCATTATCCTTTTACGCCGGAAAAATTGGAATTGGAACAACAAAGCCAGATATGAAACTAACTGTAAAAGGAAACATTCACGCAGAAGAAGTGAAAATTGATCTTAATGTTCCAGCTCCTGACTATGTTTTTAAGGAAAACTATAACCTCAGAAGTATAGAAGAAGTAGAAAGTTTTATAAAAGAGAATAATCATTTACCTGAAATACCATCTGCAAAAGAGTTTGAACAAAATGGAGTAATGCAAGGAGAAATGGATATGAATCTTCTGAAAAAAATAGAGGAATTAACGCTTTATACGATAGCGCAGGAGAAGAAAATAAAAGAATTAGAATCTCTAAATAAAAAGTTTCTTGAATTACAATTAAGACTAGAAAAGTTGGAGTCTGAAAAATAAAAAAGCTTATAACACTATATAACAAAACATAGTTGCCCTTCGGGACAACAACGTTTGTTATATTTACCGTTATAAGCAATTTCTCAAAATTTTGAGGTAACATTTATAGATATATGACAATTAATATAAAGACAACTATAAAAACAACTATAAAAACAAGAAAAATGAAAAAAACGACATTAGTATCCACTTTATTTCTGCTATCATTATCAATAAAATTAATTGCGCAACTCAATGTCCCAGAAAATGCTATAAGGTTTTCAGAAGCAAGAGGGTTTGATTATGACCCCACAAAAGATGCCGTATACTTTAATGACTATAATAATGGAAGAGTCATTTCTTTTGGAATAGGAGGCAATATTGAATTAAATGGAAATTTGACCACTAAAGGAAATAAGATAAGGTTTTCGGAAGCAAGGGGATTTGATTATGACCCTGCAGATGATGCTTTATATTTTAACGACTATAATAATGGAAGAGTCATTTCTTTTGGAATAGGAGGCAATATTGAATTAAATGGAAATTTGACCACTAAAGG
>CANMDH010000129.1 GCA_947496555.1 uncultured Aquimarina sp. | reverse complement strand
ACCGTATACATGTCGACAAGCTCGCTGCTTGGGTGGTATGAGATTTCTGAGGGAATTTCCACGTGACCTTCAGTACCGAACAGGTCTTCTAATGTTTCCGGATTAGGTTTATCATACTCCTGCTTGCCTATAAATTTAACGAGCTTTACTTCATTGGGGATTACCGATGTGACTTCCCAAATGAAGCCTTCATTATTATGGATCTGTCCTACGAGCGAAGAGGTGGTCTTGAAACCTGTCCATCCGGCAGCTATATAAGCTTGCTCCTTGCCTTCGGGCACAAATAAGTCTATGAAGGCACGGCGTAAAGGATTAAAGGCTTCGTCATGGAGCTCCGGTGGTTCAGCGGCCCTCACTATCACACGGGAAATGAACTGTGAATAAAAGGCCCGGGAGCCAATACTTTTTACTCTCGGCGGTATGAGAATCGTTTGAATATTCCTGGTATCAAAAGCATTATCTCCTATAGCGGTCACCGGGACGCGGCGGGAGGACCCGAACCCTTCAACATCCACCTCTTCGGGAATGCGCGGATTAAGGTTATTACTATAAATCACCGTTGCTTCGTCTGGAGTGTCAACAATTCCGTATTTAATGCCATCCTGGTTAAAGACTCCGTGGGTGATGCTCGCGAGGCCTGTCCAGCCCGAATTTGCATAAGCTTGTATAGCATCAAAGGGCACCACAAGATCAAAAGGCATTCTAACTTGGCCCAGATTGTTAAAGGCATTTGTATGCAGTGTTGTTGGTGGATTACGCCGGGCCGTCACAGTGGAAAGGTTTGGGTTGTCATAAAAGGCCTGGTAATCAATATGTTTCACATTGGCCGGTATGACCACGTCTCTTAAATCGTTGTCGCCAAAGGTCCACCGCTCAATTCTGGTGATATTTTCCGGAATTTTGACACTGGTCAAGCCGCAAGCTCCAAATGCCCGTTGCCCGAGACTGGTTACGCTTTCCGGAATCTCAATATGACCGGTTAATTTATTTAACCGAAAAGCATCTTCCCCAATACTGGTGACGTTGCTCGGAGAGGTGAAGTTCACGCTGGTCAGCTTGTCCGCGTCAGCTTTACCATTACCGTTAAAAGCGTGATAGCCAATAGCGGTCACCTTGTAATCGATGTCGTTGTGATCCACCGTTTGGGGGATGGTCACCTCTGTTCCAGAATTGGCATCATAGCCTATGATCTCAACTTCGGGTTGAGAGATAGCCGTAATTGCGTATGTGAAGCCATCAACAGTAAAGGTGCCGGGGTCGGGGTCAGGGCCGGGGTTAGCGGGTTTGAACCCGTCCCACCCATTATTCGAATACTGTTCGAACCTGCCTGCGGGCACTAAAAGGTTTATTTGAATACGATTACTAAAGGCATTTGCGTTACCCAGGTTTGGGCGATTGTGAGACCTTGCAATCACGGTCTCCAGCGGGTTACCTTGAAAAGCAGAAGCCCCAATACTGTTGACACGAAAGGGTATGACCACCTCGGTCAATTGGTTGTTCAAAAAAGCATTATTGCCAATCTTGGTCACCGTGTAGGGGATATCAACACCGGTCAATCCTTTTGCCTCAAAAGCATTATCGTCAATCTCGGTCACCCAATACTCGTTGTAATCGCTACTTTGGTCGTTAACCTTTGCGGGGATAGTCACCTCTGTTCCTGTTCTGAAACTGGAATTATAGCTTACGACCTCTACTGTGCCTGGAATAGAATTTGTTGCATTGCTAAAGTGAATGAGAGCGGTAATTTCGTATGTGATGCCATCAATTTCGAATTGATCTCCTACACTTTGGCCATAAGCGGCAAGGCTCACCCATAGCATAAAGATGCTGTACATTATCAATTTTAGTTGTTTTTCCATAATTTGATGCTTTTTGACTTTATGTATATTATTTCTAAGCAAATAATGACCATACAAGGGAAATATCCAATAATTAGTGTCGAGCCCTTTTAAAATTGGGACGTGGAAGGGTGTTTCTGGGATAAAAAGAATCCAGAAATCCCCTTTTGATGATCTGTTTGTCCCGGTTTGGCCGATATAAGCACTTTTTATCGTTCCGTCTT
>CANMDH010000128.1 GCA_947496555.1 uncultured Aquimarina sp. | reverse complement strand
TATACGCCTGGTTAGCTCCTTCAAACTGGCTTAACACCCAAATCCTTTCCTGGCCTGGGGATAGCTTATACATATGTTCCTGGTTTGCTATCGGGGTAATCTCTGTAAATGATGTAGCTTGTTCTACTCCTACATATTTGGCCAACTCACGAATCGTGGGATTCAAAAACATCGTCTTCAAAGTAATCCTTACCTGAAGCTCTTGTCCTATTCGACTCAAGATCTGGATCGCCTTCAAAGAATGCCCACCTAACTCAAAAAAATTGTCCGTAATCCCTAAACGATCTAACTGTAGTACCGAAGACCATATCTGCTGTAAGCGCTCCTCTGTGGGATTGCTCGGGCTCTCATAACTCATACCCTCCAGAATCGAATCCCCGGTGCTAGGAACCGGAAGGGATTTACGATCTATCTTACCATTGGCCGTCTTGGGAAATTCTGAAATCCACAACAAATATTCTGGAATCATATAAGTGGGTAACTTCGTAGACAAATATCCACGTATCGCTGTAGAAGAAATACGATCGGAAGATTGGTAATAACCCACCAACGATTTGCCCCTATCCTCAGATATCGAACTTACCAAACTTTGATCGATCCCTGGATACTCCTGTATGTGAAACTCTATCTCTCCTAACTCTATACGATGTCCGCGAATCTTAACCTGGTGATCGGCCCTACCTAAAAATATAAGCTCTCCCTCATCATTCCATCTGGCCAAATCTCCCGTCTTATAAAGACGGCCACCTGAAACAAACGGATTTGGCAAAAAACGCTCCGCATTCAAGAACAAACGGTTATGATATCCCTTGGCAACACCAACCCCTCCTATATAAAGCTCGCCAACTACACCTTGTCCTACCAAGTGCATCGAATCATCTAATATATAAACCTGTGTATTGGCTATAGGACGGCCTATCGTAGATAAATCCGAAGGAATCCTAACTTGCTTAACCGTAGACCAAACCGTCGTCTCGGTAGGACCATAAAGATTCCAAAGACCTGAACCCATAGATAATAAACGCTCTCCCAACTTAACATCTAATTCCTCTCCTCCACTAAGAATCTTAAGATCAGTAGAACCTAACCATCCTGAACTTACTATCATATGCCACATACTAGGAGTGGCTTGCATGATCGTAGCCCCATGATCAACCATTAAACCTACTAGAGCATCTGGATCTTTCGAAATCTCAGTATCCGCCAATATAACACTGTTACCCGTAAGTAACGGAAGAAACAACTCTAATACAGAAATATCAAAAGAAATAGTGGTATGAGCCAACCAAAGCTCTTTATCGCCAAGCAATAAAGACTCCTTCATACTCTCTAGTAAATTCACAACCGAACTATGACTCACCTCAACTCCTTTAGGAGTACCCGTAGAGCCTGAAGTATAAATCAAATACATCGATTGATAGGGGTCTAAACTTACTTCAGCTAACGAGACCTGATCAAAACCTTGGGTGATCCCAGATGAAACTATTACAGCTATATCAACACCTGACAATAAACGCTCATCAGCATTACTAATTATAACATGAGTAGCCCCACTATCTTCCAAGATATAAGAAATACGTTCTGAAGGAAAATCAGGATCGATAGGAACATAACAACAACCTAGTTGCATCAAACCAAACAAACACATCAATAACTCAGGACTCCTATCCATCAAAACACCAACTACACAACCCCTTGAAAGACCATAAACCTCCCGTAAATGATAATATACCTGATCCGAACCCTCCTTAAGAGCAGCATAGCTCATCGTACCCCCTTGATAATACAAAGCAACTCGAGAACCTCCATGTAAAACCTCCTTAACAAACAAACCGTGCACTGTAGCCGAACCATCATAAACACAAGATGTATTATTAAAACCCTCGGTAAGCATCACATACTCATCAGAGGATAAATAACTCATAGAACCTATGCTAACATAACTATCCGATATACATAATTCTTCTAATAAAAATAGAAAATTATCCCGAAGACGCTCTATCCGTGAACCACTAAATAAATCAATACTATACTCTATAGAAACCGAAAGACCTCCATCAACCTCAACAAAATAAAAACTTAAATCGTACTTGCTA
>CANMDH010000127.1 GCA_947496555.1 uncultured Aquimarina sp. | reverse complement strand
AAGATTACTGGAAAACGGTACTTGTACAAGTCAAAAAACAGCTCGTAATACTCTCAAATTTTAATCCTTCATTACATTACTAAAAATAAAAACGCCCTTAAAATGACGCTATGGAGTTCGTCTCTTAAAAAAATTAGAGGGTTGTGCAACGGTTACCATTGTTGTGTAGAGTTTATTCATATAGATTATTTGTATCAGCATTTGATATTTCAGTGAACAGGTTTCCTAGTTTTTCACAAACTGTATTAAAAAAGCGTTCTCCCTTTTCTTTAGTTGATGCTTTAGGATTTCCCGTTCCAGTATCTTCGCTTATTTGACTCCAAGGTCTTTCAGTCCAGGCCCAGCCCTCATCAAACGCTTTTATTTTATTCTTTTTTTCAATTCCGTCACCCCAGTGTTCTTTTGGAAGAACTAATTCAGATGCTAGATGAAGAATAAGACTTGTTTCCATTTCATCAGCGTGGTCTCCTGGGTCATCGAAATAGTCATTTCTGTTTACAACTTTTACCCATTCCCCAACACATAAAAACATTCCTGGGAATAAGAGTCCAAGTTCTCTAATTATTGATTTCCAATTATTTCCTCCGTGACTATTCAGAATCATAAACTTGTGAATACCTTGTCGGTCCAATACGCTTATAATATCTTTTAGGATTGCAAATTGAGTACTCGGATTTAAATTCATATCCAAGTAGATATCTGGTTGCCCAGTATTAACTCCAAAGGGAATTGTTGGTAGTATGATAACTTTGGCTCCTTTATCCCAAGCGATTCTTCCAGCTTCTTCTGCTATTGCAGTTCCTTCAATGACATCGGTAGAATATGGCAAATGGTAATTATGTGCTTCTGTTGCTCCCCATGGGAGGATAGCTAAATCAAATTTGGCATCTTTTAGATGTTTCCAATTTGTGTCCGCTAACACGTATGGTCTTATCATTTCTTGTTCTTTTTCAAATTCTACACAACGTTATAAGTATGTGACGTAGCAGAGCAAAATGTTACCTTGCCATAGACATTTTCTGCGCTGATTTTATAACTTTCACTCCATAAAATCTTTGCGCCATAGCAAATATACAAGAACCTTTGAGTTATCACTTAACTGCTATGACATCATACTTGGTGTTGTAACACGTTTTATTTCTTTTTCGGTTCAACTTTCTTTTCATATAGTTTTATTCGTTTCTCTAATAACATAATTTGTTCTTTGGATTTGAAAAGTTCTAATTTAAGAGATTCAATTTGTGAATTACGTTCGTTTAAGTTGCTATTAATGTTTTGCAATTCTTTTATTTGCTCCTTTTGCCAATCGATATCTCCTTTGTAATCGGCAAGTCCAAAGAATAATGTGATCAATGAAATCAGTATTACAAAACAGGTTAGATAAAATGTTCTGTTGGATAATCTTGAATTAAGTTCATTGTTAGCTAGAAACGCAATGTCACGGCTGCTGTTTGGGGAAATACTATTGGCTTCTAAATAATCATAAAATTTTTTACTATGAGCATCTGAAATTTTTTGCAATTTCTTGTCAGAATCCTTTCGGGATGGTAATCCTTTAGCCATTTTTTTCTTTTATATATTTTAATAAATCTACAAGATGTTGTTCTGAATGAGTTCGCATTGAAAACTCAAAGTGCCAAAACGCATCTATTTTGCTTGTATTTTCCATTCGCCATTTTATAGCTAATAAGTCTTTGATTATGTCAGTCAAGTCATCCAATGCATCTCCAATCCCAGTTTCAATATTTGGTTCCATTTTGTTAGAATCTAAAACCATACTATACCAATCCAAGTCGGGGAAATTCGATTTTACATTTTCCTTTATTTTGTTGTAATCAAATTCGGGTTGGTCAGGGTAATCCTTTTTGTCAAATTCAGGTTTTACATTTAAATACTCTAAGTAAATTCCAACTAATAGTTTTCTTAAGTCCTGAATCTTGTTGTCAGAATCAACATTGGAATTGATTCCAAATTCTGTAATTTCGGTGATAAATGTTTTTAGTCGGCTCAATTTTGTTTTAATGTGTTACAACGTTAGGTGTAAGATGAGCTTTAGCGTCGTTGATAAAATCGTTTTGCGCAGCGATAGCGAAGGCAAACTATTTTC
>CANMDH010000126.1 GCA_947496555.1 uncultured Aquimarina sp. | reverse complement strand
GGGGAACTTTTTTAAAAAAAGCTTAAAAAAGTTTTGGTGGTTATAAAAGGGGTTGTATATTTGCACCCGCTTTGAGAGATAAGCGAAGTTCATAGGCAGTAATTAGATTGGTATTTTACTTTTTTTGTTGGGTAAATTAGGGTTCGATTCCCTTTGTAGTTTCGATTAGTTTAGAGTCATTATTAAGAGTGGTGATTTTGCTATAAACGTTCATTGATATATTGATTGACAGCGCGTATTAAACTAGAGATAGTTTATTACAGATAAGAATTAAGACTAGAATCATTTAAGAGATACGATTATAATTCCGTTGTATTGTTTTAGAATAATATTTAAGAACAAACGATGAAGAGTTTGATCCTGGCTCAGGATGAACGCTAGCGGCAGGCTTAACACATGCAAGTCGAGGGGTAACAGGTTGTGCTTGCACAATGCTGACGACCGGCGCACGGGTGCGTAACGCGTATAGAACCTACCTTATATTGAGGGATAGCCCAGAGAAATTTGGATTAATACCTCATGGTATCACAAGACGGCCTCGTTTAGTGATTAAAGATTTATCGATATAAGATGGCTATGCGTCCTATTAGCTAGTTGGTATGGTAACGGCATACCAAGGCTACGATAGGTAGGGGTCCTGAGAGGGAGATCCCCCACACTGGTACTGAGACACGGACCAGACTCCTACGGGAGGCAGCAGTGAGGAATATTGGACAATGGAGGCAACTCTGATCCAGCCATGCCGCGTGCAGGAAGACTGCCCTATGGGTTGTAAACTGCTTTTATAGAGGAAGAATTGCCATTACGTGTATTGGTTTGACGGTACTCTACGAATAAGGATCGGCTAACTCCGTGCCAGCAGCCGCGGTAATACGGAGGATCCAAGCGTTATCCGGAATCATTGGGTTTAAAGGGTCCGTAGGCGGGTCTGTAAGTCAGTGGTGAAAGTTTGCGGCTCAACCGTAAAATTGCCATTGATACTGCAGGTCTTGAATCATTGTGAAGTGGTTAGAATATGTAGTGTAGCGGTGAAATGCATAGATATTACATAGAATACCGATTGCGAAGGCAGATCACTAACAATTGATTGACGCTAAGGGACGAAAGCGTGGGTAGCGAACAGGATTAGATACCCTGGTAGTCCACGCCGTAAACGATGGTTACTAGCTGTTCGGATTTCGGTCTGAGTGGCTAAGCGAAAGTGATAAGTAACCCACCTGGGGAGTACGTTCGCAAGAATGAAACTCAAAGGAATTGACGGGGGCCCGCACAAGCGGTGGAGCATGTGGTTTAATTCGATGATACGCGAGGAACCTTACCAGGGCTTAAATGTAGATTGACAGGTTTAGAGATAGACTTTCCTTCGGGCAATTTACAAGGTGCTGCATGGTTGTCGTCAGCTCGTGCCGTGAGGTGTCAGGTTAAGTCCTATAACGAGCGCAACCCCTGTTGTTAGTTGCCATCGAGTCATGTCGGGAACTCTAGCAAGACTGCCGGTGCAAACCGCGAGGAAGGTGGGGATGACGTCAAATCATCACGGCCCTTACGTCCTGGGCCACACACGTGCTACAATGGCCGGTACAGAGAGCAGCCACTGGGTGACCAGGAGCGAATCTATAAAGCCGGTCACAGTTCGGATCGGAGTCTGCAACTCGACTCCGTGAAGCTGGAATCGCTAGTAATCGGATATCAGCCATGATCCGGTGAATACGTTCCCGGGCCTTGTACACACCGCCCGTCAAGCCATGGAAGCTGGGAGTACCTGAAGTCCGTCACCGTAAGGAGCGGCCTAGGGTAAAACTGGTAACTGGGGCTAAGTCGTAACAAGGTAGCCGTACCGGAAGGTGCGGCTGGAACACCTCCTTTCTAGAGAAGAATGGTACGACGGAAGTAGTATTTTATTTGTGATTTTAGTCTTATGCTGTCGATTAATACAATAGTTGTTAGTTTGTGGTTGTTAGTTGTTAGTTGAGATACTATTTACTATCAACGATCAACCCTCAACGATCAACTATGAAGAAGTCTCATAGCTCAGCTGGTTAGAGCGCTACACTGATAATGTAGAGGTCGGCAGTTCGAGTCTGCCTGAGACTACAAGGCAAGCTTAGCTTGCAGTTG
>CANMDH010000125.1 GCA_947496555.1 uncultured Aquimarina sp. | reverse complement strand
TGAAATCTGCGACAGGCTTTGGCTCTGACTCGCAATTGCCGGCCGCTTCCACGGTCACTGTGGCGGTTGTCGTAGCTGTTTCACTACCTTGTGTGGCCGTAAGCACAACGGTTGCCATACCCACATCGTCACAAGTAAAAACATTCTTGTCCAGGCTTAATGAAATGGTGCCGGTGTTATTACATCCACTCCCGGAACCATTGTCGATTTCGCCAGGGCTGACGGAAGCCATTCCATCAGCATCCAGTTGAACGGTAATATCCTTGGCAACGGCCACAAGGCCATTGATATTACTTTCCACGGTCACCACAGCGGTCGAGATATCCGTTTGATTTCCAGAGGTAGCGGTAAGGGTGACCGTTACAGGGGTGCCCACATCACTGCAATAAAAGGTATCGATGTCCAGGCTCAGTTCCGGGGTGCCGCCACAGCCATAAGCGGAACCATCATTTACATCCCCCGGCAGGATGGTCGCCTGCCCATCGGCACCGAGCTGGACGGTGATATCCTTTGCATTGGCCACCAGGTCGGGATTCTCCTCCACGGTTACCAAGGCGGTGGCCGTAGCACTTTCCGTACCCTGGGCCGCGGTCAGGGTGACCGTTACAGGGGTGCCCACATTGCTACAATCAAAGGTATCCATATCCAGGCTTAAGTTCTGGACATTGATGCAGCCATAGGAGGAACCATTGTCCACATCACCCGGCAAGATGGTGACCTGCCCGTTGGTATCCAGCTGAACGGTGATATCCCTTGCGGCCGCTACAAGTAGGTTTGGATCCTCCACTACGGTCACCGTGGCCGTTGCCGCCAAATTGGCCATATCCGTTACATTTGCAGGGACATCGATCTGGACGGTCCCGTTACAGGATGTCGGGGCGATCTCTACGGTATATGTGGAACCGCTGCCCGTAAAATGATCTGCCGTGGCATTGACCAGATCAATGTCGTCCATCGTAAAACCTGTCACATCCATATCGAACCGGATGGTGACCGTAAAGGATGATAGATTGATCGTTTCCGCTGGCGCATCTATTGAAACCTCGATCTTTTCCGATATGGACCTGAAGCCGCCCCACCCATTATCCTCATAAGCTTGTCTCTTGCCCGTGGGCACCACAAGGTCGATTTGGTGACGGTTTGCATTGGCAAAGGCCGTTGCATCGAGCATCGGTGGATCATTGGCCTCTACCGTCACCAACGCAAGGCCCGGGTTGTTATTAAAAGCCTGGGGGCCTATGCTTTCCACACTGCCCGGTATGGTAACCGCTGTCAATTGGTTGTCACTAAAAGCCTCTTCCCCGATACTGGTGACACTGGATGGAATCTCAACATTGGTGAGTTCCTTGTTTTGAAAAGCACCTTCCCCGATAGTGATCACATCGTAGATGTACTGGCCGTTATCCGCCGTTTCGGGGATGCTCACGGCTGTGGCCGTACCGGTATAGTCCACCACCATTACCTCGGTTCGGGAGGTAATTCCGTATACGATGTTATCAACCGTAAAGATTCCGTAGCTAATGGACCTGAACCCGTGCCACCCATTGTCCAAATACTCCTGTTTCCTGCCCATGGGCACCACAAGGTCTATTTGGCCGCGGTCCGCATTGGAAAAGGCAAGCTCATGGAGGGATGGGGGATCGTTGGCCTCCACCGTCACCAGGCGAAGGTCTGGGTTGTCCTGAAAAGCATACAAATCTATAGCTGTCACATTGCCCGATATGGTCACCTCTGTCAATTGGTTTTGGCCATAGACCCTTCCATCAATAGTTCTCACATTGGCCGGTGTGGTCACACTGGTCAATCGGTTCTGTACAAAAGCAGACTCCCCGATATGGGTCACACCATCGGGTATCTCAACCCTGGTCAATTCGTTGTCCGAAAAAGCATTGTTCCCAATACTTTCCACACTGCCCGATATGTCAACCTCGGTCAATAGGTTCTGTGCAAAAGCAGAATCCCCGATATGGGTCACACCATCGGGTATCTCAACCCTGGTCAATTCGTTGTCCGAAAAAGCATCTTTCCCGATACTATCCACACTGGGCGGTATAACAACACTGGGCAACTCATTTCCACAAAAAGCACAATCCCCGATCTGTGTCACCGTATCGGGTATATCAACGCTCTTCAATGGGTCAGCTGTAGGGCTCCAAT
>CANMDH010000124.1 GCA_947496555.1 uncultured Aquimarina sp. | reverse complement strand
ATTTAGAAGTTAATATCTATCCTAAAGGTAGTCAATACAGCCGTATTCAAAAACTACCTTTAGGTTTAGTTCAACAAGGTATTAGATTCAAAAATGGAGTTTATCTCCTCTAAGTACTTTGTGTAATACTCTTCATTGGGTAACATAAATAGAAGTCTATAAAGAATCCCTTCCTTTGCTGTAATATACATTAACCCTTTAACATTGTTGTCTAGTCCAACTTTGATCTTGTAAAACTCTTGATTGTCCAAGGCAATTGTGATATTAGATAAAACTTCAGCTTTCCCAATGTCCTTCAGATAGTCATTGAAGTTATAGTCAGATATTCCTTTTATATCTGTGTTTAGCTTATTAGACATTAAATAGATCAAATACTTTGTTTGTTGATTATCAGTATTTGTTATCTTATAAAGGTCAACATTTGAAGATTCTTCTTTGTTAGAATTTATCTTTTCAAATGAAGTTTCATTAGGCAATTTCAAACTGTAGTAATCATTCTGTAAACTATTTTGACCTAGCACACTTAATACTGGCATTAGTAATAACAAAATCAGGTATCTCATCTTAAAAAAGTCTTTTTGAACAACTTCATGAAGAAGTTTCCAATTATAAAATAAATCCAGGTAAAGAAGGACAATAAAAATGCAACAAAAGGAATGAACAATAATATAACAAGTAAGCCTTTTATCCCATAAGTCTCTTCTCCATTAAAGTTAACAGGAACTATGCCAAATAATGACAGTAGCCCAATTAAAAGTGCAAAAGGAATATATGCGAATAAAAAGTTCATGAACAATAAGCCAAAAAGATTTTCAGGCTTTTTTGAATACTTCTCTATTAGTTTTTTCATCTCTGTTTAGTTTAAAACATTACTAAAATAATCACTAAGGTAGCTAGCACCTGCTTCTATAGTTGTACTTAACCCTTTTCCTAGACTATACAAATCAACACTCCCACTTACTTTTAATGGGCCTATCTTTCCACCCAATCCAAAAGTTAGAAAATCCTTAGTGGATAACTTTAAGTCAGTTCCTGCGCCTGTAATAATATCTCCATCAAAACCTCCATTTTCAATTGAACCACTAACATTTAAATCTTTATCAACAGTAACATTAACATCAGCAACATTGAAAGTTCCTTGAGCCTTTATTCCTGCATCACTATTCTTAGGGCCAACCTCAATACTACCTTTTACATCAACCACTTTTAATGTTCCTTTTGCTCCTTCTTCATCTACTGTTCCAGTAACAGAGACTATATTAGCATCTGCTTCAACTTCTGCAGGTCCAACTTTGACTTTTCCTCCTACACCTATTTTAGCCTTTGCTGTAGCATCAAAATCAAAGACATTTGAAAGCAATTCTTTCCCTTCCTCAATAAGGTCTAATGTCTCCTGAGAAGGTTGGAACGGCTCTAGGTTTCCTACAGGTTGAGGAAATGTATTAACATTCTGACTAGGGTCATCCCCACAACATTGCTGACTTCCAAAAGGTCTCATCCCATCAGGGTCAATAAAATATACTGGATTATCAAATGCATAGGCGTATGTTGAAAACCTTCTCATTTGTTCAGCTAAAGGATCTGGATTCATCCATCTACCTATTGCAGGATCATAGTTTCTAGCCGTAATATCAATCCAACCTAACCCTATCTCATCCTGCTCTTCTTTCCCTCCAAAACTTAATAATTGTGCAGTAGAGTTTCCTAAAGAAGATACTGCGCTATTATATCCTTTGTGTTTCAGTCCAAAAGGATAATAGTTACTTTCTTCAATAATTTCAAGATCACCAGTATCATTTTTAGTATAGCTTAGACGAACATTATCTAAGTGATCCTTGAACTGATATACATATCGATATCCAGTACCTTCCGGAGTGGCATACCCTTCTGGCGTTGACATATACTGTAATTGTCCATTTCTATAAACATAATTACCAGCATACTCGGTGATTAAAGAACTTCCCTCTGTGACGATCTTTTTGAGCTTCGCTCCAGTGGCGTCGTAAATATAAGAAATAGTTCCTGTTCCTTCATTGTTACTTATAGAAACTGTTTCTGGTAAATTAAGATGGTTGTATGTTATGCTCGAGATGCCTTTGTTTTGATCCAGGATCATATTGCCGTTTTCGTCATAGTCAAAATCATCGTTGGTATTGGTGCCATCTTTAAAGCCGTAGGTTTTGTTTCCAGTATCAGTAAC
>CANMDH010000123.1 GCA_947496555.1 uncultured Aquimarina sp. | reverse complement strand
TATGCGATAATGCTGGGTTTGAGGTTGACCGAAAGTTTATTACTTATATGGTTTGTCGCCAAAGTATTAAATTTAGTGTTTTAGAAAAGATAAAAACAAAACATAAACTTTGGCTAAGTGCTAGCTCGAAAACCATTAATTTTCTGATTCCGCACTACGCATAGCTAAACGTTGTGTGTCATTTGAAAAACTGTAACACTTCCTAAATTTCATTGTCTTTACTTCAAAACATTTATTAAATGAAATACATATTGAAGTTCGCTCTGTGGCTGTTGGGATTAAATCTTTACGCTCAAACAGCTAACCTAAACATAGAATTATTAAAAAACAAAATATCAGAACTAACCATACATGAGCTAGAGAATTCAAAAGCACCATCACTGCAAATAGCTATAAGCCTAAAGGATAGCCTAATATTTAACGAAGCCTTTGGATTGGCTGATATAGAAAATAATGTTGCTGCAACCTCTAAAACAAAATACAGAACTGCTTCAGTTTCAAAATTATGGACAGCTACAGTTGCAATGATGTTGGTAGATAAAGGACTATTAAACTTGGATGAACCCATACAAAATTATTGTCCCGATTTTCCTAAAAAAGAACATATCATTACCACCAGACAATTGCTTACACACACAAGCGGAATACGTTCATACATAGATTTAGAAGAAGAATTAAAAAATGCTAAAAACAGTCAAGATAGTCTTGATATAAACAATCGATACAGACAAGAAATGCTAGGTGAATTCACCAGGTATACAGAAATAATAAAAGCTCTTGATAATTTCAAGAATGATCCTCTTATTTTCGAACCTGGGACTGATTGGCACTACTCTTCTCAAGCCTATAGGGTACTAGCCTGTGTACTTGAAGGTGCCTCTAATTTGACCTATCAACAACTTACAAAACAATATATCTTTGAACCGACCTCTATGAATAACACTTTTGAGGATGATGCTTGGGCAATTATTCCAAATCGTGCATCTGGTTACAGAATACAAAGAGGCAAACCTATTCGTCGAGCAGATATGCGTGATGTAAGCGAAAACCTGCCAGCTGGAGGGCATTTGACAACAGCATTAGATTTGATTCTATTTGCTAATTCATTTCTAAATGAGCAATATTTTTTATCCGATAAAATAAAGCTAATGTCCACTAATTACATAAAAGACATAGAAAACAATAGTGAGAAAATACCTTTATGGCGGTATGCAATACCTAATAAGGAGAATTATGGTTATGGAATAATGATTTTTCCATCAGAAGACACCAAAAGATTTGGGCATACGGGTAGACAGGCAGGTGGTTCAGCAATTCTAGTTATGATACCCGAAAAGGAATTATCTATAGCGACATTAACCAATGTAAAAGGATGGAATGGTTACATAAGCTTCACAAAAAAAATTGAAGAAATTATATCTCAAATGTAAATCAATAAAAACGAACACACAACAAGGTGTCCTATGAAAAGCCTTAGTCCAGTTCTCTAAAGTTAATTAATATTTTCTTTTTTTACTTAAACCACTTTTTTTCTTTTAATATAACTTGCTTCGCATCCTATGTGTGATGGACCTAAGTATTGGATCGTCACCGGCATCTGTATGATTATAAGTTATAATAGAACCGGCCACTTGCTATAAATGTGATTCTGCCAATCGGCTGATCACCCACGTTGTTTTGTGATACGGCTCTTTCTAGTTTTTTACGAGCTTTATTATGATTGTATGTTATAGTTTCTTGATTATTCTACCACTCCCATTTTATAAAGTTCCCTAGTATTTATTCATCCAACTATTGCCCACAGCTTACTTATATATTTTAACTACAAATCCCCACAACATCCCTCGACCAACAACACACCAAACCTCACCCGCACATACCCACAACCCTCCCCCACACATTTTTATCGACCAACGGCACTCGGCAGGTGCTCCGCACAGGTGGGTGACCTTCCCGCGCACTAGGTTTATCGATCCGCGGTATGGGGTGACCCGTCCGCGCAGGGTAAAAAGAAACCCGCGCACCAGGTAGAGGCGTCCGCGCAGTGCGGAGACCCCAACCCTGTGCGCGGGTCAGTAATAATAAGCGTTTTACAAAATTACCTACGTCGGTATCGGCTTATATAGCCCTTGTAACGCTCAGGGTCTTTTCTAAAGGCATATTTACCGGTGCCTCTAATCGCATATATCACTAAGCTAGTACCTTTTGATTGACTAAATATCAAAGAAATATGATCAATCTAATAATTATCATATAAAACATATTTCTTTAACACTTTTAGTAACTTTATATATTG
>CANMDH010000122.1 GCA_947496555.1 uncultured Aquimarina sp. | reverse complement strand
AAAATAGTTTGCCTTCGCTATCGCTGCGCAAAACGATTTTATCAACGACGCTAAAGCTCATCTTACACCTAACGTTAGCAACAAGCGTATGATATTTCAAGTAATTTTAAACTGTTAATATCTTGTTACTTATTTTGTCTATAAATTCAATTTTTACTTAAGCAAATCAGTTAAATTTGTGTAAAAAATAAACCTACAGGTTGATTTAATGAAAATAATTAATACATTTGCAATAGTTGAAGACAGTTTATATTCAGTCCAATATGATACTGAAGAGTTAAATGAGTTTGTAAAATGTTTTGAATTATGGAACGACCCAATCTATTTAAGAGAGTTTTTTGAAGAACACAAGGAAGATTTAAACGATGAGTTTTGGAATGGCATAACAATTGAAGAAGCTATTATTAAAACCAGAGAAGACGCTAGACTTTTCGAAGAAGAGTTATTGTACATAGCAGAAACCGGAAAAACTGAAAGACTTGAAACATTATCCACATTATTTGAACCTCTATCAAAAGGGGTTATTGAAAAAAACCTTGAAAAAGATAAAGCCAAAGGAATGAAAAGATCTAGTTGGCTTCGTATTTATGCAATAAGGATTGAAGCTAACCTATTTGTTGTTTGTGGAGGGGCTATTAAACTTACCCAAACAATGAACCAAAGATCCCATTTAATTTTAGAATTAGACAAACTAGAATTCACTCGTAATTTCTTACAAGATGAAGAAGAAGGTGAAAATTTGGAGTTCTTTGAATTAAATTAAACTACCTAACAAATACCTATGAGTATTAACAACATAAAAAACAGACTTAAAAAAACTTCAAAACAAGATAATACTTGGATTGAAAGAGCAAAATATCGTAAAGAAAATAGAGCTTGGCTTGATATTTCTTTTGCTATTGCTGTAAAAGTAATGTCTGCACTTAAAGAAAATAAAACCGAAAATATTTTTCCAAAAACACAAAAAGAGTTAGCAGAAGCAATGATTTGCTCACCACAATATGTTAATAAACTATTGAAAGGAGCTGAAAACTTGCAACTAGAGACTATTGTGAAAATTGAGGAAATACTGAATATTCGCTTAATTGAAGTTCCTGAATTTCAAACTACAATTAAAGTTGAAATTGAAAAATATATATCTTATAATAAACCTGAGGAGTTAGTAAACATCGATTTAAACCCTTCGAATTATGAAGCTTTACTAGGCTCCTATTTTTATGAAACCGAACCTGATTCTGGTCTTAAATTAGTAGCTTAAAATGGCTGAAAAGAAAAATAAAATTGGTTTTACGCTAAAAAAAATCACAACCGAACAATTTGCTATTATTGAATCGTCATATAAAGAAGGTTCAACTATAAACTTAGATGCGGGTTTAAAATTTGGAATTAATTTTGATAACAATATCATTTCAGTACGTTTTTCGACAAGTCTTATTCAGGAAAATTCACCATTTCTGATTCTAGAGATCGGTTGTCATTTCAACATTATAAAAGAGGCTTGGGAAAGTTTTTATAATGACTCAAAAACTAACTTAATTGTACCAAAAGGATTTATAGGTCATTTAGTTATGCTAACAATAGGAACGACAAGAGGTGTTCTACATAGCAAAACTGAGAATACACCGTTCAACGATTTTTTACTTCCTACACTAAATGTTAATGAATTAGTAAAAGAAGATGTGGCTTTCAAAGTTGAAAGTGCAAAATAACATCACTTGCTTTAATTAAAAGCCAGTTGCTAACATTATATATGAAATCAGAGCAAAAGTTCAGTGCTAGATCGAAAGGTCATTTCCTTTTTGCAGTGGCGCTAGATTTTTATAAATTAAACAAGAAATAAAAATGCGCAGATAAATCGATTGGTAAAGGCTTACTTGCCTTGCTCCGATTCATATATTTGGCGTTAAGCGCCAGCATCTGAGGTCCGAAAAGCAAAACGCAAGTAGAACGATAAACGGACAGGCTCCACTCGATTGACCTGAGTATTTTTGCAAAGAATTTTACCGATACAAAGGCTTGTTCTTATCAGCGGCTGACGGAATTTGGGTCTGTGATTTGTTTCAGATGGTTATCGTTCAACCCTAAGTCACAAAGCGATCGCGGGAATCTGAAAAATTAGCTCGCAAGCAATCATCGCTTTGTTTAAGGCATCTTTGCAAAGTCTCGGCTGAATAAAAAGCCGGCGCATAACACCATGTATAAGTTCATAGCGGCGGAAATTCCTAACGGAATTTCACGCGCTTTTGCTACCTTTGGGTCTGTGCGGAGCATTCTTTGCGAGTTTGCCCGCTACGAAACTATACATTAAACGTTGTATGCAATAGTCCAGTTCGAGGGGACAATTTTTTCGGAGGAGTACGCGAGGGTTAATGGAGTTTTATTCT
>CANMDH010000121.1 GCA_947496555.1 uncultured Aquimarina sp. | reverse complement strand
ATTTAGAAGTTAATATCTATCCTAAAGGTAGTCAATACAGCCGTATTCAAAAACTACCTTTAGGTTTAGTTCAACAACACCTATGCGATAATGCTGGGTTTGAGGTTGACCGAAAGTTTATTACTTATATGGTTTGTCGCCAAAGTATTAAATTTAGTATTTTAGAAAATATAAAAACAAAATATAAACTTTGGCTAAGTGCTAGCCTCGAGGTCAGTGATTTTCTGCTTCCGCACTACGCATAGCTAAACGTTGGCACACATAAGAATTATCATAATTTTAAACTTTTACTAATCTTTTGAAATTTTTAAGAGTACAAAAAAACAGAAATACATCTGGATTTATTATGTTTGTAATAATCTGACACCTAAATTGACAACAAAAAAGCACATTTCTAAATTACCTAATTCTCCTCTTCAGGAAGTAATTTTTGAACTTATCTTAAATCAAAGCGTAGATTCTAATGGTAATCCAACTGAAGAAGATTTTGATTTAGCTCAAGGAGTTTTCAATAAATCAATCTCTGAAGAGTTCAAGCATAGGGTTACTAAGGCATTGCCGCCGAATATAAAAATATATCCTAGAATTAAACATCAATATTGGATTGATCAAAATGAATGGCCTGTTGTTCAAATTGGTCCTGGGACTCTTACTGTGAATGATACAGATAAGAATTATGAGTGGGATAGATTTTATCCATTGATTATTAAAAATATAACCCGATTAATTGATAGTTATCCAACAGATTTAGACATAAATAAATTAGTTTTAAGGTATATTGATGCTGTAGAATTAGGAGATGCAAATCCAAAAGAGAAACTGAATTTCATTAATAATAACTTCAAATTGAACGTTGTTAATGATTTTTCAATAAAAAATGCTAACTTAGAATGGATTAATATTAATCAGACCTACAGGTTAGCTGATGATAGTATTGTACATTTTTCAATAACTGATGGAAAAAGTAAAAGAAACAATCCTGCAGTTGTTTGGCAAATTCAAATATCTAATTCAAAAATTAAATCATTAGAAGAGATCGCGAACTGGTTAGAATCAGCACATTCAGTTACCAGTGATTTATTTAAAGACACAATTACAACACAATTTTATGAGTACTTTAAGTAGTCCATACCAATCACAATTTAAAATACCTAGTTTAGATTCATTTTTTTCTGGAACAAGTGAATTAGATATTTTAGAATCTGAATTTCCTAGCATTGATCAAGGTTCAATTAGTGTAAAAAAATTAGGTGAATTCTCAGAAGAAAACAAAGCTATAGTTGATCAACTAAAATCTTTCAAATCTTTAGAAGAAAATTGGGATGCTGAAGGGGCATTAGCAATTCCTAATTCAGTTATTGCAAGATCAATTTATTGGGTAAAGCAAATAAATCTCTCTGATATTAATGTGTATATAGCCTCGCCCGGACCTAATGAGGAAATCTTACTAATGGTAAAAGGAAATAATAGAGAAATAGAATTAATAATATATCCCCATAAAGAAAAGTACGTAAAATTTGAAGGCGACGACTTTATTCAGCAAGGTAACCTTGAAGATCAAAAATTTCATAGATTATTGGACTGGCTCCTACAGAATGAATAAAGGAGATATTATCAACAACCCTGATGAGATTTTTTATCGAAGGGTATATAGAAAGGATAAACGTTATATAGACAAGAAAACGGGAAAATTTTTGTCGCGAGCTTTTTCACCTAGACCGAAAGACGATGGGTTTTTATCAGTTGATTTAGCAAGATTGACCAGTATACAGTCCGCACTTAGAAATGATCCACAGAGATTTGTTTTGGGAGAATTAATAAATAAAGACATTATTAAACTTGGACTAAAATCTATTTATGATCCAATTATCAAGAATGATAACGGACAAGAAGAAAATAGAGCGCACTGCCTAATTGGACAAATTGACGAGGAAGATGAAAGTATAGCTGGAATTTTGGCTAGAAAAGCAAAAAAAATAGAATTGGAATAGAAATTCTTCATAATAAATTTCTACAGATAATTTATACCATTATTTACTATTAAAAAACGTGTGCCAACAATTTGTATATTGCATATGCTCCTTTCAGGAAGCAAACGCATCATACAAGAGACGTTGGCAAACATTAGGTACGTTAAAGACACATCGTTTACAAAGTTAAAGGGACATAGTTTACACTTTTTAAGGTATAATTTGAGATCAAAATCAAATGATCATGCCTTGGAAAACTACAACAACTATGGAACAAAAAATTGAATTTATCTGTGAATGGCGTACCGGAAAATATACCATCACGGAATTATGTAAGAGCTTTGGAATTTCTAGGCCAACGGCTTATAAATTGATTTATCGATTCGAAAATCAAGGCTATGAAGGCTTAAAAGAACAGTCCAGAGTGCCTGGAAAACATCCCAATGCAACCGATCAAAAAATCGTCGATAGTATTCTCAAATTAAAAGAAAAACACAAGCTT
>CANMDH010000120.1 GCA_947496555.1 uncultured Aquimarina sp. | reverse complement strand
TATCCTAAAGGTAGTCAATACAGCCGTATTCAAAAACTACCTTTAGGTTTAGTTCAACAACACCTATGCGATAATGCGGGGTTTTGGTTTAATCGAAAGGTCAGTACTTATTTGGTCTGCCGCCAAAGTATTAAATTTAGTATTTTAGAAAAAAGATAAAAACAAAATATAAACTTTGGCTAAGTGCTAGTTCGCAGAACAGTGATTTTCTGCTTCCGCACTACGCATAGCTAAACGTTCTACACCATTGACACGAACTAAAATACATACTACGAAGAAACTTGAAAAGTTGGTCAAGAAACTAATCTCGACTGACCAAAATTCTGATTGTGGAAAACTAGGGAAATGGAACGCTACGGTTTTTTATGTGGAACGAAAAAAATGTTGGCTGCTTACCAATGGACAAACGAAATACAACGTTATCTTAACGGATATTAAATCATCTGACTTGACCAGCATCGAGTCTATATTCAAAGAAGCTTTCTATGGACAACTAGTTTACGATGGAATCATATTGGATTTTGAACTCTTGGACTCTATAATCGGACAATTAGAGTTTTTATCAACGGATAATGATAGAAAAACAACTGGTTTTCAAAATCATAGATTACAGGACTTGGACTGGTGGAAGTATGAATTTGGGAGTCTTGAAAATATGCCGATGAAGGAATTGACAAACCGAATAAACATGAGTCCGATTCACATCGGTAAAAGTCAAAAAATGTCGGACTACACAGACTCAATTCGGGAAATGAAAAAACTGTTGACGGAATAATAAACGGTGTAGAACAATGTATAAGAAAACATAGGGCTTTTGGGTTTAACCGAAAGGTCTTTGTTTATTTGCAAAGTCGCCAACTATAAAATTTGGCGTTTAAAAGAAAAAATAAAAAAGCAAAAATCTATATTTGGCTTAGTACCAATACGAAACGTATCGCTTATCACCTGCCCTACGTTTCTTATACGAAACGTTACTAACAATTCACTCACTAAAATTTAAATTCTAACACCGCAATCCAAGGGATGATTGATAAACCGAAAATTGTTGAATTAGTAAATAATATCATTAAAGAAGTAGCTATTGAATTAGGTTTCAGCGATAGTTATCAAAGGAGAAATTTGAATTTTGGTTTCGATCAGATTACCTCATCACAAATAGGTGTACGTCAACTAGATGGATCTTTTAGAGTAGTTCTTTCCTTAACAAGAAGGATAGATCAAATTGAAAATTTATGGGAAGATTTTGGAGATAAAATAAATGTTCAAAATCATGATAACGTGACATTCAACTTAACTGCACTACAATGTTATCCAGAACTTATAAATGAACCATATTGTCATGAAGGAACAGGTTGGCTAAAATTCAGGGCAAATAGTGCAGGATATAAGGAATTTAAAGAGGTTGCCAAACTTCTCTACAAAGAAAAAGTGATACCGAAAGCTGAAGAATATTTAGACTTAAGAAGACTAGATGCAGAGATCAATTCAAAAATTGAAATAGAAGAGGATCTAACTAATTATATATTCAGTGCAAATGGACTGATTTTCAGGAGGATTGGGTTGGCAAAAAAATCCAAAAATCCATTGTTTGAGAGAATATGTGAATATCATAGAAGTTTTTTTGAAGAATATATTGAGCTAAGTCAGGCTCCAGGACTGGAGTACTTTAAGAATATCCCTACAGTTTTCGAAAATGTATACGAAAGGCTCGTCAATAAGTAAATTAAAAATCCAAAAGTTAGTAACAAACACTATCATCCATAAGCTTGCTGAGCCATTTGCAAAGGCTTGTGCTATCCGATGCTTTTATAGAAATTTGAAAAGTCCAGCTGACGGATGATAGTTGGACGTTAAAACAAACTAGGGTACGTTAAAGACACATCGTTTACAAAGTTAAAGGGACATAGTTTACACTTTTTAAGGTATAATTTGAGATCAAAATCAAATGATCATGCCTTGGAAAACTACAACAACTATGGAACAAAAAATTGAATTTATCTGTGAATGGCGTACAGGAAAATATACCATCACAGAATTATGTAGAAATTTTGAAATCTCCAGACCAACCGCTTATAAGTTGATTAAGAGATTTGAAGAACAAGGATTTGAAGGATTAAAAAAGCAATCTAAAGCGCCTATTAACCATCCTAATGCAACTAAACAAAAAGTCACAGAAAGTATTTTAAGATTAAAAGCACAATATAAACTTTGGGGTGCTAAAAAAATCAGAGAATTGTTGTTTAAAGAGTTTCCAAAACAGGAAGTCCCTTCGGTGGTTACAGTTCATAATATTCTAAAGAAAAATGGTTTGGTATCTCCTCAAAAAAGAATGAGAAGAGTAAAACCTATACACCCTATTTTTGATCCAAAATCGTGTAATGAAGTATGGAGTGCGGATTATAAAGGTAAGTTTCTTATGGGGAACAAAATATACTGTCACCCGTTAACCATTGCCGACTCTAAAAGTCGATTTCTTTTTACCGCTAAAGGACACTATAAAGAAACCCTAAAAGCTGCCAAAGCAGA
>CANMDH010000119.1 GCA_947496555.1 uncultured Aquimarina sp. | reverse complement strand
ATCTATGAAAAAAGGGTCCGACTCTAAATAAGTCAAACCCTCGGTATTTTTAATTACACACTTTACGGGATAGTGTCGATTGTGGAGTATGTGGGGTAAAAAAATCTATCTATTTGTAATACCTGATTCATCGTTTTATTGAACTTTCTTATCTCTTACTGTTATTCCTTTTATTTTTTTCTCTGGGAGAGTTTTATAAACTTCATCTACTTGTTTTGGTAGGGATATCATATAATCAACGATAATATTGATAATCGAAAACAACTTAATAACAATTTCAATATCATCCGTATCAATTTGTCCAGGATGCACAGCGTCATTTCCAGTTACTCTAACGATATCTAATGATTGTTGAACCATTACAGGCAGTCCTTTTTTAACTAATTCCCCTATATCTTTATTTATATCTTTTCCTGACTCTCCTAGCTCTTTACATAAAATTTGGATAGATAATCTTAACAAACCAGCAGCGCCTCTTGGAGATTTATAACAAATTGATGCTGCTTCTAGGTAAATATTTTTAACATCTTCAGGCATATCTACATGAGGAGGAGTTATATTTCCTGTATCGGGATAATACATTTTATAATTTATCCAAACGGAAGATTCATTGCAAATTATGCAAGTTGAGTAATAAATCTTATCCTGATCTTCAACATATTCATTATGATTTCTAAAATTGTTTGAATCAACATTTGACCACCTTTGCTCTGCAAGCACATTACAATGTGGACACGTAAAAGAAGTCGATCCTATTTCTGGTTTTTTGTACATTATAATATTTTTAATCAAATCTTAACTATATAGTTTTGTCATTTAGGTCTTGTAAATTATAATATGAGATTACTTTTTCGTTAATAAACTACCCCCTTCTCTTATAAATTCCAATTCTAATTTTTCTTCTAGTTCTTTATTCCTTGTCTTTATATGTTTTAGTAGTTCATAATGATCTTGAAAGAATTTAATCTTTCCGAATTTTTCAACTTTTAAAGTTTGTTCAACCCAAATTATAATATAGTCCTCTGTTGTTAATAAGTGCGTTCGATAATGGCTAAGAATTAAGTAGGAGATCACTTTTTGTCTGGAGGGACCAATCTCTAATTCTAACAATGATAATTGTATGAGCTCATAGTGTTTTAATATATAAAGAAGCTCTCTACGAAAATAGTCCATTGCCAGCAGATTCTTTTTATCCTGTACTTTGTGATATCTAGAATGAACCTTGAAAAATTGATCAATTGCACCAATACCCTTAATATCTCCTAAATTCAAACTGTTTATATCTTGCTTTAACTTATAAAACATTTCAGAAATAATTTGAAAATTTCGTTCATGTTTAAGTTCAAGCATTTGGCTTTTTGAAATCTCGAATGAATTTTCTTGTGCGCTTGCAGTCCTACTTAACTCCTTACGAGTTTGAATTAGTTCTTCTCTTTGATATTGAAGTTCTTTTTTTTGCATTAAAGCAGTTACAATTAAGAAAGCAAATGCCAATGCCGAAAAAAGAGCATTTATTCCTCCAAAACTATCTCCAAACTCTGCCGCACTCTCTGGTATTGGAAACCATATTTCATTCAACTTCCAATACCCCAAATAAATAAGAAATACTGTAAGTATTGCAACGAATATCCAAATCCAAAAATTAGTTTTTTTCTCGTCGCTATTTTGTTTTATTGTCATCTTTCCTTTAAGTTAAAAACCAAGTTATTAATGAACCTATAGCAGCGCCAATAATTCCTGATATTAGCGCATTATTACTTATACTATTCCAAATTTGTTTAAGGTTAGATGGGTCAAGTGTTTTGTTTTCCTCTATAATAAACTTTTGGGCACCAATTAGATTAGCCTTAGCAAAATTCTCACCTTCATTGTATTCGTAAATATCAGCTTTTAGAGGAAAATTTCTTATTTGTTTTCTCGTTAACACTCCATAACTCACCAATTTATTAGCCATTAAATCTTCAGGATCAACTTTATCCTTAACGATTAACTCATATTTACCCTCCCGACTTACATATTGCATGATTAAATTCATGATTCTTTCTTCATCTTTAATGCCCATAACAGTAATTGTAAACTTTGCCATATTTAAAGGTTTTTAATATGTTTTTCACAATAAGCTTCATCCAAAGGCTGTTCCTTATCCCAAAATAATTTTTTACAAACCAAACAATTTCTTCTTCCTTGATGAGCCAAGTATTTGTACAGTGTTGGTTTCGATTTTATATCCAACAACTTCATTATTTCAGTAATAGAAAGTTGTTTGTTTTCATCTCGATAATAAGACTCGGCCAAAATCGCTTTCTTCTGCGCTTCCTTACTTAAACCTCTTTTTCTCCCAATCTTCGCTCCTCTTCTTCTAGCACTCTCCTGACCTGCTAATGTTCTTTCTATAATTATATCTCTTTCTAATTGGGCAACAGCACTGAACAAAGTAAAAATGAATTTCCCATGTGCAGATGTAGTATCAATAAAAGGTTCGCGTATACTTTTAAAAGCTACTTCTTTATTCTTAAACTCATCAACAAGCTTAAGCATATGTGAAACACTTCGGGCGATACGATCCATCTTCCAAACTACTACAGTGTCATCTTCTCTCAATTTACTAATTAGCAAATCCAAGGATTTACGATTAGCTTTAGCCCCAGAAGAAATATCTTTATAGATATTCTTTTCGGGTACTCCTGCTTTTAACAATGCGTCTACTTGTAAATTGAAATTTTGGGATGACGTACTAATACGTGCATATCCAAATAACATAGTGGGGTATATTTTACTATCTAAATATATACTTAAAAAGTATACCAATAAAATATACTAAGTGGGAATTATCCACCTTTTATTAACGAAGTAATATAAATACTAAACGATTTTTTCCTTTGGAGCATTGTAGTTCGCTTTGGATTCCGGCTCAAAGGCCGGAATGACAATATGGTGTATAAAAACGGCCATATTTATAAACCTGATCCGAAAGTTTTTTATTGCAATAGCGTTTTTATCAAAAGTGAATTGATATAGTAGTTGCTTTTTCCCAACTTATGTTTATGAA
>CANMDH010000118.1 GCA_947496555.1 uncultured Aquimarina sp. | reverse complement strand
GGTTTTTAAAGTCCTCTTTATAATTATTCCGAGCATTTTTAAGTTCTTCTTCGTAAACTTTAACCAATTCGTCATACTTTGGATTTCCATTCAGTTTGGCTGCTATTATGGCAAGACAAGCTCGAAGAGGGTAAAGCCAATTATGTATTGATATTTCACGAGGATACTTGTTCAGTAATTCATCTACCCTTGCAATAGAACTATTCTCTTCAAAATATCTAAGAATTTCTCGTTCAAAATATACTGGTATGACCTCGATAAGCTTTTCAATATCCTTTTCATTTTCAACCTTCCATAAAATTTGTTCTCCTTTCCCTGTTTCTTCATTCTTATCATAATATCTTATCAGTTCAAAAAGATCATTACCTAACACTCTATAAATATCATCGTGATCTTTTGATACGTGATGATATATATCCTCGATATGTTTTATTTTAATTCTTATTTGAGGGCGAATTTTAATTGTTTCACCCTCTTTTATAAAAACTAAATCTAGTATTTGAACGCATCCGTTGTGTTCTCTATAGAACTCCCGCTTTCGCTTATTGATTTTAAAACCTTTATCTATAAAACCCGTTGATATATTATTAATAATCTTCTTACTTACATCTACTATTTTCATCAACCACCTGTTTTTATTTCTTTTGTCTTTGTATCAACTCTTGAAGTCCGCATAGTAGTATTATCACTACTTATTACTTGACCTTTTGCATCACCTGATTTTTTACCAACTAGCTCTACAGATTCACCATCTTGATGTAAACGTTTTTGTTGATCGGTTAATTTTGCGTTACCTGTTTTGGTTTCATTAACCATTTTTATATTACCTGTTTTACTATCAACAACAACATTATCCATTACAGTTCTTGATCCATCTTCAAATTTACCTGTAACTTGATCTAAAACTTCATCTCCTTCAAACTCTTTTTTCAACGATTCTGTTACTATCTTTTCTCCTTCTTTACCTACCTTTCTGTTTTTAGCAAGTGTTTTTGCGGCCTTTTTAATCCCCTTAGTAACTACCTTAGAAGCATCTAAAACATCACTTGCACCATTTGTAGCTTGAGATAAAACTTCGTCTTTTGCTTCATTAGCAAAAAATCCTACTACACCAGCTACAGTAGATGAAGCAGCAGCCCATATTGCAGCAGGTAATGCAGCAAAAGCTGCAGCTATACCAATGGCTGCTTCTGGATTTTCGTCTACAAATTCTTGCCCTCTTCTCTCATGAAAAGCTCTGTTTACACTAAAAGGATCATTTTCTAAACCTTCCAACTCAACACCAGAACCTAATTTATTTTCTTGAAAAGCATAAGTTGCATTATAAGAGTATTTTTCTGCTAATGGATCGATTTGCCAGAACCTACCGATACTACGGTCACTCATTCTGTATCGCCACTCGTGGGTATTTAGACCTAAATCTTCAGTTAACTCCTGACCCTGGAAGGTCTTTAAATTATTCTTAGCATTTCTGATCGTGGTATTGATACCTTCCCATGGCATACCAAAAGGATAGTAGTTTTGCTCTCTGCGTATTTCATCGACTGTTACTACACCATCTTTATTATTGTCAGCATAGGTAATTCTGGTGTTTTTCCAGATATCTCGATGCTCATATACATAGGTAAATGATCCGTCATCTTCCTTTTCAATATACCCTTCCGGATGGGTTATGGATTTCAAAGAACCATTTTCGTACACAAAGTTACCATTATATTCTAAAGTATTGGTAGTACCTCTGTCTATAGCAGTCTTTTTTAACTTTACCCCATTGGCATCATAGATATATTGTACGTTTCCTTCATGGTCGGGGTTAGTAACGTTTATTCGTGTTGGAAAGTTAAAGTAGTTATAAGATACACTAGTAATACCTTTATTCTTATCTCTGGTTAGATTTCCATTAATATCATAACTATAATCATTGCCTGTGACATTTCTATCTTTAAAACCATAGGCTTTATTTCCTGTATCGGTAACACTCAATAGTTTATTGCTGCTAGCGGCATAATCATAACTCAATACATCAAGATTTGTATAAGTAGATGAGTTTTGCCAACCGTTTCGGGTTAAGCTTTTGATATTCCCCATCTTATCATAAGTAATATTACTTACATTATAATTTACATCGCTACCCATTACACTTAATGGTTGCTCAAAAGCATTATACTCATATCCATACCACCTTTGCGTATGATCACTAGCGGTTTTCCAGTCAATCCCGGCTATGTTGTATTTGTATTGTGGAGTTGCTCCATGAGCCGTAGTATTGTAATTAATATTGTAGGCGAATAGCGCATTGCCTAAGGTATTTACATCGTTGATCCCTTTTAACCACCCTCGTACATTGTAATGATACTTGATATCTTGTAAGCCACCACCTACTTTTTTACTTTCTAATTGACCTAATTCATCATACCTATTTTCGGCAATGGTTTCTTGTTGATTATTAATCATTTGGGTCTCCTTCAATACCCTGCCCATATGATCATATTCAAGAGTGTTTATAGTTACGATCGGTGCATTATTTCCTTTGGTATGGGTGATTTTAGTCTGCTCTACCTTACCTACAAAATCTAATTTTGTTTCTACAATATTTGTAGTTTGTATGTACTCATTTTTGCTGATTACATAGATAGGTCTTGCCTTTTTATCATAATACGTTACGGTGGTAATCCACTTATCTGTACCCAATACTTTTACTTTACTACCCGTAGCTAAGGATTTGGTATTGTTAGATATCGGTTCATTGTATACTACACTAGGATTTGCTAGTTGTGGTACTGGATTCGTATTTAAAAACTCATAATTATCATAATAGTTGATCGTTAAAGTCTCTGCCGTTTGTGTATTAGGATATCCGCTATGGGTATAGTTGATCCCTGTATTGGTTTTGTCCGCCCAAAGGGTACCCGTATAGTCTGTAGCTTCTTGTTGTATGATATCTCGATCTCTATCATCAGTAATCTTACCCGTATACGCTACTCTACCAAATACATCGTATTTAACAAACAACCATTCTTTTGGAGTTTTAGCTCTTTGATTAGCATCTTGAGTAAGTACAGGTTGATCTAGGGTATTAAAGATGGTATACACCCATCCCTTACCAGGGATCTTTTTAGCAAATTCACGATTTCGGTAATCATACTTATACTGATATGCCAGTTCTGATAATTCAGTTGCACTCACTCCATCATCAACAGTGACCTTGGGTGGCAGTATGTATGAGAGATTACCATAACTATCATA
>CANMDH010000117.1 GCA_947496555.1 uncultured Aquimarina sp. | reverse complement strand
CGTACATTGCTTCCTGGTGGTACTGGCAAAACCATCACCATCGCTGTTCTTATACCAAACCGTATTGGGATGGATCGCAGCACTACCATCATTACAATCACTGGCATTGGTCACATAACCAGATGGTTTTACACTGCGATAGGTCTTATTGTTTGGATCTCCAAATGTATCTCCATCGGCATCTCTATAGAAGTTTCTGGGTGCAATATTAGTGATCAGATTCGTCCCATCGTTATAATCATCATCATTTCGAACATAACCCGAGGGTTTGTTACATTGTTTTTTGGTAACATTCTTGTTTCCCCAACCATCATTATCGGCATCTCGGTACCATATGGTATTAGGATTCAGTGAAGCGTCATTGTCATTACAATCCCCTCCATCCAAAATATATTCAGCATATTGAGGTTCATTAGGTCTTGAACAGCCAACATAATATGTAGTATTGCCTCCCCAGCCATCGCCATCGCCATCATAGGACCATCTCGTATTAGGATGTAGTCTCCCATCATTATCATTGCAATCATTAGGATTGTTGGCGTACCCCTGAGGTGGATTGCTTGCAGAACCACAACTTGAAATAGCTCCGCCACTCACACCGTATCCATCACCATCTCCATCCGGATAAAAAGTTCTCGGACGTATTGAACTATTAGCATCGTTACAATCTCCTTTTTTATCTACATACTTCCCTGCAGGTTTGTAACATTGTCGATTAGCTACTGAGTTACTACCCCAGCCATCTCCATCGTTATCTTTATACCAAGCCCTGTAAGGGTTGATAATCGCATTATTGTCATTACAATCATCATCATTGGTAACATAACCCAGATGATTGCCACCATCATCAAAAATGGCATTATTAGGATTTCCGTACCCATCTCCATCAGCATCACGGAATAACAATCCATCTCCTCCGCCAAATTGCCCGTAGACCTCTCCCATAAATAACAGGATACACACTGTTATAAGTTGTTTTATATATATCTTTTTCATTTTTCCTTTGCTTTATTGTGGGTTCTTGTAATGGTATTTGTTTTCTGAGATCAGTTTTCCTTCCGCATCCTTCATCGTTTCCAGACGATTAAAATCATCATAGAAATAATGCATGGTGTATCCTTTGGGGTCGGTAATACTGGTCACACCAATCAAAGGATCATAGGTCAAGGAGGTAATTTCTGACTTTGCAAAATAGGTATGAGCTCTTAAAGTCTCAAAGTGCTGTCGCAACTGGTCTTCGGCAGCTTGGCTATTCTCATTATCTGAAAGGGTTTTGATATCGGCAATCAGGTTAGCCATCGCTACAGGCAAATTGGTATAAGAGGCATTAGAAATCTTGGCAATGGGATACGTATCGTTATACCCCCATATGTAAATAATGTGACTACCATCGAATTGAGAAACTTCTAACGGATTGCCTTTATCATCGTACTTATGATATACAATGCGGTTTTCAGGATCATTATTATCTTTCTGGCTTTGTACATACCGGGGTAAGGTATGACCAAACCAATTGGTATTATTATACCTTGTATGCATCTTGTTTGTTGAATTTCCTTTGGTAGTTTCTACATGTATGGGAACCGCTAGTTGATGTTCATTGATCAATTGCTGTTCTGCAGGTGTTGGATTTACAAGATCTAAAGGAAACACCGTTTTTTGAGTTATTCCTTTACCATCACTGTCACTGGTCTGGGTACGAGTACGTTGTAAATGATCAGCATTGTCATAGAAATAAGTGCTCTGCTGGGTTATCTTGTTCGGAAAAAATTGTTCTTTGATACTCGATACAGGTTTTACCCAGGCACTTGTAATATTATAGGTTGTCCATTCGAATTCTGCGTCCGTATATGCAACAGAGTTGGTTCCCCTGTTACCTACAATTACTAATCCTGAAATAACACTGTTAAAACTATAACTCTCAGAAGAAGCGCTATTAAAGCGATAATCAAAATCATAGGTATTACTTTCTTTATACACTTCATCTCCTGCACCATCATACATAGTGGTATTTAGTAACAGTCCTCTTTTCCAATCAAAAGAAGTAATCGGTATGGGACTAGTCAGTAATTGATTTGTTATATCGGTATCATTCGTATAGTCAAATACCGTTTTACCATGGGCACTTTCATTGTTTTTATACATGGTAACCCTTGAATATCCTACAGAATTCCCCGAAGCGGTTGCAATAGGATATACGCTTGAATAATTTACTTTTAAATACGTGCAGGATCCCAAGGTTCCTCCCGGTTCTGTACTAACATGAGAAAGAATGGGTTTTCCCTGTACAATACCACTGGAGTGAGTAGAATCCTCCTGATGGTACGTATACAAAGTCTCCTCTATAGATATACCATCATAATTTTTGAGTTTTTTGATTCGAAGCCCGCCTGCCAGTACATTGCTATTCTGGTTTTCTATCCTCGTCTCCGTCCAATTCATTGTAGTGCTACAATCACAGGTATCTCCTACATATTCATACTGAATGCTATAAGTACCAGCCGGAAGACCCAAAGTATAGTTTCCTGCTTCTCTTATAAAAGACACCTGCTCATTGCTTGCATTGTATATCTTAAAAGAACAAGCGGCATCAAATACCGTTTCATTATTTGTGCATCCCAAAGCGACATCAATAGTAATCCCCTGGTATGCTTCCTGAATTTCAAAACTGTCGTTACTTGTAGTATAATTCAGACCATTTACGGAAGAAATCACTTCCCTTCCCGAAGCATAAACAGTATTGCCTGCTGTTGAAAAGTAATTGTTGGATTCGTATTCAAATTCTGAATATCCCTTGGTAGGATAGATGATTTTTTTGAGTATGCCCGCTTGTGATTTAACAGAATGTACTTCCCGGTTTCCTCCTTCAACCAAATTTCCACCAAAAAATACCGTTGGAAGCATCGACTGGTTATTCTCACCATTATAATACCCCCAATAATCCTGAGATTTGCTAAGTCTTCTTGGTAATTTTATCTCTTCTTCATAAACAAACTGATGCTTTTTCTCGGCATTTACTTCTTCTACAGAAAGTAATTTTAAACGATAATCATTGGAATTTGTAGAACCTTCGGCAGCAACAAAATAATCATAATTAAGGCCATACTCGGTAATCTGTTGCCTCTGGGTATTGGTAACCACTACTTTTCGTAAGGCATGGTTGCCTGGCAGATCTTTTCTGGTATTGGATCCTACAATAGGATAGGCGGGATCATCAGAATATGAAAAGGCTATTTTGCCACCTGCAAAAGAAATTTCTTCCAAAACCGATTCCATATGATGGATCGTTTTT
>CANMDH010000116.1 GCA_947496555.1 uncultured Aquimarina sp. | reverse complement strand
CTTCGTTTGTCATGATTCTGTCTGAATAAAATTAATGATTAAAATTTAACTCAGACAGAGTTCAGTTTACAGCCTCCCTAAATCCCAAATCCCAATTCATAATTCGTAATTCATAATTCGTAATTCATAATTCGTAATTCATAATTCATAATTCGTAATTCATAATTCGTAATTCATAATTCATAATTCATAATTCATAATTTATGGTTACATACTGCAACACCATAATAACTACCTCGTTATTGTAATAGACAAATAATAAACCGTACCTTTGCGGCTTATTTTTACTATATGAACAAATTTGAAGAGTTAGGCCTGAGCGAAGCCATTATAAAGGCAGTGAATGAAATGGGATTTGAAACCCCTAGTGAAGTGCAGGAAAAGGCCATTCCTATTCTACTTGAGGAGGATACAGATATTGTAGCTTTAGCACAAACCGGAACAGGAAAAACTGCAGCTTTTGGTTTTCCATTAATTGAAAAAATTGATAGCAAGAGCAGAATTACTCAAGGACTTATCCTTTCCCCTACTCGGGAACTTTGCCTACAAATTACTAACGAGCTTAAGAACTACTCAAAATTTATCCCTGGACTTAATACAGTTGCCATTTACGGAGGCGCCAGTATCACAGAACAGGCCAAGCAAATAAAAAGAGGTGCTCAAATTATTGTGGCTACTCCCGGAAGGATGCAAGACATGATCAACCGAAAAATGGTAGATATTACCAATATCGGGTATTGTATATTGGATGAAGCCGACGAAATGCTGAATATGGGATTCTATGAAGATATTAATGCGATCTTATCTCATACCCCTGAAGATAAAAATACATGGTTATTCTCTGCTACTATGCCAAAAGAAGTAGCGACCATCGCCAAACGCTTTATGCAAAAACCGGTAGAAATAACGGTAGGGCATAAAAACACTGGTTCTAAGAACGTTTCTCACGAATATTATGTAGTGAATTCACGTGATCGATATGCAGCTTTAAAACGACTGGCAGATGCTAATCCGGATATATTTTCGGTGATATTTTGTCGTACCAAGCGTGATACGCAAAAAGTAGCCGAAAACCTTATCGGAGATGGATATAATGCCGCTGCTTTACACGGAGACTTGAGCCAAAATCAACGGGATTTGGTGATGAAGAGTTTCAGAAACAGACAAATACAAATGTTGGTAGCTACCGATGTGGCAGCGCGTGGAATTGATGTTGAAGATATTACTCATGTAATCAACTATCAACTTCCTGATGAGATAGAAACGTACACCCACCGAAGTGGAAGAACAGGACGTGCCGGAAAAAGCGGAGTATCGATGGTAATTGTTTCCAAAAGTGAAATCAGGAAAATAAAATCGGTAGAGCGCATTATTAAAAAGAGTTTCGAAAAGAAAGAAATTCCGAATGGAGAAGAGATATGCCAGGTGCAATTGTTTCATTTGGCCAGTGATATTGCAAAAGCCGAAATAAATCATGAAATCGATACCTATCTGCCGTCTATAAATGAAGTATTAGAAGATTTTTCTAAAGAAGAACTGATCAAAAAGTTCTTTTCGGTTGAGTTTTCACGTTTTCATAACTACTACAAAAACGCAAGAGATCTAAATGCTGAAGGTGGAGATAGTGGAAGAGATTCAGGAAGTGATGGAACGACTCGATACTTTATTAATGTAGGTGAAAGAGACGGATTCGATTGGATGACCCTTAAAGATTTTCTAAAAGAAGTTTTAGAATTGAATGGTGATGCTTTGAGTCGGGTTGATGTAAAAGAAAGTTTTTCATTTTTTAATACCAACTCCGAATATCAAGATAGAGTGCTTGCCATTTTTGAAGACTTCCACATGGAAGGGCGAAAAGTAAATATTGAGATTTCTAAAGGATCTGGAAATCGAAGAGGTGGAAAACGTCGTCGTGATAATAATAGCGGTGGTTTTAAAGGAAAACGAAGAAGCGAAGGTTTTAAACCGAAAGGTAAGAGACGCTTTGACGCTAAGGATGATACCCGCGATGGCGGAAACAGAAGAAGAGATCGTAGAAAACGTAGCGATCGCAGATAAATCATTTCTTAATTAACAAAGTAATATGATTTTTGGCGCGATTTTTATGTTATCTTAAGATATATTGAACGTCATACTATTATATGAAGAAAGTATTATTTTACATATTCCTGATATTGAGCATAACAACATATGCTCAAGAAGAAACTGTTTCTGGAAAAGTTCTAAATGCGGCCACCGATCAAAAGCTTGAAAATGTTCATATCGTGAACCTTACTCAAGTGATAGGTACCATTACCAATAGCGAAGGTGATTTTAACATTAAGGCAAAAGTAAATGACACCTTATACTTTTCATATATAGGTTACAAACCTCTTAGAGTACGAGTAACTAACGACTGGATTAAATTTGGAGAAGTAAAAATCAAGATGACAGAACTTGGTATTGCTCTTGAAGAAGTTATTGTTGCAGACGTTCAGTTAACAGGGTATCTAGAGATTGATGCTAAAAGAATCCCAGTATATAATAATTATAGATATAGTATTTCTGGTCTCAATTCTGGATACGAGGGAGGTAGTAGACAACCAGGTGCAGTAAATAAAGTATTAGGTGCAATTTTTAACCCTGCCGATTTCTTGTATAATATATTTAGCAAGCGATCTAAAGAGCTTAGGAAGCTTCGTAAAATGAAGAAGGATGATGAAATCAGAAATTTACTCGAAACCAAGTTCGATAGAGAAACTTTAATGGCTTTATTGCAGGTTGAACGTTTGGATATTGATGAAATTTTAAGAAATTGCAACTACTCTACCGATTTCATAAAATTCGCTAACGACCTTCAAATATTAGACGCTATAAGCGAATGCTATGAAGAGTACAAGGTATTAGATAGAAAGTAGTTGATGGTTGATGGTTGATGGTTGATGGTTGATGGTTGATGGTTGATGGTTGATGGAAATTAAAAATTGTTTTTTTACTTTTTATTTTAAAACATTGATTATTAATATCGTAAATTTAGTCTTAGCTCTTGTTTCTTGAAGCGATAGCGATCTTGAGTCTTTACCGGACACTAATAATTCTAAACGCAAAATATATTACTTCGAGGAATGTAAGGCTATTCTGTTTCCTTCTGAGTCAATAAAGTAAGCCATATATCCATTTTCTTCAGAAATTTGCTTTTTATCAGAAACCACTTTTCCACCAGCTGCTGCTACTCTACTAATTTCATTTGCAACGTCTTCACAAGAAAAATACACTAGAACTCCATCATTACTTGGTTTATAATGTTCTCCTGCATTAATCAATGTACCGGTTGCCATTCCTGTTTCATTTTTATTTGGGAACCAACCCATTTCAATACCTTCCATTTTATGTAGGCTTATTTCGATATCAAAAACTTTTTCATAAAAAGTCTTTGCTCTATCCATATTAATAACCGGAATTTCGAACCAGATAACCATAATGTTGTTGTTAGTTGTTAGTTGTTAGTTGTTAGTTGTTAGTTGTTAGTTGTTAGTTGTTAGTTGTTAGTTGTTAGTTGTTA
>CANMDH010000115.1 GCA_947496555.1 uncultured Aquimarina sp. | reverse complement strand
ATCAGAATAAAACTCCATTAACCCTCGCGTACTCCTCCGAAAAAATTGTCCCCTCGAACTGGACTATTGCATACAACGCTAAATATATGAATCGGAGCAAGGCAAGTATGCCCGAACCAATCGATTTATCTGCGCATTTTTATTTCTTGTTTAAATTATAAAAATCTAGCGCCATTGCAAAAAGGAAATTACCTTTAGATCTAGCACTAAACTTTGCTCTGATTTCATATATAATGTTGTAAAACGTTTTTATTTCAGATATTCAACATCAGAACGCGCTTTTTTTCGCCACTCCGTTCCGTACTTTTTATCCATCAATTCGAAAATCTGTTCGTTATAAATTTTGATACACTCCTCAATTGGTGGTGTACAACCAAAATCTAAATATTTTATTCCATATTTTTTCTCAAATCTTTTGTCAGCTGAGGAGTTTACGATTGGCGCAACTGATCCAATTAGAAGCAATTTAGGTTTCCCTTTTTTCCAATCTTTTACGGCTTGTTCTTTACTGTATTTGCAACCAGCTTCTAAAGTCAGAGTAGTTTCTGTAATTCCATTGTCTGTTTTTACCTCAAAAACCTGATCTTCATAGCCATAAGCGGAAAGTTTAATTTTGTAAAGTCTATTGGATTCAAGATTTTCAATTCGAAAGAATCCATTGCTATCGGCCATTGTAGTTCTTTCCAGATATGGTTTTTCAATTCCCAATTGTTCAATGTAAATGTCGGAAATTGATCGTAAGTTGGTTATTGACGACTTTACATATCCATTGATTTCGACTTGAGAGTATGAAATTCCACAAACCAAAATTAGAGTTAGTCTTAAAAGTACTTTTTTTAATTTCATTTTCATTTGATGATTGTTATTGAACAATCAAAACTATCCTATAATTAAATGCTAAGGTATAATAAATGAGTGAACTGTTCTTTTCAATTAGTTAAGACAAACATTTAATGTTTTACAACGATTGATGTATGAGGCGTAATGTCCCGTTAGGGCATTATGAATTCATACATTCGTGTTATAAGCTTTTTATTTTTCGGATTCGAGCTTCTCTAACCTTGATTGTAATTCAAGAAACTTCTTATTTAGAGATTTCAATTCCGAAATTTCTTTTTCTTGTTCGATTGTGTATAAAGTCAATTCTTCAATTTTTTGCAGCAATTTTATTTGAAATTCTCCAACATTAACTCCATTTTTTTCCATTTCTTTGGCAGAAGCTATTTCTGGTAAGTGTTTTTTCTTTTTAATATACTTTTCAATAAAATCTAAAGAAGGTAATTCATAATCTTCTTCAAATACAAAGTCAGCTGTTGGAGTCAAACTTACTTTAACTTCTTTTGATTCTATTTTTCCATAAATTGCCAGATTTCCACTATGAGTTAACTTCATTAACTTTTTTTCACCAACTGAGTGAATTTCAAAACCATTAATAGCACCTTCTCCTGAACCACCAATTCTAAGTCTAGCAACATTATTAAACCAAGACATTGTAAAATTAGCCTCTCTATTGCTTGGATTAAATATTCTAGCAAATCCATCATTAACCTCAAACAATTTTTTTTCACCAACTCCTTGTATTAAAAAGCCATTTTCTGCACCATTTCCAGATCCTCCAATTCGAATTCTTGCAGTATTATTATGCCAAGATAAAGACGAACTTGCCCCTTGATTACTTGGATTTAGAGTTATAATTGCACCTGAAGTAGTATTATTTCCATTAGGGTTCCATTGTTGGGCATTTGTAGTAGATATGAGACCTAGAACAGCCATTAAAAGAATTATTTGTTTCATTTCTATTTTGTTTTTCTATTTGTTATACTATTTAGTGTCTTATTCATAGACAAATTGTTACCTAAATATTTTAGAAAATTGCAGATAACGTCACTTGTATGTTGCGTTTGCCTGCCGAAGGCGGCATATGCAATATACAAATTGTTATGCCTAGTTTTTTTCTTTGGTTAAGTTTGTATACTGATCAAATGCAATTTTTAGTAATGAACTTAAAGGGAAATCAAACCTTTTAATTTCTTTATTATCAAGATAATTTACTTCACTAATATTTGAACCTACTTCCTCTTGCCAATTACCATAACGCTGAACAGTATATTTAATTAATAAATTTAATTCCTTATTCTGATATTCATATTCTTCAGGTACGGTCTTATGATTTTTATAATCAATTAGAGTAATTAGATGACCATATCTCTTTAATTGTCTTTCATCAACTAACTTTGTTGGATTTCTTTCCGAAAGCTTTTCTAAAGCTAATTTTAGGCTTGTAATTGATCCATAAAAAGATACCAAGAGATCATAAATTACTATATGTTTCATTTGCCAGTTAGATGCACGTCCATGGTTTTCATCTATTTTAAATTGAAAGGAATTGAAACTATAAGTAGTATTATAGAGTTTCAATAATATTCTGAGGTTTATTAGATCATTATTAACTAACTCCTCTAAAATTTCTTTCAAGTTCATAGTAACCAAATTACCTGAAGAACTTAGTTTAATAAGTGACTTATAGGATCCTTCAATGTTTATTGAAGAGAGTATCTTTTCTATTGATTTACTTACAAGTTCTTTATTATCAAAATAGAATATTTCACGGCTATAAAATTTATCTATATAACCTGAAAAATCAACATTTAAACCATATTTTGAGTGAAATAGATTTCTAATGTTTTCTATGTCACAAACCAGAATAACTTTATGAAATCCAAATTTGTTTTCTGAGAAATTTCCTAAGTCAAAGTGACAAGCAAAAACATTAAGTATTCTGAAAATATGTTCTGGATCTAACCTGTCTAAATCATCTATAATGAGAACTGTTTCTTTATCATCCTCTTTTAGTTTTGAGACGAGCCCTGAAATCAATTCGGTGATTCTATTTTCCTCGTAAATAGAATTATCTCTAGCTGTTAATTGTTTTAAAAAATCAATGAGTTCTGCTTTCTCATCAATTTGAGATTCAGAATTGTGTTGTTTGATATTATTTACAATCGTTTTTAGATTCTCGTAAATATTGCTAAATGCTTTTCCTATTTTACCTCCACTTTTTGCAAGTAAAGACATTGTGTCCATAAAATTGTCTTTAAGGTAAAATTGAGCAGTAAGTAATTTTGAAAAATCAGTTTTCTCGTAATCTATATTCTTCCCAAGAAGTTCGAAAGCTATATCATATTTAATATAATCAATTATATCATCATTACTGGAAATAGAATAATTAACTGGTGATAACAAAAACAGCTCATATTTATCTGAATTCTCTCTAAAAAACTCTTTTAAAAAATATGTTTTTCCTATTCCGAATATTCCAGAAAATATAATTTGATTATTATTAGGTAATAGTAAGTGATTTTGAAACCTTTCTATTTCTGATGTAATTTCAATTTTCAAATTATTGATATTTTTAGTTAGGCATAACGTTTAATATAACAAACGTTGGTGACCGGAAGGGCAGTTATGTTTTGTTAGCAACAATGTAAAAGCAGTATCCCAAGTTAGTATAATAAAAACATTCTAACTTATTTATTATGAAAACAAAGGAT
>CANMDH010000114.1 GCA_947496555.1 uncultured Aquimarina sp. | reverse complement strand
TCAACTGAAGCAAAAGTACTAAATACTTCTAAAGCCAGCCGCATCACCAAAGCTATCTTTACATAATTGGTAGTTATAGCCGCTCTTCGCATACTCAGGGTCTATAACGCAACTATGTAAAATAGCCGCGAACCAACTGCTATACTTGAACTTTTGAGGTTTAAGACACGATTTTTTGAAGCAATATTATAACACCAGACACATATTATCGCCTCGTAGACGTGATTTGGATGAGTTTGGGGGCATTTTAGGCAGTTTTTATGTTGTTTTTCAAGACTTTGAGCAAGTTTGTGTGACGCTCATTCGGCGCTTAGCCTAGTATTTTAATAAAAATCGGAAGTCTGCAGGCTACAGCCAACGCACTTCCGCTTTTTACTAAAATAGTTCTGTTTTGAGTAAAAAAGGTAAGAATGCCACAAAAGAGGATGGCACTCCTGATCACAGGATTTACAGGTGTCTTCGTTTTCCTTCTTCTAATGCCCCAGTATAAACCTCTTGACTGGTACTTGAAGTTGGTGGTCATTCTTACCCGATTGTAAAAATATAGATTTTCCGCAAGAGTAAGAACGATTATTATTGAAGTTGAAGTGCGCAAAGGCGCAAGCTGATGAGCTTCAACTTCAATAATAATCATAGCCATCTGGCGATTGAAGATACTGCGTGTGCGCATAACAAGGCGAGAGCCTAGCGGAGAGGAGTAGCCGACGCAGACCGAGAGTGTAACGAAGGGATGCGCCAGACGATTTTTTGTAAACCTTTTTCTTTCAATAGACTTCTTTTACAAAAAATCGTCTAGGCTGCGACTAAGCGGCGGAGCCAGATAAGTGTGTAGGGATTTTTTTTGGCGCATGTTTTTTGCTCCAAAAACTGTGACAAAAAAAAGACCGGGAACACGACGAGGAGGAACGGAGCGTGGGCGGCAAAAGCTTTTTTTTGATCCTGCAGCGATAGCGCAAGAGAGCAATAAAAAGTTTTGCCATAGCAGGGGTGACGACGAGACCTTTGACAGTTTATTACAAAAGCCCTTTTCGGGCTGATGTGATAATAACTCATTGGAGCGTAGCCGACTCACTTGGCTATTTACCTATGAAAACAAAAAGCCCGAACCTTTCGATTCGGGATTAATGATACTGTCTCATCCTTCTCGTAAAATCTTTTCCATTCTTGCTAATATCGTTTCATCATTACAATCAAGTATAAATTGTATGATTTCTAATTTTAGTTTTATCTTCTCTTCCTCATTCATTTTCGTTATAATAATTCTTGGCAGCTTCTAACATTTTTTCTAACAATATCTCATCCTCACAAGTTGATATAAATTCTTTTAATTCTACTCTTAATTTTTCGGTTTCGTTATCCATATATGAGTTTTTGTTTTTCTTCTTCTGATAACGCTTCCCACCATTTAGGCTGTGTGACTTTTTTATGGTAAATTAACATACTTTTGATCGCTTTAATAAATAAAGGGTCTTTGACCTGCTTAATTTCTAGTAGCAACTCTTCTATTTGTTTTTCTATGTCCATAATCCTTTGGATTTTTAGTCCACAATGATTAATCCAGGCTTTAGTCCTGATTCAAGTACTTTTTCTATTCTAGGAATAAATTCTACTAGTGAAGCATAACGAGCATCTTTAGAGTTTAAAACTACTAAACTTACATTGTACTTTTCAAGATTTTGCTGATGGCTCATATTCTTATCGATACTCAACAATATCTTCAAGTTTTTAGATTCCATACGTTTTAGTAGGTCACCATTTTTAATGCCGCCCCAACCCATTTCAGGAACTGTTAATACTTCATATTTTTCATTAAAACGATATTTCAGTTTTCTTGGTAAATTCTCATCAAGCAGCAGCTCCATTATCAGTCTCAATTTCGATTACGTAAACGGCTAATAATTCTATGACTTTTTGAGCAAATGATTTCTTAACAGTTGGGTAGTTCTCCAAAAATTCTTGGATATTTTCTCCTCCTTGTAAATAATCAAAAAGTATTTTTATAGGAACTCTCGTGTTTTTAAACACAGGTGTTCCTCCCAAAATATCAGGCGACACTGTAACGTATTTATTTAAAGCACTCTTTAAGTTCATAACATTCATTTTTACATTCATAACAAAGATAGTTTTTATATACATATTTTTTAGTTTTTGACTCCTAACACACATATTTTTAGTAATCAGAGGAAGTTTTATATTGATTCTTGTAAACCTTCTAAGTTGTTATTTTATCCTTTTTTGATAAAAAACGAAGGATATAATCCTGTTACTTTTCTAAAGGCTATAGTAAATGATTCTGCATTATTAAAGCCCATTAAGATAGCTTTTAAAGTTTTTCCCCTTATAAGAGTTGATGACCTTGGATAAATAACTGGTATTAGTCTTAAGCTGTTTTGCAACACTACCTAACGTTATATTTTGATGCAAAAACATTCTTTTTTCTTCAAAGGTTTTTAAGCCTTCCAGTATTTTTTTAAGTGTTTCTCTAGGGATTTTGATGGAAGGTGTTGACGATCTCGTGCAGGTTCTCCAGATCATCAGTTAAGTATTTCTCGGTAGATGTGATATGCTTATGTCCTGCTAGATACTGTACTTTTCTAAGATCATCGTATTGCTTTATCCAACCTACGATTACTGATGACCTAATATGATTATGATTTCTAAGTTCTGCATTATACTTCTTTAGCTTTTTGATGATTCGGGTAATAATACCATTGATCTGTGATTTACTGCCGTAAAAAAATTGTTGTTCATCTTGTGTAATCCTACTGTAGTGTATGATTTCATCCCGTGTACTATTGATATAGTTTTGTAACTCCATCATCTGCCACGCTTTTAACTCTAGTTCCCTGCTATTGCTTTTAGTAGTATCTGGGATAGTAATTTTACCACGCATCAGTACAATATGATCTGTTTGCAGTCTATATAATTCTTGTGAAGTAATGCCCTGATAGACCATAAAACCAAGTAGTATCTTATCTCGTTGCAGGCTCGCTTGTACAAGACGGTTTTTATGCTGTGTGGGATAGCTATAGTATAAATCTTCTAAAGCATCATTGCTTAATAGGTTGTACAATACTTTTTTGCGTTCCCCTTTTACTCGTAAGCCCTCTGTTGGGTTATCTCCGCGATAGTTCTCGTTGATCAGGTAATTAAAGTATTGTTTGATGGCATTAAGTTCTCCATTTATAGATTTAGGTTTGTACTTCTTACTACGTAAGTATTTGATGTATTGTAACAGTTTTTTATAGGTGATCTTTTTAGGGCTACTATGTTGTGACCTAGCCCAAGCAATAAAACGATCACTTTTGAGCAGATATACTTTTATAGTATACTCGCTGTACTTTTTGTCGTAGAGATAGGATGTAAATGTGTGTTTCATTATATGTTTGGTATTTGTGATGATTATTGCTTTACGATATGAGTATAGATTTGGGTACTTTCCAGACTGCTATGTCCTAAAAACTGTTTGATAGTAGCAATAGGCACTCCATTTTGTAATAAGTGGGTAGCAATACTGTGCCGTAGTTTGTGTGGGGTAATCCTTTTGGCTATCAGTTCTTCATT
>CANMDH010000113.1 GCA_947496555.1 uncultured Aquimarina sp. | reverse complement strand
TCTTAGTCTGAAAATTAGTTCACCTAATCTTTTCTCTTTTAAATATAATACACTTGCAAACTAAAGGTCTAAAAAGACTCAAAAAACGTCATTACTCAACATTTTAATTTTGAAGTAATCCGTTTTTCAGCTACTTAAATTTGACAGATTCCTTCTCCATATTCAGTATGACAACTTTTTAGAGAACCTCTTTTATTTTGATTAGGATAAAAAACATGAACTTTTTTGACTGTAAAACCCTAGAGTGTATGAGGAGCAAGGGGTTCTGTATTTTGAACATAAAACCCAAACTTGAAACCTACTTCTTTTTTATATAAAAAGGTTTCTAATGTTGTATTATATTCGATTGGAGCATTAAAATCCTTCATCATATTGATGATACGATATAATTTTGATTTAGAAACCTCTAATTTGTTAGCCAATTCATCTGGGGTTCCTGTGGCTTGTAATCTGGTTAGTTGATCGATACGTTTTATAAGTTCTATTTGTTTAATAACATTCATTGGGCTCACCCTTCAATTTTTGTTTTTCTATTACTTTGATTATTTACTTTTTATCCGGTACTATGCTGTAGTCACAGTGCTTTATCCCGAACAGGGAATAGAGAATTTTGAGTAAAAGCCGGTTGTTGTAAAAGCATAAAATGGTGAAGAATAGCGATAGGTATTCATAAGGTTAGGTAGTTAGGTGTATTAGTAATTCAATTTTTCCGGTATCAAACCTACTGCAAAAAATGGCGACAATCAATAGGCCTGTAGGGGGAAAAATCCCCTTTAACATTCGTTTTTCGTTGTACGGAAACAATTATTGGATCAACAACACGAAACCACCAAATTTGTGCTAAAAAATTTTTACTTCTAACGAGGGATTTTTTGAGAAGGTATTATAATTCTACATCAATACTATAGTTGTAGATCGTACGTGGATTGCTCTAGTGGCATTTAATATTCAAAAAGCTCACTAATTAACGAGCTTTTTGAATTTATATTTTGTTTTTATTGGTGGCCTGGATTACAACCTTAAAAAGCAATAGTGCGGATTTGTACCTTAAATCCGTAAGTTTAAATTAATTTAAACTTACGGATTTAAGGTGCAAATCCGCGCTATCGGGTTAATACTAATATAATGCTATGTCTTATCATTTTATGTTATAGTATTTATGCTCACCTTATAGGACAAAAAACAGCTACATTGCTGTAGCTGCTTTAGATTGTTATTGTTTCTATTATTTAGCAAATATGCCTTATATCTATAATTACCTTGCCATCCTTCTTCCATCTAATCCATCCTATGATATCATCTTTTGAAGGTTCTTCACCTGAATAACACTCTTTATCATCCTTCACTTTTAGCCAATCCCCTTCAATTTCAACTGAAATGTAGGTATGATCTTCATAGCCAGAGACAATGTCAGAACTGTCATTTGGACTAACTCTTAATGGATTATCTTTAGTTGGATTTGGATACCCTTCTAAAACATATTCTTGCTGAGTCTTAAACTTTATGATAGCACTATATTTCTCTCCATCAACCTTACCTTTCCCATCATTGATAGTTACTTCATAGGAGCTATTTTCTGTCTTATTTGCCTTAAGTATGAACAAGTCATTTTCAGGAAAATAAGCCTCTACATTAATTAACTTCTTATAAGCATGTTCATCATTTATGATGTCATATTCATTATCTGCAATAAAAATGTTTTTACCTTTAAAATAAAACATAGGGTTACCATTATCCTTCATAACAGTAAACTCTCCTTCGCTATTATAAATCTTAGATATCTCAACAAATAGGTATCCTTCATTATTAGACTGTAATGGTTCTTCTTTAGATGTTTCAGAAGTCTTATCTATTGTCTTATCAACTGAATCAGCAGTAGATTTGTTCCTGTCTGCACAACTGATGAGACTAAGTACTAAAAATGTTTTAATAAAAAAACTGGTCATAACTTTATAATTAATTAAATAAACGTACTGGTGGCAAACTTTGTAAGTTTATAGGTGTTTGCAAAGTTCTTGTTGTAACATTAGGTTTATATCCTTGTAGATGTTCATGATCATAATGATTCTTCAAATGCTTTGTACCACTTACAGAATAAGTATTAGAAGTTGTATTTGTAACCTCTTTACCATCTGCTCCTGTGATAGTGGTTGTATTTGTGACTGTTAGCTTAGATGACTTAATGTCTTTCCAGCCAAATTTCTTTAAAGAAGCATTCATTGTTGAAGATGCTGATTGATCAATCTTATCAAAATTAGTTTTGCTGTTCTTATAATTAATAGCATCTCTTGAACCATCTTTACCTGCATATCTTATATCAAGGTTTTTACCATTTTTATGTGAAACACTTGGAGGTGGTGATGATCCATCTGATTTACTTGCACTGACAACATAAATCTCCTCACCAGAATCAGCAGAAGCTCCTATTAAAGATGCCATTGCACTACCTGAAACATATGAACGGTATCCATTACCTGGCTTTGTGCTTACTTTGACTTCAGTATCCCCCATACTATAGTTGATATCTTCTAACTTAATCAGACCACTATCATTTTTATCATAGGTTCCTATTTCATGTGAAGTTCCTCCTTCATCAACATATGTAAATGTATCTGTAGCATCATCTGTCTTTTGCCTTAAAATTGATCCATCAGAATATATCTTATAATTGTCAAAAGGAGACATCCCATCAGGATCAATATAGTAAACAGGGTTGTCAAATGCATAGTTATAAGGACTATGTCTAGTCATATCTTCAGCCAATGGATCCAAATTCATCCATCTACCTAATGCAGGGTCATAGTTACGAGCAGTAATATCAATCCAACCCAGCCCTATCTCATCCTGTTCTTCTTTATTCCCAAAACCATAGTTATGATTTCTCCCATTTACAGCTGTGTTATACCCTTTGTGGGTTAGTCCAAAGGGATAATAGTTTTTCTCCTGTACAATAGTTAACTCTCCTTTTGTAACGTAGACATCTTCAAGATAAAAATGGGTAGGTATGCCATTATCACTTGCAAGTACCTTTTCTATTTTTATTCTAATCTTAGTCCCAACTGATACACTATAAGAACCGCTTATCAATCCATTTGCATCATCATTAATCACTGTAGTTTTTAGCTTACCATTACTATCATGTTCATAAATCACCAGCGCTAAACGTTCTGTTGAGCCTTTATCTAGAAGTAAACTATAATTTACAACATCACCTATTACCACATCAAAATACTTTTGTACTCCATTCCATCGATTAGATGCTGTCACTTTTAGTCTTCCACTCTCTTGAATAAGGGTTGCAGATTGTCCTTGCCAATTATCAACCCCAGTATCAAATGTAGTATTACTTATGAGTGTTGTATAATCAGCATCCCTATAAGATAATCTTACATTATCCAGATGATCTTTAAATTGATACACATATTTATACCCATCGGCTTCTTTTTCTACAATCCCTTCTGGGTGGTTAAAGAACTCAAGATTTCCATTCTTATAGACGTACTTACCAGTGTATTCAGTTACGTAAAAAAATAAACTCTGTACCCTTTTTTCTAACAGTTGGTTGCTACAAAGCAA
>CANMDH010000112.1 GCA_947496555.1 uncultured Aquimarina sp. | reverse complement strand
TTCGCTTTACATAACCCGCGGTTACTGAATTTTTCATTACACTAAATTTTAGTGTATCGCTATTTTAGGACGAGACAATAAAGAGCATAAAAAAACCGAATTTGTAGACAATTCGGTTTTTTTATGCTCTTTTTTGTCAATACTTCTTACTAATCAAGAATAGGTCCGTCATGTTAAATTTATTTCAGCATCTCACCTATTAAAAAATCAATGTTGTGCATGAGATCCTGAATCAAGTTCAGGATGACGAAGTATCTCTATGATAATCGAATCTCTTTTTAGGATTAGAAGTCTTATAAATCAAACCCAAGATCTTTTCTGTAATACATCTTATCAAAATGTAGCTTTTCGATATTTTGGTATGACTTTTTAAGTGCTTCTCTGAAATCGTTATCAAATGAGGTTACTGCAATAACTCTTCCGCCATTAGTAACCACTTTACCACCTTCGAGCTTTGTTCCTGCGTGAAAAACTATAGAATCTGAAATAGCCTCGATTCCTGTGATCTCTTTTCCTTTTTGGTACGCTTCTGGGTAGCCACCAGAAACGGTCATTACCGTGGTAGCACTTCTGAGATCAATTTCGAGATTAACTTGATCTAATGTTTGGTTCCCTACATGTTGAAACAAGGATACCAAATCAGTTTTCACTCTAGGCAGCACTGCTTCGGTCTCTGGGTCTCCCATACGCACATTGTATTCGATTACCTTTGGATCGTTACCCACTTTGATCAATCCGATAAAGATAAAGCCTTTATAGTCGATGTTTTCTTTGACTAAACCTTCTACTGTAGGCTTGATGATTTGATTCTCTATTTTGTTCATAAATGCTGCATCAGCAAAAGGAACAGGTGAGATAGCTCCCATTCCGCCGGTATTTAGTCCTGTATCCCCCTCTCCAATACGTTTGTAATCTTTGGCGGTTGGTAAGGTCACATAATTTTTACCATCGGTAAGTACAAAAACGCTCAATTCGATGCCGTCGAGAAATTCTTCGATCACTACCTTTTCGCTGGCGGCACCAAACTTTTTGTTGGTCAACATATTTTCAAGTTCGGTTTTGGCTTCTTCTATATTTTGAAGGATCAATACTCCTTTTCCAGCTGCCAAACCATCGGCTTTTAGCACATAAGGAGCATTTAATGTTTCTAGAAATTTTTTCCCTTCTTCTACGGTAGCTGCGGTAAAACTTTGATATGCTGCGGTTGGAATGTTATGTCTAAATAAGAACTCTTTGGCATACTCTTTACTCCCTTCTAACTGGGCCCCTTCTTTTGAAGGACCAATCACTATAACCTTTTTAAGATCATTATCGTTTGCAAAGAAATCACTGATGCCTTGTACCAATGGATCCTCAGGGCCAACCACTACCATTTTAATGTTTTCCTTGAGGACCAACTCTTTGATTGCAGGAAAATCGGTAACCGCCACAGCCACGTTGGTCGCTATAGCAGCTGTGCCAGCATTACCGGGTGCTACAAATAGCTGGTCGCATAAATCACTTTGCGCAATTTTATAGGTAAAGGTATGTTCTCTCCCTCCGGATCCGAGTACTAGAATGTTCATGTGTGTTGATTTAATTTTAATAGATTTTGAAAGCTCTACTTTTGAATGTTTCAACTTATATTATAAAGTTTAAAAAATTAATTACACATTTCTTTCTGTTATCCCTCATTCCTGTTTCTCCCCAAGGGAGAAATGATTAAATGTACGCGTAATTAATTTTTAAATTCGGCATCAAAAATAGTTGATTCGTTTTTGTATTGCTAATGGTTTTGGGTAAAAACTTGTGGTTTAACGAAAGATTTTCTGAAGAGATATTACAATACTATGCTTATGCTTGAACATCTTAGCATTGATTTGGTGGGTTCTGGTGGCCTCATGAATTGAAAACAGTCACGATCTTGTGACTGTTTTTCTAATCCATTATTCTTTTTCATGAGTTGCAAGTTTTAACAATTAGAATTTAATCTATCTTACCTAGTTTTTCAGCAAGTGAAGGATTACACTGTAATCTAGGTTTGATTGAAGTAAATCCCTTATGTTTATAATGTAGATAACCATCTTTAGAATAAATTTTATTAAAAAGTACCAAAAACATGATCAAGACTTCTTCAGGAATGGTCTTTTCAATGATGCCAAAATATTCTTCTAGACCAAACTTAACATTAGATTTCTGTTTTATAATTCCAATATTTTGGTCTTCAACAAATATGCCTGTAACCAACCCTTTTTGAAATATGAAATCGTAAATTACATTTTCATAATTAACATTGATCTCTTCTCCAGTTTGCTTTATTTTAAATCTTTTTGTTCCCAAATACCCTTCGAAAACTGTATTTAATAAGTGATTACTTTTAATCTTAAGTGATCCCTTTTTGTCATCAAATTTAATTTTGAATTCAGTTTTTGCATCTAATAAACCCCTTTTTACAGTAACATTTTTTTTTACTCCCAAAAAATCAAATATATATTTCTCAGAAATTATAAATGATGGTGCTTCTTTAAACACAAAATTATTCATATTCTAATTCAACTTTACTTAAATACCCTCCTAATTTTTTATTCCAAATCAAAACAGGAATAATATATATCAAAGGTATAATCAATTCTAAAATATTGAATAAATTTCTAATAACTATTCTAAAAAAAATTAAAAAATTCCTCTTCGAAACATTAACCTTTATTTTCATCATTCTTTTGCCTAAAGTCCCTTTGAGGAAAAAATCTAAAAGAATGAAATATGAATAAAAAATTCCGAAAAAGGCACCACTATCAACCGGAACGTTGGTCAATTTACTAAAACCGTTATTAGTAATTGTCCATACATAGATCAATAAGATTACAATTACCAAATCCATTGTAGCTGCAATAATCCTCTTAATTTTATTATTCATATTTCATTCACTATTACATTATCTAAAGAAAGCCTTCCATGCTTTTTCAAATTGAATAAAATTAACTCCAATTCCAATTTTTCCAATTGGAGTTTTAAATTTGGCTCCTAAATCGGTTTCATCGAAAATATCCGTTTCTAATTTTCCGACTCCAAATCCTAATACTGGTCTACCGTTCCAAAGAGTCCATCCTCCTTCACGAGTATTTCTCAATACAGAACCAATTCCTCCTACGGAAAACTTTTCCTTCTTTAAACCTGCGTTAAAGACAAACTTACCATTTAAAAAATCGAATCGTTGATAATCGGGTAGTTCAAATTCTTTAATATTCTCAAAAACATTGTTAAACCTTAATTCACTGACATGACCTGATATATCAAGATCTATTATACTATTCGTAGGTTTTCCAACATGAAGTTTTCCGGACAATCCCAGTATAGATAATTTTAATCTGTCTCTACCAGAATAATAATCAAATTTAAATACATCTGCCTCTCCTTCAAGATGAAAATATTTAGTGACTTTTACACCTAATCCTACTCCATAACCATCTTCATATTTTATTCGAATAGAATCTTTTATTCCTGTTAAAAAGTCTCCTCCGCTAGCGCTCGAATCCTTTCGAGTGCTATTTAATCTGCCAAAAATCCGGCAGCATCAATATCCAAAACTGTTGGATC
>CANMDH010000111.1 GCA_947496555.1 uncultured Aquimarina sp. | reverse complement strand
CGATTAAAATCATCATAGAAATAATGCATGGTGTATCCTTTGGGGTCGGTAATACTGGTCACACCAATCAAAGGATCGTAGGTGTAGGTAGTAACCATAGCCTTAGGTAAAGCTGTTCGTAAATTATCCAAGGCTTGCCGTAAAGCCCCTTCATTGCCTTGATAGTCTTGAGTTCTATCATTGTCGGCATTTGATAATGATTGTAGGTTAGCCACATAACTTATTAGATCATTATACGCTATATTTTCAACTTTAGCGATAGGGTATTGACCATTGTATCCCCAGATATAGGAAATTGGTGTTCCATCAGCTTTGGAAACTTCTAACGGATTGCCTTTGTCATCATATTTGTGATATTGGATTCTTGGCTCTACATCGGATTGATTTTTAGAAGTCCCGACAATTTCAGGGAGTATCAGATTACTCCCCCAGTTTTTAAAGTTGGTTCTTGAAATAACTTTTCTTCCGTTATTTGTGGTGGTTGTTTGGATAGGGTGTCCAATTCTTTTTTTACTACCATTTTTCTTCATTAACAAAATAGCATTAAAAGCATCAGGAGACAAGTTTCCACCTTCAAGAGAACCCACAGAAGTAATATCATCTGGGAAAAAGTTTTTCACCTCAATGGTTTGATTATCACTATTGGTGGTTGTCTTCCCTATAAAAAACGTACGACCTGAATACCCAGGGTCATAGATATAGTTTTTTATGGTAGTTAGGTTCCCTGTATCAAAATAGCTAGTTACCGTTTGGCGCTCAAGATGATAGCGTTCACTTAGATTTTGATACACGTTAAATCCTCCGCAAAGACCTCCTAAGTAATCAATAACTACATTATCTTCTGATATCAATGCACCGAACTTAGTGTACTTATTTTCTGTTTGTTGCAAAAGATCGAAGCTACCAAGCTTATTTTTAGCGTAGGTTTTTTTATTGCGCAATAGCCCTCTTCTATGAGAAAAGTCTCGCAAGGGAATATTTAGTCTTATATTAGCAGGTGCACCACTCTGATAGACATTACTCTGATCCCCTTCACCATCGAAATTGAATGTATAGGTAAATTCATTTTTGCCCTGGTTGCCATTGTCTAAAAGTTCTGTTACTTGGGTATAACCAGCAGTATAGGAGCTACCATTGGTAAGCGGAAAAATACTATTTGATTTCAAAATATCTGAAATCCCGGTTCCACCACCAACGCTGCAAAAAGGTATATTTTTATATAAGAACGTTGGTGGATTCAGCGAAGCACCACTAGAAGTAGTAGGATCATCAAAATAGGTATATTCATAATTTTTCTGAAGTATTTTTGTCCCATCAGTATCGTAGTTAGTGATCTGATTGACTCGTAATCCTCCTGCTGCAATTGCATTTTGAGCATTAGCATCTAATTGGAATCCCGTAATAAGTGTAGTAATTTCTTTTCTATCGCCAAGACTGCCTGAGTAGTTGTACAATTTTATTCGCAATCGTAAAGGGTTTGCTGGGTCATAAACAATACCTCGGGTTAGGTTCTCGCCATTACTTCTAGAAAGTAACTGTTCTTGGTTATTTTCCAGGATATAAAGTTCTGCATAAGGACAATCCAAACCATCTGGATTCGCGCAAGTTTCCATCGAAACGCTCCAATTAATACCACCAACATATGGACTTGGATCGTCGATGGTAATATCTTCTACAAACTCGGTACTATTTGAATTGATACTACTCACCCCTCCTAAGGTAGTGCGCACCATATTCGTTAACCCAAAAAACCCTTGATTGCTAATACGATTTGATTCAAAGTCGAATTCGGTAGACCCACCGGTTGGATACTCTATTTTGGTCAAGACACAAGCTTTTGCATAAGGTTCATATACTTTGCGATCACCACCAGGGATGGTGCTTAGTACCCCATTAATATTCCATTTGATTTCAGGGTATAATCGTATATTATTTTGACCATTATAATAACCCCAAAAGTCTTGTGCAAAGGAAAAACGATCTGGTAATGTATGCTGTGTATTATAAGTTAATGTATGGACTTTAATCGGTTGATTATTAAAGATTTGTTTAACGTTTTTTAGGTATAGTCGTTTTCTTCTCTGGTCTAAGTCGCCCAAATTATCGTTATGAAGTTGGGTTGCATTAAAATAGCCATATTCCATTTGATACGTCTCTACAGTATTGTTGAACTTATCAAGAAGTTCTACGCCTGTGAGAGCAAAATCCGCTTTAAGATCTTCTCTAGCTAAATCATAATGGAATTGTAAACTACCGCTATCATTCGTGATGTTCACCACTCTGTGTACCTTGTCTTGATTGTTAGCATAACTAATGCGTTCTTGGTTTCCAGAAGAGCCTCCAGTTGTTGCTATTTCGCGGCTCTGGCTTGTTAAATTCCAGAAAGAAATACCAGCATGTTCATAATCAAAATAGGTCATCTCGCCATCATACGGTTCAATATCCATGATATGCCAGGTGGTAATGTAATTTGTAAGTGGCGTAGAAGCCTGTGGTATGGATGAACCGTTGGTGCTATATACTGTGGAAGTATCGTTTGCGGATCTAGCGCCATTTTTGGAAGTGCCCAGATAATAGACTGTACCATCGATTGCTATGATTTTCCATCCGATGATTTTTAGTGATGTATCCATTATTGGGATGATTTCGATGTCTGACTTTGGAAAGGTCACCACATCGCCTTGCTCGGTAAAAAAGAATTTTCCGCTCTCGCCTAAAATGTTATAATTATAAATATCAGACTCAAAGTCCCTACTACCATAGGCATCGGGGATTCTGGATACAATTTGATGATTTGTACCAGATAAGAAATCCGCTACCGTATAATTTGTACTTAAGAAACCATAACCAGAGTTAGAGTCGTCGGGTAGTCCTCTATAACTTCTGGTGATGCTGCCTAATGAACTCATACTCCATCCCAGACCCACCCGAGAAGCTATTTCATTCACTCGGATACCAGAGGCGTGATAGTTTAAACTTATGGGTATTGACAACGACTTACCTTGTAGTGTTGTTAAAGGAATACTAATGCTTGGAACTCCTGTGTATGTGCTTACAGGGATGTCACCATATTTACCTAGTGCTGCAGCTTCAGGACTGGAAGGGACTATTTCGGGTAATTCCTGAGCTATAACCGTATATCCCATAAAAACGATTATTGCGAGTCTAAAAATATGTTTCATAAAATGTGAATTTTTTCATTACTTTCTGATAATAGGGTGTTTATGTCGTATTGTGTATTGGTCCTATAAATAAAACGAACCTCCTCTTTGTTACCGACAATTCTATCTGGGATTCGTTGATGGTGCGTTGTTGATGTGAACTTTTCCTGTTGGTTGTAGCCTACTGGAAAAATGTCACTAGGGTTGTCTATATTAACAGAATATGAAAAGGCTATTTTGCCACCTGCAAAAGAAATTTCTTCCAAAACCGATTCCATATGATGGATCGTTTTTTGACAATTATCTTTTGCTTTGTTAGGACAGCCATACTGGTTAGCACCTTTGATATAGGCCGTCTCTTCTTTGGCATAGACATATTGATAACTAAAATTTCTGTACGTAAAATTGATCTCTTCACCCAGCGGAGTTCTGATCGTAGTCAATTGCCAGCTATGATTAAACTGACTCTCGATAGCCGTAAAGCTTACCGGACAGCTAGAAACAACATAAGAAGTGCTGACCCGATCAAAAATAAACTGGTTTCCGTTTTCATCCCGGATCTGAAAAGTGCCTA
>CANMDH010000110.1 GCA_947496555.1 uncultured Aquimarina sp. | reverse complement strand
GTCGTTATTACAATTTACTGCTTAACAGCAGTATGCACAACTCTTTTTTTAGTTAATCAAAATGCACAACGGGTAATCTATTATCTTCTGGTAAAGTGACCTTAGGGAATATCAACAGTAATACAAAACTTATTTGTAGCAGAACAACCAGGAACTTCAGTAACAATACAAACCTCATTAGATGTACCAGGATCAAACTGAAACGTAAATATGTTATCTCCTCCTGCTCCACCATCACTCTCCAACGGTTCTCCATTCACGGTCCACTCATAAATTATATCAGCCATACCCAGAAAATCTGCGGTAAAATCATAGGTAGCCATATTTCCTTGTTGTTCTGCTATAAAAAATGGTTCCGGACATACTGCTATTTCTTCACAAAATTCAATTCCATTTGGACATAAAGGGGTCTCGGTACTTATGCATACATTGTGAACTCCCGGTGTAAATTGAAAAGCAAACATGTTATCACCATTGGCGCCTCCATCATTATCCTCGACAACTTGATCATCTAGAATCCAGTTGTATGTTGTTTCATTAATTCCAGAAAAATTAGCTACGAAATTGTACGAAAAAGTATCGGGTTCTCTTTCAAATTCGAATCTAAGCTCTGGACATATGGAATCTACAACAATTTCTTTACAGACTTTTTTACCTTGGGGGCAATCCTGAGTTTCTATCTTTAAACAGATTTCATAGGTTCCAGGACCTCCGGGAACACTTCCATCTAAAACCGCAAAAAAGTCATATTCAAAAATAGTACTACCTACATCACCAACCAACTCATTATTAATAGACCAGAAAAACAAGGCGGTATCACTTTGTACATTAGAGACAAACCTATATGTAGCAGGATTTTCAATTATTTCTGAAGTAAATTGTATATCTGGACACCCCACGCAGTTATTTATAATATTATAAAACTCATAATATGTTGAAATAGATATCACCTCGAAATCTGGAGCAACCATAACATTAATAGGAAATTTGAAATCGGGTTGGTAGTTATCTCTTTGATCCCTAAGAAAACGATCAAAAGTTTCTTCATTTTCGAGGACTGTTTCTACTCTTTGATCATCAAATAACGTTACAGGATATTCAAATTTATAACACTGCCTAAAAAGTGAGCCAAAATCATCCCTAAAAGTACCAAGTTGGCACTCTCTAAGTACATCATACAATGCATCCTCATTATCTACTTTGATAGAAGTTTCGCTTCCTGCTAATTTGATTTCTATAGGAAACTCCACTCCTACTATATTAAAATTTGTACTTTGACTTGCTATAACATCCAACAATCCCGAAAAGCTATTCACACGAATGGTAGAATCTGTATTATATCCTAGAACTATTGGGTATACGAAACTAAAACACAACTGATTTTCTAAAACCAAATCTCCTTTCGTATTTATGTCGTTTAGAAATGCTACCATGGCAACAGTAGATGTAACACTATCTCCTGTTTCTTCGGGAAAGAAAGAGTCGTCATTAACACAAGAACTGAACAGCGTCAATAGTGCTAATAAAAATATTCTACTATGTACTATAAATTTCTTCAATGTAGATTTGTCTTATATATCTAAAACGTTTATAACGATGTAGACCCTACCCCTATTTTTGATTAAGTTTATGGCAATCAATGTATAAAAATAAAACCAGAATCAAAAAATTGAGATTCGAGCAAATAAAAATCCCCGAAAGCATATGGCATATCTTCCGGGGAAATAACCTAATTAATCTAACCTAAACTAACTTAATTACTATGTTGTTATCAATTTTATTTTGGGTTACTCTGGAATCACTATTTCTTCGCAGAGTTTAACTCCGTTAGGGCAGTCAGGAGTTTCGATCATTAAACAGATCTCATAGGTTCCGGGGTTAAATTGATAGTAGAAAGGATCTTGCATACCAGAGCTACTTCCTACATATTCTCCATTTACAAACCACTCTGATGATACGTCTTCTACACCTTCAAAATTTCCGGGATAGAAGTAATATGCTGGGTTATTACCATCTTGTTCTAACTCAAAAGATAATTCAGGACATTGATTTGTTTCTTTTACTGTTATAGTTTTACAAAATTCTTCACTATTACCAATTGGGCAATTAGGTGCTTCTATTTGTAAACAGACTTCGTAATCTCCTGCTCCACCAGGTACATTACCACTTTGATCTGACAGAAAATCATATTCAAAGTAATATTTACCAGCATCGCCTACTAATTGGCCATTGATATACCAATAGAATAAAACATCATCTCTCTCTATAGAAGAGATAAACTTATATACTCCCTCATCATTACCTTCTTCAACCCTAAACTCTGTATTTGGGCAGTCACCTTCAATTCTTATTTCTTTACAATATTTCACTCCCTCTGGGCAATCTGGTGTAATCACCTGGATACATACTTTATATACTCCAGGTTCGAATTGATATCTTAATACGCTGTTCCCTCCTTGTGGATCTGTTGCATTTTCGATACGATCATCGTTCACAAACCAGTTTATTTCAGTTACTTCGTCTGTACCTTCAATTATGGATTCAAAAACATAGGTATTAACACTTCCTGCTTCAATTCCTTTCTCGAAAGCTACTTCTGGACACGCTAGATTTGGTTCTTCAACAACAATCTCTTTACAGTAAGATGCTCCTTCTGGGCAATCAGGTGTTTCGCTCTTAATACATACTTCATAAGTACCCGGTTCTTTGAAATCATAGATGAAATAATTACGCTCATCGGGGCTAGAATCTTCAACTAATTCACCATTAACAAACCATCCATAACCAATCTCTTGAATTCCTCTAAAATCTGCAAAGAACTTGTAAGTATATGGTTCTTCATATCGCTCTTGTTTAAAGAACAGATCAGGACAGGGATCGTTTTCATCTACCTCAACATTTATCTCTATACAGGCCTCTCTTACCAAATCTCCTTTAATCAACTTAACACAAACGGTATGTGTACCTGATTCAAATAGATACTCCATAATCTGATTGATAATATCATTTTGATTTTCGCCATCTATAACGTTTCCATCTACGGTCCAAATCAATTGTGCATCTTCTACTCCACTAGTTCTAGCTTCAAATCTATATACGGCACTACCTTCTTTATTATCTACTACAATTTCTACTTCAGGATCATTATCAAATTCTTCGTTTACCTCGCAAGAAGTAAATCCAAGCATAAGTGTAAACAGGGATATAAACCAAATACTAAGTCTTTTCATCATAATTTATTTTAGGGTTACTTTTTTAAAAACTTTTTCTAGAGCTCTCTTAACTGAAACGACTCAAAAAAAAAATACCCTACCCCCCTAAGTATTATTTAATTTTTGATAGCACGAAAAAAAAATCTAGATTTGGTCATAATATTTCTATACCCCTGATGTCTGAAAACAATAATTCTACATGTAACGAAAAAGCATTTGATCAATTTTTCAAAAGTCATTCTAAACTTTTGAGGAATTACGTGTACTATAAATTCGGTGATCTTGATCAGGCGGAAGATATTGTGCAAGATGCATTTATTAAACTTTGGAATAATTGTGCCAAAGTACCTCTTGACAAAGCCAAAAGCTACATATATACTATTGCTACTAATCTAGGTATTAGTAATACTCGTCATCAAAAAGTAAAATTTAAGTACCAGGATTATGTTGTACAACGTAATACTGATATAAATAACGAATCTCCCGAGTTTATAGCCCTTGAAAAAGAGTATATGGAGAAGTTAAAAAATGCAATCGCCGCTTTACCAGAACGACAACGAGAAGTTTTTCTCTTAAGCCGAATTGATAAAAAAACCTATAAAGAAATTGCCGAGTTATCTAATGTTTCTGTAAAAGCCATAGAAAAACTTATGCATAAGGCATTAGCTACTCTCAGAAAAAAGATCGGAAATATTTAATATTTAAATAATAAGAAAATAATACTACCCGTTGTGCATTTTAAACAATGCTAATTTTAATATTGTTGATGTTTCTGTTGAATACAAATCTGTTGATGTATT
>CANMDH010000109.1 GCA_947496555.1 uncultured Aquimarina sp. | reverse complement strand
TAATAAAAAAACGGAATGCGTTGGCCGATAGCGGCTGAACTTCCGCTTTTTTATTAAAATACTAGCCTTAATGGCGACTGAATGACCCCAGAATGCTTGGGAACAGTTCTACGACACGATCATATGGGTACAATATTGTAATATCTTCAGTAGAAATCGTCTGTTAGAAGTCAGATTTTGAGCGCAATGGCAGCTTGGGGCGAAGCTATGGGAGTATTTTACATAACACAATTTATAGCTACAAGTTGAAACCTCTTAACAATCAAAACCCCTAAAACTTGTATTATAAAGCTCGTGTGTTATGTAACATACCGAGGATAAGGGAGCAGCAGCAAGACAGGGGCTTATTGCCTTAGCAATAATCTGGGTTGCTGCTGCGAGGGTGATAGTACCAAAACTTTTTATTTTTTAGTGTTTTTGCAGGGTATGCGATAAAAAAGGGTGCTCGATTAAAAAAAATGCGTTAAGTATGATAGTTATGGGAATCTCTCATACGTGCTGCCTCCTAAGGTCACTGTTGACGATGGAGTGAGTGCAGATGAATTAAAGGAGTTATGTTATCAGTATCGTTACGATTACAGAAATCGCTTAATTGAAAAGAAAGTACCAGGCAAAGGAATCGAATCTATGATATATAATAAACTTGATCAGCTTATTATGACTCAGGATGCGAATCAAAAAGCTAAAGATGAATGGTCAATAACCAAATACGATGCTTTTGGTAGGATTGCGTATACAGGAATTATTACAGATACTCGAGAGCGTAATGTAATCCAAGAGGAAGCTACTTCTTATGCAGATACTCTATGGGTAGTGCGTGGTGATGCAGTTAGAATTGGAGAAGTAGATATGTTCTATACCGATGGTGGATATCCAAAAGCGATCAATGGCGAAGTACTGACCATTAATTACTATGATGATTATGAGTTTTTAGGAACTAATCCATCTGCTGAGTTTGTAAATCCTACAACAGTATATGGCCAGGCAATTACCAATAAAACAAAAACTTTAGCTACAGGAAGTAAAGTAAAAGTATTAGGTAAACCCTATTGGACTACTTCTGTTATGTATTATGATGCAAAAGGACAATCAATTTATGTGGTTACTAACAATGAATACTTAAATGCTATTGATAGTGTAGAGACCAAGCTTGATTTTGTGGGTAAAGTTGAACAGAGTAAAACGACTCATATTAAAGATGGTAATACACCTATTGTAACGGTTGATACTTTTGAATATGATCATATGGGGAGGCAACTCAATCAAAAGCAAACTATTAATGGACAAGGAGAGACTATTGTAGAAAACTCTTATGATGCTTTAGGACAGTTAACATCTAAAACAGTAGGTGGTGGCTTGCAAGATATAAAGTATGATTATAATGTAAGAGGTTGGTTAACGTCTATTAATAAAGGAAGTACAGCAAACGGAGCACTTTTTGGTTTTGCTCTAGGCTATAATACAGGTGCAAACCCATTATATAATGGTAACATCTCAAAAACGTCATGGCAAACTGCCAATGATAATATCGTCAGAAGTTATGAATTTACGTATGATGCTTTGAATCGACTTTTGAGTGCAACCAGTAATGATAACAAATATGATATGGCTGTACAATATGATAAAATGGGTAATATAACAACCTTGAATCGTAATGGTTGGCAAAACACTTCCAATTTCTTTTGGATGGATGTTATGTCTTATAGTTATGATCAAGGTAATAAGCTTTTAAAAGTTACCGATACAGGTAATAGTATTTATGGCTTTAGAGATGGAGCAAATACCAATGACGATTTTGAGTACGATGACAATGGGAACATGAAAATTGATCGTAATAAAGGCATTACTGGCATTACGTATAATCATTTAAACCTACCAGAAACTGTTTCGATAAGTAATAGTGAAGGTACAGGAAATATTAGTTATATTTACGACGCCACTGGAGCGAAGCTAAAAAAGATCGTTACAGAGGGAAGTTCTTTAATCACCGAGTATGCTGGTAAGTATGTTTATAGAAATAGTGTATTACAGTATATGTCTACACCAGAAGGGTATGCCACTCCTGAAGGTACAGGATATCGATATGTATATCAGTTCAAGGATCATCTGGAGAATGTACGTTTAAGTTATACCAAAAATGATAGTGGGAATCTTGAGATCATTGAAGAAAGCAATTATTATCCCTTTGGTTTGAAACACAAAGGATATAACAGCACAGTATCTTCTTTAGGAAACTCTACAGCACAGTTATTAGGTTTTGGAGGGAAAGAGGAGCAAGATGAACTTGGTTTAGGTTGGATAGATATTACGGCTAGAAACTATGACCCTGCATTAGGGAGATGGATGAATCCAGATCCTTTAGCCGAGCAGATGAGGAGGCACTCACCATACAACTATGCGTTTGATAATCCTATATACTTTATAGATCCTGATGGAATGAAGCCTTTTGGAGGAGGAAACCCTAAAAAGAAATTGAAGAAAGTTAATTCTGCAATACGAACAGGACTAAAAGTGGTTACTAAATATGCTAAAAAAGTTGAAAGTTTTATTAGCTCTTTTGCACCAAGTAGTACTAGTACGAGTAGTTCTTCTAGTAGAAGCTCAGAGAAGCCAAGAGTAGGGTCGGCAGTAAGTTTAGAAGGAGATAATCCAAGTGCAAGTAATGCTTTAGACGCACAAACTGTAGTGTCCGAAAACCCTGAAGATGATTTAACAATTTCAAATGCTGATATTATTTTAGAGGTTATGCAAACTTTATTTGGGATGAAGAAGCCTAGCGCCAACGGTGATAAGAAAACAGATGCATCTAGCAATCCTAATAAACGAAACAATTTCAATAAAGTTAAAGATGGTGCAGAAAAAGTTAGTGCAACTGGAGAAGGTATTGAACTAGGAGGTGAAATTGTTGATGCTACGATGGAAAACCAGGGTAATGAAGAGCCAGCAGAAAACACTTTGACAGTTACATCTCAAAACGGAAGCAGAAAAACTTCAAAAACTTCAACAATCCCAGTTACAGAAACACAGTCAGTAATTGATTCAACTAACGCAGCCAATAGAGGTAATTCAGTAATAATTCATAGACCAACAGATGAACAATAGTAAAAGTATTTTAAACATAATTAATAGAATGTATATCCCAATAATTTTTATTGGGGTAATATCATGTTCAGATGATAATTCGAATAAGAAATTCTATGAGTCTGGGAACTTGAAAACACAATATTATTTAGAGTATAATGATACTATCAAAATAGAACATTATTATGATGAAGACGGTTTGAAAATATTTAAGGAAATCAAAGGATATCAAAATAATGATAGTATTAAAGTCTTTTATAAAAATGGTAATTTATTCAAAAAGGGTATTGTTACTAAAGAAGGGGTTAAAAAAGGAAACTGGTTAAGATATACCAAAGAGGGTTTTTTAAGTGACATACGTGAATATTATGTAATAAAAGATAAGAGTATTATTAATAGGCAGTTTTTTCTCACTAAAAAGGGAGATACTACTTGGTATGCTAAAAAATTTAACACCTATGATCAAGAGGATTTTAAGGGAGATACATTAAGTTCGAGAAATTCAACAATGAATTTATTTGATTTTTATTCAAAAGATACTATCATGATTAGTGAACCTTTTTCGGCAAGCATAAGATGTAATAGCCCATTAGCTAGAAAATATAATTCAGAGATCATAATGTTAATTGCCAAAGAAGAATCAAATTTTAATGAGAATTTTTCAAATGTGAATGAGGTTGTGTTAGATACATTTCTAAATTTAAAACATGATACAAAAAATCAAGTAAATTTTCCTGAAGGAACCAATCACCAATACGTTGCTGTTTTTGGAAGGTGGTTTAAAACTCCTGGAGAGAAAATATTAAGAGGTTATATGAAGGAGTATTTTGAAAGAGACCCTACCATTAATGATAGTATCATTAAAGGGGAAAGAAAGGTTTATTTTGAAAAGAGGATTTATGTAAAGGATACATTAAAATAAAGATCTCTATAACATCTTAGATAGATTAGAAATGGATATGTAAATTAAACTCTGTCTGTTGTTTCAATTCCTCTGGGGCTAGCCCCAGAGGAATTGGTGTTTAAAATCA
>CANMDH010000108.1 GCA_947496555.1 uncultured Aquimarina sp. | reverse complement strand
AATCAATACTATACTCTATAGAAACCGAAAGACCTCCATCAACCTCAACAAAATAAAAACTTAAATCGTACTTGCTAATCTTACTCTCAGAATCCCGATGTTTTACTAAAGCATCACCAATTAAAACTTCATTTACACCTTCCTCTTTCTCATAGGAAAGAAGTATATCAAAAACCGGTGATCGGCTTAGATCTCTGTTTAATTTCAAATCTTCAACCAAGCTATCAAAAGGATAATGCTGATGATCAAATGCATTAAGAGCGTTATTCTTTACATTTTTGAGAACCTTATCAAAACTGTCTTCACTGCTCATTTTAGTTCTGATTGGAAGCATATTTAAGTAAAATCCAACTTGGTCAATTAGTTCTTCATGTTGTCTTCCTGTAACAGGAACTCCTATAATAATATCATTCTGTCTGGTATATCTGTGCAAAAATACTTTTACAACAGACAAAAGCAGGATAAACATATTGGTATCCGTATTTTTAACAATTTCATTCAACATGAGATACGGCTTACCGGTAATATTGAATGAAATTTCATCTCCAATATAATTTTTGAACTTTGGTCTTGAATAATCTGAAGGAATATTTATAAGGGGAAGTTCACCAGATAGCAAATTCAACCAATATTGACGACTCTTTTCCCAAGCCCCACTCATGAGTTGATTATATTGCCATTCTGCATAATCCTTGTACTGAATTTTATTAGATCGAAAATTTTCTTCTTTAATCAATTCAGGATTATCATACATTTTTTTCAGTTCTCCAATCATGCCTGCTGCAGACCATGCATCAGAAATGATATGATGCATATTGACCAAAAGAAGACAATAGTCTTCTTTAAGTTCTAGTAACTTTATTCTAAGTAATGGCCCATTGCTCAAATTGAATATGAAAGCTGATTCTTTGTTAATTAAATCCTGTACATATTTTTCCTGATCTTCAATTTTACATATATCTAAATGATCAACCTTGAGTCCAATTTCACTTGCAACATTTATTTTTTGGTATGGCTGCCCATCTACTTCAACAATTGTTGTTCGAAGGATTTCGTGATGTTCTATAAGTAAATGTATACAGTTAATTAATAAAGACTTATTAAATTCTCCCTCCAACTTAAGCGTTGTCATTATATTATATGCAGTTCCAACATCATCCAATTCATTCAGTACCCATAAGCGCCTTTGTCCATTGGATAACACGTAGTGTTCTTTCTCGGGAGCTTTCGTTATGGCTGCAATCTTAGTTCTTTTATCTTTTACTATTTGATTAGATAGTTTTTCAATAGTAGGGAAAAGAAATATATCTTTTAAAGTAATTTCACAATCAAATTGTTTTTTGATTTTTGAAATTAAAATTGTTGCTTTTAAAGAATGTCCACCAATTGAAAAGAAATTATCTGTAGTACTTATATCAGTTACACCTAATACTTCTTGCCATAACTTAAGCAGCTTTTCTTCGTCTAAGTTAACTGGTAGCTTTTTATCTTTTTTTAGGAATACGTGCTTGTTAATTGAACTAAGAGATTTCTTATCAATTTTGCCATTTTCAGTAATAAGGAATTTATCGATTTTGATTAAAATTCCAGGTATCATATAGGAAGGCAATCTTTCTTCTAGAGAAGATCTTAACTCAATATCATCAATATTTTGATCTGATACATAATACCCGACAAGTATTTTATCGCCATTATTACCATATTCGGGCTGAACGTATGCTTTACTTATGTTTCTAATATTTTCAATATAATGGACCACTTCTTTTGGCTCTACACGATAACCTCTTATTTTTAATTGATCATCTACGCGGCCTAATAAACAAACATCGCCTTGTTCATTCCAATAACCAAGGTCTCCGGTTCGGTATACTTTCTCGTCTATAGCATAATGGTTATTAACAAATTTTGCTTCTGTTAAACTTCTTTGCTCTAAATATCCTTTTGCCAGACCAAATCCACCAATACTTAGTTCTCCAATAACTCCTTTAGGTAATAAATAACCGCTTTTATTTAAAATATAAACACGGGTATTATCAATAGGCTTGCCAATTGAAGGATTTAATTTGAATTCTTTAATATTATCTTTTGTAATATTTTTTACAATAGAACCTATTGTTGTTTCGGTGGGACCATAATGGTTAACAATCAAAAGTTCGGGCCTGTCATTTATTAAGGTTTCTACATGATCTGGATTAATAGCTTCGCCTCCACAAACCACAAGCCTTAAGCAATATTGGTTAATATGTTCTGTATAGTTCGGATCCGACAGAAGCATATGCATATGTGACGGTGTGATCTTAATATATGTAATGCGATTCTCTATAAGTTCTTTAGTAAGCTCCTCAGTATCTAAATACTCTGCTTCTTCCAATATGTATAGTCCGGCACCAGAAAGCAAGCTGGTCCATAAGCTAGTATAGCAAAGATCGAATGCTGGAGAAGATAGCAACAACGTTCTATCATCATTTGTAATTCCGTAGGTTTTATTAAACCAATTACAGTAATTAAGTAAGGAAAGATGAGTTATAACAACTCCTTTTGGTGTTCCGGTTGATCCAGAAGTATAAATAACATATGCCGGATCACTATTTTTGTTAACCTTTGGTAGTTTATTGTAATTGTTGTCTGAAGTGTTCAAAATCTTGTCGATAGATATTTCATCAATCCCATCAAAATCACTGTGAATTTTTGATTGTGAATCAGTTATTACACATTTGATTTTCGACTCTTTTATAATCGATTTCAGACGCTCTGTCGGAGTATCGTAGGATATAGGCATATATGCTGCTCCAGCCTTAAGAATACCTAACATTCCTATAACAAATGATGCGGATCTAGGTAAAAGTAGTCCTACAACCTCTTCCTTAGACGCATAAGAATTTGATTTTAAATGCCATGCAATAGAATTGCTCAAGTTGTCCAGATCAGTATAGCTCCATTTTTTGCCTTTATAAACGAGTGCTGTTTTATTTGCATAGTCCTGAGATTTGGTATTGAATAAATCAATGACACTTTCATATTCTGGGCATACCAATTTTGAGTTATTATTTTCAAGCAATTTATTTTTACCTAACTCTTGTAAGAACTCAATACTATCTAATTGACAGGCGGTATTGTTGGTAATTGATTGAATAATTTTGATATACCGATCTATAAATGTTTTTATCATCTCTGATGAAAATAGATCAATATTATAATCAATCTGTAAAACTATTTCATTTCCATCATTATGAAAATTAAAAGTTAAATCATATTTGCTAAAACCTTTGGTTGGAGCTACTTCTTCTATATTTAATCCTTCAATTGTATCAATTTCTTCATTGATGGATGTGTTTTGTAAAACAATCATCACATCAAATAAGGGAGACCTACTTAGATCTCTTGATAAATCAAGTTCCTCAACTAATAAATCAAAAGGATAGTGCTGATGTTGATATGCTTCAAGTAATTTTTCTCTCGTTTTTTTCAATAAATTAGAGAATGCATGATCACCATTTATCTCTGTACGAACAGCCAAGGTATTAATATATAGCCCCACTTGATTTTCTAGTGAACTATCATTTCTTCCTGCCACTGGTGTTCCAACAATTATATCAGACTGATTGCTGTTTAGATACAAAAGCAAATTTACAGACGCAAACAAAGTCATAAATAAACTGCAATCATGATCTTGAGATATTTGGGTTATTGAGTCACTTATTTCTTTGCTTAATTTAACTCTCTCCCAACCTCCATCAAAAGTTTTAATGCTCGGTCTTTCAGAAATATATGGTAGCGATAAAACCGGAATATCATCAGAAAATTGTTTTAACCAATAAGATCTAGACATTTCGATAAATGGGCTATCATGTTGATTTACCTGCCAATATGAATAATCTTTATATTGTAACCTTAAGGGTTCAAATCTTACCTCATTTTCTCTAACATAAGCACCATAAAATTCATAAAACTCTTTAAGGAGAATATCCATTGACCAGCCATCAGAAATAATATGATGAAGAGTCATTATTAAAACATGATGCCCTTCATTAATACGTATTACATAACATCTTAGTAATGGTCCTATTTTAAGATTAAAAACATGTTGCGCTTCTGCTAATATTATACTTTGAAGTTCATCCTCGACATTCTTTGAACCCTGTAAATCAGTGAATTTTATTCCTAAATCAAACTTCTCTTTTACATGTACTATCTGAATAGGTTGATCAGTCAAAATATCTATATCAAATGTTGTCCTCAAAATCTCATGACGTTCAATCAACTCATTCATGGCAAATTCTAAAGCCTTTATTGAAAATTGCCCTTTGAATTTATAAGCTCCACTTATATTGTAGGCCACATTATCCTCTAGCTGTGACAAAATCCATAATCGTTTTTGCCCATGACTTAGAGGGTAATATTCCTGAATAGGCGCTTTTGGGATTTTTTTAATTACCGATTTGGATTTATTTGCTAAAACTTTTCCTAGTTCTTCAATCGTTGGATATTCGAATATTTCACGCAGTTCAAGTTCGATAGAGAAAACCTTTTTAATTCGGGAGATCAGTCGGGTTGCCAACAAAGAATGTCCTCCTAATTCGAAAAAGTTAATATTTATACCAATATCATCAATATTGAGTAATTCTACCCACAACTTTTGCAAACTAATTTCAGTTTTTGTACGCGGCTTGATATAAGTTTCTGCCTTATTGCCTTCCTTTCTTTTTTTCAGCTCATTACGATCAATTTTACCATTGATTGTAATAGGCATCTCTGGCAAGATGGATAAATAATCAGGAATCATATATGAAGG
>CANMDH010000107.1 GCA_947496555.1 uncultured Aquimarina sp. | reverse complement strand
GTCACCCTTCGAGAACCTCAGGGTTCGAATAACATTTAGGGCTAAGGGTCCTGAGGTTACTCGAAGGATCGAAGCCCGGATAGCCATACAAACCATTACTTCACACCATTCCAGATATCCAAATAGATCTTCCAGGTATCGGCTTGCTTTTTCCAGACAATCACATATTTACCTTTCCAGGTTACTTTTGTGCCATCTTTCTTTCGCGTAGCACCTTCATAATATCCATAATCATAGGCTGTATCGCCAACGATCTGGATTTCATCTGGCATTATTTTATGGTGTATGGTTTGTACCCCTTCTGGTAGGGTCCAATATTTAATAATGGCCGTTTTTCCTTCGATAATCTTGGTATTATTAGGAAATATCTTTGCGTCTTTGGTATAACAATTTCCAATCTTATCGTAGTCAGAGTTCATCACATAGGTTGAAAAGCTCTTGAGGTTTTTTAGAATTTCGTTGACCTCCTTTGTATCTCCGATGTACGTTTGTGCAATTCCGCTAGAACTGGTTAAAAACATAAGTATCACAATAGCTAGGACTCTCATAGACTTATTTTATTGATTTATTTTCAAAAGATTTTCTGTGGTATATCTTACCCACTATTTTCCATTCGCCATCAATCTTTAACAAACTCATATAATCGATAAACATAAATGTAGGATATTCAATTTCTAAACGAGCATTGGCTATATCACCCGTGACATTGATATATGCAATACGTGTTTTACGATTTTGTTTAGGTCCGGGTTTAATAACTTTCGTAAAAAATTCCATAGCATTGGTTTCCCAGAATTTCCCTTGCTGAATACCGCTCATCATGGCATTGGGATGAAAAGCTTTTTTTACTGTTTCTAATTCCCTGTTGGTTCCTCCATCCAAATAATAGGATAGTGTTTGTTCAATTTTTTGATACTCTGAGTTTTGAGCAGAAATAACTGCTGTAAAACTCAAAAATGTGATAAGTACTAAGATTTGTTTTCTCATAGGATTCTTGATTTTATATTTAGTTCGTTTTTTGAAGTGTTTCTATTATTTTTTGAGCTACTATTTTTGATGCTGTAGGGTCCTGGCCTGTGATCAGCCTTTGGTCAACGGTATAATACCCATCCCACCCTTTTTTGGAGTATACGAAGTTTCCACCATTGTTTTTGATCGCCTCTTCAATAGAAAAAGGGAATTCTTTATAATAGGCTGCCTCTTTGTTTTCAAACTTATCCGGAAAACCATTTACCTCTTTTCCTTGATAGATATAATTTCCGTTATCGGTTTTTAAATTCACTATGCCCGCAGTACCATGACATACGGCAGATACTACTCCGTTATTGGCATATATCTTTCTACTTATTTCTTGTATCGCTATATTTTCGGGTACACCAAACATAGCGGCTCCTCCTCCACTATAGTATACAGCTGTGTAATCACCAGGGTTAATATTTATTGCTTTTTTGGTCGTTTTGAGCAAATTCATAAATGTGGCATCATACAAGTATTTCTTTTGGATGCTATCAGAGGTTTTGATATACCCAATTGGGATTGCTCCGCCTCTTGGACTTACAAAATCTACATGATAACCAGCTTTTACTAGCACGTCATAGGCCCAAACAATTTCTGCAAAATGATTGGCTGTATTTATATTGGTAGTACCATAGGTATGTTGGTTGGAGGTAATAAATAAGATGTTGCCCAACGATGATTTTTGCACTTCTGTATTGGAAGAGCGACCACATCCATACAGTAGAAGTGCAGCACAAATAAGACATATAATATTTCGCATACTGAATTAATTTTTCAGCAAATTGAAACATCTTTGGCAAAAATGATTTATGAATTATAAAATAGAAGTTCGGATTTATAAAACAGAACTACTTTTGTTCATTTTTGAACTGTGCCGGAGTAACGCCTGTTATTTTTTTGAAGGTGGTAAAGAAGGTAGATTTCGAATTAAATCCGCACTCATACCCAATAGCTTCAGTCGTATATTTACTTTCACCAGCCAGCAAGCGCTTTGCTTCTTCAATACGATATTCGTTGATAAAAATAGAGAAGCTCTTCCCCAAATTATCATTTAAGAATTGAGAAAGGTAGTGCGATGGCACCTGCAATTGCCTGGCAATATCGTTAAGTTTTATGTTGGAATTCTTGTACAACTGTTGCTCTTTAATAACGGTATGCAATTGTTCCTGAAAAGCAATGGCGTCTACGTCTTCAATCTTTTTATTGGCATACTTTACAGGTTCTTCAAAAAACATAGTGTTCTTCTTTCTTTTAAAGATCCAAAATAACACCAATAGATAAAAAACAAACGAAAATGATAATGCGCCGGTGATATACGAAGTATAGGGCCCAATATTATAGCCTAACCAAATGAGTGTAATGCCCACAAAAATACTAATCATCCAAACCTCTATATCTTTTAATTTTGAATCCCGAACAAAAAGTTTCTTCAGTATAGGTTTTAGTGATATTCCTGTGTATATGATATAGATAAGCCATTGTACATAAATACCTCTAACAATATACCACACCCATATTCTTCTATGCTCCCAATATGGATACACAAGGCTTAAAGCGATTACTATAATTGCGGCAGGTACTATATGAAGCCACCATTTTTTTGAAGTCTTTTTTGAAAATACTGCGGTGGTATATAGATATAGAAATGGACCAATGAGCACACAGGCCGAAAGCCCTATCTGAATAAATACCTGAGATAAATCTCTATTGAAATAAAAAAAGACGGATTTGATAATTCTTATGCTTAGTACCAAAAGCAATGCCGATAGAAAATAATTGGACTGTTTCTTTTGCTTAGAGAAAAAGGCAAAATATAAACTCAGGAATAATCCATTAAATCCGCCCAAGGCACTAAATACAAAGATAAGTTGTTGTTGTAAGTCCATGTTCCTAAGTATCGCGTAAATATAAAAAGTATCTGAAATAAGTCGCGCACATTGGTAGATAAAAGAATATCTTTTGGAATTATCTTTTTGTTTTTAGTAACGGGATTCAGGGTTCGAGTGCCTCACCCTTCGGATTATTGTTAGGTGCCTCACCCTTCGACTAACCGGCTCCTGAGTTTGTCGAAGGACAGGGTTCGATTAACTTCCATTTTTGTTTTAATCTATGTCCGAGGGCTGAGGTTCTCGAAGCCCGGGTATGGTAGTTTCAGATTCAGGGTTCGAGAGCCTCACCCTTCGAGATCTACATCCTTAGGATTTTCGTCGTAGGTTGAGGTGTCATACTGAGCTTGTCGTAGTGCTCTCGAAACCGAAGTCCTTTTGTCAGGATATACCATTGATAATCCGGGTAAAGCTTCTAGATCCCCTCTCATCAATGCTTCTTTCTTGGCCCTGGACCAACCTTGTACTTATTTTTCTATCTAAAATACGTCAGTTCGAGTGCCCTGACAAAGGAAGGGTGTATCGAGAACCGTGTTTTGGATTTCAAAACCTATTCTCGATACATCCCGATTACCATCGGGACACTCGAATTGACGGTTTTGAAAATGTAAGAACTACCATCACTACATTCAAGGATATACATATAACCTGTCAAATCTTAATCGTAACATTATTTATAATGCACAATGATAAAGAACGATATTTTCATTTTTTGAAACTGGGGAGTTTAATGAAGAATTGGGAATGGGGAATTGGAAATGGGGGCTGAGACTCTCGAAGCCCGCTTTCACTTCGAGAGCCTCAGTGATCGCTTCTTTCTATTTTTATTTTGATCCAGACTCGAGGGCTGAGGTGTCATACTTAGCTTGTCGAAGTGCTCTCGAAGCCCGGTTTTCAATTACGCGCTCTTCTCCTTTGAAGTTTCATCTCCGTTGTGTGTGAGGCTTTTGGCCCAGGCGATGGCTTCTTCAAGGTTGTCAAAACTCCTGAAACTATTACGCATAAATAGTTTTTCGACTAGTGAAGCGATAAGACCTTTCCGGGAATAACTTACTATGCCATATCCTTTTAACTTGTAATTACTTTTAAAAAACTTGATCCAATCACTGGGTTTTACCGAATACGAATGTACCCGATTAGAAATTAAGACCAGCCCCTCGCCTTTTTGATCGTATAATTCACTTAGTTCTGCTACAATAGGCTCTGCGTGATCATCCCAGGTATATACAATACCCTCGTCGATTTCTGCTACAATATACGTATCAAATAAAAAATAGGTAGCGCAGTCGTACCGTCTTTCACTTATAGCTTCATGATAAAAAGAAGAATCTTTTAAATACCCCATAATACTTACTCATATTCCCTCCCGAAACATCACCCAAAAAGTACTTCTATTCGGAATAATTAGATGCTGCCAATATAGTAATAAATTGATCTATTCCCTTACGGGTAACCGTACAATTGTTATTGTTTTTACGTATTAACAATAATACCATCAAGGTTTTAGGAGATTGCTTCGCTACACCTGTTTTGAGCCCTTCAGTTTAGCTCAGGATAGGCTTAGTCAAAAGGCTTGTAATGACCAGGATGAGGGGACTTTCAAATCAATAGCCCTCACCTTAATCCTCTCCCAGAGGGCTACCGTGTGTACATAAATATTAAAAGGTATTGAAAACACCCCTATAATCCCCTCAAGGGGATATTAATTCCCCCTTTGAAGGGGGCTGGGGGATGTTTTGACCAAGTTTTTATCCATAATTTCTACATTCAAAAGATGTGTACACACGGTAGCCCAGAGGGAGAGGAGACTGTTATTTGATAGCAAGGTAGTAAGTATCAACTTAAAGTATATAATCTGATTACTTTGTATACTTTTAATCAAACAAAAAACATCCCCAATAACTAAGCATTCGTGCGGTCGGTACGACCGAGCATGAATGCAGTGTTGACTAAACCGGGTTGATTTGCTGTTT
>CANMDH010000106.1 GCA_947496555.1 uncultured Aquimarina sp. | reverse complement strand
ATTTTAAAGTTAAACAAAAAATATCGGGGGTTGCAACCCCCGATATTTTTAACTTACACAGTTAGTGAGATACTACCCCACAATCCATTTTAAAAGGTCGTCTCTGTCTTGTAGATCTAAAACAGCCCCCATTGCTTGTTTTCTTTCTTTGGCATTTATAGAGTAGTAGGATGTTGTTACCAGTAATCCCTTGTTTGGCTTTTTCTGGCTAATTACATCACAGAAAGACCTTACTATATCGACCCCTATAGTATTCTTAGATCGTTTACATTCGACGATCATTTCGATGGGAAAACCTGAGACTTCTGTAATAGCAAAAATATCATAGCCCCCATCTCTTGTTTGTTTGGTCAGCTCGACTTGAAATCCTTTGGAATGTAGTAATTCGGCAACGACTTCTTCGAATTTTCTTGGGTCAATGATTTTCAGAATATCATGGTCCTGATAGATGCTCTTAATGATTTTAGGGGTTGTATTAATAATTTTAGTGACTTGTTGTTTGTCTGAATTCGTTTTTTGATCCAAATCAATTTCCAGCTCTAAAGCTGAGAGCTTATCAAAGTTGTCTATAAAGGGGCTGATTTTGTATAAAGAAGGAAGCTCTAACAAGCGGTTAGCAAAAGTAGATGCAAACTTATTCATCCTTAAGCTCTCTGGATAAAGCAAGTTCAAATTATTGAACTTTAAAAGCTTATCATAATCTAACTCAAAAGGGGGTAATGTTCTTTCCTGTAGTCTTGTTGCTATATCCAAAAATGTGTCATCAAATTCAAATGTGTTATTTTTGAAATGTGCTAGCACTTTGTTCACGAGCTCCTGGGCATCTTTAAAATCCGTGTATTTAATCTCAGAGTGGTTTCCGCCCTTTTGATTATCTTTCCCCATATTGTATCGTAATTTCCCTTGTAATTATTAAATTTAGTTCGTCTTATGTTCTAAAATTACAATAAAACAATGTAAGAATAAGGGCTGTAGAAAGATTCATCGAAATAGTCTAAAAATGACGAGAATTATGATACTAACTATGCTTTTACTGCTCACTGATCAAAAAGACTCCGTCAATTCAGGATCCTTTTCTTCTGAACCAATGCCATTAAGGTACCTTTTACTAATTATGATGATACCGTTTTTGTTTTTAGTTATGGTAAAGCTACTTAATAAAAAGGGGTATTTGATTTCAAGGATTAAGATGTATAAGGTGGATTTATTCGGTTTTAGTGGTTAAAGTTGGAAGTAGCTTAAAAACGAATTAACACAAAAACTAAAGTCTAAATAAACGATAAATTAATAAATAATAATACATGGAAAATAAAGGATATGTCCTTTATTCCATTGTTGTTAGCAATTTAAACCAACCAAATGAACGAAAAAGAGATCAGAGTAAATTATTTACACGGAATTAGCAAAGATGATTTCTTAGAACTAACTGAATTTGGATTCAACACAGATATTCCCAATGAGAAAGAGAATCTGCCGGTTTATGCATTAGGGACAAAACCAGAAGACTATATAATAATCTTTGGAATATATTTTTCATTAAAAGTTACAGAAGAACTGGCAAAAGGAATTGCGGAGAAATTAACTTCTAATTTTTCTAAAGTAATTATGAGAATTTGGGAAAAACATAAAGATAGTAGGCCAGCCAAATTAGTCTCTGGAAAAGAGCCTGAATACAAACTTCCAAAAGCAGTATTGACTTTTCAAATTTCAGAAGATGAATCCACAAGGTTGGAAATTACCAATGAAATAAGCGAGTCCGAATTAGATAAAATACTTGAAACACAATTGGAGTTAGTAAAAATGAAATACAAACATCGAAAAGCAGAATTAAAACTAAAGCAAAAAGGGAAAAAATGAACGAAGTCCTTTACAAATACAGAAGCTTAGATAATTTCAAGAACTTCGTTGATATCATATTAAAAAATCGACTTTATGCAGCTCGCTACAAAGATTTAAATGACCCAATGGAAGGTCAGTACTATTATAGACACGGAGAGCTGAATCACAGTATTCGAAAAAAAATTAGAAGTGAAAAAGGAGAATTACGAATTTGCTCGTTATCAAAAGTCAGAGATAATGAATTAATGTGGTCTCATTATGCAAGCGGACAGGCTGGAGTTGCAATTGGCGTTAGAATTATTGATCCTAACCACAATATCGAAAACGTGCAGTACAATGGAATTACATATATTCGAGATCAAGATTATAATGACCAAACTGCTCAACAAATTCTTTGTCATAAATTAGATGTTTGGGCATACGAACAGGAAAAACGAGTTTTCACAATAAATCACCAATACGTACAAGTTTCAGTAGAAGAGGTAATAACAGGAAGAAGAATGAATACGCGAGATATTAGTTTAGTAACTGAATTAATTGAAAAAATAAACCCAAGTATCGAAATAATACGGGCAGAAGAAGTAATGTAATAACTGCTCACAACACTGTATGAAATCATAGCCGCCTATCGGCAGTCTACGATTCATATACTAAATGTTATCGGAAATCCTAATCAATAAACAATTAGAAACTATGGATTGGAAAGAATATGAAGCAATTACCAAATACATCTATGAGACCTTAGGTAGAGAAAGGGGTGTTAAGATAGTAGGATATGGTAGCAAATGCAAAGTGCCTGGTAAATCAGGTACTACACATCAAATAGATGTTTTGACTAGTCATTCAGACGGAATTCATGAATACCAAACAGCAATTGAATGTAAGTATTGTAATCAAAAGATAAATAAGGAAGTGATAATGAAAGTTGCTGGAATAATCAAAGATGCAGGAATCAATAAAGGTGTTGTTGTTTCGAAATTGGGTTTTACCAAAGACTGTATTTCTGTTGCCAAGTATGAAAATATAGGATTGGTTGAGCTAAGGAAAATTGAAAAGCAAGATTGGAAAGGGCAATCGACCAAGCCAAGTTTTCCGATAATGTCTGGTTTAATAAAAACATTTGCTGTAAGACGACGTCCATTAATCACGAATATTAAAATTGATGCTGTCGACAACATACCTATTCCTGAAAAATTTAACGCTAACCAGATGGTGCTGAAACTGTCAGACGGAAAAGTAATCGACCTCAACAAGTACTTTGATGCTTTCAAAAATGAATTGCACGATCAAGAACCACAAAAGGAAATAAAGAAATCATATGAGTTTAAGGACTCAATCTTAATTAACAGAATAACTAAAGCTGAAACACCTATTAATGGATTCACATTGACAGGAATGCTAACAGTTAAAAATTTTGACCAAACAAGAAAATTTGAGATAGTGGACAAGGTATTCATGATCATGAAAAGTCTATTTGAGAAAAAATCATTTTCAATTTCAGAGTGGGGAGTAATAAAAGAAGAAGAGTAAAAACAGCTGCCTGCGAAAAAGAATATGAAATGCTGATAACAATAGCTACCAAGTCCATACCTCCGCATGTGCTCCGGTGCGGTGGGTAGCTTGAGCGTTAAAAGTTCAAACAAACGATTAATTAGATTATTCCTACATTTGGTAAAGTTGACTTAAATCAATGAAATATGGATTTCGAAAACAAAGTTGCGCTCGGTAAAGGAATATACACTATGCGAGATATTTCCACAATATTACAAGTTCCCTATCATAAAGTTTTTAGATATATTTCAAAATATTGGGATGGTAAATTCAGCAAAGATTATGTTCATAATTATTCTTGGATAATAGATAAATCAAGGGCCGTGAACTTTCATACTCTAATTGAATTAGACACTTTTATTAAGTTGACAGATGCCGGTATTCCAATAAAAAACCTCATAAGAGCACATGACATATTGGTAAAACGATTTAGTCACCCTTTTCCATTAGCTCATAAAAGTGTAATGAGTAGGGTAAAAACTGCAGGTAAAAGAGTGTTCTTTGAAGAAGATGGTAAGATTATTGTTTCTCTTGATGGCACTAATCAAATTACTTCTAATTTAATTACGCATTTTTATGAAAAAGTTGATTTTGTGGATGACCTCGCAGAACGACTATGGCCTTTAGGGAAAAAAAATGATATAGTATGTGATCCGAAAAGGCAATTTGGATATCCAACAATATCAGGCACTAGAATTTATCCTGATACAATTTATGATTTATATAAAAATGGAGAATCAAAAAAATTCATTGCTGAAAGCTATGATTTAACAATAAGACAAATTAATAATGCAATCAGATTCTGTTCACAAGCCGCTTAAAATTTATATAGATGAAAATTTACCTAAACAGCTTGCAAAAGCTTTCAATATTGTACAAACCCATTTAAATAAGCAAGAGAAAAAATCAATTGAAGTGTATTCAATGAAAGAACTGGATGAAGGTGCAACGGATATAGAATGGTTTAATCAATTACGAGGTCAAAATGCAATTATTCTTACACAAGACAGAAATATCCAAAGGCACAAACACGAAAGAGAGGCGTATCAAGAAAATGGAATAGGTTTAATATTCTTTAAGCAACCAAAGGATGGGCTATCTTTTTGGAATGCTTTTAAACATCTGGTCAAATATTGGGATGAAATCAAGTCTATTTGTAGGAAAGAAAAATTACCCTTTGCTTATAGACAACCAGGTCAAAATAAAAAGTTCGAGAAATGGAATTAAACCAAAGTTCAATAAAACTATTCCTGAGGATAACCGTAATTATTGTATTAATTAATTATTGATATTGTAGGACAACAAAATTCAATAAATCGATGAAAGAAAAAAAGAATGATTTTTTAAAGTGGTTAGGAAGGAATTATAAAACCCATGATGAATATACAATAGGTGCAACTTTAGGGTTATCCCATAAGGAAACAGATCAATTATTGATCCAACTTTTAAATGAAAAAGAGATCATAAAGGAACCTAATGGCTTGTGTAAGCATAAAATAGCAAAAGTTCAATAAAACGATCAACTGTTGATATACTCAGGTAACTATATTTTATATATTTATAACCCGTTGTGCATTTTAAACAATGCTAATTTTAATATTGTTGATGTTTCTGTTGAATACAAATCTGTTGATGT
>CANMDH010000105.1 GCA_947496555.1 uncultured Aquimarina sp. | reverse complement strand
TTTGTACTTGCTATTAGATCCCGTAATCGTACTTTTAAGCCTTCACCTTGCATACCATTACCGTGGTAACTCATAAAAAAAGCTTCGTTGGTAGTTGCATTGGGATAGAGTGGGCGACCCTCATATGTATAATCTTCTAAGATTCTGATATTGTAATCGTTTATAGGTACGTATCTTTCTTTATAATTTTTTCCTTTACGTACATAGATCAATCGTCTATCGAACAGGATATCTCTAACTTCTAGGTTTACGGCTTCATTCCTGCGCATCCCACAACTGTATAAAATCACAAGCATTGCTTTATCACGCAGTTGCATTCGTAATTCTGTATTCTTATACTCGGCAGCTTTAAAGAGTTCTTTGATTTCAGATTGGGTAACGATGGTAATCCCTGCCAGTCGGTCAATCTTTTCTTGTTGTAGTTGTAAGGGCAAGGCTTTGCTACCGTGTTTTTTTAAGTATTGGTTAAAGCAGTATAATGCACTAATATGATTGTTTAAACTATAGGCACTAAGTGCCCCTGATCTACTTTGATTGGGTCGGTTTTTTAAGTATTCATAGTAGCTATGGGTAATCTTTGAGTTGATTAGATGTAGATCACTATAGTTATGGGATTCTAACCAGTACATAAATTCTTGAAGGTAGATCGGGTAGTATTTGATCACGCCTGTACTGTAACCAATAATGTCTAACCATTCTTTAAAATTGGATAATAGCATCCTATAGCTATGATTTGATAGCTTTAATTTTTTCATCGGTATGTGTTTTTTAGGATTGTGTGAACTACTTACATAATTCACTGATTATCATATATGCTTATGGTTCATTTTAGGGGTTGAACCATTATGAACTTGTTTGAACTTCTACCTCTTTTATAGTACTATTAAGTAATGTTTCTATTTGCTGATGGGTATTGCTGTAATCTTCATAAGTCACTACTTCGTACAGATACCCATTCCGTTTATTACCTTTTGCTTTTTGTATGAGTCCTGCTTCTTGCAACTGGATCATATATCGTTTTTGATTGCTTGGGTTGATACGTAATACGTGTCGTATCTCTTTATTGGTAAAGGTGGTTTGGGTATTGGCTTTTAGGTATCCTTTAAGCATTTCAAAAAAGTTTCTACACGCTCCATTTAATATATCACTCTTGCGTAACAGTACTTCTTTAATCAGGTTGTTAGCTTCCTGTATATCTTCGATCGTAGTTTCTATATATTCTTCTCCGCTTTGCTCGTCATACTTTTTAGATCGCTGTAACTGCTTGTAAAATGTGATCGCTTCTATAAATTGCAAGTAATGACTATTGGTACGTCTTGGTTTAAATACTGATTGCGGTAACTCCAAGAACTCTGCATACGGGTTAATGACTTTGATCGGTTGTAATACCCTTTGTACATCACGCAGGAAGCGTGCTGTCATAAACTCATCGTCTTTACTTATCTTGCCCGCGGAGGCTCTCCGCTGGTAGTGCATTACTTTTTTATCCTGTTCCCCAGATTCATCGATGTACAGTAAAAAGTTACGATTGCTATTATCCTCGTAGATACTTTCCTGTGTAGTACAACCCGATACAGATACAGGGCCTTCTACAGTAAGATGTATGGTTTTGGTATTGCCCTTTGTATCTTTATGTACTACCGTTTTGGTAATTCTTCTTTTGCTCTGTAACTCTCGTAATGGATACAACACACTTTCGGCTCCGTCTAGATCTTCTATTAGGATTAATTTATTTCTAAGTTCTGTACGGTTGAAGTAATAAAAGGCATTAGCGGATAGTACAGTAATCTCTATTTTATCTTCTTCGGGTATCAGTTCAGCTACTTTAGATTGTAAATGGGTCTTACCAACCCCACTACTGCCAAGACTTATGCAATGTAACGGGTTATTAGTCTTTCTACTGGTAAAGATCAAGTACATTAACAGGCGGTTAGTTTCTTCTCCAATAACTCCCGATTGACCGATTAAGGCATTGGTCTTTTTAAGTAGGTCTTTTGATTTTAGGAACTTGGTAGCTTCTTGTCGTTCCTTATTATCCAACACTTTAATCTGTAGTTGTCCTTCTTGTTGTTCTCTGGCTAGTTCATCGATACGGTATTGTTCTAGCTCATTAGTAAGATTTTGTAAGGTTTCACGAACGATAGTAGTTCCTATTTCTATACGTTCTGCGGTTTTACGTACCAACTTCTCTACCATTGTATCATTATATAGATCGATACTGTGACGTAACACTACATTATGCTTGGGTTTTTGTATGCTTAGTGTGACCCGCATACGATCTAAGTTGTTCATCTTGATACCGCCTAATATTTGTAGTTGTAAATACTTGGTGGTGTAATGGTAGTTGTGTGGGTTGGTTGTATCGAGCATAGCGTAAAAAATATTATGTGCCAATATCGCACACAACAAATGTATAAATAATGTTCTTTATTGACAACAATAAATTATCATTTTGTAACATATATTGACATAAGTATTCTTTTTGACTACATTTGTTCGATATCTTTTTACCAAATGAATATAGGAAGTAACATAAGAGCATTAAGGGAACAGCGTGATATTAAACAACAAGAGATTGCCGATTTAATAGGGATGCACCGATCTAATTATAGCAAGATTGAGAACGGACAGCGTGAGATTTCTATTACTGCCTTAGATAAAATTGCCAAGTTCTTTAATATTACTATTGATCAACTTATACATATGGAAGGAGAACTACCTATAGAAGTACAGATAGAAGATAAAGCCACAGCAGAGCAGTTAAAACTGATGCAGCAGCTTGATGATGAGGAACGTTCTATGATTTTTAAAATGATTGATTCATTTCTTACTAAAAAGAAGTTTAAAGATTTCTTCGATAAAAATATTGCTTCCCTGTAAAAACAAGCAAAAAGTATATTTATAATATATTGTGATTATGAGTAAATTAAAACCTACGTCAGAAGCTATAGCAGAAGCACTTAAAAACCCAAATGGTTGGGTTTATGTTATTGATGGGGCTTTTGAAGATATTGAAGAAGTCCCAAGAGAAGCTATTAAAGGAGCATGGAAAGTTGATGAAAACGGTATAATTACAGGTGAGTTTTTACCCAATCCTAATTATAAAGATTTAAAAAAGTTATAGGCTTTTTATCCATTTTATGTAATATTTTTTTTGTTGCTCAGGTGTAGATAGTTTATTAATATCCTCTTTTTGTATAGAGTCAAAAATATCCACTAAACTATCTAATTTAGCCTGCTTGCCTAAAGTAAGATAATATGCTTTAATACCATTAGACATTTGTTTAGCCATTCTAGATGGATGTACATTTATTAATGCTCCTTTACACATAGGATAGTACCCTCCCCAATCAACAGCCCATTGTCTTAACTTACTTAAAGATGTAAAATAATTATCTGAGTAAAAAAACTCTACTATTTCCGGGTTAGCGGTAAGCTTAAGTACACATTTTTTTTTATCATCTTTATATATAGATATTGATGCTTCTAAAGTTTTAGAAGCATCAATATTTACAAAAGTTATTTTTCTCCTATTTTGACCACATTATCTTTTAAAGGAAATTTCTCTACAATACGATTGATTATAATATCTCTATTCTGAGCCCAAATGGGATATTCCGTCCATTGCGTTTCATCCCTAAATAGTGGCACAAAAGTTCCATAATCAATTTCAGCTTCTACGTCTATTTGACACCAATTTCCATTAATCTTTTCTGCATAAATTATAAGGTGCCGTGTCTTCTTATAGACCTTCCAACCCCTCTTTTCATTCCTAAAGTATTTTAAAACTTCATAAATCAAGAGACACAATAAAAAAAAGATGAGTACTAGTATCATAAGTTAAGTCTTAGTTCTATAGGTTAATTTCCAGAAAGTTTTATTTCTTTATTTTTTAAAATCCTTTTTATCACGTTTTCTACTTCCTTTTCATTTATACCAGGCTTCATTCTAGCGTGATATAAAAGCTTAATAATATCTTTATCCAATTCAGAGTATTTATAAATTTTAATGCCCTCTACTGCCTTATGTTCATAAAAAATACTGTTGGGATGACTTTCAGGGTCATAAGGCAAACCTATACTTTGTGTAATCTCTTCTAAAATAATAGACTCTTGAATATCGATAGGGTCTTGTGGGTCAACGTATATACTGGCTTTGTAGATGTTGTGATTATTCCAATAAAATTCCATATCTGCATATCCAGATATATCTATATCAACATCATCCGTAAACTTCTTATAAAAATTCGGTGCTAATTCTGCCACTTTCTCTCTACTACATAAATACAAAAATGTATTACCCTTTTTAGGGTCTTCAGTTAATTCAATTTTAAACCCATCTGTTGCTAAATAGTTAATGCCCTCAATAGCTTTTTTTATCGCTACCATTTGCTCTTTATATGCCTTATCTTTTATAACATAAAGTAACATAGGTTTGCGCCATTTAATTATTTTATTAATATAATCGCCGTGTTCTGATTGTAAGGCAACTTCTTTAAAATATTTAATTAACTCCGATTCATATGCTGTAGGATGATAATTAACGATAGTTACTTTCTTATATATAAATAGGCTTGACACAAAAACTAACACTATTATTATAATGATTAATCCCATTTTTTTATAAGTCATTTCCTTAATGAATATTTTAAACAAAAAGAAAATCGTCTAAAAATTACTTTTTAGACGACCTCTTGTAATTGCATATCTTTTTTAGTTATCTAATTTCGTTTAGTACCGTCCCTATTCAAGTAGGTTTTATTTCCATTTTTATTGATATAGAATTTACCACCTCTAGAGCCTGTTTGAACTGTTTTTACCTGACCAGAGACCGTAACAGTGCCTCTTGAATTCCTTCCAGAACTACCAGTTGTTCCAGTAGAACCTGACCTTGCTCTTCTGCCAGTTGTTCCGACTGAACCAGAACCTCCACTACCAGGAACACCAGGTGTTGGTGTTAATGTATTTATGGTAATACTCGCTTGACCTTTTGTCATCATTAGACCCATGGCTCCTTCAGGGTCAGTTTTAGCCATATCTTGATACGTTGCACCATTTCTAGCTATATCCACACCTCCAGTTAAATACATTGCAGCATATAAGACAGGATTCATATCACTTAATTGCTTTTCAAGTTTAGCCGATGCAGATTCTTGTTGTGTAGTTCCACTTTCAGCAGCAACTGTAGTATCTCCTGTACTTTCCTGTTCGGTATAAACATCTATGGTATCGCCAACTTCAACATCAGACATTAACATACCATCTGATTCTCTGATATAATTTGAACCAAGAGTACCTTCTACCAATGCATTTGCAGATTCTTGAGTTAATCCATCTTGCTTTCCAAACTGTTCATAAAGCGATTGAGCACTATCGCCAGATTCAGCTTCATAGGAAACTGTTCCATCTTCTCCTACGGTACGTATCCAAAATCTACCGTCAATCTCTAAATTGGTCATTGGATTATTACCGACAAACGCATAAGGCGAAGAACTATGGTAATCCTCTGCTAAAGCATCAACACCAAACCAACGTCCTAATGCTGGGTCATAATTCCTAGCTCCATAATCGTACATATCTAGTCCTAGTTCTTCCTGTATCTCCTTTCCGTTGTATCGATACTTGCTCGCAGCACTGTTAGCATTGGAACTTACCACATTATTGTACCCTTTGTGTTCAAGTCCAAAGGGATAATAGTTACTCTCTTCTACAATTTCAAGAGTACCGGTATCATTTTTGGTATAACTTAAACGAACATTATCCAAGTGATCCTTGAACTGGTATACATATCGATATCCAGTACCTTCAGGAGTGGCATATCCTTCTGGTGTGGACATATACTGTAATACGCTATTTCTATAAACATACTTACCAGTGTATTCAGTTACGTAAAAAAATAAACTCTGTACCCTTTTTTCTAACAGTTGGTTGCTACAAAG
>CANMDH010000104.1 GCA_947496555.1 uncultured Aquimarina sp. | reverse complement strand
AATAATCAATATTTTATATTTGGTATTACAAAATTTACTAGATACCCCCATACTATATCTTAGTAGGTATATTATACACCACAAAAGCGATTATTATCGATTATTACAAGAAGTTAGAGATCTTAATCACTGGGAACCTTGGATTCTATTTATGATAAAAGCGGTAGAAGAAACTTCATTGCATACTATTGGCTTAATTAAGGATATGAAAAAGGATATGATGCAAATGAAAAATATTCTTAGAGACAATTATAAGTTCTATAGTCAAGAATTACTTAATCATCTCTTTAAGTTACCCTATACCAAAATTGAATTTTTAATGGAGGACTTGAATGTAAGTAGGGTTACCGCTTCAGTATATTTAAACAAACTAGCTGAAGATAAAGTGATTCATAAACATAAGTTGGGAAAAAGCAACTACTATATCAATTCACTTTTGATAAAAACGCTATTGCAATAAAAAACTCTCGGATCAGGTTTATAAATATGATGGTATAGACGAAAAAAATATCTATGCTGATATTTCTTCTGGAATAAAAACCGAAAGAAAGAATTTAGACACTATGTTATCAAAATTAAGAGAAGGAGATACCGTAGTAGTATGGAAAATGGATAGAATTGCAAGGAGTGTTTCTCATATGCTTAGATTAATGGAAACCTTTGAAAAGGAAAAAATATCATTTATGAGTTTAAAAGAAAAACACATTGATACGACATCAGCAATGGGTAAATTCATTTTTTTAATGTTTAGCGGTATTGCCGAATTAGAATTAGGTTTAAATAAAGAAAGGTCAGAAGCTGGACTTCAAAGTGCAAGACGAAGAAATGTCATATTTGGTAGAAAAAAAGGCATTTCAGAGGAAGCTATGAAAAAGGCAATATTAGCAGAATCATATTATAGAAATACTGATAACAGATTAGACATAAAAGATATTATGAGGTTAGTAGGAATTAAATCTAAAGCTACTCTTTATAAATATTTAGCTATTCAAGGTAGAAGAAACTGTACTGTATGTAAAAAAATGTTTTGGGATAAAGAACAAGACCCAACGAAAGCTTTATGTGATGAACACTTAAATGAAAAAGAATCAAAAAAATATTTAGAAGAAAAGAAAACAATTAAACTATAAATAATGCTTTGAATATTAATACAAAAATAGTATATTTACTATGTATTAACAGTAAATATACTTTATATGAGAAATAAAACTATTTCTTCCGCAGAAAAAAGAAAGGCAGATATTATAAAAAATATAGTGAGCACTGCTTCCAGAAAAGCCGAAATTTCTATTCCAAGCCCTCGAAAGCATAAGTTAACTATTAATGAAAAGAATTACGTGTGGTCCACAAATAAGGAAAAAATAGGAATAATAAGAAAAGGTTTGCCATATGCTGCTATAGAGCACATAAGTAAAAGAACCAATATTCCTGTTAAGCATTATTTAGAATCACTAGAAATTGTTCAAACCACATATAATAAGAAGAAAAAAAGCAATGCTGTTTTAAGTAAACAGGACAGTGAATTTATTGTTGAATTAACAGAATTATATGAATTTGGATTAAATGTTTTTAATAATGAAGAGGAAAAGTTTCAGCGTTGGTTACGAAAGCGGAATATTTCATTAGGTAATTCAAAACCCGAAAGTTTATTTGATAGTTTGGCAGGAATAAATGAAGTAAAAAAAGCACTTAACAGGCTGGAATACGGAAATATGGCATAATGAGAGTATTTAGAATAGAACGTGAAAAATACTTAGACTCTACATTAGAAGGCATAGGCGCAGCAAAAACTGAGGGTTATCGTTGGAATAGTTTAAATACATACTTGGTTTATACTGCTTCAACTAGAGCCTTAGCAACCTTAGAAGTTTCTGTCCATTTAGATTTAAGTGAGGATTTACCTCTGGATAGATATTACGTAGAAATAGATATTCCTGATGATATTGAAATTTTAGAAATAGAAATTGAAGATTTACCAAAAGGATGGGATAATAAACCTCCAATTTTACAGACACAATATATAGGAGATCAATTTGTTGAATCTGATGATGCAGCAATATTAAGAATACCTAGCTGTATTGTTCCTCCTGAATATAATTATTTGATAAATCCAAAACACAAGGATGCATCAAAAATAAGAGTGATCTCGACAAAGCAAATGAAATTTGATAATAGAATCAAGGAATTTAAATGAAACATAAAATATGAATATTTTTGATTACAATGATCAGTTACCAGAAAATCCAGTATTAGATCTTTTAAAACAACTTAAAGGAAAAACTATTGAATATTCCAAAGGATTGAAAACTAAAGTTATTGAGGTAAATGATGATGGTACCTTTGAATGTGACCCTTCGATTGAAAATAAAGACAAATTCACAAAATACATTAATGATTATTTGAATAATCATATAAAGTCTAAATAAACGATGGGTCTAAACGAATATGATTTATTAGAAATAAAGGATATTAAAGATGGAAAATATTTCAATGAAACAGCTAAACATATATCAAGAAAAATAGCTTTGGGTTTCATTCAAAGAGATTGTGGAATTGATTATGATCTTCAAGAGATATATATCATAAAAATGTATCAACGTCTTCGCGAAATAGATAAAAATAGCAAAAGAGATTATAATTCATTTAAGGAACAATTTCAAGACTGGGTTTTTATGTCTATACAGGATTTAGGTCATCCAGAGTTAGCCCCGAATTATAATTATAAGCCTAAATTACTTATTAAAAAGTCTAAATAACCGATGGAAGAGGATAAAGTAATTTGCATAATAGATTTTGGAAAAAATCCTTTAGATGATCACTATACAATTTATGAAAGTGGGAGAATAAATCATTTGTTTGATCGGAATTTTCATGATTTAAATAATGAAGGTTGGGGTGTCAAGAGCAACATATTATAAATGCTTGGATTACGAAGGTTTAAAAGCAAAAATTAGACCTTATAAAAAGGTCTAAAGAGCTAATGATTCCCGTTTTGGGAAATTTTAACATTAATTTTTTCCCCTTTTGGGAAAATGTGTTATCTTTGAAAAAGAAAGCAATAAATAATGAGAATATTTTCTAGAGGTACGGTAGTATCATTTTGGAAGAAATACCCAAATTCTGAAAAGCAATTAAGAGTTTGGTATGATATAATAGATAAAAATGAATTCGCAAATTCAAATGAGATCATTGGTGTTTTCAATACTGTAGATACGGTGGGAGATGGAAAGATTGTATTTAATATCTGCAGAAATGATTATAGATTAATCGTAAAGTTCAGATATGATAAACATATAGCCTTTATTCTTTTTATTGGAACACACAAAGAATATGATAAATTAGATGTAAGCGGTTTATAGCTTATAAAACCGTTGTGTAATATTTAAAAAATCGTAAAATGAAAATTGGTATAATAAAAACAGAAGAACAGTATAATAGGTATTTAAAAAGAATGCGTAAGATAATGGATGCTAAAGAGGATACAAAGGAATTTGAAGAATTGGATTTACTAGCTTTAGTATTAGAAAAATACGAGGAAGAACAATTTCCTATTCCAGAATCACATCCAATTGATGCTATTAAATTTATGATGGAACAGAATAATTTAACCGATGATGATTTAGGAAAAATTATAAAAAGTCGTTCTAGGGTATCAGAAATATTTAGGGGCAAACGAAAATTAGCCTTAAACCACATTAGAGCTATTAATCAAGCTTTACATATCCCTGCAGATATTCTTATAAAAGAATATTAATTTTAAAAGTTCAATAAACCGATGGTCGAAGTATGGAAAAATAATGAGCTAATTACCTTTCTTATTTTAAGGGATTTTTAAATATGTTTTTGACTTATCCCAACAATCCTGTTTTACGTCACACTTTTAGTAGTCATCTACACTTTATTTGGGAAAATTCGCATAAAAAATTGATCTTTTTGAGTATTAAGAGAGATAATGTAGGAATAAGGGGAGAATAAAAGATACTGACTTCCTTGTCCTACAACATCGAAAATTCTATGTATAACTTTAAACTTTATTTTTATGAAAGTAAAAGGAAAAGGGCTCTCCTTAGCTCAACTGAAATTAATAGGAAAAAAGCTCAGTAGAACTCAAATGTTAAATTTGTCAGGTGGTCTTGATCTTTTCGAGTGTTATTGTGGTTTCGTAGGTGGTTCAGAAGAAAGAGACACCATTACTTTGGTTGCTGACGACATAAACGGAGCACTTACTGAAGCCGGTAGTTATTGTGAAGGAAAAGGCGCCACTTGTACAGGTTGGTAATCTTTGATTAATTATTATTACCGGGTCTATTCTATTGGCCCGGTATTTTCAATCTTTGTTCTGTGTTTTATCAAATACTCTTGTGAAAAATGGTTCTATTGGTTAAATATTATCATTTTGGGTTGTAATTTACATAAATCAAGCTAATGAAGAAAGGTAAAAAAAGCAATAAATAAAAGTTCAATACAAGATTTTGAATATGGCAGAAAAAGATAATTTGATTTATCGGGCTCGGCTGTGAGTAGTTGCGTGGTTTAGTAATTAACTTTGCAAGTACACACCAAACTGAAAATCCCCGAGGATTTTCAGAAGTAGGCGAGAACAAGCAATTACTTATAGTCATTGTTGCCATTTCGTTGTTTTTATTCCGATTTACTTTTTCTATTTCGTTCTATAATTACTGTTCCGATTAATGCTATTCCAATCAGAACTCCGCTTACAGAGTCCATTAATTCTCCAGTTCGAACTCCTCCATATATTCCAGCTAAAATTGAAGCTATTCCAATTCCGATTACTAAATACTCTGTTTGTTTTCTCATTTAGTTTAATTTTTTATTATAGTTTTCCGCGTTTGAGTAAATTCGGTCAGCGTTTCATTCCACAAATTTTTTCAATTCCGTTTGAGTGAGCAATTCCTCAACTTGTTAAGTTTTGCATTCAGTTCATTTTTTGGCCATCAATCAACGTTCCCATTCTGAAAATAATTTTAAAAGTCTGATTTAGTAATTATTAAGCGTTTGAATCAAAATTCCGTGAAATGATTTCAAAATTTCAAATTACCCTGAAATCATAGGCCATATGAATTCCTTGATTATAGCATATATGATAAATCCAACTACAATTCCAATATAGAAATTCCGTTTACTTTTTTTTGGTTGTTCTTTGTCCATTTTCAATGATTTTTAAGTTTCTAATTTTTGATTTTGAGCCCGTTCTGCAATGAATGACAACTTAAAAATAATAACAAGGCAGCTATAAGAAAGTTGCAAAAATGAGAGAATTTAAAGAATACGATTTATTTTAAAAGTCCAATAAACCAATGGAGGATGTTAATGTAGGGGTATTATTAAAACAAGCTCTTATTCAAATTTCATTTATTATAAAAATGAAGAACTAATTGACAATGGTTTATTGAACTTACAAAAATTCTCTGATTTCCCAAGTCAAGGGAAGTCTTTATAACGACGGGGACTTTGTAAATCAAGTCCCTGCCGTTACTTTGATCTCTAACTTTCTTCGTTATGAATGAAGATTACGTTGGGTAAATCTAAATTTTTATATGATATCATGCCAGAAAAAGTGTTGAAATAGATTGAATTAGGGACGAAAAAGAAGATTGGTGAAATAATTGAAATCTACTTTTGAACTTTTCTCCGATATTAAAGGTATTTTGTCAAAAATTCCCCCGGGTTCCCTCTGGGAAACATAGCTTAGGGGATCATGCCCTGTTTCAATAAAAAAAGAGTTATTAAAATATCCCTATATATTTTAATAATCAAAAAGTTACATCTTATTAATTACACTTGGTAGCCGAATTGGCAACTTATTTGATTAGTTAATGAAGCTGAATTAAGATAAGATTTGAAGTAAGTGTCAGTATTAGCCTTAATGATGATTTAGTGAAAATGAACAATCTAACTAATTTAAAGTACAATAAAACGATGGATAAATATTACTAGATTACTTAATCGTTTTTAATGATACCTATTTCGCCATAAAAACTACCTGAATTATTGCTGTAATCATTATCATTGGATATGTAAATTAAACTCTGTCTGTTGTTTCAATTCCTCTGGGGCTAGCCCCAGAGGAATTGGTGTTTAAAATC
>CANMDH010000103.1 GCA_947496555.1 uncultured Aquimarina sp. | reverse complement strand
ATAATCGGCTAGGCAGCGACCAAGCGGCGTAGCCCATGAAGTAGCGGTTTTGCTTAACTTATTCATAGCGATAGCGTACCATATTGTTTTTAAGCAAAAAAGTAGCTACGGGTGATGGAGGAAGGAGTCACGCGAAGACCAGTAATAATTGCTGACGACCGGAGGCGAGGAAGTAATTATGGTGCGATAGCAACTGGCGAAGCTGTGAACGAGTGACGAAGGAACACCTTATAACAGCTTATGGGCAAAGCATTTTTGATGCGCCCATAATAACTATTCGACCGTAGGGAGACACTTGGCTTTTATCTATAAAACAAAAAACCCGAACCTTTCGATTCGGGATTTATATAATTTATAAAATCCTTAATTTTCGTATTGTATCAAGGTCAGTTCTTCTACTTTTTTGAACTCCACATCTGCTGTAATCAAAGGTAAATCCAAGTATAAAGCGGTAGCAATAATAATACTGTCCGGAAGCTTGGTATTATAGGTTTTACGGATCCTGATTGTTTCTTTTTTTATTGCACTATTGATCGTTATGACTTTACATTGTGCAACAAAACTTTCAATAACTTCTTGTTCTTCTTCTGTAATCCCTTTATAACCTAATAATTCCAGTTCTGTGATGACAGAGATATAAAATTGTTTTTGGTTGAGTAATTCTGCTAAGGTCTGATCACCATTTAATAAATATAAAATGATGTTGGTATCTAAAAAGAGTTTATTCCCATTCATTACGAAGGTCTCTTTGGATTTTTAACGCATCTTTCTTTAATTTGATCGTACCACAGTATTTGTATACATCAACTCCTTTTGGTTTTACCTCCTTCATCAACTGTTTTAAAATACTTTGGATGCTCTTTTTGGTAGCTCCTTGTTTTATTACGGTTACCATAATATTATTGTTTTCTACATTCATAACAAAGATAGTTTAATATAGTAATATTTTTATGTTTTGATTTTTGTAAGTACATATTTTTAGTAATTACGGAAGTTTTTCAAAACGGTTCGGGACATTTAATAATGAGGTGATCTGTTTAAAGATTCTATTTTTATCACTTTCGATCTGTGTATAATTCAAAGGGTTTCTTTTGATCTCCCCTTTTTGTATCAGATATTCATAATACCATTTGATTTTATCTACGATAGTATTAATAGTTTCCTTGTGTTGGTACTGCATTGCCAAGTGTTCTATATATACTATGACTTCATTTCTTTTTATGGTCTGTGGTGTCGTTCCATATAATACACACCATTTTCTATGCTTGGTAATCCAATATAATGTGTCGTTTTCTAATACTCGTTTTTCTAAAAGGTATTTGGTTAACTCTTTCATTGATTAGGTTTTAATGTAATGGATGTAAGGTGTTGACTACTTTGTGTAATTGCTCCAGATCGTTTTGTACATACATCTCTGTAGAAGTGATATGTTTATGACCTGCTAAGTATTGTACTTGCCGTAGGTCGTCATATTGTTTCATCCAGTTTACGATTACCGATGCCCTGATATGATTATGGTTTTTAGCTTTGGTATTGTACTTTTTTATACGCTTGCTGATTCTGGTAATAATACCGTTGATCTGTGATTTACTACCGTAAAAAAATTGTTGTTCATTTTGTGTTGTACGACTATAGTGTAATATCTCGCTACGTATGTTCTGAATATAATTTTGCAGTTCCATCATCTGCCACGCTTTAAGAGGTAACTCTCTGCTGTTACTTTTTTTGGTACTGGGTACATAGATTTTACCTTTATGAAGTTGTATGTGATCTTCTTCTAACTGGTAAAGCTCTTGTGCTGTAACTCCTTGGAACACCATAAACCCTAACATTACTTTTTCTCTGCATAAACTGGCGTGTACCAAGCTGTTTTTATGATCGGTTTCATAACTGTAATACAGATCTTCCAGTTCTTCGCTATTGAGTGGGTTATGTAATACCTTCTTTCGTTCCCCTCTAACAGTAAGGTCTGTTGCAGGATTGTCGCCCCTATGGTTCTCGCTAATCAGGTAGTTAAAGTATTGACGTATGGCATTTAATTCTCCGTTAATAGATTGAGGTTTGTAGTTTTTACTACGTAAATATTTGATGTACTGTAACAACTTTTTGTAGTCGATCTTCTTTGGACTGGTATGTTTAGACCTTGCCCAGATTTTAAAGCGGTCACATTTTAATGAGTATACCTTTACAGTATGTTTACTGTACTTTCTGTCGAATAGATAAGATGCAAAGGTGGTTTTCATAATTTTTGTTTTACGATATGAGTATATATTTGAGTACTTTCTAAGCTACTATGCCCCAAGAACTGTTTAATTGTAGTGATAGGAACACCATTTTGTAACAGATGGGTAGCAATACTATGTCTTAGCTTATGAGGGGTAATGTTCTTTTCGATCAGTTCTGTATCTCCTGTACTTTTGATAAGATCGCGTAACCGTATTTTTATTGCCTGTCCACCCATTGGGTTGCCGTGATAGGTCATAAATAAAGCTTCGCTGTGATTAGGATTTGGGTATTGTGGACGACCTTCGTAGATGTAATCTTCTAATATCCTTAGATTGTATGGATTGATAGGTACATATCTTTCTTTGTAATTCTTTCCTTTACGTACATACACCAACTCTTTATCAAAAAGGATATCGCTAACGATTAGATTTACCGCTTCATTTCTGCGAAGTCCACAGCTATAAAGGATAACCAAGATTGCTTTATCCCTAAGTTTCATACGATCTTCGGTATTTTTATAATCTACCGCTTTAAAAAGCTGTTTGATCTCGGATTGGGTTACGATATTGATCCCTGCTAGTTGATCTATTTTCTCTAAGTGTAGCTGTAATGGTATTTTTTTACTGCCGTGTTTTTTCAGGAACTTATTAAAACTATGTAGCGCACCTATATGATTGTTAAGACTGTGGGTACTTAATGCTCCCGATCGGCTTTTGTTAGGTCGCTGTTTTAAATACTCATAATAACGATTACAGATTTTGGCATCTACAATAGATAGTGTTTTATAATTATGGGTTTCTAACCAATGTAAAAATTCTTGGGTATAGGTGGGATAGTATTTGATCACGCCTTTACTGTAGCCTAATATGTCTAACCAATCTTTAAATTTGGATAATAAAGCCCTGTAGCTACGGTTATTTAATTTCAGTTTTTTCATAATTTATGCCTGTCGAGGCTCTCGACTTAATTTTTTTATCGGTATGTGTTTTTTAGATTTCTGTGGCGAGTTATTGTAACTAACTCATTTTCTTGTTTTTATTCTCGCCATTTTGGGTGTGGCGACTTGGTGGCGAACTGGCGAGCTTGCTTGCCTGATTGGTAAGTTGTATTTGTGTCATACATTTTTGTAATGCTTTGCCTATCTGATCTTTTAACTCGTCATATTCTTGTAAATCGATAACCTCGAAGCAATAACTTTTGGTTTTAGCTTTTCCTGCACGTCCGGCAGGCGGGTTGACTCTTTTGATATAGCCTTCTTCTAATAATTGCTTGTTATACCTTCGTAATGTGGTTTCTTTTACCCGTAGATTTCTGCGTATTTCAGCATTGGTAAAGGTAGTTTGGGTATTCTTTTTTAAATAGGCTTTAAGCTTTTCTAGATGATTTCTACTAGCACCAGTAATCGTATCACTTTTACGCAAGAGAACTTCTTTGATAATCTCGTTAGCTTCCTGTATATCTTCGATTGTAGTTTCTATATATTCTTCGCCAGTTTGCTCGTCATATTTAGGTTTTCGTTGTAGTTGCTTGTAAAATGTGATGGCTTCTATAAATTGTAAATAGTGAGAGTTTGTACGTCTTGGTTTAAAAACAGATTGTGGTAATTCTAAAAACTCGGCATACGGATTAATCACTCGTATTGGTTTTAGAACTCTTTGTACATCTCGTAAAAATCTAGCAGCCGTAAACTCATCATCTTTGTTTACTTTTCCAGCACTTAATAAGCGTTGGTAATGCATTACTTTTTTATCCTGCTCCTGTGATTCATCGATGAATAATAAAAAGTTTCTATTACTATTATCTTCGTAAATAGATTCTTGTGTGGTACAACCCGATACAGAGACAGGGCCTTCTACGGTAAGATGGATCGTTTTAGTAGTACCTTTGGTATCTTTATGTACCACCGTTTTGGTAATCCTTCTTTTGCTCTGTAACTCTCGTAATGGATAAAGTACACTCTCTGCTCCATCTAAATCTTCGATTAAGATCAACTTGTTTCTAAGCTCTGTACGATTGAAGTAGTAAAAAGCATTTGCGGAGAGTACAGTAATCTCGATCTTATCTTCTTCTGGTATTAGCTCGGCTACTTTACTTTGTAAATGGGTTTTACCAACGCCGCTACTACCAAGACTTATACAATGCAAAGGATTGTTAGTCTTTCTACTGGTAAAGATCAGGTACATTAACAAACGGTTGGTTTCTTCTCCAATAACACCACTTTGTCCGATAAGTTCATTGGTCTTTTTAAGTAGGTCTTTGGATTTTAAAAACTTAATAGCTTCTTGTTTCTCTTTACTAGATAATACTTTGATCTGTAGTTGTCCTTCTTCTTGCTCTTTAGCTAATTGATCAATACGGTATTGCTCTAAGGCACTTGTAAGATTTTGCAGGGTTTCACGAACGATAGTTGTACCTATTTCTAATCGCTCGGCTGTTTTCCTAACCAACTTTTCTACCATATTATCATTGTACAGATCAATACTATGACGCAATACCATAGTATGCTTTGGCTTTTGTATGCTCAGGGTTACTCGCATACGCTCTAGATTATTCATCTTGATGCCACCTAATACTTGTATCTGTAAATACTTGGTCGTGTAATGATAATGGTGTGGGTTGGTTGTGTCAAGCATATTTAAAAAAGTTATTAACTAAGCAATCTTGCTTACAAACTTAGCAAAGTTTGCTACATAAAACAAGCTTTTGTTTTCACAAAATAGATACGATTGCTTATAAGTATTGATTAATAGCAAGTAATCTTGCTATATTTACACCGCGCTATAAGCATTAAGGATAAGTTGTTATGGAGTTTAAAGACAGGTTAAAGCAGTTACGCAAAGCAAAGAAGCTTTCTCAAAATGAGTTGGCTACAGCAATAGGCGTACACGTTACCAACATATCAAGGTATGAACGGGGAGAGAATAAACCTGCTACAGATGTATTGGCTAAGTTGGCCAACCAACTTAATACCACTACAGATTATCTAATGAACGGTTCTACAGAAGAAGCTGCTATCAGTAATCTAACTGATAAAGAACTATTATCGTTATTTAAACAGGTCAGTAATTTATCTAACGAACGGCAAAAGGTAATTAAGGAACTTATTGAAGCCTTTGTGTTTAAAGCAGATATACAAAATAAATTAACCTAGCCTTATAAATTTCTTTATCATAAAACAATCTTCTATGTATGTTTTTTTCTAAGAAAAAAAGTAATCAAAATACTAACTCTAATAGAATACTAGAGAACAAAGACAAGATATATCCGTTGATAAAAGCAATGGGTAATGATTCTGATTCTAAAAACGAAGTTGTTTTTAGTAAAGAAGATACGCCTATTAATGAAAAATGGCTTAGTAATTTAAACGTGTTTTATGTAATAGATCAGGAAGAACAAGTCTCTTTTATACAACAAAAAGAACTTCCTAAAGATTTAAGCCTTGATGATATTCACAAAATTGCCATACAAAACTTAGAAAGAGATATTGAGTATCGTCTTAACAAACTTAATTTTGAAGGAGGATATGGTCTTTTAGCAGGAGGGGATTTCGAAGCCAGTTCTATAACTTTATCAAGTCTTTGGGAGTCAATTGCCAATACGCTCGAAGATGACTTAATTGTTGGTATTCCTTCCAAAGATTTAGTGTTAATAGTTTGTTTGTCTGATACTGATGCCATTATTAGTCTAGCTCAATCTGTCAATGATATTTTTGAAGATGGTGAACATTTATTATCAAAATCGTTGTTTAGATATTCAAAAAAAAGTGGCCAATGGTCTTTGCATAGAAAATAAAAAGACCACTCATTGAGAGTGGTCTTTCATTTCTTCTGACAGGAATTTTTTTAGGTTTTTAAAGTCCTCTTTATAATTATTCCGAGCATTTTTAAGTTCTTCTTCGTAAACTTTAACCAATTCGTCATAC
>CANMDH010000102.1 GCA_947496555.1 uncultured Aquimarina sp. | reverse complement strand
AACAGCAAATCAACCCGGTTTAGTCAACACTGCATTCATGCTCGGTCGTACCGACCGCACGAATGCTTAGTTATTGTAACACGTTAAATAAATTAAAAATGGAACCACTCTGTTAAGGGTGGTTTTTTTATGCCCTAAAGTGAAGTAACACAGGACACAACATCAAATACAGTTAAAATCCAAATCTATGTCAACAAACAATATTGCTGAGATACAGATCAGCTATACATCTCATATTACTAAAGCTGATAGAGTGAAGATTAAGAACTCAGATAGTGCATATGAGGTTTTATTGAGTTCTTGGAGCAGAGATACCATTGAGTTGCAGGAAGAATTTAAGGTACTATTACTTAATAATTCAAATGAAGTCTTAGGAGTGCAAAATCTATCAAAAGGAGGAACAACAGGAACTTATGTAGATGTAAAACTCTTATTTGCTATTGCTCTCAAAGCCTGTGCAAGTGGCATTATTATAGCCCATAATCATCCATCTGGTACTTTAGAACCTAGTGAGTCAGATATCAGACTTACTAAGAAAATTAGGGATTCCCCGGTATCAATGTTAGTGACGGCGTAAGTGAAACTGAATTAAATGAGTTAGCCTATCAATATCGTTACGATCACCGAAATCGTCCGTTTGCTAAAAAACTACCGGGCAAAGGATGGCAGTATACGATTTATAATACCCTCGATCAGGAGGTCATGACCCAAGATGCCAACCAGCGAAAAGAGAACTCTGGGAAAGCTAAAGACGAATGGCAGTTTATTAAATACGATGCTTTTGGTAGAACAGCCTACACAGGAATCATAGCAGACGATCGAGATAGAAGTGTCATACAAGAAGAAGTAAACGACTTAACCACAGCATTATGGGTAGAAAGCAGTAACGCTGTGATGATAGGTGGAGTGACGATGTATTATAACAATGGGGGTTACCCGAATACACAGAACGCTGAAGTATTAAGTATTACTTACTATGATAATTATGACTTTTTAGGAAGTGAAGGGGCATTTTTTAACAATCCAACTACAGTTTACGGAGTATCTGTATCCGATCGTACTAAGTCTCTGATTACAGGAACCAAAGTAAAAACATTGGATACTTCGTATTGGACAACTACCGTAAGTTATTTTGATAAAAAAGGAAGATCAATTTATGCAGCTAGTAGTAATGAATATCTAAATACAACCAATATTGTAGCGACCAAGCTTGATTTTGTTGGTAAAGTAGAGAAAACTAAAACAACCCATAAAAAAGGCAGTAATGCACCAATCGTTACCGAAGATGTGTTCGAATACGATCATATGGGTAGAGCTACCAAGCAAACGCAAATCATTAATGGACAGCAAGAAGTGATTGCCGAAAACAGTTATGACGAGCTTGGGCAATTAGCAAGTAAAAAAGTTGGTAATGGCTTGCAAGACATCAAGTATCACTATAATGTAAGAGGATGGTTAAAAGGGATTAATGATGTAAGTAATTTAGGCAATGCACTTTTTGCCTACAATATCAATTACAATACTACGGATCATGGGGTCACTCCGCAATACAAGTACAATATTGCTGAAATTGATTGGAAAACCGCTAGCGATAATACCCAAAGATGGTATGCTTATAATTATAATGCTTTTGAGCAGCCGTTAAGTGTTACTAGTAATAATAGTAAGTATAGTGTAAGCAATATCACGTATGACAGGATGGGTAATCTCCAAAGCCTGACCCGTAACGGTTGGCAAAACTCTTCTAGTTATACAAATCTTGATGTATTGAGTTATCAGTATGCTGCCAGCAGCAACAAACTGTTAAGCGTTACTGATAGTGGAAATAAAACCTATGGTTTTAAAGATAGGAACATAAGCGGAAATGATTATGCGTATGATATCAATGGAAACCTTATCCAAGATAAAAACAAAGGGATTACCAGTGTAGCGTATAATCACTTTAACTTCCCGACTCGTATTGAGGTTACGAATCCTGACCACGAGGGTAATTTACAGTATGTATACGATGCCAATGGGGTGAAGCTAAAAAAGACAGCTGTAGACAGAGGTACTACCAATGTTTTAGAATATAATAGTAACTTTGTGTACGAGAACGGTTCTTTGAAATCTATTACGCATCCCGAAGGATATATCGAGCAGGAAGACGATGGCTCATTTACCTACGTATACGAGCATAGAGATATCTGGAACAACACCAGAATCACGTATGCCGACAATAACAAAGATGGTATAGTTACCGCTGCCGAAATACGTAGAGAGCAAAACTACTATCCATTCGGTATGTCATGGCAAGCAGTAAATAGCACGATCAGAAATGCTAAGAACAACCTAAAGACCTTCCAGAGTCAAGAATTAACAGAAGACCTTGGATTAAATACACATGAGTGGAGATATAGAGTAAGTGATCCTGCAACTGGAAGATTCTGGCAGATTGATCCATTGGCAGAAGATTATACTTATAACTCTACATATGCTTTCCAGGAGAATAAAATGGGTATGGGTGTTGAACTTGAGGGGACAGAATTACTTGGCCTAGATATTGCAGTGTATGCAGCACAAAAGACTGTTGAGTTTCAAAACAATACTGCTGGAGCAAGAAGCAAATTAGGCGAAGCTGTGGGTAATAGAGTTGAAGTTTTAAGAACGGGGCAGGAAAAAAATAATGCAAAAGTTGCTAATTATAATGTAAACCAAGTACAAGATGCTATGGTTATAACAGAATCAGTGAATGAAATAGGTAAGGAAGCAGCTAATACAGCTAAAGAAATAACTAGAGATGGAGCTAATGGGCTAGAGAATTCTGGTGATGCTCTTACTATAGCCGGTGCAGCAACTTTACAACCTGAAATTGTTTTAGTAGGAGAGACAATGAGTGGTATTGGAACTGGTATGAATGTAACTTTAGATATTGTTGAAGGAAAACCTGCATCACAAATATTGGTTGAGAATGTACCACAAGCTTTAGTCGGAAAACTAGGAGATAAGGCGGTTGATGCAATGAAGAAGTCCAATAATAATGTTAGTAAAAAAATTGATCAATCCATTATAAAAGGTCTTGAAAAATTGTATGAAAATGTTATTGATATGATTACACCATCTACACCTCCTGCAACACCACCTGGCAAATAATTAAGAAATGGATATAATTAATTTAATAATAGGTATTTTACTTTTAATTGGAGGAATCATATGGTTCTTATACGAACAAGATCACTATAAAGAAGTCAAAAAAGAAGAGCATGTTAGAAAATCCTTCTATGTTAATATTTTCTTAGGAGCAATAGTGGTTATTGTTGTAGGATTGGTTATGATGTTTAGGGAAATTTTAAAATTGTTATAGAAAATGAAAAGAATTGTTTTTTTAGTTCTGTGTGTATACTCCATTGCTGTTAAGGCTCAAAACTGTAGAGGATTTGAAGAAGGTACTTTTGAGATGAGACATAAATATGGTACAACAATAGTTGAAAAGAGTGGAGATTGGCAATTAGAGAAGAGTGAAAAGTATGGTGTTGTTTATCTTAACAAGATAGAAAAGATAAATGATTGTAAGTTCATATTGAGGTATTATAGAGTTATAAAACCTGGGGGCCTACCTGAACCTGATATGACGAAAAAGGCTACTACAGAAATAACCAATGTGGAAGGAAGTAGTTTTTACTTTAAATCATCTATGATAGATACTGATGTAAGTATAGAAGGAGTCTTTATAAAGAAGTCTGAGCAAGTGAGTGAGGAATTCAAAAAGTTGATTACAAAGGAAAAAGTTCCAGACTAAGTTTTGTAATTCGCTCTTGCGTCACAAGGAAATGTTTCTTCAATGATGCAGGCAGATGAAGCTTTAGGAACGAACTCTATGCAAGCAGCAAATGCAGTAGTAACTTCTGTAGAAAAAGGAGCCAATGACCTAGTTAATGGAAATGGTATAGAAAGAGGAAAAGTAATTGGTAACACTGTTAGTGCAGTAGTAGGAGCTAAAGGAACTACAGCAGCTACTAAAGCTGTTAGTACAGCAATTAAAGCAAATAAAACGACAAAAGTATTTAGAGTTTTTGGTGGCGATGCAAAGCCAAATGGATTTTCTTGGACACCAGAAAACCCTAAAAATGTACCTAACTATAGAAATGCAGCTGGATTACCATCAGGGGGTGCAAGTGGAGTGACTAATACAGGTAGATTTGTTCTTGAAGGAACAGTTAAAAATAAAAGTATTATTAAAACAAAATTAGCAGATCCCTTGGATGGTCAAGCAGGAGGAGGAGTAATAGAGTTTATAATTAATCCAAAAAATGTTACCGTAAAACGTGTATCAGGAGTAAACCCAGAATTTTAAATTATTATGAAAGAAACAAAATATTTTCTATCATCATTAGAAAGTCATCAATTTGAGCAGACTAGAGAGCTTGAACTTTTAAGAGTAGTAAAAATAAGTACTAATGAAACAATTAAAGAAGGTTGGCTAGTGAAAGTAACACCAAATGTTGTAGGTCAGAACTATGGTTTAGGTAATGATGATATTGATTACTTAGTACTTACTCCAAGACATAAAGATGTAAAAATATCATCTATTGAAGATTTTCCTTGCTTTGTTCATATAGCTAGAATTGAAGACAATAACCTTTTTGGAGGGGATAAAATAAATGTCAATGAATTAGAGGTTATTGCTTGGGGTGAAATATACAATAATAGGAAATCAGCGGATAGCAATGCATTGAGTTAATATATCAATGTCTTGTCCTGAAGTTTATTATGGAGTATAAAGGAATGACAGTTAACGAGAGGCTTTATGTAAGTGGACTTATGGATGATTATGAAAAAGCCGTTAGTGATAAAAATATCGATAAAATCAAATCAATACTTAAACAAGTAGAGTTAAATGAAGCTTCTATAGCACCAATTTTAAAGAGTTTAGGTTTATAGCTCTTTAATCAAAGACTGCTTGTTATATTTTACATAGAACCACCTCGATATCGAGGTGGTTCTATGTTTTTTTAAAGAGAGTATTTTTTATTACATCACCAGATGGTCCTCGTATTGGCTAGCGCTTGAATCCTTTCGAGTGCCGTCAACCCCGCTAGCGCGAGTGCAATGTCATTAAGTTAAGGTTTTATTTTATTGATTATCAATGATTTAATCTTGTTTTTCAAGTTTAAAATTTGTATATTAAACTAATAATCAAAGACTTAATACATTGAAAAAAAACCCCAGATGGTCCTCGTATTGGCTAGCGCTTGAATCCTTTCGAGTGCCGTCAACCCTTGGCAATCGAAAGTAAGATATACACTAAAAACAGCCACGGTCTTGTATAAAGATGTGGCTGTTTTCTATTTATAATTAACGATCAGTTTCAAAAAATGAAACTGGCTTGTTATATTTTTGATAGTATGAGCAGAAAATACAAGTTTCATAATAAAACAGGTTTATATTTTGTAAGCTTTGCTACGGTATATTGGATCGATGTATTTACAAGACAGCGATATTATGAGGTATTAGCAGATAGTATTAACTATTGTAGAAAAGAAAAAGGTATGGAGTTGTATTGCTATTGCTTTATGCCAAGTCATTTACATTTTATCTTTAGATCTGCAAATGAACGACCTATGGAACTCCTGAGAGATTTTAAACGATATACTTCCAAAAGAATGATAGAAAGTATTGCAAACAACCCTCAAGAAAGTAGAAAAGAATGGTTGTTATGGATGTTTGAAAAGGCTGGAAAAAAGAAAGGTAATGTGACTCACTATCAATTTTGGCAGCATCATAATCAGCCTATTGAATTATGGAGTGAAGACGTAATTAAACAGAAGATCAATTATATTCATCAAAATCCAATAGTATCAGGTTTTGTAACAAATGCGGTAGATTGGAAATATAGTAGTGCACGAAATTATCAGGATGATCCAACAGTTTTGGATATTGATGCTGCCGGATTTTTGGCAGATTAAATAGCACTCGAAAGGATTCGAGCGCTAGCAGAGGGAGCAGGTATAGATTATAGTTTTTCAGAATGGAAAACTTCAACAACGGTATTTGAATAAGAAATTTAATATGAATAAGAAATTAGTTTTATATTTATTCTTGGTAGCTAGTGTAATCATAATAATAATTAACTTACCTAAAAGGTTATCTCAAGAAGAGTATTATGAAAATATAAGAGATGAAGTTAATTACCAGAATTATAATGGTGTCATTGTAAAAAAATACATTGATCAAGATAATGCGAGAAGGAAAATTGATATCAAGTCCATTAATGACAAGATTCATACAATAGACCTTTTTTATGAGAAAAAAGAATTTTTCGATTTTTTTAAAGTAGGTGATAGTTTAGTTAAAAATTCAGGTTCATTTAAGCTTAGAGTTAAAAGAACAGGTCTAGATACAACATTAGTTTTTAATTTGTTAAATATTAAAGGTATTGAAAAATTCCGCTCTGCGAAGAGTGATTAAATAAGAAGTTGACTGCTGCTTGAATGTCTTTAAAACCTTTATTAGATCTAAGAATCTATCATTCTATCTAAAGCTATTCAACCTTACTAAAGAGAAGGTAGAGGACTACTGCGGGAGATAAGTCTGGAAACTTTGCTAGTCTCATAGTTCCCCAGATGGTCCTCGTATTGGCTAGCGCTTGAATCCTTTCGAGTGCCGTCAACCCTTGGCAATCGAAAGTAAGATATACACTAAAAACAGCCACGGTCTTGTATAAAGATGTGGCTGTTTTCTATTTATAATTAACGATCAGTTTCAAAAAATGAAACTG
>CANMDH010000101.1 GCA_947496555.1 uncultured Aquimarina sp. | reverse complement strand
CAATGGATGGTGCTATACTCGTATACTCCGTGTTTTCATCAATGGTTTCATCAGCGATCGGATTGATGGTAAAGGTGGCTGTTTGCGTGATGGATTTGAAGTCTGCCCACCCATTATCTATATAAAGTTGTCTCTTTCCCTCGGGAACGATCACATTTATTTGGTTACGGTCTCGATTTTGAAAGGCAGCTGCATGGAGTGTTGGGGGATCATTGGCCTCCACCGTCACCAGGTCAAGGTCCGGGTTGTTCTCAAAAGCACTTTCTCCAATACTGGTAACGCTGCCTGGTATGGTTACACTGGTCAATTGGTTATCGAAAAAAGCGTTATTGCCAATGGCAGTGACCGTATAATCGGTACCCTGGTCGTTGGCCGTTTCGGGAATGGTCACCGCACCTCCCGTACCGGTATAGTCTATTGCCGCTACTTCGGTCTGAGAAGTGATTCCGTATTTGATGTCATCGACGGTAAAGATGCCCAAGGTGGTGGACCTGAAGCCCGTCCAGCCGTTGATCGTTTCCTTATAAGCATCCAGGGCACCAACAGGCACTACCAGGTCTATTTGGTTACGGTCTGCATTTACAAAAGCATCTGCATGGAGTGTTGGGGGATCGTTGGCCTCCACTGTCACCAGGTCAAGGTCCGGGTTAAGCCAAAAAGCACTTTCTCCAATACTGGTCACACTACTGGGTATAACAACACTGGTCAATTGGTTACTTAAAAAAGCGTTATTGCCAATACTGGTGATACTGTTGGGTATGGTCACCTGGGCCAATTGGTTGGTTGAAAAAGCCCCATCTGCAATACTGGTCACACTACTGGGTATAACAACACTGGTCAATTGGTTGTCCCTAAAAGCAAAGTCGTTAATACTGGTAACACTGTTGGGTATGGTCACCTCGGTCAAGTCATTGTTAAAAAAAGCACTGGTCCCGATACTGGTAACTTCAAAGTCATTGGGCCCATAGGTTACGGTTCCGGAAATGGTGAGGTCTCCTGTATTTGTATTGTCTGTTATGGTGACCGTGCCCGGACTGCCCAGTGCCGTTATTTCATAAGTGATATCCTCAACTGTAAAGCTGTCACCATTGGCCACTTCTTCGGTGATGGATTTGAAGCCTGTCCAGTTTGCACCTTCATATTCGGTTTTGATGCTACCGGCAGGGGTGCCCCTGGGAACGACCACATCTATATTGCCACGTCCTTGAAAAGCATTATCACCACCAAGATTGGGTGGGGTACTGCCCAGTGCCCGTATCCTGGTAACCTGGTTGACTGCAAAAGCCCAATTCCCAATACTGGTCACCCTCTCACCGAGGGTTACACTGGTCAATTGGTTATGCTGAAAAGCCTGCGCCCCAATACTGGTCACACTGTTGGGAATCTCGACACTGGTCAATTGGTTGTGCTCAAAAGCAAAATCCTCGATACCGGTCACGCCTTCTCCAAGGGTCACACTGGTCAAATTGTTATTTGCAAACGCCTGAATGCCAATACTGGTCACGCCTTCACCAATGGTCACACTGTCCAATTCGTTGTGCTGAAAAGTACCTTCCCCGATACTGGTAATGCTTTCGGGAATGGTCACACTGGTCAAATTGTTATTTGCAAACGCCTGAACGCCAATACTGGTCACGCCTTCACCAATGGTCACACTGTCCAATTTGTTGTGCCGAAAAGCACGTTCCCCGATACTGGTAATGCTTTCGGGAATGGTCACACTGGTCAATTGGTTGTTCGCAAAAGCAAATCTACCCATACTTTCCACACCATTGGGAATGATCACATTGGTCAATTGGTTGTGCTGAAAGGCATGATCTCCAATACTTGTAACGTTCTCACCGAGGGTCACATTGGTCAATTGGTTGTGCTGAAAAGCCCGACTCCCAATACTGGTCACACTGTTGGGAATCTCGACACTGGTCAGTTGGTTATTCTGAAAAGCCTGTTCTCCAATGCTGGTCACTTCAAAGTTATTGGGCCCATTGGTTACGGTGCCGGGGATGATGAGGTCTCCTGTATTTGTATTGTCCGTTATGGTGACGGTGTTGGGGCTGCCCAGTGCCGTTACTTGATAGGTGATACCATCCATTGTAAAGGGATCACCAACGGCCACTTCTTCGGTGATGGATTTGAAATCTGTGCTCCATTCGGTTTCATAAGCGGTTTTGATACTACCGGCAGGGGTACCCCTGGGAACAACAACATCTATTTGATCACGGTTTCCAAAGGTATTCTCTTCTATTGAAGGGGGGTCGGTTCGCTTTGACACCACTGTGGCAAGGTCCGGGTTGCCCTCAAAAGCACTTTCTCCAATACTGGTAACGCTTTCGGGTATGACCACCTCGGTCAATTGGTTGCTTAAAAAAGCGTTATCGCCAATGGCGGTGACCGTATAATCGGTACCCTGGTCGTTGGCCGTTTCGGGTATGGTCACCGCACCTCCCGTACCGGTATAGTCCATTGCCGTTACTTCGTTCGGGGAAGTGATCCCGTATTTGATGTCATTATCGGTAAAGATGCCTAAGGTGGTAGATCTGAAGCCCGTCCAGCCGTTGTTCGATTCCTTATAAGCATCCAGGGCACCAACAGGCACGACCAGGTCTATTTGGTTACGGTCTCGATTTTGAAAGGCAGCTGCATGGAGTGTTGGGGGATCATTGGCCTCCACCGTCACCAGGTCAAGGTCCGGGTTGTTCTCAAAAGCACTTTCTCCAATACTGGTAACGTTCTCACCAATGGTCACACTGGTCAGTTGGTTATTGAAAAAAGCAAAGTCCCCAATATGTGTCACACTTCCCGGTATAGTTACACTGGTCAATTGGTTGTCTTCGAAAGCCTGCGCCCCAATACTGGTAACATTCTCACCAATGATCACACTGGTCAATTGGTTGTTCTGGTTCTGAAAAGCCTGCGCCCCAATACTGGTCACACTGTTGGGTAGGGTCACACTGCTCAATTGGTTGTCTCGAAAAGCCTGCTCCCCAATACTGGTAACGTTCTCACCAATGGTCACACTGGTCAATTGGTTGTCTCGAAAAGCCTCCGCCCCAATACTGGTCACGTTCTCACCAATGGTCACACTGGTCAATTGATTACCCTTAAAAACTTCATCCCCAATAGCCGTAACCTCAAAGTCATTAGGCCCATTAGTTACGGTCCCGGGGATGGTGAGGTCTCCTGTATTTGTATTGTCCGTTATGGTGACGGTGTTGGGGCTGCCCAGTGCCGTTACTTGATAGGTGATACCATTGTCTATAAAGGTGTCACCAACGAACACTCCTTCTGTGATGAATTGGAAATTAAAGCTGTTCCAACCTGGTACATAATTACCCAGAGCTCCCACGGGAACAATTACATGTATATTGCCAGGATTTGTAAAAACATCAGCGCCAAGGTCTGGAGGTGTATCGGCACCTAACCGTACACTGGTCAATGGGTTGTCCTGGAAAGCGCTATTCCCAATACTGGTCACACTGTTGGGAATCTCGACACTGGTCAATTGGTTGTCTCGAAAAGCCTCCTCCCCAATACGGGTCACTTCAAAGTCAATGGGCCCATGGGTTACGATGCCGGGTATGATAAGGTCTCCTGTATTTGTATTGTCCGTTATGGTGGCGGTGTTGGTACTGCCCAGTGCCGTTATTTCATAGGTGATATTTTCAACTATCAAGTTGTCACCAACGGCCACTTCTTCCGTGACGGATTTGAAATTATAGTGGTTCCAGGCTGTTTCATAAGCGGTTTTGATACTACCGGCAGGGTTACCTTTGGGAACAACTACATGTATATTGCCAGGATTTGTAAAAGCATCAGTGCCAAGGGTTGGAGGCATATCGGCACGTAACCGTACACTGGTCAATTGATGGTTGTTCCAAAAAGCCCTATTCCCAATACTGGTCACACTGTTGGGAATCTCGATACTGGTCAATGGGTTGCTCTGAAAAGCATGGTCACCAATACTGATCACACTGTTGGGTAGGGTCACACTGGTCAATTGATTGAAGGCAAAAGCCCCAACCCCAATACTGGTCACTTCAAAGTCAATGGGCCCATGAGGTACGGTGCCGGGTATGATGAGGTCTCCTGTATTTGTATTGTCCGTTATGGTGACGGTGTTGGAACTGCCGAGTGCCGTTATTTCATAGGTGATATTTTCAACTATCAAGTTGTCACCAACGACCACTTCTTCTGTTATGGATTTGAAACCATAGTGGTTCCAAGTTGATACATAATTACCTAGAGCTCCCACGGGAATAATTACATGTATATTGCCACGATCTGTAAAAGCATCAGTGCCAAGGCCTGGAGGTATATCGGTACGTAATCGTACACTGGTCAATTGATTGTTCCGAAAAGCCTCCTCCCCAATACTGGTCACACTGTTGGGAATCTCGATACTGGTCAATTGGTTGTTCTGAAAAGCATGGTCACCAATACTGGTCACACTGTTGGGTATCTCAACACTGGTCAAGTTGTTGAACAGAAAAGCCCGCTCCTCAATACTGGTCACCTCAAAGTCATTTGCCTGAGGAGAGGTTACGGTTCCGGGGATGTTTACACTGGGGTCTGTCCCTTCATAATCTACGACCATCACTGTGTTGGTGGGCATGAGTGCCGTTACTTCATATCTGATATCGTTAGCGGTAAACTCTTCACCTACTTGTTGGCCATAACCGGCGAGGCTCGTTAAAAAGATGGTGAATATTATTAATTGTATTTGTTTTTTCATGGCCTTATATTTAGGAGTACGACTAAAATGGAAGTTTCTCGTGATCATAGTTTTGGTTTTGCAATGACGTAAAATGATAGCTTTATTATATTACTGTATGATTACCCTCTTCATGGATCGATCACCTGTTTGGGTCACGATCTCAAACAGGTACATCCCTTCGGATAAATGACTCGTGTTTATTTCCAGCCCGTTTTCTGAGTACAAATAGGCTCCGGTTATCGTATAGATATTTACTTGTTTTAATGCTTGCCCTTCCCGATAGCTATCGGGACCTAAATCAATATAGATCTTATCCCTTGCCGGGTTGGGATAGAGGGTGATATCGTTGGCCTCATTATTACGTACTGCGGTTAGTACCTGGCTTTCTTTTGCGGTTGTTTCAGAGTCCCTTCCCGATACAGTGGATACATTAGCTGTTTGAGGAGAACAAGCCTGTACGATCACCACGATCTCTGCGCGCTCACTCTCGCAAAAGTTGATGTTTGTTTGACTGACATAATAGGAGGTACTTCTCACAGTTGCCGTATTGGGTACCGGTGCCACGGGAGTTCCGGCTCCCCCTGTTCGTGAGGTATACCATAATAGGTCAGTTCCTGTTGCCGTCAATGCTACAGCATTATCGCCTACACAGTACTCGACGGGTGAATTGACCAAGGGCATCGGCGGGGCGTTGACCGTTACCACGATCTCTGCGCGCTCACTCTCACACCCGTTGGTGTTTGTTTGACTGACGTAATAGATGGTCTCCCCGGCATTTGTCGTATTAGGTACCGGTGCCATGGCATCCCCCGTTCCTCCTGTTGACGAGGTATACCATAACAGGTTATCGCCTGTTGCCGTCAATGCAGTGGCCGTCTCATCCACGCAGTATTCCACGGGCGGACTACTTACCGACGGGGCCACTGGCAGGGCGTTGACCGTTACCACAATCACTGCGCGTTCACTCTCACAACCGTTGGTGGTTTGACTGACGTAATAGATGGTCTCCCCGGCAGTTGCAGTACCTGGTATCGGTGCCTCAGTAGTTCCCGTTCCTCCTGTTGCTGCGGTATACCATAACAGGTCGGTTCCTGTGGCTGTCAATGCAGTGGCTGTCTCGTCCACACAGTATTCCACGGGCGGACTACTTACCGATGGGGCCACTGGCAGGGCGTTGACCGTTACCACAATCACTGCGCGTTCACTCTCGCACCCGTTGGTGGTTTGACTGACGTAATAGCTGGTCTCCCCGGCAGTTTCCGTATTGGGTATCGGCGCCTCAGTAGTTCCTGAACTTCCTGTTGCTGTGTCATACCATAACAGGTTATCGCCTGTGGCTGTCAATGCTACGGCATTATCGTCTACACAGTATTCTAGACTACTCACCGTGGGCGCTTCCGGTAAGGCACTGACCGTTACCGTTGTGCTTGCCGCCAAATTGGGGAAACCGGGCGCATATTCCGCTACATTTTCAGGGACATGAATGGTAATGATACCATCACAAAATCCTGGTTCCGGTGTGATCTCTACGGTATACATGGAGCCGCTAATTGATGTAAAATTGTTTGCGGCGGCATTGGTCAGATTGATGTCATCCATCGTAAAACCTGTCACATCCAAATCAAACTGAAAGGTGACCGTAAAGGCCAATAAATTAGTTGTTTCTGCCTGCGTATCTATTGAAACCTGGATCCCTTCTTTAATGGACCTGAACCCTGTCCATCCAGCATCTAAATAAGCAGTTTCGGTACTACCGCCAGGGGTGTCCTTGGGAACGATCACGTCTATTTGGTCACGGTTTTGGTTTTCAAAGGTTCTTTCATCAATTGATGGGGGATCAGTGCCCTTTGACACCACCTTGGCAAGGTGCGGGTTGTCCTCAAAAGCCGCCTCCCCAATACTGACCACACTGCCCGGTATCGTCACACGGGTCAATTTGTTATTAAAAAAAGCAAAATTTACAATAGTGTTGACACTGTTGGGTATGAGCACACTCTCCAATTGGTTATAGGCAAAAACACTGAGCTCAATACGGGTCACACCTTCGGGTATCTCCACACTGGTCAATTGGTTATGGGCAAAAGCTCCATTCCCAATACTGGTCACACTGCTGGGAATCTCGACACTGGTCAATTGGTTGTTTTGAAAAGCCTCCTCCCCAATACGGGTCACTTCAAAGTCAATGGGCCCATGAGGTACGGTGCCGGAGATGGTGAGGTCTCCTGTATTTGTATTATCCGTTATGGTGACGGTGTTGGGGTTACCCAGTGCTGTTACTTTATAGGTGATACCATCGTCTGTGAAGGTGTCACCAACGGCCACTTCTTCCGTGATGGATTTGAAGTCCGTCCATTCATTATCCAAATAAGTTTGTCTCGTGCCCATGGGCACTACCAGGTCTATTTGGTCACGGTTTTCAAAGGTTCTTTCATCAA
>CANMDH010000100.1 GCA_947496555.1 uncultured Aquimarina sp. | reverse complement strand
CAAGTGCAATTAAAAATGCCGTAAAAGGTTCTTCTCCTTCCGGATCTACCAGATTTGCAGGATTGTTAAGGACATAAGCATAAGGGCTCCCTCCTACTTTTTTGGGGTCTATGGTATAAAAACGTCCTGACTCGGGATCATACATTCGCGCTGGAAAATTATACAGGCCTGTTTCCTTATCAAACTCCTGCCCTGTATAACGATAGAAAATGATATCCGGATGTGTACTTCCCGTCTTGGTAATCGTAATTCCAAATGGCGTATAATCAAAACTTGCCACAACTGCTCCTGTTCCATCTACCACTTTACGAATGTTGCCCAAATAGTCCTTTACCACCACATAACGATTATCATCGTTCACCATACCCGTTAATCCATCTGGTCCATAGATATATTGCGAAGTGCTTTGGGTATCACCCTCCCTTTCATGCTCAAAAAGACTGTTCGTATTCTCTCCTCGTATATAGAGTTTTGCGCTAAGTTCCCGGTTCGAGGCATCTGTGAGTCTTTTAACCGTTCTATCTCCAAAGGAACCATAATCTATAGACAGTTTGGTATTGGGGGTTCCTATTTGGGTATTGGGACCAATATCTATGGAAGTAACCTTTTTGCCAGACACTTGATATGTAATGTTAGATAAATCGGCATCTGTAAATGCATCCGTGGTATTGCCATCTCTATCATAAACAAAATTCGCAGATGTTGTTCCATCAGTAAGTATCAAAGTTACCTGATCCGTTTTCTCATCGTAGGTATAATCAGATACTTTATCCGCTCTTGAAAGGCTTAGAATATTTCCGTTTTCATCGTATCTCAAAGGGGATGCCACGCCCAAGCTCAAAGCCTTGTCGACCGTATTTTGTGCTGTTACGATTCTTGACAGCTTATCGTATTCAAATTTGTATGCGTAATTCAAATTACCTGCATCCGTATAGCTTACCTGGGCTACTTTGCCATCAAAATAACCAGCATCGTTATACCCGCCTTCCATATAACTGAGACTTTCTTTAAAAATAAGGCCGGCATTGCTATTTAACTTATTCTCAGTGTCTGTTGGCCAACCTGGAGCATTGTATTCGGATTGCCTGATAATAGCCATGGAATCATTTAGATTCAAGGTCGAACCCATGATCGATCCCTCTGCATTATAGGTAAAGGTGCCAAAGGCATCTTTCTGCTCGCCATCGCCAATGGCATATACTTGCAACAGTTTGTCGTATAAATAACTCACTACCACCGGTAAACCTGAACTCTGTGGATAGTGGATCTTGATGACTTGCCCCAAATTGTCATACGCATAAGAAAGTGCCCAAGAATCTTCATTATTATAATTATGGGCCATGGTTGTTTTTTGGATTAAATTACCATGGATATCATATGTAAACTGTTCTTCAACCAGTAGCGCCCCATTCTCATCATAGGCCCTTGTTTCAATGAGCTGTCCAAATTCAAGGGCGTTGCTACCGTCTCCATCATAGGTATAAGTGTTCAATATGATATAAGAATCAGGTGTTTCAGGATAATTGGGATCTGTAAGGGCTATGTTGGTCAGGTCCTCCCTATCCCAGGGCCCCTTAAAAAAACCATTTTCTATCAGCCGGCCCAAGGTATCGTATTTATTATAGAGAATCGTATCGTTTGTTCCATCATTAGACACATTCTCCGAGGTTAACAAAAACCTGGTCTGACCCAAAATATCGGATACGTACTGAATCCTATTTGAGTTGGGGCCCTGTTCAGACTCAACATTTCCTATAAAATCATAATGGCTTATAGTGGCCCAGTCATCACCATCACCGGTCCCTTGTATAACTTCAGAAACGCCTCTGGGCGGGATGGCCTTTACAAGTCGCTGATTGTGGTCGTAATAGAACCAAAATGTTTCATAGCTACCATCGTCAAGAGGGCCTCTTAACTTGGCGATCTCCTGGCCTATTTTTGTGGTTACCGTAATCTCTTCCTGCCCGTTCGCATCTTTAACTTTTGTAACAAAGTATTGCCCTTCCGGCCAGTTCGTACCGGGATACTGGGCTGCCAGGTTGGTCCCATATGCAATAGTGGTCGTATTTTCATTTGGAACTCCGTTTGACATATTTATGGATAGGGCTCTCCCAGGAAGTCCTTTTTCTATCACCAAAGATTGCGCCGTAGACTTAAATCTATTTCTAACATATGGAAAACCTTCGGATTCTGGATGTAAAGTGGTCACAGCACCGGTCATAATCCCTGTTTCCGGATCAAACGATGCTACAAAATCTGTTTGATATGCCGGAGCAGCTCCTTCCAGTATAGTTGCTTTGGTACCCAATGCCTCACGACCAATGGCATCATAAACGGTTTGCTGAACAACAAGGCCGGATCCTGTGAAACTATTATTTTGAAGTTCCTTACCGGCACCGTCCAAATACGTCATGGATTGTATCGGGTTTTCAAAGGTGGTGATCGTGGTAAACCCATAACCGGGTTCGGAAAGATGTAAGCTAAGGGCGCCTTCAATCGCAGGGGCATTAAGATTGCTATATAATAACAAACCGTCTACCATAAAGAAAATAGATGTATTACCTGAGACGGGGTCATTACTGCACATTAACAACCATTCCGCGCCAAAACCAGATGTATTTGGAATGGGCGATGCAATATTTTCCGTGCTGCCCGAAAGGGTTAAACGCCATCCGGATCCTGGTTCCCAAACAACTTCCAGATCTGGCCCCAAAGCCATGCCCATGGCTTCACCTGGAGCAATAGGCACTCCAGATTCATCCTGGGGTTGTATTAACGATACCCGAATACCATAATCTGTTTTATTTTGTGTAGGATCATAGGTAATACTACTGGGTTCGGTTCCATTATATTTAAGTATCCCATTACTGGTACTCCAATCGTTTAACTCTGGCGAGGACCACTCATTTTTCCAGGCATCTCCTTGAATTAAATCTGCCATAACGCCTCCTTCCATGGCTGATACCTCCATAACCGCATTTGGAGTGTCTACTGGAAATTCAAAGTCTACAAGGTCGTTTAACCATTGTCTTACTAAAAACAGGGACGTAATGCCAGAGGTCCGGCCATTACTGGTTTGTACCATTGCCCTGTGGTAAGCATCGTATCCTGTCTTTGCTGTTTGTCCTGCTGGGGTAACGCTACCTAACACATCGCCATAAATGGCATCATAAACAGTAACTGACGCACCACTTATCAAAGGATTGAAAAAAATGGTATCGATCAATAAGGTACTGGTTTCCGATTCTTTTTGATTTTTTAAGATGAGGGTCACCTCTTCAAAGCTACCAGCGTTGGTATCGCTCCCTATTTGAACTACATAATGCCTATGTTCCCAAATACCATGGGTACCTTCTATATCAAATGATTGCAGTTCTATTCCTTCAGAATCTCGTATACTCCACCTCGCTTCTCCTTGGTCGGTACCAAAATCATCCGATGTCTTTACCCAACAGGAAAGAATATAGGTTTTCATATTATTTTGAATACTTACCTCTTTTTTCAGGGATTGCGAAGCATCTGCTGGCAATCTAAAACTAGTGTACCCTATATGGGCATCCCCGGTTATTAAAAAATCACCAATCGTTCCCTTTTCAACCGACCAGCCTTCAGTACTTTCGTAAGCCTCAAACCCTAAATAGGCGACCTCTTTAACGTAACTATTTGAAAAAGAAGCAACACTAACAGCATCCTGCAACCCTAATAGGGTAGCGGATGGCCTTCCATCTGTGTCCAAAGCTTCTATAACGGCGCCTGAGAAACTCCGTAATGTAGTCTCTGCCATTTTTCGCCAATGTGCTACAGTACCTCCTGTATTGTCCCAATTGGTAAAGGATACCGGTATTGTTTTTGTTTTATCATATGCGGCTTCGCTGGTACCGATCCACGTGGTCTGGGGCGCCCAGGGGGTCACCTCTTCCCTGGTATCATCTCCCCAGGACTTGAATGTGGTCAGGGCAAACTCAACGGGCCTATTTTCTAAATCATGACCATTACGATACAATTTTATCGATACGGCAACTGCTGACCAGATATGCCGATCTTTCAGTATGGAATATTGGGGAACCTGATAGGCAAAATAAATCTCCCTGCGAAAGGTTTCACAGATCCCTTCCATGGTATAGTTTTCGGTTTCGTCGGCTGTCAATAAACCAGTATCACTGGCATAAGCATAACGTACCGTTCTGGTAACACCGATAGAGGCCTGGAGCTCCCCATTTTTAATGACCACCGGATAATAGGTCTGTTTTCCATAATCCGCATAGAACTGCCAGCGTTCCGGCTGGCCTGATGCTTTCTGAAGGAGCATTTTTGTCGATATGGATCGGGAGGTTAGAAAATCGGCAACATGCGACCTCAATGCGACTTCATTGACCTTATTAGATCGCATAGAGGCCAATACCACAGGATCTTCATATTGGGTGCTCTCGGTCGAGGTGGTTTTTACATAGCCTCCGATTAAAGGTAACAAATTGTCGGGCTCCCCTATTGGAGCATATTCGGTATGTACTTTATAATAATGTATCAAACGCTGTACAGGGTTGCCCTGATCGTCGTAGTCTGTTTTATCGAACAGCATACCGTTTAAATAACTGTAGTAGTACACACTATCCCCATGGTCTCCCCAATCGAGTGTCAATCCCGATTGTATTGATGAACCATTGTTATGGTACCTAAACTCTGTTCTCCCAAACTTATTATCTTCCGGGGGCGGGTAACAAACTCCGATATCCGACAAATCAGAACCATACAGGGCCGTAGCCGCTGCAAATTCGGTAACACTACCGTCCCCACTAATGGTAACATGATTACAATCGTAACAATATTGCGTGGTATGATTACCAATATCTGCATTGTCCCAATTCATGGGATAGCCATTATTTATGGTCAATTTGTTGACCACATAGGACGTTATATTTCCTTCTATCTGGTCATTTACAAATTGATAGATCGTAAATGTTGAAGGGTTTGAAAAATCACCTTCATAAGTAATAAATGACCCTGGACCCACCAAATCTGTTCCCGGATCGGTAGCATCTGTATATATCTTTTGATTGCTCAATTTAATGGGGGCATCTGCGGCCTGCCCGTTTTTTAGGAGTAAAACATAGGTGTTCCCGCTTATATCTTCCCAAGCCAAAAAGTTTGGACCCCTGTTGCAAAGGCTCTTCCCTAAAATATTTTGGGGTAATGTATAAATATGCTCGAGGAGCCCATAGCTGTCCTTATAATAAATGTGGCGACCCAAAGAAAAATAACCATAACTAATGCTTGGAACAATACTACTGCTAGCCACATTCAATGTTGTTTTCCAACTTAGTGAATATGGATCGTATTGGTGTATTTGATTCGAACTTTTACTGGTTACCAAAGCAGCATCCGATCCATATAAAAGCATAGGAACATCTGAATTGGATGAAGGAATTGGTAATGTGCCTGTATTCCATTCCAATCCATCGAATCGGTACAGGCTTTCCAAATTTCCAACCACACTGCCACTTACTATGGAGTGTAAAAAAGGAAAATCGGTATCGTCTGCTATTTGTTTCGAATCCTCGACAACAAGACTGGACTGAAACTTTTCATTCCACTGCTGAATTTGAATTTTGTAATGTATCTTGTCATCAAAACCCCCTGTAATGTAAGTCGTTACAAAAAAATCATTGCCTAGTGCAAAGAACGTGTCAGGGGTGCTCTCATCCAACCAATCTATTTTTGAAATCGTGCTTACTGCAAGTGTAGCCTGACTAAAATCACCGGTCTCATTTAAATAGTATTGTACTAAACTTGTACCACCGGATTTATAACTCGCCAATACCAGGTAATTACTATTGGCTACCAGCGCATATTTTGCATTCGTGGGCACAGAGATACTGTTCGTTTTATCAAGCCAGGTTTTTGTTCGTTTATCCCATACCTTTACATAAAAAACACCAGGAGAGCTAAGCGCCATCATAAATTCATCGCCTGTCACCACAATGCCTTGATCGCCATTGGAGATCCCTAACGAGTGAAAGCTTTCTTCCGAGATCCATTGCCCAAAACGACCAGTCTCCTTATGAAAAAGAACCGTAAATAAAGAGGGATTGTTTTCATCTGAAATAAAACTTAGGGCAAAAAAATCTTTTTGTACCGATACTTCTAACGTTTCTAGGTCTATTTTCTTTGCCACATCATAGGTCTGCGGCGCCGCTACCCAATTACCGTTCCAACTTAAAACTTGTATTTCCAATCTATTGATACGATCGTAACTAGCACAGACCGTATAATCAGGACCATGCCAAAACCTCGATATTCCGCTTGGACTCCACCCCATGGTACGACTTGTGCCAGGAAGTAACGCTTGTTCAAAATCGTAGGTCACTTTCCCGCCCTGGGGGTATATGATATCTTTTAGGGCACCGGGCTGTCCTTTACCCGCAGAAATAGCTTCAGGGGTGTTATAATAGGTGAAGCTCATGTTTGGCAATTCCAGACCATTGGGGGACAACATAACAACATCTGTTAAATAGCGCTTATAAAAATTTGCATCACCGGGATGGTTCGCTGCAATGTTTATGATATCGTATTTAAACTGCACAGTGCTAAGTAAAGCTTCGGGAGCCCATACCGCATCACTGGCATTGCGAAGTTCTATGCGGTCAAGATACTTGGTGTCCAAACGATCTTGAAAGGCTCGAAAATCGAACCCTCCTGTATATTGATTGGGAAATTCGTATTCCTTAATCCTAGTATCGTACACTTTATCGCCATAGATAAATGTAAGGCTTCTACCAAATGGCGCTTTTACCATTGTTAAACGCGAGGACACTGTATAAAAAAGCCCACTGCTTCCGCCTATTTGATGTAACTCATTGTCATAGTAATACTCGATGCCATCTCCAAAATGCGTCTCTATCCTGGACAGGTTCCAGGCCAACGTAAAATTGGCCTGACCCGTGGTACGGGACGAGCCGTCTTTCCAATTGCCATTTTTCTGCCCCCATTTTATACCGTATTGCAAGGGATCTTTGGCCATATTTCCTGTAGATCCACCATAAATGTATCGATGCCCGTCTTCTTTGATGATCACCCACCTTTCTTGAGATGGGTAAAAACGAATTTGCCAAAATTGATAGCGCTCCAGTTCAAATTCCCGGTAATCAGGGGTTTCCTGAACAAAGTGCAATCTATTGGG
>CANMDH010000099.1 GCA_947496555.1 uncultured Aquimarina sp. | reverse complement strand
TACGACGAACTAGGGCAATTAACATCTAAAAAAGTCGGAGGTATAGCTTCCTCCCCTGTTGGGGGAGGTGCCGTAGGTGTAGGGGGACTCCAAACCGTAGATTACACCTACAACATCCGCGGTTGGTTAAAGGGAATCAACGATGTGAATAACTTGGGCAATGATTTATTTGCTTTTGGCATTGGATATAATCAAGGAACCAATCCTTTGTATAACGGTAACATCTCCAAAACTTCCTGGAAAACAGCCAATGACAACATAGTCAGAAGTTATGATTACAGATATGATGCTTTGAATAGAATACTACGAGCCAACAGCAATGATGATAAGTATAATTTGAGCGGGGTGACTTATGACAAGATGGGCAATATCCTAACCTTAAATCGCAAAGGGCATAACAATTTGCATGCGACTAATTTTGGGTATATGGATGTGTTGGATTATACCTACGATAGTGGTAACAAGCTTATGAAGGTATCTGATACCGGACCGGTATACGGTTTTAGAGATGGCACCAACACCAACGATGATTTTGATTACGATGCCAATGGCAACATGATCCTGGATCAAAACAAAGGGATCTCGAGTATTACCTATAACCACCTTAATTTACCAGAAACAGTTTCGATCTCAAACAATGAAGGTACAGGAACTATTTCTTATATTTACGACGCCACTGGAGCGAAGCTAAAAAAGATCGTAACAGAGGGAAGTTCTTTAACAACCGAGTATGCTGGTAAGTACGTTTATAAGAATGACCAACTCCAGTATATGGCTACGCCAGAAGGATATGCAACACCTGAAGGAAATTCATATAGATATGTATACCAGTTCAAAGATCATCTGGAGAATGTACGTTTAAGTTATACCAAAAATGATAGTGGGAATCTTGAGATCATTGAAGAAAGCAATTATTATCCCTTTGGTTTGAAACACAAAGGATATAACAGCACAGTATCTTCTTTAGGAAACTCTACAGCACAGTTATTAGGTTTTGGAGGGAAAGAGGAGCAAGATGAACTTGGTTTAGGTTGGATAGATATTACGGCTAGAAACTATGACCCTGCACTAGGGAGATGGATGAATATTGATCCGCTTGCCGAATCTATGAGAAGACATTCTCCATATAATTATGCGTTTGATAATCCAGTTTATTACATAGATCCTGATGGAATGGTCGCTATGGCTTTTGATTGGATAAATAATGGAGATGGTACCTATACAGCCCAAAAAGGAGATAGTGCTAAAACTTTATCTGAAGATGCTGGAATTTCTTTAGAAGATGCTGATAAGATTGTTCAATCCCAGCTTGGAAAAAATTATGAAGGTGAAGATGGCGAGATGAAGTCTGATGTTGAAGTAGGTGATACTGTAGCTGTGCCTGAACAAGTAGAAGCTATTGCTCAAAAAAATGAAGTAGTAGAATGGAATGAAAATGTTACATCTGGAATAAAGGATGACATAAGTAGTAATGAGACAGCTATAGATAAGAATAATAAAGATGTTGATTCTTTGAATAATGTTAAAGAGACTATTGACAATGATGCTAAATTACGAGAAGAATCAGGAGTTTATGAGCCAGCACCTGGAGACCCAAAGATAGGTCTTGCAATAGGGCGTGCTACTCAACAAATAAGGGATGCAAGGAAGAAGAAAGCAATAGACAAACAAATAAATAAGCTAAATAACAAATCTGATAGTTTAAACAAGGTAAATGAAAAGAAAAAGAAAGAAGTAAAAAGGCGTGATTCACTTTATGGTAAAGGTAACTGATAGTTCTTTCAAATAAATCCTATAAAGAGAGGTTGTTAATTTTAACAATCTCTTTTTTTGTCTCATTTATTGTTTGAAAATGATTCTTTTATAGCCCTCGAATTGTAATATGCAAATAATAAGACAAGGACTAGTGATACAGAACATATTAACCAGTAAATAATACCAAAACTTAATTCTTTAAGAGTGTTCCAGTATTCCTGTTTGTATTCTTTAAGAACGAACCATATTAAATTATATATGATATGGAACGTTATACAGTAAAGCAGTCCATACTTTAAAAAGATTATACAAGCTATAATACCAAAAATAAAAGCTAAAGTTATTGTAGTATAATTTATATAATCAATGTTGTTAATATGTATTAGAGCAAATAAAACGCTTGAAAAAATGACACCAAAGAATAGGTTTTTTACTTTGAAAAAGCTTAAAATTAGTTTTCTAAATACTAATTCTTCAAAAATAGTGGCTAAAAAAACTACATTAAGAAAAGTTATTATTTTACCAAGAACTCCATTTGATTGAAAATTTTCAATAGCAGGAAAATCCCTATGACCAAGTATAATATTCATTCTTAAAAAAGGGTCTTCAAATAATCGAACCAAAAAACCTAAAATTAGTATGGTTAAGATAATTTTAAACGAAAACACACTTTTAAAAGCATACATATTATTAACTCTCTGTTTAATAAAGAGTATAGCTAAAAATATTAGAAAAGAGTAAATGATTGTCTCAACTAGATATAAGTAATCATCTTTGATATCTAGAAAAGCATCTCTTAATAATATATAGCTAAAAAGTTCACCGAAACTTTTTATAATAATAAAATAGACTACAAGAGTTAGAATAGAATAAATAACACTACGCCACATATTAATTGATTTTTTAAGAATATGCTTTTTTAGCTTTAGCATCTCTTAGAAAAGCATCAAGTAGTGCAAACAGATGGCTTTTATCCTCTTCATTAAGTAGTTCAAAATCTTGTAAACGTTGTACCATACGTTTATCAAAAGAAGGTTTTAAGGCATCACCTACCAGATAATCCAAAGATACTTCGAATACATCTGCTATATTTTTTGCAGTCTCTACAGAAGGTAACGCTTCATTACGTTCATATTTACCAATAGCTTCACGAGAAGCATTTATATTTTTAGCAAGTTCACTTTGTGACCATCCTTTTTGCTTACGTAGTTCTGTGATCTTGTTCCCTATTTTAGTCATAATTACCTACAAAAACGTATGATTATACATTGATTTTGCAAATATATGGTAAAAAAATATGTAAATAGTGATGATAGTTGTTGTTTAAATGTTTATGATTTTATAGTTTTGTGTCTGATCATACACATTTAAGAAATTATCAACAATGTTAGACACTACTCATCCACACAACTACAGTTACATCAATAAAGACTTAGAAATCCACATCTTAGGTGGTATCAAGTTCAATAATCTAGAACGTATGCGCGTTACTATGAGTGTTCAAAAACCTAAAAGTACTAATGTATTACGTCACAGTATTGATCTGTATAATGACAATATGGTTGAGAAGTTCGTAAGAAAGATCGCAGAACGTATCGAAATCGGCACATCCATAGTGAGGCAATGCCTCCAAGAGTTAACTACCGTTTTAGAACAATATCGTATAAAAGAACTAGAACGAGAGAAGGAAGCCAACCAAATCCCCATCGAAGAATTATGTGCTAATGAAAAACAAGAAGTGATTACCTTTTTGAAATCAAAAGACTTATTAAAAAAGACCAATGAACTGATAGGACAAAGTGGTGTGATAGGCGAAGAAACCAATCGATTATTAATGTATCTGATCTTTACATCAAGAAAAACCAATAACCCCTTACATTGTATCAGTTTAGGCAGTAGCGGAGTTGGTAAAACACATTTACAAAGCAAAGTAGCAGAATTAATCCCCGATGAAGATAAAGTAGAAATCACGGTACTGTCTGCCAATGCTTTTTATTACTTTAATCGTACAGAATTACGAAATAAACTCATACTTATAGAAGATCTAGACGGTGCAGAAAGTGTACTCTACCCACTAAGAGAACTACAAAGCAAAAAACGAATTACCAAAACGGTTGTGCATAAAGATCGTAAAGGCACAACCAAAACCATACACTTAACGGTAGAAGGCCCTGTAAGTGTTGCAGGCTGTACCACTCAGGAATCAGTATACGAAGATAATAGTAACCGAAGCTTCTTACTCTATATTGATGAATCAGAAGAACAGGACAGAAAGATCATGCAATACCAGCGGAGAGCCTCTGCGGGCAAGATAAATAAAGATGATGAATTTACTACTGCACGCTTCCTACGTGATGTACAAAGAGTTTTATCACCAGTTGTGGTTCGTAATCCTTATGCAGAGTTTTTAGAGTTACCACAATCCGTATTTAAACCTCGTAGAACTAATAGCCATTACCTACAATTTATAGAAGCGATTACCTTCTATAAGCAGGCTCAAAGAACCAAAAAGCACGATGAACAAAGTGGTGAGGAATATATCGAAACTACCATCGAAGATATACAGGAAGCTAACCAACTAATCATAGAAGTTCTCTTGCGTAAAAGTGATATACTTAATGGTGCTTGCCGTAACTTTTTTGAAATGCTCAAGGGATATTTAAAAGCTAATACCCAAACCACTTTTACCAACAAAGAAATCCGCCACGTTTTACGTATTAACTCTAGCAATCAAAAACGATATATGATACAATTACAAGAAGCAGGGCTCATACAAAAGACAAAAGGTAATAAACGTAATGGCTATCTGTACGAAGTAGCAAACTACGAAGATTACAGTAACACAAATAAACAGATAGAAACATTACTTACTGATACTGTAAAAAACTTAGAAGTTCGATGTAGTTCATCATAGTTCAACCCTTGAAATGAACCATTAGCATAGCTAATAATCAAAAGGTTAGCTAAGTAGTTCACAGAATCCTAAAAAACACATACCATATGAAAAAATTAAAGCTACAAAACGATAGCTATAGAACCTTATTATCTGATTTTGAAGAATGGTTAGATATTTTAGGATATAACCAAAAGACCGTATACTATACACCGATCTTCATACAAGAGTTCTTCCATTGGTTAGAAAGTTATAATATCCAACGCTTAGAGCAGATCACTATGGATACTGTTAAAGCGTACTACAAATATTTAGGCGAACGAAGTAACCAACGAACAAGCGGGGCTTTAAGCAAAGCTTATCTAAATAAACATCAAAATGCGTTAAGAAAGTTCAGGGAATATTTACAAAAACAAGGAGCCAGAACCTTTAAAGTACATCTTCGGTTAGAAAAGAGAGAAAGTACTATTAAAGATATCCTTACTCAATCAGAAATTAAACAGCTTTTTGAAGTAACCAGTTATAGCAGTAAACACAGGCATACTCGATTACGAGATAGCGCCATCCTTGTCATACTGTATAGTTGCGGTTTACGAAGGATGGAGGCCGTTAGCTTAAATGTTGGCGATATCCTTTTTGATGTAGGGCGTGTATTTGTGCGGCAAGGCAAGAATTACAAAGAACGTTATGTGCCTATTAACAAATATAGTTTACGAATCTTAGAAGATTACATTTTTGAGGCACGACCAATCTACAATGATACATACAAAGAAGAGGCGTTGCTGATCAACAGATACGGAAATCGTATGCATGGCCAAGACCTAGAAAGACGATTACAACGTTTACTAACCCTTGTCGATGATGAAATCTTAAGAGAAAAACATATTACACCGCATTGCCTTAGACATAGTATTGCCACCCATCTATTACAGCAAGGTATGAAGATCGAAGATATACAACAGTTTTTAGGGCATAGCTCCTTAAAATCCACACAAATTTACACACACCTTGCGCAGCAAGACCAATAACCTGTCATTCCTGAGAAGTCAGGAATCATACTCACTTATTAGAATTATTATGAAAGATTATTACACCTACCTTGAAGAATTACAACATAGTGAAAGAACGATCAAAACCAATGTTTATAATATTGAGAAGCTAAAACAATGGTGTAAAACTAAACGTACGAACCCTGAAATACTAACGTACAGACAACTACTCAATTATATTACTCACTTGAAAATTACCAATAAACCTGAAACCATTAATAGACATATTTGGGCAATCAAGCATTATTGCAATTATCTAATCGAACAAGGTTATCGAACAGAGAATATTGCAGATGATCTTAAAGTGAGAGGGGAACGCAAAAAAGTCTTCCACAATCTACTTAGCAGTGATGAACTGGAAGATCTGTTTTATAGTTATGAAACTGATAACATCTGGAAGGATAATTTTTACTACAAAGCCACCGCAAAACGTAATAAAGTAATAGTTGGATTATTGGTCTATCAGGGCTTACTAAGTAACAACTTTAAATCCCTAGCATTGGAACATGTAGACTTACGAAAAGGAACGGTTTACATACCTAGTACAAGAAGAAATGCGTACAGAACCTTAGAGTTAAAACCTTGGCAGATTATAGAACTCAAAGAATACATCGAAGAAATCCGACCTGTTATACAAGATCATATAAATACGTATGATGAAAAGCTGTTCCCAATAAATACACCACAGTTCAGTATGATTTTACACCTGATCTTAAAAAAGCTAAAAACCTATAATCAGAAGGTTACTAATAATACTCATATCAGAACAAGTGTAATCGTGAATTGGTTAAGTCAATACAACATCAGAAAAGTACAACAAATGGCAGGTCACAGATATATTAGTTCTACAGAATCGTATAAGCAAGATAACTTAGAAAGCTTACACGAAGCTATTAATCAGTTCCATCCGTTGCGTTAAATAAATCTTTGCAATATTAAATTGAATAAATAAATTAAATTATTAAAAGTTATCTTTGTTATGAATGTAAAAATGAATGTTATGGATTTACAGGCAGACCTTAAATGGATATTGGAGGAGTTGAAAGATGTAAAAGATCCTACACTTATTGAAGCCTTTAAAAATATGCTACAATATAGAAGAGAAGCTATAAAGTCAGCGTACCAAATATCAGACGACCATAAAAAAATCTTAGATCAACGCTTAGCAGATCACAAAGCAAACCCTAAAAGTGGCAGAAGTTGGAAAGAAGTAAAATCTGATCTACAGGCAAAGCATGGGCTATAAACTGATTATTAAACCAGGAGCAGAACTAGATATAGCAGATGCCCTTGATTGGTATGCAGAAAACACAGAACTATCACCAGAATTACTTACTGAAATAGATGAAGTTCTAAGCAGAATAGAAACAGATCCCGACAACTTCCAGAAGCGGTATAAAGACATCAGAATTGTATTTACAGATCGCTTCCGTTATGGAGTTCATTATACGATAGAAGATAAGACAGTATATGTTCATGCTGTTTTACATACGAGTAGAAAACCAAGAGGTTAAAGCTTCGCTGCTCCTATCGTCGCAGCTCGCTAAAAATATAAATCCTAGATCGAAAGGTCTGGGATTTTTTTAGTTAAACATCTGTGATTGATCGAATAATAAGGCGGAAATAAGGTGTTCCTTCGTCACGCCACAAGCTATTTTTTGTTATTCCACAAGTGCTGAAAATAGCACTTGTTCCATACCGTTCCAACTTCCTCACCTCCGGTCGTCAGTCTCCACTACAAACAAATAGCCTTGTTCTGTTCCTCTCTCACCCGTAGCTACTCTTTTGCTTAAAAACAATAAGGAACGCTATCGCTATGAATAAGTTAAGCAAAACCGCTACTTCATGGGCTACGCCGCTTGGTCGCTGCCTAGCCGATTAT
>CANMDH010000098.1 GCA_947496555.1 uncultured Aquimarina sp. | reverse complement strand
ACCGAAAACACAACCGATTTTAAAATTAGGAAATTGACTTTTACGAAAACTAGTAATGGATGGAGATATTGTGAAAAGTAAACTGTTTATTAACAACCAAGTAATCCTAGTAAATATACAAGCCTAGACCGTTATAGCTCATAAAACCAAAGTATATGAAGCACTTAGACAAATTATTAGTTGTATTGATTTTCTCCTCTTGTACAAATAAAGATTTAATAATAGAAACAGGAGAGTTAAACAATGGAACTTATTTAAACAACTCACTTGGAATATCAATTAGCTATCAGGAAGATTTAATAAGCCCATGGACTAAAGATTCTTTAAATAGAGCAACGTCTTTTGATCGAGTTAAAAAAAGCTACGTTGATTTTAATAATCAAATTGTAGCATTATTGATTGGTTTTCACGACAATTATAAAAATACTGATATAACGCTTACAGTGTTAAATAATGACAAAGTAAAGCTATCTAAAGTAAAAGATTATATCGTCTCAAAAAATAGGGAAAGAGTAGAAACGCGTGGAGCAAAATTAAAAATCACGAGCTCAAAAAAGGAAACATTAAAAATAAAAGGGATAGATTATAAGTATTTTAGCGCGACATACATGATTTTGGGGCAAGATTTCACTCAGAAATCAAAATATGCATATAAACAACATAGGGATTTCATATTATTAATTGAGCTCCCATTGACTTTTAGTTCAAGTAGTTCTTCAGAAAGAAGTCCAGACAAAAAGGAACTTATTAAATTTCTTAATAGTATTAGCTTCATAAAATTAAATTAAAAATTACGCGCTACAACAATGGTAACCATTGCATAACCCCTTTTTCGAATATAAAATGAAGCGCTTTAAGCTCGTAAAGATCTTACCCTGTTTGAGCAATTAGATCTTATCATTCTGGAGCTGGAAAGTGTATTGCGCCGGTTAAAAGATACGCAGACCATTGTGGGTAGCGAGGTATACCGAGTAGCACTGTCGGTCTATAGCCTTGCCGATGGAAGGTGCCCAAAGTGCCCACAAACTCTTAAAAGCCAGGTTTTCCCAAAGCATCAACACCAGGGCCGATGCCCCGGAAGATACGGTTGAATAGCAACAGATTGGCAAAAAAGGTGGGCGCATCGTCAAAAAAGATGGCCCGAGGTACAAAAATACCCCGGTAACGTACCAAAAAGACGGGATGAGGTGCCAATCTACCAGGCGCACCTACTACTATAAGTGGGTGAACTGACAAATCTACAGGGATCTTTAACAATTGAAGTACCCTACCTGACAAATCTACAGGGATCTTTAACAATTGAAGTACCCCCGGGTACTTGTACAAGTGGGAGGGGGTACTTATATAAGTGGGGGTATACCATTTGACAGGATTAAGAATCTCCGCTCCGCAAAGTCTCCTGACTTCTCCAAACTCCTGAGACATACCAAGCTATCCACCACACATATTATATGTCGAGTGGTCGAAAGTGAACTACCTCGGGGCAAGCCCATAAGGCATCGGTTAGAAAATGACTTTGATTTCGAGGCAATCCTCGGAGCATTCAAATCTCGCCGCACCTGCCGTTAGGCAGGATTATCGAGTAAAGTCGTAGTATTTGGGCTTGTTCCAAAAAAAAACGACAGGGACCGTTGTTTCCAATCCCCGTCGCTGGTATTAATATATTCAAAAGTCAAAAGAACATTTTACCCTTATAAGACCAATGAATGATCCGGCTCCCCACCATCACTCCATTGGACATACTTATAGGATAGCCCTTTGTTAGAAACAAAGATGGGGTTTTGGTAGAAGACCTGTCTATAAAAAGTGCTTATATCGATTAAAACCGGGACAAACAGATCATCAAAAGGGATTTCTGGATTTCTATTATCCCTAAAGCATCATGTAATATCCCATTTTTAATGGAGTTGGACACCAATTATTGGATATTTCCCTTGTATGGTGTTTCTTACTTTGAATTAATATTCAAAAATGTTAAAATAAATAGACTCTTCAAATGAAAAAACAATTACAATTAATTATAGCTGCCATCTTTATAATGTCAGTAGGCCTTGCCAGCTATGAGCAATAGGTAAATGACGTGTTTATCTCTGGTAATATCACGTATCGAGTAAAAAAACTTGTTCCCAATAAAGAAGTGGAAGTAAAAGGCAGTATAAACACAGGAGATCTCGTCATACCCTATCAGAGCTATAACTTTGAAGTTATTATTATCGAAATAAACACTTTTAGGGACAACCGATTGAACAATGTGAGCGACTTGGTTTTAAATCAATATCTAACGCTAACGGATTAAAAAAAAGAAAAATTCGAAATTGTACGCTAAGACAATGAACAACAAAAGTCTATATATCACAATTTTTTTTCTCCTGACCTTGATTCAGTCACAAGCACAAAATAAGAATCAAAAAAAACAAATTAGGAGTAAGTACAACTCGACCCAACTAACAATTCTTAAGCAAGATTTTACTCAAAAATCAAAAAATGAAAAGCAATTGGCACTACAAATTGCACAACAACGGGGATGGAAAACCAGAATAACAAAACCGGATGGAACTGCAATGGAACTTCAAAGAGTGGTTGACGGCAAACCTATTTACTATACTACATACAACCATGTTGCGGCCAAATCCACCAGGACAAGACATTTACATAAGGGGGGTCCCCTGGGATTAAACCTTATGGGAAGAGGGATGACAGTCCATGTATGGGATGATGGTGGAGCAAGAGCATCACACAGGGAGTTTGATGGTGCGGGCGGGGCCAACCGTTTTTCCATGGGTGACAATAGTGGTCGTGTAACGGATCACGCGACTCATGTAACCGGTACTATTATTAACTCCGGGGTCAATAGCGATGCCAAAGGAATGGCCCCGCATGCAAGAACTGTGGGTTATCATTGGGACAATGATCTGGGCGAAGCTACAGCAGCGGCCGTAAGCGGAATGCTGATCTCGAACCATTCATATGGTATGCGAGTAAGGAACCCCGATACCGGCGAGGTGCTGTTGCATCAATATTTTTTTGGGGGATATATTACAACTTCCAGGTCTTGGGATCAATTGATGTTCAATGCCCCATATTATTTAATGGTTACAGCTGCAGGAAATGCGGGTGATGACAATACCGCTAATATCAACCCAACAGGAGGTTATGGATTTGATAAATTAACAGGGGCGGGGACAGCCAAAAACAATTTGGTAGTGGCAAACGCACGTGATGCCGATGTAGATGCGAACGGAAATTTAATTTCCGTAGCTATCAATAGCTCAAGCAGCCAGGGTCCTACCGATGATTATCGTATTAAACCGGATATAACAGGCAATGGCACGAATGTATATTCTTCTTCTAATAGCACCTCTGCATTTTGGTGGTGGGAGGATGATGAAGAGTATAGATATCAAACCAAAACCGGCACCTCGATGGCATCACCCAATGTTGCAGGGTCTTTGTTACTATTACAAGAGCATTTCTATGATTTAAACGGAAATTTTATGCGGTCCGCCACTTTGAAGGGGCTGGCCCTTCATACTGCTGATGATGCCGGTCCGTCGGGACCAGATGCCATATTTGGTTGGGGACTGTTAAATGCAAAAAAAGCTGCGGAAGCCATTTCCAACAACGACGATAAAGCTAAAATTGAAGAGCTGACCTTATACAATGGAAGTTCTTACACCACTGTTGTTGAAGCTGATGGAAGCAACCCGCTAATGGCTTCCATATCATGGACAGACGAGCCTGGTAACGCTGTTTTTAGTCTAAACGCTACTACTCCCGTGCTGGTTAATGACTTGGATATAAGAGTTTCACGAGGGAACGCTACCTATCGACCCTACGAATTAACGGGAGCTATCACAAGTACGAAAAGAGATAATAATGTAGATCCATTTGAAAGAATTGATGTCTCCAATGCATCGGGCATCTATACCATTACAGTAACCCATAAAGGAACGTTGGTAGGCGGGAATCAAAATTATACATTAATAGTCACAGGGATAGATCATGGTGCAACGAAAGTAGCAGAAACACCTTTCACGGTTGATCATATCGAATATGAAGTTACCGGTCTCAATCCCAATACAGTAACAGCATCAGGGTATACAGGCACGGGAGGAGCCCTAAGGATACCCTCAATCGTACCCCATGGACCTAATAACTTTAAGGTGACCAGTATTGGGAATAGTGCTTTTAATAACAAAGACCTGACCAGTGTGAACATACCCAACAGTGTGACCACTATTGGGATTGAAGCTTTTAGTAATAATCGATTGACTCATGCGAACATTGGTCGGAACGTTACCAGTATGGGGCGTAGTGCTTTTGAGCACAACCAATTGACCCATGTGACCATTCCAAACAGTGTGACCACTCTTGAGCATGGTGTTTTTGCCCGCAACCAATTGAGCAATGTAGAGATTCCTAACAGTGTGATCAGTATTGAAATTTATGCTTTTTGGAAAAACCAATTGACGGAGGTTACCATACCGACCCGTGTGACCACTATTAAGAGTGAAGCTTTTAGCGTCAACCCAAATCTTGCCACAGTGGTGTTAAAGAGAGCCAGTCCCCCATCAATTAATGTAAACACCTTTACAAATGCAAATCGTCACCGAATAGATGTGGTCGTTCCCAGGGGAGCTCTAAGTAATTATCAGAGTCATCCCGATTGGACAGGCTTCAGATCCATCACCGAAGAAGTGGCCGAAGGTGACATTTTTATAGTTGAAGATATCACCTATCAGGTAACGGCACTGGGCAGTTCCAACACGGTTGTCATAAAGGACAATACAAACACAGGAAACCTCACCATACCCGGAACCGTAACCCATGGACCCAATAACTTTGAAGTGACCAGTATTGGGCATAGTGCTTTTCAGGATAACCAATTGACCAGTGTGGAGATTCCTAACAGCGTGACCAGTATAGGGAGCAATGCTTTTAGGAATAATAAATTGACTGAAGTTATCATACCCAACAGTGTAACCAGTATTGGGCATACTGCTTTTTTTGATAACCAATTAACCAGTGTGGCCATACCCAACAGTGTGACCAGTATAGCGGGTCATGCTTTTAGGGGCAACGACCTGGAAGGTGTAATCATACCCAACAGTGTAACCAGTATCGGAAATTGGGCTTTTGCAGAAAACCAATTGACCAGTGTGATCATGAAGGCGACCGCCCCCCCATCGATTCAGGCAAATACCTTTCAAACTGCAAACCAAATAGATGTGGTCGTTCCCAGGGGTGCCCTGGCTGATTATCAAAACCCTACCAACGGGTGGACAGGCTTTAAATCCATTACGGAAGAAGTGGCCGAAGGTGACAGCTTTACAGCTGATGACATCACCTATCGAATAACAGCACTGGGCAGTACCAACACCGTTACCATAATAGGCAATACAAACACAGGAGACCTCACCATACCCGGAATCGTAACCCATGGGCCCAATGATTTTGAAGTTATCCGTATTGAAGAAAGCGCTTTTGCGGGCAACCAGTTGACCAGTGTGATCCTACCCAACAGTGTGGCCAGTATTGGTGACAGTGCTTTTACCAACAATCCAATAGCCACAGTAGTGTCAAGGAACACAGATCCCCCCTCAATAGAAGAAAACACCTTTACGGGCCGTAACCAAATAAGTGTGGTTGTTCCCAAAGGTACCGAAGCTGCTTATGAAGCTGCTGGATGGACAGGGTTCAGGCCCATCACAGGAGGAATCGGAATTTCAATAGAAGGGCCGGCAGAAATAGCTGATTTATCGGCCTTTGAGGTCACCTTTCGGTTTGATTTGGATGTGACAGGTTTTACGATGGATGATATTGTCCTGGACAATGCCACCACTAACAATTTCACACCACTTAGCGATTCCGTATATACCGTAGAGATCGCACTGGAATCAGGATTTTGTGATGGTATCATTACCATTCATGTCCCTGAAAATGTAGCGGAATATGCGCCCAATTTCCCCAATTTGGCGGCAAGCACTACGGTAATGGTCAATGCCCCGTCAGCGCCCACGGTAGGTTCACCCGTTGAATACTGTATAGGCGATAATGATGTAGCATTGACGGCGATAGGTACCGACCTATTATGGTATACCTCACAAACAGGGGGTTCGGGAACTCCCAATGCACCGATACCCAATACGACAACTGTAGGAAGTATCTCCCATTTTGTCAGTCAAACCATCAACGGTTGTGAGAGTGAGCGCGCAGAGGTGATGGTAACGGTCAATGTTACCCTGTCGGTACCCACGATAGGTGCTCCCGTCGAATACTGTGTAAGTGATAATGCTGTAGCATTGACAGCAACGACAACAGGAACTAATAACCTATTATGGTATACCTCACCAACAGGAGAAACGGGAACTCCCGACGCACCGACACCCAATACAGAAAGCGCCGGGGAGATCTCCTATTATGTCAGCCAAAAAAACACCTACGGTTGTGAGAGTGAACGTGCAGAGATCGTGGTAACGGTCAACGCCCTGCCAATGGCCCCAATGGTCAATTCATCCGTCGAATACTGTGCGGGCGAGACGGCTGATGCATTGACGGCCACAGGAGATGACCTGTTATGGTATACCGCAGCAACAGGAGGTTCGGGAAGTGCCGCCGCACCGATACCCAGTACAGCAACTGCCGGGGAGATCTCTTATTATGTCAGCCAAAAAAACGAAAATGGTTGCGAGAGTGAACGCGCAGAGATCATGGTAACGGTCAATGCCCCGTCAGCGCCATCGGTAAGTACACCCGTGAAATACTGTGTGGGCGAGACGACCACTGTATTGACGGCCACAGGAGATAACCTGTTATGGTATAGCTCTCCAACAGGAGGTTCAGGAACTACTGAGGCACCAACACCAGGTACAGAAACTGCCAGGGAAACCTCCTATTACGTCAGTCAAACCACCAACGGTTGTGAGAGTGAACGCTTAGAGATCGTAGTAACGGTCAACGCCCTACCAGTGGCCCCGACAATAAGTACGAACAGCCCTATATGCTCCGGTGAAAATGCCGTGTTTACCATTTCGGGAACGTCTGGTGATATCGTAACCTATGACGGGGACTTAAGTGGAACGGTAACCATAGAAGCAGGCGGAACGGTAGATGTAACGGTGAACGGGGCAAGTTCGGATGCCACCTTGAACCTAACAGAGGTGACCAATGGAAACTGCAGCGTTTCATTAATGGAAACAGCTACGATAACGGTCAATGCCCTGCCAGTAGCCCCATCGATAAGTATGCCCACCTCTGCTGTATGTTCAGGTGAAGATGCCGTGTTTACCATTGCAGGAACTGCTGGTGATATCGTAACCTATAACGGGAACTTAAGTGGAACGGTAACCATACCAGCAGCCGGAACCGTAGATATAGCGGTAAACGGGGCAAGTTCGGATGCCACCTTAAGCTTAATAGAGGTGACCAATGGAAATTGCAGTGTTTCATTAACGGAAACAGCTACGGTAACGGTCAACGCTCTGCCAGTGGCCCCTACAATAAGTACGAACACTCCTGTATGTTCTGGTGAAGATGCCATATTCACCATTACGGGAACCCCCGGTGATATCGTAACCTATAGCGGAGCCTCAACGGGAACGGTCGCCATAGAAGCAGATGGTACCGTAGAGGTAACGGTCAACGGGGTAAGTTCAGATGCCACCTTAAACGTAACAAAGGTAACCAACGGAAACAATTGCAGCGTTTCATTAACGAGAACTGCTACGGTAACGGTCAACGCTCTGCCAGTGGCCCCTACAATAAGTACGAACACTCCTGTATGTTCTGGTGAAGATGCCGTATTTACCATTACGGGAACCCCCGGTGATATCGTAACCTATAGCGGAGCCTCAACGGGAACGGTCGCCATAGAAGCAGATGGTACCGTAGAGGTAACGGTCAACGGGGTAAGTTCAGATGCCACCTTAAACGT
>CANMDH010000097.1 GCA_947496555.1 uncultured Aquimarina sp. | reverse complement strand
CTGTAGAACCCGAAGTGTAAATCATATAGGCCAAATCTGAAGACTTAACAACTACTCCCGAAAGAGTAGATGGCATATTATGGATCGCTCGTATATCAGATATATCTCTTAACAGACTATTATTCAAATACCCATACATCCAAACGGGTAGTTTTCTTTCGTTCTCTTTTTCAACAAATTGATCAATACAAATCGAAAGGTGTCGATTATGTGTTACATGATTTGCTTGTCTTGTCTTGTTTGTCTTGTTTATATTGAGCAGTGCATCGTAACGATAACGAGTTAATTCATTATCTATCTTACCAAGTTTGGAACTACATGTCACCGACTCTATTTCTGGATAAATCGATTGCAGATAATTAAAGAAATCCCTAGATACAAATAAATCATTATCCCAATTGGTCTTTGCTTTTGCTCCTGGATTAGAACGATTATAGGCAATTGCGGATTCAATCAAGTCAGATTTCCTATCAAGATCTATCAAATCGTCTAAATAAATCACACCATTGTCTGAAACTAAGTCGATAGATTTTCGCACCACTTCTTCCAAATAATACGTATTCGGAAAATAATGCACTACACTACTGCATACTATGATATCGAAATAATTGTCCTTTTCTATCTGATCAATCTCACGTGCAGATAGCGTCATACTATCAACGTGAGTAATACCATCTCTTTCAATCCTTTTTTGGTTTTTTTCTAAAATCACCTGAGAAATATCGGTTGCCAGGTAATAATTTGTCTTCTCGACTATATTGAAAAGCACCAAACCATGACCACAACCAATTTCCATAACTTTTGAATCTCCCGTGAGATATGGTGACACTTTTGAGGAAAAATTGTCCACATACTCCTCCATTTCTTCTTCACTAAAAGGCTGATTAGTATAACTATTCTCCCAACCATAATCATTAATGGCTTCAGAAGTTTCCTCAGCTTTATAATTCCAGATATCACGAAAATCAGATTCTTTGCTCAATAATCCTGAATACGTATTAACAATATCATCAAGAACGAACAACGTAAAGAGGCCTTTTAATTCCCAGTATATTTCATCAAAATCTTCAAAAAATTCTGATTCTGTTATCAAATAATCTATTCTATTATTTGTAATAAAGTCTTTTCTTATGGAACGTGAATCTTGATTATCTATCACTATAAAATCCAACTCAAGTTCTCTCAAACTTATCATAGTAATCATACTATACATCGGATTTCTAAAACAAATCCCTATTATAGTAGTATCAATATTACCCAGATCGGTTAAATAATCAGAAAAATATTGTGCTTTACTCCATAGCGATTCAATAGAATATTTTTGATTTTGGTATCTAAAAGACAGGACATTTGTTGGTAGCAAATCTACAGATTTTGTCCTTTCCTTTAGCAATTCTAATTGTAGACAATATGTTCGAAACTCTTCATTAATTAAATCAATATTGTCTAATACATCCATTGCAATAATATGATCTATTGCAGTTAATGTACTTATCTTTTCAATAAACGATTCTGTCAATACTTTTGAATCTACCAATATCTTCTTAGCTCCACAATTCTGAATTACCGTAATTATGCGATCAATCGGATAATCTGGTGATAACGGAACATACACCCCTCCTGATCGCATAATACCAAGGATACCTATTAGCATCTCAATATTACGATCTGCAATCATCAAAATCGGCTCCTCATGAGTGATGCCCAGTTTAACAAGATAATTACTTAACCTGTTTACATCACACATAAGCTCTTCATAAGTCCGCTCATCTCCATTATACGAAACTGCAACCTTATCACTGTGTTTGGAAGATTGCTCTTCTATAAGATCCAAAAAGGTACCCTTCGGTATTTCTCTGCGCGTTTGATTAAATGCGGTTATTAAATTATTGTCTTCCTCTAACAAAATCTGATAATCTGAAACTTGACAGTATGGGTCTTCTAAAATCTGATTTGAGAGTATTTTAAAGCGATCAATTAAATCATTGATGTATTCTTCATTAAAAAGATCAGTATTATAAAATACAGTTAACCCTAATTTGTTATTATCCGATTGATTAAAAGAAAATGTTATGTCTAATTGACTTGTGCTTTTGTCAAAAATATAGGGTTCAATCTGTATGTTTCCATGTTCAATTAATCCAGAGGCAGCATCTGCTATCTTATCAAAATTGTGTAACTCAATAAGAACATCAAAAATCGCAGATCTACTTAAATCGACTTTCACATCCAATTCCTCCAAAAGCATATCAAATGGAAAGTCTTGATATTTCAACATATTGAATATGTTATTCTTAACAGACAAAAGGAAATCTATAAACTTCCCGTTGGGATCAATTTTATTACGAAGAACTACTGTATTGAGAAAACATCCTAATAAATTCTCTAGTTGAATATGATCTCGACCTGATACTGTAGATCCTAGTATCAACTCTTTTTGTGCCGTATATTTGTGCAGAAGTACATTTATAATAGCTACAAAAGTTATATAATTGGTTATTCCGTACTTTTCACTGAACGCACTGATCTTCTTACCAAATGCCTCGTCAAAATCAAAATCACATACTGCGCCTGCAAATGTTTTAAGTGGTGGCCTTGGGTTGACGGTCGGTAAATCCAAAACTGGTAGTTCACCATCCATAGTTTCTAACCAATAACTCCTAGCAGCATCATAAGATCCAGTGTTGATCTGCTCTACTTGCCACTCTGCATAATCCTTGTATTGTATCGGTAACGTGTCTAAGATAGTCGTACTACCTGTTGTATTTATTATATAGGACTCTGATAATTCCTGAAATAATATTTTGGTAGACCATCCATCCAAAATAATATGATGAACTGAAAACAGAAAAACATATTTGTCGTTTTCAATTTGAACCATAGAAGCTTTGAACAAAGAATCAGTCTCTAAATCAAAAACTAAGTTCATTAATTTTGCTGCAATACTATTTATCTCTCCCCTCCAATTAGAAACACCTCTTAGATCAATCTGGTCAAGTTCAAAACCATTTTCCTCTCTGCCCTTTATCTCCTGCATCACTTCTTCTTCTACAAGAACAAAGTTGGTCCTCAATATCTCGTGTCGCTCAATTATTTGGTCAAGTGAAAATGAAAAAATATCAATATCCAATTGCCCTGAAATAATATATGCCTCAAATTCATTATAAGCTTTTGATCTTTCCCGTACTTGTGTTAATTGCCAAAATCGCTTTTGAGTATTTGATAATTTGTAATATTTCTTTGGTTTGGCCAACGAAATTAAATCCCCCTTGTTAGAACTTTTATTCGTTGTCAGAAACCCAATAATTCCTTCCTTATTTTTTTTAAGTTCCCCAATAATACTATCATTTAAAACCCCTTTCGGCGCATTAATTTCTAACTGCCCATCAATAACACTTAATTGGATATTTAGCCGTCTTAACTCTACTATTAATTTATCTATACTCATAGTACAATTCTCTCGTTGTCTTTTAAACCTGTCTCATTTTCTTCCCTGATCCAATCTAAGGCCTCAACTCTTATTGCCAATTCTTCAATAGTCTGACAAACGAACACATCTTTAATATCAATTCTAACCCCTAGTTCTTTATAGATTCTTGATACCATTTGCACGGCTTTCAAAGAATGCCCTCCCATCTCAAAGAAATTATCCTTGATTCCAATTTTCTTGACCTTTAACAATTCTTCCCAAATACCTGCCAATTTATGCTCAAAACGGTTTGAGGGAGCGCAATATTGATCAATTTTCATGGAATTGTTCTCAAGGCTTTGTAGTGCTTTCCTATCGATCTTCCCATTGTTTGTATATATTAGTTCATCAACAATCATGATATAACTAGGAATAAGATGTTTGGCAAGATATTTTTTAGCATATTCTTTTATATCAGCCACTTTGACGCCTTCATTTTTTGCTACTACGTAGGTTACCAAATAGTTGAAGTATTCTTCATCTTTTTTTGCAACCACTGCTATCTGTTGGATTAATTCGCTTTTTATCAATACATTTTCAATTTCCTCGATTTCAACACGATACCCTCTTATTTTGATTTGTTGATCATTTCTCCCAACAAACTGTACATTTCCATCAGGAAGCCAGTACGCCAAATCTCCAGTATTGTAAACTTTATGTACCTTATCTATTATGGATAATTCAAAAAATCTTTCATTTGTTAATTCTGGACGATTCATATATCCTAAAGCGACACCTTTACCAGCAATATGAAGTTCTCCTTTCACACCAATAGGAACAAATAATTTGTTTTTATCCAAAATGAAATATTGGATATTATCCATAGGTTTTCCTATGGGAACATATCCATCAACCTTTATATTATTCGCCGCCGCCTCATAATAAGAAGAGTCAATCGTAGTTTCTGTAGTGCCATAGCTATTGATTATCTTGACTTTATTACCAAATTTTTTATTAAGCCATTCAAAATCTTTTACTAAACATGCGTCCGATCCAACTATGAGAAGTTTTAAAAAAGAATAATCTAATTGTTCTTGCACAATATATTTCATCATGGGGAGAACCAATCCAATGGTAGATTCCAAAATATTGACTTGATGTTCTTTAAGATATTTATAAAATTCAGGGATATCTAGAACAAGTTCCTTGTCGCATAAATACATTGTTCCTCCGTTAAGAAGCGTTCGACAAAGATCTCCAACAAAGACATCAAAACTCATATTGGCGATTTGCGCAAGCCTCACAGAAAAAGCATCTAACTCATATCGCTTACGCCAAGACAAGGCTATGTTTAACAAATTACCATGACTTACCATAACACCCTTAGGTTTTCCGGTAGTTCCCGAAGTGTATATAGAATACGCCATTTGATCTGGTAAAATCTGTTGTAAACTGAGTTCCGAGGAAACTTTATCCAAATCGATTATATCGTATTGTATTTTTCTAAATTTAGCATCATCCCTATTAATATGTGTTATGAGTAATTCATCAACAGAGGCAATACAATCAAATCTGTAATCTCTTAATTCATTAGATATTTTTCCAATCTTATCGCTAAAATCAATATTAGTTATCTGCGAAAAAACCTCTTTAAGATCCAAGAAAAACTCTTTTGCCAAAAAAAGTTCATTTGACCAATCTGACTTTACAAGGTATTCAGAATTGTCATTTTTGATGCTAAAATCCTGTAAACTTTTGATTAACAAATCTTTTTTGTTCAAATCCTGAATATCCCCAAAAAATATTATCCCTTTTGGGTTTAGTAATTTTAAACTCTTTTCTATAACATCTGTTAAGTATGTATGTCCCTTAAAGCTTTGTATTACACTATTAATAATAACAATATCATACTTGTCTTTTAAAATATCTACATCATGTGCTCCCATAGGAGTGAAGAAAACATTGTCCCAACCCATGGATTTTGCTTTTTCCTCTGTTTTTGTAAGAATTTTTTCTGAAAGATCTGTTCCATGATAATATTCAACAAATGGCGCAACTTTAAATAAAGTTAGTCCCGAAGAGCATCCAATCTCTAGCACTCTGCTATTTTTGTTTAAATAAGGCTTTAACTTTATTAAAGCGTTTTCGCTATACTCCTCCATTTCAGCTTGCTCAAAAGGTTGTCCTGTATAGCTTGAAATCCACCCACCTAATTCAATTTCTTCATCAAAATTATCCCCTAGATAATTCCACATTTCCAATTGATCTTTTAGTGCGATCTCATACTCCTGTTTATTTTCTTTGTCAGTATTTAAAAGAAAATTGAAGTTAGGGCATTCCCACTGCATCTTTATATTCTGATTTTCATATTTATTTTGGGATATAAGCAACTGCATATTACAGTCGTTTATCATAAACTTTATTCGTCCATCAGGTAATGTTGGATCTAAGGGAATGTATGAATGTCCTGCTTTTAGTATTCCGATAATCGCACAAATAGCAACTATAGATTTATCGTGTAAAAGACCTATCGGTTTATTTTTATCTAGATTACGCTGGAGTATAAAACTTGCATACTGATTTGATTGTTGATCTAACTCCTGATATGTAATCTTATCAGTAGTATACTTAATTGCATAATGATCAGGATTCAAATTGACCTGTTCTCTAAATAAATCAAGGATATTAGCACTTTTACCAAAGTCATGTTCTGTGTTGTTGAAACTTATTATCTCTTCATGCTCTGATTCTGGAACATAGTCCAGTTCGTCCAAAGTTTGTAATGGATTTGATACTACAGTTTTTATAATACTTTCCAATAGAACGATCAATCGATTCATTCTATCTTCGCTAAAAAGATCGGTGTTGAATTCTAGATCCAATAACAGACCATCTTGTTCTTCCAAGAAATTAAAGCAGAGATCAAATTGACTTGTAAGATTGTTAAAAGGAAACTTAGAAACTTCTATCCCAGAAAGGCTATCAGACTTTTTCTTTATAGAATTTGTATTTAACAATTGGATCATCACATCAAACATAGGTGATCGACTGATGTCTCTTTTCAGATTAAGATCATCAACTAGCATATCAAATGGATAAGCCTGATGATCAAAAGAGTCCAGACACAATTGTTTAATTATTGAAATAAAATCTTCAAAAGATTCTTTTCCTTCATATTTTATTCGTAATGGTAGGGTATTAACAAAAAAGCCTACCTGATCGTCTAATTCATGTACCGGTCTGCCAGCAGTTGTTGTTCCAATTACCATATCTTCCTGGCCAGTGTACCGATATAACAAAATACCTACACATGTAAGTAAGCTCATATATAGGGTGGCCCCATTATCTTTGGATATTTTCTTAAGCCCCTCAAATACTCCTTTATCTAATAATCTTTCGATATGTTTCCCATTATATGTTTTAATGCTAGGCCTATTGAAATCCTTTGGTAAATCAATTTTTGGAACACCGTCAGAATACATTTTCATCCAAAAATCTCTTAAACGACCTATTTTATCTTCTGCCAACAGTTGGTTATGCCAAAAAGCATAATCCTTATATTGTATCAATAATGGTTCGACGGTAAGTTCTTTGCCAATTATAAGTGTATTATAGGAATTAATGAATTCGCGCATTAAAACCTCTAATGACCAACCATCGGATACTATATGATGCATGAGAATAAAGAAAACGCATTTTTCTGGAGAGATTTTATATATCCGAATTTTGAATAAAGGTCCGGTTTCGAGATTGAAACGGGTAAGTAATTCCTTATTAATTAACTCTTTGATTACATCGTCTTTATTTTCTGATTCAATTTCAATGATTTCATAAGGTAGATTATCATCGATAGTTTCTGATATAAACTGCTTTGGTTCGCCATCAATGTTTCTAAAAGTAGTCCTAAACACTTCAAATTTTTCTACCCATCTTCCGATTATTGATTCGAGAACAGTGGTATCAAATTTCCCTTCAAAATAATAGGCATTACCCATATTATAGGCAACTTTTGCCTCATTAAACTGGTCCAAAATCCAAAGTCTCTTTTGGGCATGTGATAGTTCATAATAATCTTTTTGAGGAATTTTTTCAATGTTATTATTATTACTGTTAGTAGTGCTCTTTAAGAAAGCAACCAGTTCACCTTTTCTCTGCTTAATTTCTGATACGATATCAGAAGCCAAAACCTCGTCATCTGCTATAAGTTTAAGGTTGTCACCATCCAATACAACTTGTATATTTAATTCAATTAACCTGTGTATGAAATCTTTTAGGTTTATGCTCATATTATTTCTGTTACTTTCTGTGTATTATCATTAGTATCTTCGAAACTTGACCATCTTAATATTTTGATATTTTTATGAATTTCTTCAATTGTAGGGCCGTCAAAAAAATCTTTAAGTTGATAATCAACCTTAAAGTGTTTGTTGATCATAGTAATTACTTTTATTGCTCTTAATGAATGTCCTCCTATTTGAAAAAAATCATCTTTAATCCCAAAATGATCCATATCCAGGACATCTTTCCAAATCTCCCAAATTATAGTTTGTATTTCACCTTCGGGGGGTATGATTGTGTTTTTCGGTGAGTTGTGTTGATGATCATAGGTATCTAATTTTTTACGATCAATTTTACCATTGATTGTAATAGGCATCTCTGGCAAGATGGATAAATAATCAGGAATCATATATGAAGG
>CANMDH010000096.1 GCA_947496555.1 uncultured Aquimarina sp. | reverse complement strand
CATCTCGATAGCTCTGCTGAGCTTGTCGAAGTACAATCCTCCTAACGTCGGATCACTCGATGTGACGTAGCGTATCCAAATCATAATCGCCCGTCAGTTCGAGTGATTTTTCGGAATGCAATGGAGGAAAATTGTATCGAGAACCAATAAGAGTAAGAATTTTAAGTATATTACCATAAAAACTTACGATATAATGAGTACTATTTCATCTATCATACATACCTTATCGGAAGAAGAAAAGCGTAGTTTCTTAGGATTATTACGCCAAAAGAACAAAAGAAACGATACCAAAAACATTCAGCTATTTAAACTTTTGGATACGACCGAAACTGTAAAAGATCTTGATATTAAGCTCTACGGAAAACCTGCCAAAGGTGCTTTTCATGCACTTAGCAAAAGATTGCATGATAGTTTGATCGATTTTGTAGCCTCCAAGAGTTTTGAAGGAGAAACCTCTGAAGAAATGGAAATCCTAAAACTGCTACTCGCCAGCAGGATCTTCTTTGAACAAAAGCAATATAAAATTGGTTTTAAAACCCTGCAAAAAGCCGAACAAAAAGCCAAAAGCTATGATCTCTTCACTATTTTGAATGAGATTTATTATACCAAAATACAATACGCTCATGTACACGCTGCATTGCCTCTTGACCAGCTTATCACTGATTTTAAGACTAACAAAGCATCCATACAGCAAGAAGAGAACCTTAACCTGTTTTATGCCAGTGTACAAAACGAACTTACCAAACAACGTAGCGATTACGGAACCATTATACGAGAGGCCCTGTCAAAATTTGGGATATCAATTACCAAGGATCTTACCTTTAGATCCTTATTTAAAATTCTAGAGATCACCAACAAAGCTGCCCAGGCAATACGTAATTACTTTACCATACTCCCTTTTGTAGAAGATGCCTATACCTTGATTGACAGCAAAGAAGATCTGATCGATAAACATCTTTTTTATCATATCCAGATCCTGTATTATGTAGGCAATGCCTATTTTAGGAACAAAGATTTTAAAACCTCGCAACAGTATCTTGCTCTAATGATGGAGCAGATGGAAAAGATGCAAGGTAAATATTACCGTAGGTTTTTCCCTCAATATACCTTATTACAAACCTTAAATCTGGCCTATACTGGGCAAGCTGATCAGGCCATCACCAACCTTGAAGCTTTTGATGATGATCGCCATAAAGAGCAAATCACCTATTTGTTGGATCTAAAACTAAGTTTGATTGTTTTTTACTTTATGAAATCCCAGTTTAAGGATGCTTTGAGCGTACTTACCAATCTTTACCACAGCGATCATTGGTATACAGAAAAAGCCGGCATCCTATGGGTAATCAAAAAGAACCTGGTAGAAATCCTGTTACATATAGAGCTTGATAACCTGGATCTGGTAGAATCAAGAGCCAACAGTTTTAGAAAAAAACATGGACCCTATCTTAAAAGTAATGGTGAAAAACGAGCTTTAGAATTCTTAAAACTCATCCTTGAATATTATCGTAAACCGGAAATCGTTACCACAGAACCATTCAGAAACAAGATAGAAACCACACTCACCATCCCGCCTCGAGAACAAGAAGATATTTTTGAAATGAGTTTTTATGCCTGGTTAAAAGCCAAGGCTTACAGTACTGATTTATATCAAACTGCGTTGGCGTTGGTAAAGCAATAATAAACAATCGTCAGTTCGAGTGATTTTTCGCAATGTAATGGAGGAAAATTGTATCGAGAACTATTTATTAGTCTTTCGTTTTCATAAAACATCTCGATAGCTCTGCTGAGCTTGTCGAAGTACAATCCTCCTGACGTCGGATCACTCGATGTGACGTTTTACTAAAACTTTCATCCTGAACCTGTCGAAGCACCACCCTGAGCCTGTCGAAGGGCATACAAAAAAATAAACACATTTTACTACGGGTTCCCGTACGCAACCTTCGAAATTTATTCGTAAATTAAGGGATGAAATTGCACCCCTAGATACAATTTCAGCACACTTCGTCCTAGACAACTATTAAACCAATATATATCCACATGAAAACTAAATTCACCACCCTCGTTTTAGGGATGCTGCTTATTTCTATGATAGCATGTAAACCCGAAAAAAAAGAACCTTTACCAACCAATGACTCTTTTGTGTATCACAAAGTGATTCCCGAAGATTTTCCTAAGTTGGACATCCCTGGCTTTTCATTTCCAGAGGATTCTACCACCCTTAATACCTGGATTTATAAAAACGACACCTTAAACATATACACCCATGGTTGGGGTATTTGGGCCGGATTAACGACCAAGACGCAACAAAAAGTAGGAGGTCAAAAACTATTGGTCTACGAAACCTGGCTAACTCCCGAAGAAATGATAGATTCTATCCTTAAACAACCTATACAACGTTCTAACCGAGCCAATCTTAAACAACCCAACCAATTTACACATTCGGGGCAAACGGTTAATGACAGCATTCATGAATCGGTTTCGTATAGCCCACCGGCAGCTAATCATGCCATTACCAATAAATTATTTTTGGCCACGACACTTTACGAGTACGCACAAAGTGGAAGGACAGAAATACCGGTGTTCCCTAATGATGCGATCACTATCAAACCAGTATTTAAAGTATTGCCAGTAGCTTCAGAAAAGGATCAAACCAAATTTGCGATTTCTACCTGGCATAGTACTATAGATTCCCTTGCAGCTTATCCCGAAAAAGATTGGCATTCTGCCGTATATGTGGATATCACTAATAACAGTAATGGGGACGGAAGTCAATTATTATTTCCAGATAGCGATATAGCACCCCCTCCTACCGAAGCCGCGACCTATAATCTTAATGATTTTATTCATTATACCATGAATGCAGAAGATGCACATTTCTTCAATAAAGAGTTTACTGAAAATACTGGAAATACTATGGACGCCAAACCCGGAGATGTAGCTATTTTGGTAGGCATGCATGTGACCACCAGAGAAAATGTGCGATGGACCTGGCAAACCTTTTGGTGGGCACCAGATCCAAACAACCCTCCCGCTCCCAGCTCCAAGGCAATTGCAGATCAAAGACCAGATGTATTATCAAAAGCGGCAGCACACTATGCCATGGCAGTAGCGTATTATATGGTAAATCCAGAAGAACCCTATAACGGTAAGAATATTACTGGCCACCCTAATTATGCCTTTAATCCCTATCTCGAAGCGGGTTTTGGTCCTAAGGTATTTGATGATGACCTCAGTAGTATTCATACTAAAGACGGAGATACGATACCTACCTATGTGGGTGTACGCACCAATTGCATGAGTTGTCATAGTATGGCTACGGTAAATCCCAAGCATTTGGATAGTACTTCAAACTCAATAACACCCTATGTAGGTAATGCTTATATACCTCTAAATGACAGTATTTTTAACGGACAATTAAAATTAGATTTTGCATGGTCTATCGAGGGCAATGTGGATACCACCGGATTTAAAGCATTTATAAAAAAATATGCCGATAAACTCGACACTAGCTCCTCGCAATAACACATACAACGATTTCTAACCATTACCGATAATCGGTATATATAAAAGTGATAACAGCGATTGTTATCCGCCAACCAGTACACACTTAAAACCTAAAACCAATGGAAAAATTTACCACATCACAAGAGGGTATCACATACCTTATCAAAAAAGCGACCACCGATGATTGGGACTTGATTGTACAATCCCTAAACCTAGCCAAAAACAAGGCCCGACAATCCCTTAATCAAGATCTGTTTGACTCTTTACGTTGGCCTACCGATATGACTACGTATGTGAATTATCTAGCCGATTTTGTACGATGGATCCCGCAGCAAAGTGGCGAAATTGCCTGGAGAAAACCCGGCACACTACATAGTCAGGAAGTATATGATCGGCTATGCCATTATTATTATTTGGTAGATCAAAAAACATCTAGTGGTACTATTGTACAAAATATACCCTGGTTTGGTCAATTTTTGATCGATATGGCCAATCTTTGGGGAGATTTTTTAAACACTCCCGAATCATTTAATGAAACGATATTACAATCTTTTATCACTTTTTCTCCCCAATACCGTGTTCAAGATTCGATGGTAAATGGCAAGCCCAATGCCCCGTGGAATAGCTTTAATGATTTTTTTGCCCGAGAATTAAACCCTGGCCTGCGACCGATTGACTCCCCAAACGACAATAGCGTAGTGACGACACCTGCCGATTGTACTTTTAGAAAAAAATATGCGATCGACCAACACTCTAATATCCCAGAAATTGTAGTAAAGCAAACACACCGTTTTGGGAATATCAACCAATTATTAGAAAACAGCCAATATGCCAATAGTTTTGCCAACGGGACTTTTGTTCATTATTTCCTGGGGCCCTATTCGTATCACCGATTTCATGTTCCCGTTTCGGGAGTGGTTAAGGAGTCGTATGCTGTAAAAGGATTAACATTTTTGGAAGTTAATGTTGCTGCCAACGGGCAATTTGATGCCCCCGATAATGCCGAAAACGGGTATCAGTTTTTACAAGCTCGTGGCATCATTACCATAGATACCACCAACTCCCCCGATGGTGATATGGGGATTGTCGCGGTGATCCCCGTAGGGATGTGCCAGGTATCCTCTGTACATATGACAGCCACACCAGGTACAACGCTGGCAAAAGGAGATGAGTTTGGGTTCTTTAAATTTGGTGGATCGGATATTATTCTGCTGTTCCAGGAAGGAAAAAGCCCTGTGATAGACGAATGTAGCAACTATCGCCATTACGGTAATTCGATAAGTACTTGTCCTCCTAAATATGCGTAATAAAAGTATTTAACTTTTATAAGTCCATGGTCCATAGTTTATTAACTGAGAGCTATCGACTATGGACTATCAACTATTGACTATTTACCCTGAGCCCTATACAAGGACAAACACTCACAGACTCACAGACTCAAATACTCACAAACTTTCACCCTGAGCTTGTCGAAGGGCATACAAAAAAATTAAACACACTCCACTGTGGAAACCCGTAAGGAATTGTAAAAAAGATTGTTGATTTTTGAAGGAAATACAATTACAAATACTTATAAACGAGTGTAAACGGAAATAAAATATACAGGAAATAATAGCAATTGCTATTATACAATTGTTATAGCTAATTGAGATGGCAGATAAAGATAGATATGGTTTTTTCGGTTGGGAAGAAGTTCTTCAAAATAGAGAAGACCTTTTAACGGAATTTGACAAAGCTTTAGGAAAAAACAAAAACCGCCCCATAAGAACTTCACATGGAAATGCTGGAGAAGCTGTACTGCGTAAATTTCTAGGTGAATTTCTTCCACAAAGGTTTGGAGTTACTTCCGGATATATTATTCCGGATATGCTTGTAGATGATTATAAGCTATTGCACTATGATGTAATTATTTATGACAAGCTTAACTCGCCCATATTGTGGGGAGAAGACGATTTTGATACTTCAGAATTGGGAAGAAAAAGAGCAATACCTGCAAAATATGTTTTTTCAGTTCTTGAAGTAAAAGCTACAATTACAAAAAGGAGTATCAATGAAGCTATGAAAAAATTATCTGAATTAAACAACCTTAAGAGCTATTTTCCTTCCGAATTCTCTTGTGGAACATTTTTTTTTCAGATAAAACAGGAATTAGTATCCAAAAAAGAAATTTTAAGAGAATTTTCAAACTATTTACCCCATAACTATTGGGGTGGAATAGTATTGCGAACTGAAGTAAATACAGAAATGACTGGATTCATAGAAATTGAATCTTATCAAGAGGATGACAAAGAATCAACAATGTCTCAAGACAACAATCCATTTGTTTATGATGTTGACAAAGTTGAGGCCTATCATGGCGAAAACAACAATACACAAATTGGGCCAGGATTTGGAGGAACATTTGTTGCCTACAATGGGGTATGGAATGTTATAAAATCATACGCTACTAGCTATAAACTAAATACCAAACTTGGTATTGGTATTAGTTGGTCTCGAAATAACTTTTCTCATTTCATTAATCTGATATTACTAAGGTTGGAAGGAAGAGCTAACAGCAAGGATAACAAGTTTTTCTACGGTCAAATTCTTGAAAAATTAAAAAAAAATAAATAGCTATAACATGGTATAAACAGCATTAAAACGCAGTTTATAAAAAACGTTAGCAGCAAGCAAAGACAAATATTATGAAATTAACAAAAGCAGAAATTTTAAAGTATAAATCCTTTTCAGAAAAGCAAGATTTTGAAATAAATGACGATATAACAATTCTTGTCGGAATGAATGAATCAGGAAAAACTTCTGCGCTTGAAGTAATTGCTAAAACAAATTATTTTCAAGAAGATGAAAATTTCAAATTTAGCGTAACCCACGATTATCCTAGAAGAGAAAAGAAAAAGATGGATAAATCTGGAATTGAACCAGATGCTATTGCTTGCACTTATGAAATTGATTCTGATTTAATCTCTGAAATTGAAAGTGAATTTGGAAAAGATGCACTTTTATCAAATCAATTTACAGTAACGTCAAAATATAAAAACTCTAATAATTGGTCAGGTGTAAAAGTTGACCGTCAAAAATTTATTGAATTTAAAACAAAGGAACTTGATATATCCAGTAAAGCTTTAAATGATAAACTGATAAAAGTTAATACCGAAATAGAATTAAAAGCTTTGATTGCTGAATATAGCGAAGACAAATACAGAACGGGGCTAACAACTCTTGAAAAGTACTATAAAAACACTTGGAAATGGTCAAGTGACCCAATAAATGAATATTTAGCTCGAATTTATTTAAAGCCAAATAGACCAAAATTTTTGTACTATGATGAATACTTTGCGTTACCTTCAAGAATTAGTATTGAAAAACTCGAGAATAACCAATTAGATGCTAACGAATATAAGACAGCTAAAGCATTATTTGAATTAGCTGATATAGATACGGCCGAACTTTTAAAAGCTACAGATTTTGAAGATTTCATTGCTGAATTAGAAGCTACAGAAGCTATAATATCAGGAGAACTCTTTAAATATTGGCAAACAAATAAGAACCTTAATATAACCTTTCGAATAGATAAAAAGGAAGAAACAGACAATCAAAATAATACTAGAATAGTCGAACATATCCTTGATGTCAGAGTAAAAAGTAAAGGTGTTTCATTATCACTAAAGAATAGAAGTAAAGGATTTAATTGGTTCTTTTCCTTTTTAGTGTGGTTTAAAAAGATTCAAGAAGATACGAATTCTAAATATATACTTTTACTTGATGAGCCTGGTTTAAATTTACACGCATCAGCTCAAGCAGATTTATTAAGATTTTTAGAGGACCTTTCTGAGAATTATCAAATTATATATTCAACGCATTCACCTTTTATGATTCCATCGAATAGCTTAGAAAGAGTTCGTACGGTTTTAGAAACAGATGAATCTTCTATCATATCGGATAGTATTCAAGAAAAAGACCCAAATACGTTATTTCCATTACAAGCAGCACTTGGTTATGACATTGCTCAAAACCTTTTTGTTAGCAACAAAAACCTATTGGTAGAAGGAGTATCTGATTTAATAATACTTACTGCATTTAGCGGAATTTTAGAATCAGATGGACGAGAAGGTTTGCGTTCAGACATTACTATTGTTCCTACTGGTGGTTTAGAAAAAGTTGCAACGTTCATTTCTCTATTAAGAGGTTCAAGTTTGGAGATAGTTTGCTTGCTTGATTCCTATACAGATGCAAAGGGTAAAGCTAAAATGGAAAAAATGATTTCGGATAAAATTATAACCAAAAGTAAAGTTAGATTCTTTGATGAATTTATTGATAGCCACACAAAAGCAGATTTAGAAGACTTATTCACAAAATCAGATTACCTAAAACTTTTTAATACTGCATTTACAGAATTAGCTGACATAAAAGTTTCTGATTTGAATAGCGGTATTGATAGAATGATTTTACAGATAAATAAGCATATAGGAAAGGATAGATTTAATCATTTCCGACCAGCAAACGCAATTGCGAAATCAGGTGCTGACAAAGACTTTTTTGAAAGTGAAACATTAGCGAATTTTGAAAAAGTATTTAAGGAAATAAATAAACTTTATGCATAATGCTAGCTGCTAACTCCCCAGAACCCGATCGCGCGGATTTGCACCTTAAATCCGTAGGTCTATGGCAAAAAACAACCGCAAACCTTTAGTAATAAATGGTTTGCGGTTTTTGGTGTTTT
>CANMDH010000095.1 GCA_947496555.1 uncultured Aquimarina sp. | reverse complement strand
AACATAAAAATCTTAGAGAGTTTCATCTCATAGTATTAGAAAAAAATTAAATTAATTTAAACTTACGGATTTAAGGTTGTAATCCGAGTGGTAGCAAGCATTACAATTCGCATGGAAAATATTTCTGAGCTATCCGAACGTATTACCTATTTACAATTGCCTTTTAAAGATATATCGCGTTATAAATATTCCTTGTTCATCGGTTTCACCAGCATCACTTTCTACAGCGCTTGTCACAAATATTAAATCCCAGCCATTGGCCAACATCGACGTTAATTTTGATGATATCACCGCATCATTGGCAGCAATATTTTGAAAACGTATACCACCGATATTATAGAAGTTTAACAATTTTGTTTCTTCAAAGTCTTTGACACGAATATCTTTTCGCTTTGATTTATTTCGAGTATTATCTTCTTCAGTTTGTTCTGATGAGAATTCTTTATAATCTCTTTCTGCGTTGGCCGAAATAAGTCGTGAACGACCTAAACCCATGGGGACTATAGACTCTACACTTGTAATTACTTTGACCTCAAATTTTGGAGTTGTATTTTCCGATTCGTTTTGTGCTATTGTACCAAAAATTGTCGCAAAGGCGAATATGCCAGTTAAAATTGATTTTTTCATAAGTTTTTGATTATACTTTGATTAATTTTTTGGGGTGTATTTGAAATGTTGACCACCAACAGAAGCCTCAACCATTACTCCCCCTTTGGTTGATGTAAATACTGCCACGCCTTCTTGATACGCAACATCAACTGAAGCTCCTTCTTTTAAAACGACAGCCGATGCCTGAGCGTCGAACTTTAATTTTCCATTGGTAAAACGTTCAAAAAACTCCTGATTTTCAAAGAAAATAACCTCACTGTATTGTTGTCCTCCAAATTGCAAACCAAATGATGCTTGTTTCAATTTTGCAGTTCCAACAGCTTTCTTATTTTTATATACAACACCATTGCCCATGGCACCACCAATGGTTATGGCAGCTTTGGTGACTTTAGGAAATACGGCATATCCATAAGATTGATCACGATAAGATTTCAGTTTAGGTGTTTTTTTGATCATTGCTTGTAGTGCTTCTTTTGCTTCGTTTTCTAGTTCAGGATTCCATCCTCCTATTTGAGCATTCATTGTTAAAGGCAATACAAAACTTAATAATACTATTGCGATTTTCGATTTTAATGTTTTCATGATTTTCGATTTTTAATGTTGAAATCAATCCCCTATAATGTTTTTGAGTTGGAACTAAAATAGACTACCCCAATTAGTATTAAAATGATTATAATCATGTTGTTAGAGTAATTTGACTCCTTTGGTCAGGGAAAGTATTTCTTGACCTGATCAATATCATATTTTTTGTAGTGATGGTTCATTATTTTATGTTGTTTTAATGCACTATTCACAAAACAAAATAATAATGAAAACACTTATCGTCTACTTTTCGTTTACGGGCAATAACAAATTACTAGCCAATACCATGGCCAAAGATCTTGAAGCTGAGGTACTGCAGATTACCGAACCCAAAAAACGCGGGATGTTCGGGATTATGCTGGACATGTTGTTTAATCGTTTTCCGAAGATTGATAACCTCGAGATCTCATGGCAGAAGTATGACCATGTCCTATTGATGGCTCCAATCTGGAACTATCTGATTGCGCACCCTATGAAATCGTTTATTAGAAAAAATAGTGAATACTTAAAAAACTACTCGTTTATCACACTTTGTAGTGGGCGAGAGACACAAAAAGAGAAAATTGCAAAGCAGTTAAAAAAGTTGGTCAAATATGAGCCCAAAACCATCATAGAATTCGAGATCTTAAAACTTCCTACGTACGAAGAACAAAAGGATTCTATATACAAGGTGACTCAGGATGATTTGAAAATCTTCAAAGAAGAAGAGGCCTATCAAAAAATTCTTAAGACTTATGCAATTAAAAAGGAAATGGTATGACCATTGTATCAGAAAAGATAAAAGAAGAATGTTGTCCCATGTTCAACCCAGAGAAATGGGATGGAAAGACGTTCGTTTGGGATCAAAAACCGTTTATAAAAGCGTCGGTTCCTACGATGTTTCATATTCCTTTTAGTAAAAAGCTGGGTAAAAAGATCACAAAACTAATGCATCAGGCCGAATACCAGGATAGTTTAGAGAAAGATAAAACAAATACGTTGTTATTGTTTACCGATCCACATCCCTTTAGATCAGATATGTATCTCTCTGTAAGGGGTCGGGTTCCGAAGGCCAATAATGTAAACCTTTCTGGAGAGTATATTTCCAAGGTTTTTGATGGCCCGTATCGTGCCATACCAACATTCATGAAAGAAATGGATCGCCAGCTTAAACTTGAGCATAAAAAGGCAAAAAATTATTATGTGCACTATGCCTATTGCCCAAAATGCGCCAAAGAAAGGGGTCATAATTATATGGTGTTTTTTGCAGAGGTAAATTAACCGCTAACCAAGGAAGAAACGATGGGCTATTATATGGATCTGGGAAAAATTAGTATTGATGATTATGGGGATATCCTAAAATCTACTCATCTGATCCCAAGCTGGAAGATTTTAAAAGAAAACACGGATAGTAATCTTGAAATTATTAAAAAGCAGGGCATTAATAACCTTCTGGTATTACAAAAAGTACTTAAACGTAAAGATCAACTTCAGGAGTTTTCAAAACAAAGCGGTTTGCCAGAACAATATCTTAATGTATTGCGAAGAATGATCAATGGCTATCATCCAAAACCTAATAGAATCAAAGATTTTCCTGAAACTTCAGAAGAGATTATATTAAAATTAGAAAAAGTTGGTATCAAAAATACGCGTCATTTGTTTGATAAGGTAAAAAACTTGGGTGACAGAAAACTACTTTCAGAAGAAACAGGGATAAGCGATACAGAAATTTTAAGACTTACCAAACTAACAGATTTGTGTAGAATTCGATGGGTGAATCACACGTTTGCCTACGTTTTGTATGAAGCAGGGTATGATACATTAGAAAAAATGACAAACGCCGACCCTGACCAATTGTTTGAAACTGTAAAACAATTGAACGCCAAGAGAAAATTTTATCGAGCACACATAGGATTAAATGATATGAAAATGCTTGTCGAATCTGCAAATATGGTATCCCTTGATATAGAATATTAATTAGTTATTTTCCTCTTACTGCAAACTATCTCTACTTCTAGTAGTTCTACTCCTTGTAGAATTGCTTTTGTCTCTACTACTTTTAGTAGTTTTACTTCTTGAACTTCTGCTTCTAGTTGTGTTATTTCTGTCGTATCTACTTCGGTCTTCATATCTGCTACGGGTGCTTCTATTACGGTTATAATATCTATTGGTACTATGATAGCTACGAATATTATCTCCGTTAAATCCTCGTATTCTTACATATCGAGAACGATGCAGATTGATATGACTATACCTAGGTGGAAGTACATTTACTGTAATCCAGACGTTATTGTCAAAATAGAGGTAATGCCGCAAGGTGATATCATAGTAGATATTATAATCAGGAAAATATACATACCGCACCACCTCGACACGATTAGGATAAAACCAGGGTGGAGGTGGGTTATCAAGACTCGAAGAAATAACTACGGGTCCGCAACTTTGTATAACCAAAGTGCTGATAAATATTACCAATATCAAAAATTGCTTATTTGTTTTCATTAGTTTAACTGTAACTCCTTTCGGGCTAAATAAAAATCTACCTTCTCACAAGAAGTATCCTTAATACGATCTTCCATTTCCTCTAAGGTTTTTGGTGGAGGTACAATCACTTTGTCTCCTTTTTTCCAGTTAAGCGGCAGGGCGACTTTATGTTTATCTGAAACTTGTAAAGCCTCGAGTACTCTTAAGATTTCATTCATATTACGTCCAACATTCAAAGGATAATACATAATAAGACGAATCTTAAGATACGGATCGATAAAGAATACGGCCCTTACAGCAGCAGTTTCACTCTCATTGGGTTGCAGCATACCGTATAATTTGGCAACCGTCATATCCAGATCAGCGATAATAGGAAAATCCAGGTATACACCTGTTTTTTCTCGTACATTATTTACCCAAGCCAGGTGAGAATGTATACTATCGATACTTAATCCAATTAATTTGGTATTTAAAGCTTCAAATTCTTGTTTTCTCTCTGCAAAACCACTCAATTCTGTGGTACATACCGGTGTAAAATCTGCCGGGTGAGAAAATAAGACCACCCATTTGCTTTCTGCAAATTCAGAGAATCTTAACTGACCATGCGTAGTGGTAGCCGTAAAATCTGGAGCATCATCACCTATCCGAGGCATGATGTTCATTTCTATGTCTGTTGTTTCCATAATTTTTAATTTTTCAAATATGATTTTGACGAATTCTTTCTGCAATACATGTTATAAAATTATCTCGCAAGACTCATTGATACTATGATAATTATCATCTTTGGAGCTTCATTTCATTAGTAAATTTGATAATGATTTGTTAATTAAAATTTGCAGTTTTTTTAAATACCTAAACAGAGGTATTTTGGATATTCAACTAGAATGAAAGTCATCATGGAAAAGCAAAAAGATAAATATTTAGAAGAAACAAAACTTCTTGATTATTCTTCAAAAATAATCCAGGATCTGATACAAAAAAGAGAGTGGATGGAACTTTCTGACAAAGAAAAAATTAAAAATGTATATAATTTTGTTCGGGATGAAATCCCTTTTGGATATAATATAGAAGATACAATTCCAGCTTCTCAGGTACTTAAGGTGGGGTATGGGCAATGCAACACAAAAGGTATTCTGTTTATGGCATTATTACGTGCATTGGGGATTAGATGTCGATCACATGGTTTTACTATATATAAAGACTTGCAGAAAGGTGCAATATCAGGGATATGGTACCTGTTATCACCAAAAGAAATGGTTCATAGCTGGGTTGAGGTAAATTATAACGACACATGGTATAATATGGAAGGATTTATACTAGACACCAAATATCTTACTAAACTACAAAGTAAGTTCAGCGATTGTTCTGATAATTTTTGTGGATATGCAGTAGCCACAGATGATCTTAAAAACCCTCAAATAAATTGGGACGAGAATGACACATATATACAAAAAACCGGGATAGCAAAGGATCTTGGAATATTTGACAATCCAGATCAATTCTTTGAAAAATATTCACAGGATTTGGGTAAATTCAAAAAGATGATATTTAGAAACATTACGCGTCATTCTATGAATAGGAATGTCAAGAGAATAAGAAATGCTTCAGCTTCTATATAAACAATTGTCATGATCAAACCACAATCATTCCACCATCAATTACCTGAGTGGTTCCTGTAATATATTTACTTTCATCTGAAGCAAGAAATAAGACTAGTTCTCCGATTTCTTTAGCTTCAGCATAACGTTGAAACGGGATTATGGCTTCAAACCCTTTTTGAGCCTCCAAAGGATTATCTGCAGAGAGATCTTTTTCGATAGATCTCATCATTCGAGTGTGCACAGGCCCTGGATGTACCGAATTGACCCTGATACTACGATCAGCAAACTCTAGAGCAGCCGTGCGCATGATTCCAATCTCTGCATGTTTACTGGCAACATAGGCCCCCAGCCCCTTAAATCCTTTTAAACCTGCAACCGAAGAGGTGATAATTACACTTCCACCATCAGTCATTTTCGGAATAACGTGTTGACATCCCAACCATACTCCCTTTACGTTCACCGCAATGATTTTATCAAAAGTGTCTTCAGGATAATCAGTAATGGGATGTACATTGCCTTCGATTCCTGCATTATTAAAAAAGATATCAATTTTACCAAAAGCAGATAATGTTTCTGATACATAATTTTGTACATCTTCTGATCTAGAAACATCTGCTACACAATACTTGAGATTTGGAGAGTCCAATTCTTTGATGGTCGCTTTTAATTCATTTTCTGCGATATCGACTAGCATTACTTTTGCTCTGTGATCCAGAAATAGTTTGGCCGTTGCTTTTCCAATACCTTGTGCCCCTCCGGTGATAATGGCAACTTTGTCTTTTAGTCTTTCCATTTTGTTGTGTTTTTAAGATTTACTTAGAAGAATCCAGTGCAAATATTTTCCAGTGGGTATCATTTTTGGATTTGGATGCCACAAGATTAGAGGACAAAAAATAGGATTGTATTACAGGGGGTTTTCTTAGTCGATCTTTTTTATAAACAAGATGAGTAGGTCCTATCAAAAATGTTATATCATTCCCCGAAGTATTAATAACCACTTCATCATAGCTATAAGACACCACATTTTTACCCAAAAGATCGTTTTTACCTAATTCTTCTTTAGAAACTTTAAGCACGATAGCATACCCATTTTCAAAATTGGTAGCGTTAAGATATTCGGGTTTAATCACTATTTCTCCACTTTTATCAATATATCCATAGTAATTAACGCCATCTATTTTTTTTGCAATCAAGCATCTTTCATTATTAAAAAGAGGATACGACTTTTCTTTTTCTATTTGGGACATTACTAGATCTGCTCTATAATCGATTACGATGTCACCTTTTGTATTGATAAAAGCCCATTTATCGCCTTTTCGTATGGCAGCAAGATCTTCATAAAAAGGCGTAATCTCATCTACATTTTCAACAATTTGGGAAGATACTGTAAAAGGAAGTATCATCAAACACGTAATTAAAATAAGTATGCTTTTCATCACCATATATTTTTAGAATTATAGCCCTAAAAATACCATCTGTAAAAGGGGAATACAATGAGGAATGTCATGTTATCGACTCATCTTTCAATTTCAAAAAGGGCAAAAGCTCGTGATGTTCCTTGTTCAAAAGAAACATGGGCAACCTTAGCATATTCTGGTCCAATAACGCACCAGTCTAGCAAAGATTTTAGCTGACTCTCGGTTCCTTCAGCTTCGATATACACATCCCCATTAGGCAGGTTTTTTACAAACCCGGCAATGCCTAATTCCTTGGCTTTGTCTTGTGTGCTTTTTCTATACCAAACTCCTTGTACTTTTCCTTTTACGGTAATGTTGTAGTGTTTTAACATTGGATGATGATCTAAATACTGAACTTTAAAGGTAACCATCTATAACTTCAGAAAGTAATAAAAAAACAAAACAAATACTGAATTATGCTGAAGCTTGACCATTGTCATATTTTATGCAATTAATATACAATATATTAAAGGTTATTGTTAACCTATATACATAACTTAAATACCAGCAATCATGATACAAACAGAAGTATTTAACAAGAATGTAGAGGCATATGAAGCTTGGTACGATACCTATCACGAAGTATATATGTCTGAAGTTGCAGCTATACAAGAGCAACTTTTGAAATTACCCGAAAACATTAGAGGAATAGAAGTGGGTCTGGGCACAGGAAGGTTTTCAGAGCCCTTAGGTATTAAAGAAGGGATAGAGCCATCTCCTGAAATGGCAAAAAAGGCATTAAAACGAGGAATAGAAATTATGGAAGGAGTGGCAGAGCATCTTCCTTATAGTGATATGCAATTTGATTTCGTCTTATTTGTAACCATTTGTCATTTGGATAATGTTCGAGATGCCTTTCAAGAAGCTTATCGGGTACTAAAACCTGGCGGGACAATTCTTATTGGTTTTTTAGATAAGGATCAAAGCATTGCTAAACATTACGAGGAAAAGCGAAAACGAAGTACCTTTTTCAGAAACGCTATTTTTTATTCAACAGAACGTGTTCAGAAACTAGTGAAGGACGCAGGATTTATGAATCAGGAGTTTAACCAAACGCTGTTTGGCGAATTAGATGAAATTAAAAAGGTCCAAGTGCCAAAAGTAGGATTTGGAGAAGGTTCTTTTGTAGTTGTAAAGGCAACCAAAAAGTAAAAATCAGAACAGATGAAAATTGAATATATTCCACATGCAGCAGATATAAAGATGAAAATAGAAGGCTCTTCAATGCAAGATTTGTTTTTGACAGGGTTAAACGGGATGAACAATATTTTGAAGAAAAAGTTTTGTGACCAAATTCATCGGTTTTATTGTAGAACCCGCATCGAAATATGTTCATCGGATTACACAAATTTATTGGTTAATTGTCTCTCTGATATATTATCACTTTCTCGTACAGAAAAAGTAATTTATTGTAGAGCTCAATTTCTTGAGTTTTCAGAAAAAAATATTGTTGCTGATATATTTGGAGCTCCTATCGATTCTTTTGATCAAGAAATCAAAGAAGTAGCCTATATAGAAGCACATATAAAGAAAAATCAAAATGATAAATGGGAAACAAATATCGTTTTTGATATATAGATAAAGAAGATGGTAGTATCTCACTAACTGTGTAAGTTAAAAATATCGGGGGTTGCAACCCCCGATATTTTTTGTTTAACTTTAAAA
>CANMDH010000094.1 GCA_947496555.1 uncultured Aquimarina sp. | reverse complement strand
ATGGTAGCGGCTTGTCTGTAGCCAATTATGGGGCCACATTACGGGGCTGGGCGAACTTGACCAACACCCCCACAGGGGTCACCCTGGGAGCAGGGGGATTGGAATATAACCAATTAGTAGTCGTTCACAGGCAAAAACTGGTAGGCGATTATGGGTGGTCTATCACAGGAGATACCTATTCATCAGCGGCTCCCTTTGTTACCACCTGGGCGGTGGATGCCGGTGAGGCTGTTGCCATCCCCATTAATGGAGATTATACCTATAACTTTACCGTATACTGGGGAGATGGTACGACAACGGCAATTGCAACAAGTGATCCCAATGATGCCCACCTTATCCATATCTACACAGTTGCGGACACCTATGATGTGAGCATTTACGGAGATTTCCCTTCCCTCTATTTTAACAATGCAGGGGACAAGGACAAGATACGCACCGTGAAACAGTGGGGAGATATCGAGTGGCATTTTGTGGCCAGGGCTTTCTACGGATGTACCCACCTGGATATCACCGCCACAGATGTCCCCAATCTGTCAGATAATGTAACCAGTATGAACGCTATGTTCCATGGAGCCCAGTCTCTTGTAGGAAACGAGCATTTTAACCGCTGGGACGTAAGCAAGGTCACCAATATGCATCGGATGTTCGATGCAGCCAATGACTTCAACCAGGATATAAGCGGTTGGAACGTAAGCCAGGTCACCAATATGGCAGGTATGTTCAATGGCGCCGCTAACTTCAATCAGAACATAGGCAATTGGAACGTAAGCAAGGTCACCAATATGTCGGCTATGTTCCAAGGAGCCAGTAAGTTCAACCAGGACATAGGCGGTTGGAACGTAAGCAATGTCACCAATATGGCTTTTATGTTCAGAGAAGCCGCTAACTTCAATCAGGACATAGGCGATTGGAACGTAAGCAATGTTACCCGTATGGATGATATGTTCGCTGGAGCCAGTAAGTTCAATCAGAACATAGGGAATTGGAACGTAAGCAATGTCACCAATATGTCATTTATGTTCAATGGAGCCAGTTCCTTTGAAGGGGGCAATATTGGAAACTGGGGAACTAAAACCAACAATGTCACCACTATGAATGGGATGTTCCATGGCGCCACTAGCTTCAACGGGAACATCAGCGATTGGGACGTAAGCAATGTCACCGATATGAGTTGGATGTTCAATGGGGTCACTAACTTCAACGGGGATATAAGCAATTGGAACGTAAGCCAGGTCACTGATATGAGTTTGATGTTCCAAGGCGCGAGTGACTTCAACCAGGACATCGGCGGTTGGGACATAAGCAAGGTGACTAATGGTATAGGCTTGAATGGTAGCGGCTTGTCTGTAGCCAATTATGGGGCCACATTACAGGGCTGGGCGAACTTGACCAATACACCCACAGGGGTCACCCTGGGAGCAGGGGGATTGGAATACGACCAAACAGGGATCATTCACAGGGACAAACTGGTAAGCGATGGTTGGGCCATCACAGGAGATACCTATTTACCAAGTGCTCCCTTCATTACCACCTGGAAAACAGACAATGCCGGGACCAGTTCAGATACCCAAATCACCATTCCTATGTTGGGGACGGGCTATAATTACAGTATTTACTGGGAAGAAGTAGGTAATCCTGCAAACAATGGGACCATAAATGGTGTTACTGAAAGTACTAACGACAATACTCCTCACAATTATACGCTCGACTTGCCTCAAAACGGGACTTATCGGGTGGAGATCACAGGAGATTTTCCTCATATTTATTTCAATAATAGCCTGGATAAAGACAAGATCCTGACCGTAGAGCAGTGGGGCGATATCCAATGGAAAAGTATGGAAAGGGCTTTTGATGGATGTAGCAACTTACAGGTCTCCGCCACAGCAGGTGCACCCGACCTGTCTGGAGTAGAAAGTATGAGCGGAATGTTTCGGGATGCTAGTTCATTCAATCAGGACATAAGCGGTTGGGACGTAAGCAATGTCACCACTATGAGAACTATGTTCGAAAGAGCCCGTCTCTTTAACCAGGATATCGGCAATTGGGATGTGAGCAATGTCACCGTTATGGTAGCTATGTTCCATGGTGCTACTTCCTTCAACGGGGACATAGGCGGTTGGGTCGTAAGCAATGTCACCAATATGAATTGGATGTTTCGGGATGCCTTTAGCTTTGATCAAAACATAGGCGGTTGGGACGTAAGCAATGTCACCACTATGATTGAGATGTTCCGCTCCGCCAGTAACTTCAATCAGGACATAGGCGGTTGGGATGTACGCAATGTCACCACTATGAGAACTATGTTGGATGGTAGCGGCTTGTCTGTAGCCAATTATGGGGCCACATTACAGGGCTGGGCGAACTTGACCAACACCCCCACAGGGATTAGCCTGGGAGCAAGTGGATTAAAATACGACCAAATAGGGAACGTTTATAGGGAAAAACTGAAAACCGATTATAGTTGGACCATCACAGGAGATACCTATTCACCAAGTGCTCCCTTCATTACCACCTGGAAAACAGACAATGCCGGGACCAGTTCAGATACCCAAATCACCATTCCTATGTTGGGGACGGGCTATAATTACAGTATTTACTGGGAAGAAGTAGGTAATGATACAAACAATGGGACCATAAATGGTGTTACTGAAAGTACTACTATTACTAACAACCATACTTCTCACAATTATATGATCGACTTGCCTCAAAGCGGGACTTATCGGGTGGAGATCACAGGAAATTTTCCTCATATTTTTTTCAATAATAGCCAGGACAAAGACAAGATCCTGACCGTGGAACAATGGGGCGATATCCAATGGAAAAGTATGGAAAGGGCTTTTGATGGATGTAGCAACTTACAGGTCTCCGCCACAGCAGGTGCACCCGACCTGTCTGGAGTAGAAAGCATGAGCGAGATGTTTCGGAATGCTAGTTCATTCAATCAGGATATAGGCCATTGGGTTGTAAGTAATGTGACAAACATGGGGAAGATGTTTTGGGGTGCAACTTCCTTCAACGGGGACATAGGTGATTGGGATGTAAGCAAGGTCACCAATATGAGCAGTATGTTCTTGGAAACCACTAACTTCAATCAGGACATAAGCGATTGGACCGTAAGCCAGGTCACTGATATGAATTGGATGTTTCAAGGCGCCTTTAGCTTTGATCAAAACATAGGCGGTTGGGACATTGGAAAGGTAGCCAATATAGGGTTGAACGGTAGCGGCTTGTCCGTGGCCAATTATGGAGCCACATTACAGGGCTGGGCGGCCTTGACCAATACACCCACAAGGGTCAACCTGGGAGCAGGTGGATTAAAATACGACGATACAGGAAACGTTCACAGACAAAGACTAGTGGACGATTATGAGTGGACCATCACAAATGATATCTATTCACCAAGTGCTCCCTTCATTACCACCTGGAAAACAGACAATGCCGGTACCAGTTCAGATACCCAAATCACCATTCCTATGTTGGGGACGGGCTATAATTACAGTATTTACTGGGAAGAAGTAGGTAATCCTGCAAACAATGGGACCATAAATGGTGTTACTGAAAGTACTACTATTACTAACAACCATACTTCTCACAATTATACGCTCGACTTGCCTCAAAGCGGGACTTATCGGGTGGAGATTACAGGAAATTTTCCTCATATTTATTTCAATAATAGCCTGGATAAAGACAAGATCCTGACCGTAGAGCAGTGGGGCGATATCCAATGGAAAAGTATGGAAAGGGCTTTTGATGGATGTAGCAAGCTACAAGTCTCCGCCACAGCAGGTGCACCCGACCTGTCTGGAGTAGAAAGTATGAACGGGATGTTTCGGGATGCTAGTTCATTCAATCAGGATATAGGCCATTGGGATGTAAGTAACGTGACAAACATGGTGACGATGTTTGGGGGTGCAACTTCCTTCAACGGGGACATAGGTGATTGGGATGTAAGCAAGGTCACCAATATGAGCAGTATGTTCTTGGAAACCACTAACTTCAATCAGGACATAAGCGGTTGGACCGTAAGCAATGTCACCAATATGAATTGGATGTTTCGGGGTGCCTTTAGCTTTGATCAAAACATAGGCGGTTGGGACATTGGAAAGGTAGCCAATATAGGGTTGAACGGTAGCGGCTTGTCCGTGGCCAATTATGGAGCCACATTAGAGGGCTGGGCGGCCTTGACCAATACACCCACAAGGGTCAACCTGGGAGCAGGTGGATTAAAATACGACGATACAGGAAACGTTCACAGACAAAGACTAGTGGACGATTATGAGTGGACCATCACAAATGATATCTATTCACCAAGTGTTCCCTTCATTACCACCTGGAAAACAGACAATGCCGGGACCAGTTCAGATACCCAAATCACCATTCCTATGTATGGGAGAGGCTATAATTACAGTATTTACTGGGAAGAAGTAGGTAATCCTGCAAACAATGGGAACATAAATGGTGTTACTGAAAGTACTAACGACAATACTCCTCACAATTATACGCTCGACTTGCCTCAAAACGGGACTTATCGGGTGGAGATCACAGGAGATTTTCCTCATATTTATTTCAATAATAGCCTGGACAAAGACAAGATCCTGACCGTAGAGCAGTGGGGCGATATCCAATGGAAAAGTATGGAAAGGGCTTTTGATGGATGTAGCAACCTACAAGTCTCCGCCACAGCAGGTGCACCTGACCTGTCTGGAGTAGGAAGCATGAACGGGATGTTTCGGAATGCTAGTTCATTCAATCAGGATATAGGCCATTGGGATGTAAGTAGCGTGACAAACATGGTGACGATGTTTGGGGGTGCAACTTCCTTCAACGGGGACATAGGTGATTGGGATGTAAGCAAGGTCACCAATATGAGCAGTATGTTCTTGGAAACCACTAACTTCAATCAGGACATAAGCGATTGGACCGTAAGCCAGGTCACTGATATGAATTGGATGTTTCAAGGCGCCTTTAACTTTGATCAAAACATCGGCGGTTGGGACATAAGCAAGGTGACTAATGGTATAGGGTTGAATGGTAGCGGCTTGTCTGTAGCCAATTATGGGGCCACATTACAGGGCTGGGCGAACTTGACCAACACCCCCACAGGGGTCACCCTGGGAGCAGGGAGATTGGAATACGACCAAACAGGGATCGTTCACAGACAAAGACTAGTGGGCGATTATGGGTGGACCATCACAAATGATATCTATTCACCAAGTGCTCCCTTCATCACTACCTGGATGGTAGGAGACGGAGACCTGACCGTTACCATCCCTATGTTCGGGACGGGCTATAATTACAATATTTACTGGGAAGAAGTAGGTAATATTACAAATAATGGGACCATAAATGGTCTTACTAATCCTACTACTGTTACTGCTCACAATTATATGATCGACTTGCCTCAAAGCGGGATTTATCGGGTGGAGATCACAGGAGATTTCCCTTCCCTGTATTTTAACAATGCAGGGGACAAGGACAAGATCCTGACCGTAGAGCAGTGGGGAGATATCGAGTGGCATTTTGTGGCCAGGGCCTTCCAGGGATGTACCAACCTGGATATCACCGCCACAGATGTCCCCAATCTGTCAGATAATGTAACCAGTATGAACGCTATGTTCGATGGAGCCCAGTCCCTTGTGGGAAACGAGCATTTCAACCGCTGGGACGTAAGCAATGTCACCAATATGCGTTGGATGTTCAATGGAGCCAGTAACTTCAACGGGGACATCAGCGATTGGAACGTAAGCAATGTTACCCGTATAGATGATATGTTCCATGGAGCCAGTAAGTTCAACCAGGACATAGGCGGTTGGAACGTAAGCAAGGTCACCGATATGAGACAAATGTTCGCTGGAGCCAGTTCCTTTGAAGGGGGCAATATTGGAAACTGGGGAACTAAAACCAACAATGTCACCACTATGAATGGGATGTTCCATGGCGCCACTAGCTTCAATCAGGACATAGGCGGTTGGGACGTAAACAATGTCACCAATATGCATCAGATGTTCAATGGCGCCACTAACTTCAACCAGGATATAAGCGGTTGGAACGTAAGCAAGGTCACCAATATGCACCGGATGTTCCAGAATGCCAGTGACTTCAATCAAAATATCGGCGGTTGGGACATAAGCAAGGTGACTAATGGTATAGGGTTGAATGGTAGCGGCTTGTCTGTAGCCAATTATGGGGCCACATTACAGGGCTGGGCGAACTTGACCAACACCCCCACAGGGGTCACCCTGGGAGCAGGTGGATTAAAATACGACTGTGATGGAGAAGCACACAGACAAGTGCTGATTGGTACCTATAACTGGGAGTTCGTTGGAGATGCCGAGGGAGACGACCAGGCTCCTGTGCTCAACTTGACCACTCAGCAGTTCACCGTATATCTGGATGAGGGTACGGCCACGCTTAGCTTAGATCAATTAGCATATAGCGCAGAGGACAACTGTAGCGAAGCGGGAGAGCTGGTTTATAGTTTTGATGCTTCAGGCAGCAATGTGACGGCCACGCAATTTGGTCTTGACGATCGAGGAGAACAAACAGTGACCCTGTTTGTGAGCGATACCTATGGCAACGCAGCCAGTGAAGACCTGACCGTAACGGTGGTCAATACCGCGACAGATATTCTCAGCTTCACAATACCCGGGCAAAGAGGTGAGACTGTGATTGATTATACATCCCAAACCATTGATCTGGAAATGCCCTTTGGTACCGATTTGAGTCTGCTGTCCCCAGAGATCGAGTTATCCGCAGGAGCCAGCAGCAGTCCCGCTAGTGATTTACTCCAGAACTTCACTAATACGGTAAACTACATTGTAACTGCAGAGAACGGGACCACCCAACAAGTATGGAGGGTGACCGTGGAAGCGGCGGGGAATGGTGAACGTAAGCCCATTTCAGATTTCAATAGGGGGTTTTCTCCCAACGGCGATGGCATTGCCGATACCCTGGTGATCCAAGGCCTCGAAAAATATCAGAACAACGTAGTCAAGATATACAACCTGAGCCAACGTTTGGTGTTCCGTGCCCATTATGGGGGACCCGGCAATGCCTGGGACGGCACCCATAAAGGCAGACGGGTACCCGTTGGTTCTTATTTATGTGTGATCGACTACAACGAAGCGGGGATGGGCCAAGAGGCAAAAATGATCTATGTTAATTATTGATGTTTTTCGTTTCTCGAATAACCGGGGGCTTCGGCTACGCTCAGCCCTCGATATAATCGAACCCTGAGCGGAGTCGAAGGGTGAGTAGTACTAAACATTATATCCAGGCTTCGAGATGTGTGCTGAGCATTATATCCGGGCTTCGAGAGCCTCAACCCTCGACAATCGAATTCTTAACTCCTAATAATAAACCATAAATACATAATACATATGTCCAAACAAAATTTTCAAACGAAATTAATCGAATTAGAAACCATCCCACAAGACTTGGTAAAAGCACCAACGCAACCCGTAGATGTAACTACACAAGAAGCGGAAAACTTGTTTATTTGGGTGCAAGAAGACAAAAAAGTACTGATTAGTATAGGATTGGATTGGGACAAATATGTAGAGGATCTACCGATACGTACCGGAGCGTGCCGATATGCACAAGCCATTTGGAACAAAGAGCGCTATAGCCAGGAAGAAGCTGCCAAGGCCTGGAAAGAAGAGTCGCCCAAAGCCTATGCCTTTAGAAACGATCTGCTGGCCGATATGCGTTTTGCGTTTAGAAAACGCCCGGGCCTATTGGCACGTGTACGCACTATTGCCGGAGGCGACGGCAATGCCGATATGATCCAGGATCTGATGGATATTAGTGTACTGGGAAAAGCCAATGCCACCGAATTTGAAGCCACTAATTATGATATGGCTCGCTTTGATCTTGCCGAGCAAAAGTCAGATTGCCTGGCCGAGCTATTAGCCAAAGCCAATGGTGCTACCTGGGACAACTCGAAAGCCAAGGACATTCGTGACCGTGCGTTTACACACCTTAAAGAAGCGATGGATGAGATTAAAGATACGGGTAAATACGCCTTTAGAAAAGATCCCGAGCGATACAAAGGGTATATAAGCCACTATCGACGTAGGTAGTTTTAGCTTGGGTTTGATATAATAATCACTACCAAAACAAGTTCAGTGCAAGCTTTAGTCCTCTCGCTAGGGGACTATGGTGTGTACATAGATATTGTTGCGATCGAACAGAGCCTGAAACATCCCTCTAAATCTCCCTTCAAAAGGGAGACTTCTTAACTCCCTTCCTTTGAAGGAAGGGTCGGGGATGGATGTTGTTTACAGGAAAGGTACAATTCAAGAGAGGTGCACACAGATATTATTATGATCGAACAGAGCCTGAAACATCCCTCTAAATCTCCCTTCAAAAGGGAGACTTCTTAACTCCTTTCCTTTGGGAAGGGTCGGGGATGGATGTTTTTTACAGGAAAGGTACAATTCAAG
>CANMDH010000093.1 GCA_947496555.1 uncultured Aquimarina sp. | reverse complement strand
TTGTTAGTTGTTAGTTGTTAGTTGTTAGTTGTTAGTTGTTAGTTGTTAGTTGTTAGTTGTTAGTTGTTAGTTGTTAGTTGTTAGAAATTTACCAAATTAATAATCCAAACCGTACCCGAGAAATATTAAACTTATTATAAAATCAATATTAGTCTAATATATCCTTGAATTTATAAGAGACAGGATACCATTTGATATGTTCGAAAAGTTATCATTGTTTTCATGATTTTTCCTTAAGCTCATTATGATATCGTGCAATGATTTGTTCATGACTTTTAATAACCTTCTTTGCCCATTCCATTCGTTTTTCTAATTTTTCTTCTTCTGATAGTTGCCAATCAACAGTTGTATTTCTTAATTCTGATGTTACGTGTTGCAAAATGATCGCCGCAGAAACTGATATATTGAGACTTTCGGTAAATCCAACCATCGGAATATGAAGTCTGCTATCCGCTTCATCAAGAACGGTATCGCTTAATCCCTGTTGTTCACGACCAAAGAAAAAGGCAGAAGGTTTAGTCACATCAAACTCTCTTAACATCAAAGAATTATCATGTGGTGTTGTCGCTACAATTTGATACCCTTTTTCTTTTAGTGTCTTAATGGATCGCTTTGTGGTAGGATACCTGTGAACATCTACCCATTTTTGTGCACCCATAGCTATTTCTCTATCGATGCGTTTTACATTCACTTCTTCGATCACATGCACGTTTTGAATACCAAAAACATCACAACTACGTATCACAGCGCTAGTATTATGTAATTGGTACACATCCTCTATCGCAACAGTAAAATGATTCGTTCTTTGATCTAATACCTTTTTATACAATCCAAGTCTGCGAGGAGTGAGAAATGATTCTAAATATTCTAGAAGTTTTACATCTACCATAACTGCTAAAATACTAATCCCAACGTATTTATTAAAATAGAACTGTCGGATTATAAAAACCCGACAGTTCTCCCGAAATCTACATTCAATTAAAAAAACACTCAAAAAATGATAGACGCTACTGGTCTATCAGATCATGAAAAAGAAATCTTTATTATTTTATATATTTTATTTCTGTTTGAATTAAAAGAAACCCCCCTGAAATTACCCCTAAAAACAGGGGGGTTAAAAGTAAACACATCGTCAAAATGCTTCTTTACAACTATTTATCTACTAGACATATAGTTTGTTTTGTTTGTTTGACGGCTGCTTTTAGATTAAAACCCCCTGAAATTACCCCTAACAACAGGGGGTTTCTAAAAGTAAACACATCGTCAAAATGCTTCTTCATAACTAATTACTATCACCGTAAATAGTTTATATTTTTTGTTCATAATTACATATTCGATTTAAAACCCCCTGAAATTACCCCTAACAACAGGGGGTTTAATAGTAAACACATCGTCAAAATGCTTCTTTGAACTAGAAGTCTTGCAATCAACAACTAGTATATATTTTTAAATAAATTCGATTCTACTCCATCTCTTTATGAAGCTTTATGAAGCTTTATGAATTATTTCAGTAATCATATGCGCAATACATTTTTTAAGCACTTAAAGCATAAAATGGTTCTTCAAACGATCTTAAAGAAACATTATACAACTCACTATCAATAAATTAAAAATCGATTACTAATAATTACCAATTGAGCGGATTTCTTTGGTAACAAAATTCTTGTTAAGAAATCCCTAAAAAACTTACGGAAAGACCGTAAATAAATAATAGAATCTCTATATTTCGGGTGTAAGAAAACACTATAAGAATTAATGTGTTTTTCTGTTAAAGAAAGAAGAATCTTAAAAAGACATAGTAAAAATCTTGTACAAGCAAGAAATACTGATCCAGTCATAAAATGGTTAATTATTATATTAATCGTTATTCAAACCCTGCTTTTGTTGGCTCGCCAAAGTTTCACAAATTGCGGGGTTGTTTTTTTTAAACTCCTATGCAAATCTATTTTCAGATTATGAGTAAATTTTTATATAAAATATTGTTCTGTTTCAACATCAATTTTATAATTAAACAATATGCATAAGTAATACAAAGGTTATCATACTACAAAAAGAACTTCTAAAAAGTTCAAGATGGGGTAAAAAATTTAACCTTTTAGTACCAAAATATACATATTGTCAACTACATTAAAAACAACACTTAAATATAGTCACATTTTGTTAAATTCATTTAACGTTTAACCACATATTAATTGCGGTTTTACCATAAAAATAAAAACAACTTTTAAAATGAATAAAAATTAGTATGAAATCGACCCTTTTTTAAAATAATAATAACTTTAAATAATTAACAACCAGCACCTTAGCGTAAAAAAAAGATTGATTCTACTATTATATATTTCTAGTTATATGTAAGAATATTCGACAATGAGTATTGATTTATGCTCTTTTTTAACACATGTACATTCATTTTATTCGTTTATCTGTTTTTATAAAAACGTCAATTCTTTGCTGTTAGCCCGTAAAATAAATGTTAAAAAAATACTATAAACCTAGTAATCCGATGGTTAAAAAGTATGAGGGAATTTTGTCTTTTGGGACTCAGTATTATTTCCGCATGATATTTCTATCATTTCTTTTTATGGTTCTAACCTTTTTTATATCATTCTACAATAAGTGAATGAAATAATGAGCACCTTAATTTAGCAATGAGGAGCTTACGTATAGCTTTTTAGAAAATTTTTGGCAATTAAGTATTCTCATCAATTACCATATTGGGTTGTATTAAAACGATTGTAAACATTTTCATAATATAATTATTCAATCACGATAAATTCGCTACGTCGGTTAAGTTGGTGTTCTTCATCACTACAAATTACTCCGTTTTCACATTTGTTAACCAACGCGGTTTCGCCATATCCTTTTCCTATGACACGGGACGGATCGATTCCTCCTTTTTCGATGATGTATTTAATAGTGCTTTTTGCCCGTTTTTCACTTAAATACATATTATAATTATCATCTGCCCTACTATCAGTATGGGACCGTACGTCTATCTTTAGTTCATCATATTCTTTTAATGCCTGAATGATCTTTTGCAACTCCACTTCAGCATCAGATCGAATAATGGATTTATTAAGGTCAAAATAAATAGGCTCTAAATCCAATATCAAAGCGAGATCATTTCCGCGACGATATTTTTTATCACCATCTACACCGCCATGAGTAATTTGTAGGGCCAGGTCGTGTTCAAGCTCCAATACATTATTGGTATTCAAAATAGCTTCCGTTGGGCTGTACGCTGGTTTGGTAGCTCGTATAACATAGGGCGTATCACATTCGAGATCAAACTTATACCTTCCTGTTTTATCAGTTACTGTTCGTTGTAACTCTTTATTGAGATCATCCATTAAGATTACTTCTGCTTCTTCCAGTTTTTCTTTAGAAGTAGCATCCGTAATTACTCCGGTTACATATTGATTACACTCGGTAATCAGTTCTTCTGTTTGTTTGAAACTATAGATATCATCGTTTCCTTTTCCTCCTGCGCGATTACTGGCAAAGTATCCTATTCTTGTACTTTCATTAAGCACAAAGGTAAAATCATCTTCATCACTATTTACAGGTTTTCCTACGTTATATGGAATGGAAAACACACCGAACTCTTCGGGAACTGCTACAAAAACATCTAACCCCCCTAAACCTATATGCCCATCACTTGCGAAGTACAATCGTCCAGAATCACTCACATACGGAAATGTTTCTCTACCTTCGGTATTAATTTTATCTCCTAAATTTTGCGGTTCTCCAAAAGTTCCGTCTTCATTAACATCAACAACATATAAATCTGAAAGCCCTCTGCTGTCTGGCATATCACTAGCAAAATAAAGTTTTTTACCATCTACACTTAATGAAGGGTGTGCGACAGAGTATTCATCACTATTAAAAGGTAATTCTTCTATATTGGTCCATTTTTCATCTTCGAGTATGGCTCTATATATTTTTAGCAATATCGTTCCTGCAGCATTAGACCCAAGTTTTCGTTTTGTATAATTATTTCGAGTAAAATATACTGTTTGTCCATCTTTACTGAAAGAGGTAGAAGATTCATGAAACTTTGTATTAATCTTTCCCTTCAATTTTTTAGGAGTTTGAAGAATTCCATTGGCGGCAATCATATTAGAAGCAAACAAATCCAAAAACGGCATTTCATTCCATTCGTGTACTGTTTTACTCATTCCGCTTCCTCCTCGAGACGATGCAAATATTAGTTGACCTTGATTATTGAAACTAGGAGCATAATCTGAATATTTAGAATTCACACTTAATTTCAATAATCTGAACTTGCCAGATTGCATTTCAATAAACTTTAAATAATCCCGGGTATTCATAAAGTATTCTGCTCTTTGATCATTTCCGGTAATGGTATTAAATTTTTCCATCACCTTATCGGCTTCATCATAACGCTCTACGCTCTTTAAACTTTGTGAATACCTAAACAAATATTCGGGATCTATTTCATCTGCGTAGTTATTGGTTAATTTCTCATACCAAGGTACAGCCTCTTCCAGCTGCGCGTTGAAGTAGTAAGAATCTGCTAATTTTTTAAATAAATCTAGTGATTCGTAGCCACTTTCGGCAACCTTCAGGTATATTTTACGTGCATCGACAAAAGCAAAACGATTGAAACTCTCGTCGGCTTTTTCAAGGCGTTTGTCCTGAGAATATAGGGTGCATGATACTAATATGCATAAAGTTAGGGGTATAAAATAGCTTTTAAAATTCATGTGTTTACATATTTTGTCGATTCTTAAGTACAACATAGTTAAAAGAAACGGGGCGTTAACATTCTGTTATATTTTTTAAAGAGTTCGAAGCGCAACATCACTTCATAACTACCATCATTAAATTGTGATTGTCCTAATTCTGTGGTTTCTCTATCATAAGCAAAACCGATCATCAACGCATCAGAAATCTGGAATCCAATCTGACCTGTAACCGCAGCACTCCATCGATATGCTACCCCAAGTGTTAATTTTTCATATAACAAAAAATTAGCAGAAAGGTCTACTTGTAATGGTGCTCCAAATACTAATTTACCAAGTACAGCTGGTTTAAACTTGACATCATCACTTATATCAAATACATATCCCGAAATAAAATAATAATTAATTCGTTCTTCTGCTAAAAAACTTACCGCATCGCTATCGCTGCTCGTTGTATTTTCATCAAAATGATCAGTCTCCAACAAATTGGGCGCACTCAAACCAAAATAAAACTTATTAGTATGATAATACACCCCTATTCCTACTTGTGGGCTAAATTTATTATCAATATTAGTTTCAAATAAATTATCATTTGAATTAAATTGAGTCAAACGTTGAAAATCAATATTTAATAAATGCCCACCTCCTTTTAATCCAAAACTAAGCTTGCCTTCTTCTGAAGTTGGAATAGTATACGAAAAATCGATTCCAAAGTATGTTTCATCGGTTGGTCCAATCTCGTCATTAACAATAGAAAGACCTAGACCCAGACGTTCATTACTTCCAATAGGTGTGTTAAGAGTAAGCGTTTGTGTACGAGGAGCTCCCTCAAGACCTACCCATTGGCTGCGATGCAATCCCATAATACTCATTACACCTCGACTACCTGCATAGGCAGGATTCACACTAATAGTATTATACATATACTGGGTGTATTGAGCATCTTGTTGTGCATAATTAGAATAAAATACAAGACTCAAAAGTGATGTAGCAATTTTTGCATATAATCTTTTCATCCGCTCTAATTTAATATTTTTTAATTAAACCCACAGATTTATGAACCGTGGGCACTTTAGTTTCCTCTCTTATCTATTAATGTATAGGTATCCTGCTCTGCTCTTACGCTCTCCAGATTCGAGCACATATTCTAATACATAGTAATACGTTCCTACCGGTAATTCATCTTTCTCTTCAACGGTAGATCTTCCTTCAGAAATACCTCTGAAGAAGTTATTATCCCTACCATAGTTTTTGGATTCATACACCTTAAGCCCCCAACGGTTATATATTTCTAATGTATTCTCTAACCTTTCTATTCCACTAATTACGAATACATCATTCATTCCATCTCCATTTGGAGAAAGTCCGGTAAATACGGTTATGCCATCTTCTCCAGTTGAAGGAACGTTTGGTTCTAGGTAATCCGGAATTCCATTTCCGTCGGTATCAAATGCATCATCTGGGATTCCGTTGCCATCTGGATCGGGGTTTTCGTTAACTGTAAGCAGTCCATCATTATCATCATCAACATCCTGGAAGTCGTCTATACCATCACCATCTGTATCCTGAACAGGATAGTTTATTGTTCCTCCATTTTCTTCTCCTGCATTTTGTACACTATCTGGAATACCGTCGGTTCCTACAGTATCTTCTATTCTTCCTTCAGGAGAAATGGTAAGTCCTGTAGTATCTGCTCCGGATTCGTATACATCCAATACCCCATCGCCATCTGAATCTAAATCTAATCGATCTACAATTCCATCACCATCTGTATCCAGATTAGGATCTCCATTTTGTTCTTCATCATCCAGGATTCCGTCATTGTCATCATCCAAATCATCTGGATCTGCAATATCATCTCCGTCACTATCAATGGCACTTATGGTCTGATCATCTGGATCTCCATCAGCATCCGGATCTACATCATTTGGATTATTTGGATCATCAGAAGTTTCAGTAATGGTTTCTCCTAGCGGAGTTATTCCTGTAACTTCAGCTACATTAATTACTTGTCCAACTAGTACATCAGCCGCTGTAACTATATGTTCTGCAATTACTGTTGTTGTTCCTCCTGGAACCAAAGAAGCGATCGGAGAACCGGATATAATAGTAGCATTATTATCTACAACGGTAACATCACTAAGTGTTACAGTACCGGTATTTTCAATAACAATCGTATAGGTTATCACATCGCCTTCTTCAGCAAATACCATTGGGTCTACAGCTTTTGTAACGGCTAGTCTACCTTCGGTAATTAGCCCCGTTTCGGTTTCAGTAGCATCGTCTGGATCAGGAGTTGTTGGATCATCCGACATATCGCTAACAGGAATGCCATTTGGATCTTCTCCTGTAACATCTGCACGGTTAATTACCAAACCTGCATCTAAATCAGCCTGGGTAATGGTATGTGCAGCTACTAGAGTCACGCTTGCTCCCGGAGCCAATGTTGGAACCGATACCGGTACGATACTTCCTGCATCTGCATTGGAATCAGAAATTATCACGTTGGTAAGTGTCACTGTACCCGTATTAGTTACCTCTAGTGTATAGGTAATAACTTCTCCAACCGTATCATAAGCTCCATCCGGAGCAGGATCATCTAACTTAGTTAACCTAAGTTCTGGATTCTGATCAATTGCTGTTACCGTAGCATCATCAGGAACCGCTGTATCCGGATCGTCAGAATCATCTGTTACTGTTATACCGTTCGGATCATCTGCTGTTACGCTTGCGGTATTGGTCACACTACCAGTATCTATATCCACTTGGGTTATCACGTGAGTTGCAGTAACCGTAATGGTTTGTCCTGGATCAATGCTTGAAATTGTAGCTGGACTAATTGTATCTGCATTTGGATCTATAACTGATACATTAGATAATGTTACATTTCCAACATTTGTCACTTCTATAGTATAAGCAACTGCTTCTCCTATAGTATCATAAGAACCATCAACTGGTAAATTATCAGATTTTGTAATCACAATTGAAGGATTAGGAGTTAGGGTTGTTACTGTTGGATCATTAGTAGGGTCTGCATCTGCATCTGGCCCGTCTACAGTTTCATCACCATCATCAGAAACATCTGTAACATCGGCAGTACCTGTAGGGCTATCTCCAGTAACAGTAGCTGTATTGGTAATATCTCCACTATCAATATCTGTTTGTGAAACCGTATATACAACTGTTGCTGTGCCTATAGCGCCTGGAGCTAAAATTGAAGGAGTAATCGCTAAGTCTACACTTCCTGTTAACAGATCTGTAACCCCTATATTATCTATAGTAACATTCCCTGCATTCTCTACACTAAAGGTATATGTTATTGTATCATTTTCATCTACTATCCCATCACCTCCATCGTTGATCACAGCTGTTTTTGTTAAAATAAGTTGTGGACTCGGTGGAATTGAAGTAACCGTAGGGTCATTAGATGGATCTCCATCAGTATTTCCATTTATATCAGGTGTCTCAATACCTTCATCTCCAGCATCAGAAACATCGGTAATCGCAGCATTCACCGTACCATCCGGGTCTGCAGGAGGTATCCCTGTAGCGGTAGCACTGTTCTCAATACCACCAGCATCAATATCCGCCTGGGTTAAGGCATAGGTTGAACTAAACGTAGCAATCTCGCCAGGAACCAATGTACCTGCAGCACTGGCACCACTATTACCTATAAATCCAGGATTCGGTGGGGTATCCGTACCACTAAAAATCGTCTCATTAACATCAACACTGGTTAAATCTACATTACCCGTATTTTCTATCGTATAGGTATAGGTCACCAGATCGCCTACATCAGCAAGCGTAGCATCTGCACCACCAGTGATATCCAAGACACTCGTCTTGGTCGTTGATAATTCCGGACTCGCTGGAATCAAACTCACCGTAGGATCATTCTCAAAGTCAGCATCCCCATCATCGCTACCATCTAATCCTGGTTCATTAAGCGTATCATCACCAGCATCAGAAACATCCGTAATCGCAGGTGTTGGTGTGCCACCTGGTGCATTGGGTGGGGTACCCGTAGCAGTAGCACTGTTCTCTAC
>CANMDH010000092.1 GCA_947496555.1 uncultured Aquimarina sp. | reverse complement strand
ATTTAGAAGTTAATATCTATCCTAAAGGTAGTCAATACAGCCGTATTCAAAAACTACCTTTAGGTTTAGTTCAACACCAAGTATGTGATCATAGCGGTTAAGTGACAACCTAAAGGTTCTTGTATATTTGCTATGGCGCAAAGATTTTAGAGTAAAAAGTTATAAAATCTGCGCAGTTTTGTCGTTGGCAAGGTAACATTTTGCTCTGCTACGACACATACTTATAACGTTGTGAGCAAGCTGAAAAAACAAAATTTGAATGTTTGAATTTCTTAGAAATAAAAAGCGGTTAACCAGAGAAGAAAAATTTTGGAAATACTTTACGAAAAATAAAAAATCGCTTGAGGAATTTATCAATTCGGACTTGTCCGACTATACCGCTTACAATAATCTGACTGACGAAATTCACAAATATTCTGACTTGCTTTTTCCAGAGATAACTCAGAACAATGACGGAAAGTATGTTTTGATTATCACACCAGATGGAAAACCCAGCGGAATTCCGTACACCGAAAAACTTTACAACTCGAAGCCCGAAATTGAGGATTGGATAGTCGAAAAATTTAGACAACCAAAAGATGAATTAAAATTTAAATATGACGGACTTGAATATCCAAGTTCGGATATTGAAGTTTTACCTGAATTAGATTCAGAAAATGAAAAGGTAAATATTCAGGTCTTTATAAGAAATATGGACTTGGATAAGGATAAATACCAAACTATGGCTTGGCTATATTTGGATAATATTCTTGGTGAATTTAATTCAATCACAAAAATCGGATATGTAGATTTTTTTCATTTGGACGAAGAAAAAACTGTTAAAGATGGAATTTCAATTTTGGAATTGAGAAAACTGATTGACAAAGAGATTTATAAAGTAAAATAAAGGCCAGCTCACAACACGATATATGATGTCATAGCAGCTAAGTGATCAATCGATAGTTATTGTATTTTTGGTAAGGCGCAATGCTTGCAAAGAGTAAAAGTTAGCAACCAATGCGCAGATTATGTCGATAGCTTGGTAACATTTTGCCCTGCTACGACACATATATTAAACGTTAGTGGTAATTACCAAAAAATGAAAATACCGAGGATAAAAGGAATAATTGATAGACGAATTCTTATCAACTACCAAATTGATAAAGAAGTTTTGGAAAATTATTTGCCAGAGCCTTTTAAACCTAAGCTGGTTAATGGAAAAGGTATTGCTGGAATATGCTTGATTAGGTTAAAAGAAATTAGACCTAAAGGACTACCAAAACAAACTGGAATATCCTCTGAAAATGGAGCGCACAGGATTGCGGTTGAATGGAATGAAAATGGAAAAATTAAAGAAGGTGTTTATATTCCTAGAAGAGATACTTCTTCGAAATTAAACTCTTTAGCTGGAGGAACTATTTTTCCAGGAGTTCATCACCTTGCTGAATTCACGGTTAATGAATCTGACGGGAATTATAATGTGTCGTTTATTAGCGATGACGAAACTTCTTTATCAATTGAGGCAAGTGAAACTGACAATTGGAATGAGGAAAGCGTATTTGAAAACCTGAATTGTGTCTCAGATTTTTTCGAGAATGGCTCGATTGGATATTCTCCTGATAAAAATGACTTTGATGGATTAGAACTAAAAGCATACAAATGGAAAGTATCACTTTTAGAAGTAACGAAAGTTCAATCTAGTTTTTTTGAGAATGAAAATATTTTCCCAAAAGGTTCTGTGAAATTTGATAATGCTCTTTTGATGAGGGACATTGAACACGAATGGATTGGATTGAAAAAAATAAAAACCACTAACACTATATAACAAAACATAGCTGCCCTTTAGGTCAGCAACGTTTGTTATATTTAACGTTATGTGCAAGCAGAAATAACTGAAATGAAAAACAAAATTACATTAGAAAATGTTCATACTTTTTCAATTCCTTTATCGGAGCACCCTCTGAAATGGAAACTTGAAGATGATGATACGGAATTATCTGCTGAATTTGAAGACCAAATAATCGCTTTGACGGCGGACGCATCTAAATTTTTATGGAATTTTGAAAGTACTCAAAGATATCTAGGTTCAATTTCAGCAATTGGAAAGTATTTTAACGAACAAGATGAACTCTCATTTGGCGAAAATGAGAGTCAAAAAGTTAAGAAATGGCTTTATGAAAAAGGAATCCCATTTGACCAAAAAGTGTTTTGGATAACTCAACCGGATTCCGGATTTATTCTAACATGGAAAATGGTAATCAAATTTTCGGATGACATATTTTTTGGTTCTGACGAAGTAATTTGGGATAAAACCCTGAATTGGTGTCTGATTTTCGATCACAATGATATTTTCTACTTCGGAAAGAATCGGAATTTTAACGCCGAAAAGCATAGTGAAGAAATTGACGGAATTAAGAAGCTGATTGATGAAAACAATAAAAATGCGAGCACATAACACTATATATAGCAAATTGGGCAATTAGTGTTTAATCGAAAAGTTCTTGTCTATTTGCAAAGTCGCCAAATCTTTTGATTTGGTGTTAAAAGAGAAAAATTAAAACAAAACACAAAAGATTTGGCTTGTGGCTAAACTGAAAGTAATCGCTTATTTTCTGCCCAACTTGCCATATATTTACCGTTAACAACAATAAAAAATAAAATGAAAAAAGTACTCTATCTAATTGTTTTGTCAATATTAAGTTTTAATTGTGGATCAGATGATGAAACAATATCCGAGAATGAAAATATCAATGATTCAGAAAACGAAAGTATTGATTTCGATAACATTAAAGGTTTTTCAGTATCTATTTTAACACCTAACCGAGAAAGAGATTATAGCTATCATAGCCAAGGAAATACAGGTGTTTTTGAAAATCCTAATTTACCAACTGCTTTCAAGGGCAAAGTAACCTTAGATTATATGGATAACAATTCTTCAGTTCCATCATCAAAAATAAATATAAAATGGTCTAGCAAAAAAGATGGTGATATTTTTGAGGGAGATTTAAACGATTTATATGAGAGTAATTTTGAAAAATTATTATCAAAAGGTAATCACAAAATATATTTTGAAGCTTCAATAGAAGATAATTCAAATTTTATCGCTAAAGACTCTATTACTATATCCAATGTTATTTCACTTCAATTAGAAAATACTGATAGATCAGTAAAATTAAAATGGAGTAAGTATGAAGGTGATGATTTTCAATCCTATTTAATATATAGAGAAAACTTTGAACCTTTAGTAGAAATACCAAATATTGATATTACTGAATATGAAGATTCAAACATTACTTTGGCGAATATTAAAAAGTTTCAAATAGTAGTAAAAACATCAAATGATGAAGGCATAATTAGTGGAAGTAATATTGAAGAAGAAGAAGCAGGAAAATATATACGGATACCCCATTTTGTAACGAAAGCTATTAACGATAAAACCAGAAATAGAATATATACGATTATTGGAGAAGAATTTTCCTCAAATAATGATGCGGATGAATATGGGTTACTTATTTTGGATAATAATTCCCAAATGGTTGAAATAAAATCTCACATACTAAAAGAATATCGTTTTTCAGATTTAGATATGAGTTTAGATGGAAAGTACCTATTTCTATGCGAAAGAGGTATCGACAAAATTACTCGTTTGGATCTAAATAACCTCGAAGTAACAAGATTTGATATTGCTTCATTTGGTTGGGGAATTCACAAAATTGAGGTTGGTAATAATTATAGAGTATACTGTCATAGGCGTCCCCCAACCTCAGGAAACTCTCCTTTATTTATTCTTGACGGAATTAATGGAGAACAAAAAGGCTTTTACAATTGGTTAAATCATGGTGATATTGAATTTAACCCCATAAATAATAGATTATATCATAGTACTAGTATTACGAGTGAAAAAGAATTAATCAAATTTTCGGTAGATAACGATTTTGTTAGTAGGGAAAAAGTTTTTGCTCCCGATATTCCTTTTCCTAAACCATTTCTTTTAATTTCGGAAAACGGGGAAAAATTATTTTGGGAAAAATTTCAATTGGATAATAACTTAAATATTGAAAGAGAATTTGAAAATCCAATAATTGCTTGTAATGATGATAATTCATATATATCAGACGGGATAAAACTTATGGCTTTTGATGATTTAAGTACAGTTTTTGAATACCCAAATTTTCCCAGTCACGAAATAAGCAAAGAAGTTTTCATAAATGATGATTCAATATTATTTGTCAAATCAAGTCAGCCATATACGAATGAAAGATTTACTCATTTTTTTAAAATTAAAATCTAAAAAAAGTTGTTAACACTATATAACAAAACATAGTTGTCCTTCGGGACAACAACGTTTGTTATATTTACCGTTATGTGCAAGCAGAAATAACTGAAATGAAAAACAAAATTACATTAGAAAATGTTCATACTTTTTCAATTCCTTTATCGGAGCACCCTCTGAAATGGAAACTTGAAGATGATGATACGGAATTATCTGCTGAATTTGAAGACCAAATAATCGCTTTGACGGCGGACGCATCTAAATTTTTATGGAATTTTGAAAGTACTCAAAGATATCTAGGTTCAATTTCAGCAATTGGAAAGTATTTTAACGAACAAGATGAACTCTCATTTGGCGAAAATGAGAGTCAAAAAGTTAAGAAATGGCTTTATGAAAAAGGAATCCCATTTGACCAAAAAGTGTTTTGGATAACTCAACCGGATTCCGGATTTATTCTAACATGGAAAATGGTAATCAAATTTTCGGATGACATATTTTTTGGTTCTGACGAAGTAATTTGGGATAAAACCCTGAATTGGTGTCTGATTTTCGATCACAATGATATTTTCTACTTCGGAAAGAATCGGAATTTTAACGCCGAAAAGCATAGTGAAGAAATTGACGGAATTAAGAAGCTGATTGATGAAAACAATAAAAATGCGAGCACATAACACTATATATAGCAAATTGGGCAATTAGTGTTTAATCGAAAAGTTCTTGTCTATTTGCAAAGTCGCCAAATCTTTTGATTTGGTGTTAAAAGAGAAAAATTAAAACAAAACACAAAAGATTTGGCTTGTGGCTAAACTGAAAGTAATCGCTTATTTTCTGCCCAACTTGCCATATATTTACCGTTGTACGTCATTAAGATAAACCGAACTAAATAATGAAAATAGATAAAGTAAAAAATTATAACCAAAAATTGCTTGCTGTTTTAGGGACAATTGGAGCGATATTTTTAGTGGTCGCTTTAATTGCTTTTATTTCTATTGTAATTCAAGAACATCGTAGATCCAGCTATAATGACCCGGAAACAGGTATCTTATCTGACGAAAAAATTGAAAAACTACAAAAAGAGAATAAAAGAGAACAAGTAATCTCATACGAGACCCCTAAATTAATAGATACTTTAAATTCTATTTATATTATTCCTGTTTCGCACAAAACCTTAAATGAAAAAGAAAACATCAACGGACTTCTAAATGCATACTCTTACTCTGAGGAATTTTACGAAAAACCAGATAGTAGATACTCAGGTGGATTTTACGGGGCATTTAACAATGTCATAGTTTATAATCCAAATAATGGAAATAACAAAAAATTATTTGACGAAAGAGTAAACTTCAATGATATAAAAACGGAATATTTTGGCGAAGAAATACTATTATTAATAAAAGCATCTGAAAAAGACACGTACAAAGATGGAGTGATTAATTTAAAAGATTTTAAATCACTTTATATTTATTCATTTAGTCAAAAGAAAATGCAAAAAGTCGGAATTGACGGAATGGATGTTTACAATTATAAATTCATAAATAATAGTCAAGATTTGATTATAGGATTTGGGATTGATAAAAATGATGATGGACAATACGAGGAATATAATGAGCCAACTTTAATCAAAAAATACGATTTTGAAAGTGGTCAACTAACGGACATAATTGACAAAAAAATAATTTCAGATTTACAAAAAACCTTAGAAGGAACGCAAAAATAACGAACGCACAACAATATATATGTAATCATAGCAGCTAAGTGATCAATCGAATGGTTGTTGTATTTTTGGTAAGGAGCAATGCTTGCACAAAGAAAAAGTTAGCAACCAATGTGCAGAAAAAGTCAATGGCTCGGTAACATTTTGCACAGCTACGACACATATATTTAACGTTACAGGTAAGCAGAATAAATAATGAAAATATATCATACCTTAATATTATTAATATCAACTCAAATAGGTTTCGGACAAAGCTTGGATTTTGATAAGTTTGAATTCAATGAACTCAAATTCTTTTCTTCGAAATCAAAAATTGTCGAAAAATTTGGTAATCCAAACCGAGAATTTCAACCGAACTATGATTGCGGAGGGCTATCTTCTGAATGGCAAGGAGTCAAATACTTTACTCTTGATTATGAAAAGGTGAAATTTACTGGAAATGAAAAAGAAAAATATCTAATTGAAAAGATTGATTTTAAAAATGATAACTCTGTTGAACTTGTTTATGGAAAACATAAATTGAATTGTGAAACGGAATTGAATATGCTTGCGGAAATATTTGGAAAACAAATCAAAGATCGGATAGAAAAAGGTCAATTAAATGGCTCATTTAGTGTTCATCACGAAAAGAGGGACGACGGAATAGTGCTTGAAATCAATAATGGAAAATTAATAAAATTCAGTTATTGGACATCTTGTTAAAAAATGCCTACCTGTAACATTATATATGAAATCAGAGCAAAAGTTCAGTGCTAGATCGAAAGGTTATTTCCTTTTTGCAGTGGCACTAAATTTTCATAAATTAAACAAGAAATAAAAATGCGCAGATAAATCGATTGGTTCAGGTGTACTTGCCTTGCTCCGATTCATATATTTGGCGTTGTAACACATATAAAATAAATGCACAAAACTATATTAAACATTGTTATATTCTTATTAACTATAACAGGTTTTAGTCAAAATGAACAAATAATAAACAAATCAAACTCTGAAATAACTGATGATGATATTTGGGCTGTATCAGTAGATAATGACGGAACTAAATGGTTAGGTACTTCAAAGTTTGGTTTAATCAAATATGATAATCAAAGCTTTATTAATCTTAATAAAGAGAACTCGGAAATAAATGGGGATTTTGTTTCTCCGATATTCACTGATTCAAAAGGTAATGTTTGGCTTTCTTTTTCAAAACCAGATAAGAGATTGGCGAAGTTTGATGGAAGTAAATGGACGATATTTTCAGAAAATGAAATTCCTAATTCTAGCATATCAGTAATAGCAATAACGGAAGATAAAGAGGGAAATGTATTCTTTGGAGGTGGAAATGGTGTTATAAAATATGACGGAGAAAATTGGACAAAACTAGATTTACCAAAGGAAAGAATTACCGTAAGAGCAATGGATATTAATAAAGATGGAGAAATTGCAATTGGACATAACTCTGGTCTATTAATTAGAAAAAAAGTAGAATGGAAATCTTATTCTGACAAAAATTCTAAATTACAATTATCAGTTGTTAGAGCAGTAAAATATATTGACGATAAATTATACATTGGTTATGGTGGTGGAAGAGGAAATGGCGGTTTTTCAATTGTAAAAGGCAAAAAGTGGAAACACTTTAATAAGGCAAATTCAAAAGTTCCAAACCATATGGTTCGAGTTATCAAAGTTGGAAAAAATGGAACCATTTGGATGGCGACAAATGACGGATTAATAAAAATCAATGACGGAGAAATCAAACCAATATTTTTCAGAGATGGTGCATATAAAAATGTAATAATGGACATTGCGATAGAAAATGATAAAGTTTGGGTAGCTACAAATTTTGGATTAATAAAAATAGAATGAATACGTGTTACAACACTATATATAGCAAATTGGGCAATTAGTGTTTAATCGAAAGGTTGTTGTCTATTTGAAAAGTCGCCAAATCTTTTGATTTGGTATTAAACGAGAAAAATTAAAACAAAATAAAAAGATTTGGCTTATGGCTAAACCGAAAGTAATCGCTTATTTTCTGCCCAACTTGGCCATATATTTAACGTTATCACCAATTAGAAAATGACCAAAAAAGAAATTTACGAAAAAGCAAATAGCGTTGTCGGACTTGAGGGAATGACCGGAAATGAGCGCCTTTGGGAAAGTGGACTGATGAATGAATTTGATAGAGTAAGAAAAACTGATAAACGTTTAGCTCATATTATTTTACAAGCGTTAAAATTTGACGAACTTTCAATAATCCGAATGGTAGGCAATTCAATAGAAACCTTGAAATACCCAAATCCATGGGACTTTTCAAATGAAAACCCAAATAGAATAGATGGTAAAAACAAAGCTTCGTTGAAATATTCAAATCTAAATGAAATTGGAATGGGGGCACCAATCGGAGGGCTTTGTCAATTAGAAAAAAGTGGAGTAAATAATATAGTTATTGACAAGTTGTGTGGCGGACCAGCTATCTGGAATGAAAATGGACTAGAAGTAGCAATTCCGATTTGGGATAAATCATTTTTTAAAGGCACTTTTCAACGAATTGGAATAGTCAACTTAGAAAAGTTAACTCTGACTAAATTCAAGAAAAAATTTAATATTCTGGATTTACGGACTTTTAACAAAAATCAGATAAAAGGATTTGATAGCCCTATTAATCGAACGAAACCCGTAGAGTTCGATATTGAAAAGCAACCTATTGAACGAATCATTAAAATAAAATAACTGGTGATAATAACTAAGCATTCGTGCGGTCGGTACGACCGAGCATGAATGCAGTGTTGACTAAACCGGGTTGATTTGCTGTTT
>CANMDH010000091.1 GCA_947496555.1 uncultured Aquimarina sp. | reverse complement strand
TTACATCCTGGAGATTTAATACCACAACATCCTATAAAGTTGCCTTTACATTACCTATACTGTGACCATAAACCTTACTAAGAACAAATCTTTTTTTTACATTTTTTTAATATATAATTAAGAACTCCTCTTTCTTAGTATTTCCTGGGTTTTTCCCAAACAACTCATCATCACTGTAGAGTTTTTCTTCATAGCTGTATGCTTTTTGTAGAGGTCGTTTATTGAGAATTTGCTAAGAATACTCTATAAGTTTGGGTAAACTAAAGTAAACACATATGAAAATTGCATATTTCGCAATAACCCTGTTTTTAACAACGGTTATTCATGCACAACAACTCCAAATCAAGGGAAAAGTAATTGATATGGATGGTGTGCCTCTGCCAGGAGTGAATATAACAGTAAAAAATGTTTCAAATGGGACAAGTACAGATTTCGATGGAGATTATGTTTTAAAAAATGTTCCAATCGGGAGTACGTTGATTTTTTCCTATATAGGTTTTACAACCCAAGAAATAACTGTTGGGCAAAACCCTACAATCGATGTAACCTTAGAAGAAGATAACCAGTTATTGGAACAAGTTATAGTAATAGGTTATGGAACACAAAGAAAAAAAGAAATTACAGGTGCAGTTTCTGTTATTGCAGGAGAAATTATAGAAGATCTCAATCCAATTAGAGTCGAACAGGCGTTACAAGGACAAATTGCCGGAGTTAATGTTACCTCTCAATCGGGTTCTCCAGGAGGAGCCTCTACCATATCGATTCGAGGGATTACAACCAACGGTGATAACAGACCTCTAATTTTAGTAGATGGAAATGTCATTGAAGAATTAAGTGTTATCAACCCTAATGATATAGAAAGTATCAATGTTTTGAAAGATGCTACAGCTGGTATCTATGGGGTAAGAGCGGCAAATGGAGTTATTCTTATAACTACAAAAACAGGAAGAAAAAATCAAGAGTTAAAATTTGAACTGGATACTTATGCGGGTTTTCAGGAAACCACCAGAAAAATACCTGTGCTTGATGCTACAGAATATGGTTTTATTATTAATGAAGCTTTTGTAGCTGGTGGAAGTGCACCTCCATTCTCTAATATTTCGACCTTAGGAAAAGGAACCGATTGGCAAGATGAAATTTTCAGAACTGCTGCAATTTCTAATATCAATTTTGGGGTAAACGGAGGAGGAAGAAACTCAACCTATTCTGCTGCGACATCATTTTTAACTCAGGACGGTATTGTAGGAGGAGACGATGCGGGTTTTGACCGTTTTACAGGAAGAGCGAACTATAATTTAGAATTTCTAAAAAACTTTAAGCTTACTACTTCGGCAATTTATACATATACAGATAGAAACAAATTACCGGAAAATTCTTTAGGGTCGGTCCTATTCAATGCTATCAATATGGCGCCCAACCTAACTATACGGGATGAGAATGGTGATTTTACCCTTGCTGAAGGACTGGGTAACGAGGTTATAAATCCGGTTGCTCAAATAGCCAATACTTTTGATAAGACCATTGTCAAAAAAATTAGTGGAGTTGTTGGACTGCGCTATAATTTTTTAGAAAACTTCAAAGTAGAATCACGATTTCAATTTAATTATGCCGAGGTATCCGAAAAAAGATTCTCACCAGAAGTTTTCTATGGATCAGGAAAAGTGTTCAATGTAGATCGTAATAGCGTTACCGAAGATGAAGATATATTTAGAGATTTTACATGGGATAATTTCTTGACCTATGAAAATACATTTGGACAAAGTCACAATCTGAAATTCCTTCTGGGTAGTTCTATCTTTAAAACTACCGGAGAATTTTCTAGCCTTACAGGTTTTGATATTCCAGGGAACTCATATTCCAATGCAAATCTTTCGCAGGCATCAGATGTGGTGGATAATTTTATGAATGGAGGAAATACGTTTGATGCCAGACTCTTGTCTTATTTCTCTAGGTTACAATATGATTTTGATGGTAAGTATCTGCTCTCTGCGGTTATTAGAAGAGATGGTTCGACCAAGTTTGGACCCGAAAATAAATTTGGATATTTTCCATCTGTTTCTGCGGGTTGGATAGTGTCTGATGAATCTTTTATGCAATCAAACGGTTGGTTTGATCTTCTAAAAATAAGAGCTAGTTACGGAATTATTGGTAATGACCGGATTCCTGATTTTAGATTTGTCTCTTTATTAAATGGTGAAGGCGCCTATGTGATCGATAACGAATTGGTTTTTGGAACCGCCGTAGGCGCGATTGCAAACCCAGAAATCAAATGGGAAAAACAAAAAACATTTGATATTGGTCTCGATGCAAGATTTTGGAAAAATAAAATAGATATCACTTTCGATTATTTTCAAAAACGCACCGAAGATTTATTGGTGGTATCCCAGGTATCAGGAATACTCGGCGCAGCAGCCCCTGCATCTGAGCCTCCCGTAATCAATGCTGGGATTGTAGAAAACAAAGGATATGAGTTTAAAATTGGTTATAGTGACAAGTTCTCAAGAGATATTAGCTTCAATTTGAATTATAACTTCACAATTCTACAAAATGAAGTGCTATTTGTAAACAGTGAAAATGGTTTTATCCCTGGTGGTTCATTTGGGGTCGGTCAGGATCCTCCAGCAAGAATGGAAGTAGGAAAACCAATAGGATATTTTTATGGATTGCAGACTGATGGTATTTTTCAGAATCAGTCAGAAGTAGAAGCACATGCAACTCAAGCAAATGCAGCTCCTGGAGATCTTAGATATGTAGACATTAATGGGGATGGTGAAATCAATTCTGATGATAGAACCGACATAGGAAATCCAATTCCTGATATAATCATGGGACTCAATATTGGATTTAACTTTAAAAATTTTGATATCACATCTTATGCATTTGCCTCGATTGGGAATGATATCGTTAGAAATTATGAACGTAATCAACCGCTTGTAAATAAAAGGAATGGGTTTTTAGATCGTTGGACTGGAGAAGGAACTACAAATTCTTTCCATAGAGTAACTACCGGAGCGAATTCTAACAGTTTATTCTCAAGCTTTTATGTTGAAGATGGCTCCTATGTAAGGATTCAGAACTTACAAATAGGCTATACCTTCAATAAAACAAGTATGGAATCTATAGGCGTAGATAAACTTAGAATTTATGGATCAGTAAATAACTTATACACATTTACTGAGTATCAAGGATATGATCCATCAGCTTCATCTGGGGATCCAATCGGGGGTGGTATTGATCAGGGTTTTTACCCGGTTCCAAGAACTTATTTACTAGGAGTAAATCTTAAATTTTAATACAATGAAAAAGATACAATACAATATAAAATCTACTTTCTTTTTAATAATACTTGGGATAATGGTTTCCTGCAGTGAAGATTTTGTAGATGTTGAGTCGAAAGACCCAAATTCTGAAGACTATTTTAATACCGAAGAGGATTATCAAAATGCTTTAATCGCTGCTTATGATCTGCTACAATCTACATATATCAATGTGATGCTAGGCGAAATAGCTTCAGATAACACCCTCGCTGGAGGAGAAAGCGCAACCGATGTTCCAGGAATTCAAGAGATAGATGACATGTTGCATACACCAGTAAATGCCCAATTAAGAGATATATGGTCTTGGATGTTTGCTGGTGTAAATCGCGCAAATTACATTATGGAATTCAAAGATAAAACTGATTTTCCAGGTAAAGAGGAAGTTATTGCTCAAACTCGTTTTTTGCGAGCTTATTATTATTTTGAATTGGTAAAATGGTTTGGTGATGTTCCTTTGGCAATCGATAAGAGAATTAAGTTTGGGGAACAATTTGACATTGATAGAACTCCAAAAACAGAAGTGTATGCTTTGATAGAGGAGGATCTTCAGTTTGCATCCGATAATTTACCTGCTACACAGGCCGAAATAGGTCGAATTACTCAAGGAGCGGCACGAGCATTGTTAGGGAAAGTGTATTTGTTTCAGGATAAATTTTCTGAGGCAGCAACCGTTTTAGATCAAGTCATCACTGGACCTTATGATTTGGTAGCCGATTATAATTCAATTTTTGAACAAGAAGGAGAAAACAACATAGAGTCGGTTTTTGAAGTTCAATATACCGATGAAGAAGGCGCGGGATTCAGTTGTTTACAATGCAGTGAAGGTAATGTGGCTGTTGGTTTCAATGGAATAAGGAACTACTCCGGACCTTTGTTCGATTCGGGATTTAGTTTCAATGTTCCTACCCAAGAAGCATTTGATGCTTTTGAAACAGGAGATATACGAAGAGAGGTTGCGATATTAGATATCGATACTTGGGTTGCAGATACAGGAGCCACTTTTGTCACGGGATTTGAACATACAGGATACTATAACCGAAAATACATTGCTCGTCAAGGGGATTTGAATACTGGTGATGCTAACCTTACCAACCCAAATAATTATAGAGCAATTCGCTTTGCCGATGTACTACTAATGGCGGCCGAAGCTTATAACCGAAAATCTCCAAGTGATGATACACAAGCGCAGGTTTACCTAAACAGAGTCAGAACGCGGGCACAATTGCCCAATGTTACAGTTACCGGAAGTGCTTTAACAGATGCTATATATCAAGAACGAAGAGTAGAATTGGTTGGTGAAGGGCATCGTTTTTTCGATTTGGTAAGAACTGGAAGAGCTCCACAAGAGATAGACGGTTTTGTTAACGGAAAACATGAAGTATTTCCAATTCCTTTAATAGAAATTCAATTAACCGGGAACCGATGGGAACAAAATCCCGGGTACTAAAAAAACATGGATATGAAAATTATAAAAATAGTACTTATATCAATCGTCGTTGCACTTACATTCTATGCGTGTAATGAAGATGACACTACATTCGATCTCGAGCAGATATCCGCACCAAGCGATATAACAGCAAGTTTTAATATCTCCCAAGATGATACTGGGCTTGTGACGATTACCCCTGTGGGAGTCGCCGTATCTTCATTTCAGGTTTACTTTGGTGATATGGCAAATGAAGAACCCACTATAGTTACTCCCGGAAATTCAACACAACATATATATGCTGAAGGTACTTATACAGCAAAAATTGTAGGAGTAGGGGCTAGCGGTGTAACCAGTGAGTTTTTACAAGACATCGCAATTTCATTTAGGGCTCCAGAAAACCTTATGACATCTATTGTACAAGATATTATAAACCCGGCAATGATAACCGTAAGTGCTACTGCTAACTTTGCTATCGGATTCGATGTGTATTTTGGAGATATACAAGATGAATCTCCAAAGTCTATAATGCCTGGAGAAACCATTGAGCATACCTATGAATCACCTGGAGTTTATACGGTGAGAGTAGTGGCCAAAGGAGCTGGGGTAGCTAGTATCGAAACCACACAAGAAATAACGGTATCTGAAGCCAATGATCCTGTGATATTGCCAATAGATTTTGAGTCACTAACGGTTAACTATGGTTTTATAAGTTTTGGAGAAGCCTTTGCAGAAGTAATCGATAATCCAAATCAAACAAATGGAAATACTAGTGATAAGGTCGGAAGATTAATCAAGCCTTCTGGAGCTCAGGTGTGGGCTGGAACATTTTTACAATTGGATAGCCCAATTGATTTCTCATCAAATAAAATATTCAAAGTAAAAGTGTTTTCTCCAAAAAGTGGAATCACCGTGAAACTTAAAGTAGAAAATACCACAGATGGAAATATTGGTTATGAGATTGATGCCTTGAATACCGTTGCTAATGATTGGGAAGAATTAATCTTCGATTTTAGTTCAGTAGATATGAGTCAGGAATATCAAAAAGTTGTGATCTTTTTTGATTTCGGAAATGATGGAGATGATTCTCAATATCTATTTGATGATATAAAATTGGTTAACGAACCAGTAGCCGCAGCTCCAGATCCTGCGTTGCCTTCAGTAAATGTAATTTCTCTTTTTAGTGAAGCATATACAGATGTGGCTATAGATACATGGCGCACTAGTTGGTCAGATGCCTTATTTGAAGATGTTACCATTGCCGGAAATTCTACCAAAAAATATAGTGCTTTGAGCTTTGTAGGTATAGAGAGTACTTCATCACCTATAGACGCAACGGCTATGACTCATTTTCATACCGATGTATGGACTTCAAATGCAACCGAACTTAAGATTAAGTTAGTCGATTTTGGTGCAGACGGAGCCTTTGCAGGAGGAGATGATGTAGAGCATGAGATTATAATTTCCAGTCCTGCACTAGGTGAATGGGTAAGTCTAGATATTCCATTGTCTGATTTTTCGGGACTTACTACTAGAGCTCATATAGCCCAGTTGATTTATGCTGGATCTCCTTCAGGAGAAACGACAGTGTTTATAGATAATGTATTTTTTCATAACTAATAGTAATTAAAGACGAGTATGAACGCAATAAAAAAAATATATCCTATGCTAATTTTAAGTATTCTTTTATTCATAGGATGTCAGGAAGACGATGCAAAATTGGGGTCAATTATTGCTCCGACTAATTTACAAATTGAAGCAGTCGTAGAAGATGGACAAACAGGTGGTGTTATGATAACCCCTCAAGCAGATAATGCACTAAATTTTCATATTTTTTTCACCCCAAATAGTGATCCTGTTTTGGCAACTCCAGGGGAATCCCCGACATTTAGATATACACGATCTGGTCAATATTCGGTTTTAATTACGGTGGTCGCCTTCGGAACAGGAGGTACTTCTTCTTCAAAATCTATAGAATTGGATTTGGATGTAAGATTATTTATCGATCAGGAAACTCTTCAAATGATTGCGGGAGATGGAAGTAAAAGATGGGTTTGGGATAGTGCTGTCGGAGGTCATTTTGGGGTAGGACCCACCACTAATGATTTTCCCGAGTTTTTCAGTGCCTCACCCAATCAATTAGATCCATGTTTGTATGATGATGTTTTAGTATTTGGATACGATGGTAATGACAATTATAGTTTCGAATTGATTACTGGAAATAATAATGAATCCTTTATGAATTGGGCAGAAGTAACTAGTTTCTTCCCTAATGATACACCAACACAATTTGTTGATGAATGTAGAGACATTAGTGATCAGATTGAAACCAATACCAGTTTTGTGATTTTTGATAATGATGAAGGAAAACAAATGCTAAGTATAGAAAATGGTATGTTGTCGTATTGGTCTGGTGCTACCGAATATGAAGTAGTAGAGCTTACTTCGGATAAATTAACCGTTAGAGGTATTCAGGATGTACCTGCCGACTTTGGTGGAGGTCAATTAGCGTGGTATCACACCTTTATTCCTGAAACCCCAGGAGAGGTAGTAGAACCTCCTTTCAACAATTTGGTATGGGCTGATGAATTTGATGTGGATGGCGCACCTAACCCAGCAAGTTGGACCTATGATTTAGGTACGGGAGATAATGGATGGGGTAATAACGAGTCACAATCCTATACCAATGATCCGAGTAATGTAATTGTAGAAAGTGGTATGCTAAAAATTACCGCCAAAGCAGAGAATGGAGGATATACTTCAGCAAGAATAAAGACACAGGGTTTAGTTGAATTTACATATGGTAAAGTAGAGGTAAGAGCAAAATTACCCTCAGGAGGAGGTACCTGGCCCGCGATATGGATGCTGGGAGCTAATATTACCGAGGTTAGCTGGCCTGATTGCGGTGAGATTGATATCATGGAACATGTAGGAAACAATCAAGATGTGGTATCGAGTGCGCTTCACTTTCCCGGGAACTCAGGAGGAAATCCCATTTTTAAAGCTAACGATGTTCCGGGAGCTTCTACAGATTTTCATGTTTATGGGGTAGAGTGGTCATCTAGCCAGATCGTTTTTTCGATTGATGACGTAGTGTATCATACCTACTCGTACTCAAGTAGTTTGCCATTTTATAATAAAGACTTCTTTTTGATTCTTAATGTAGCTATGGGAGGAGGTTTTGGAGGTACCATCGACCCCGCGTTTACCGAATCTTCAATGGAAATAGATTATGTAAGAGTCTATCAAAAATAAAGAATCAACAAATTATTTTTGTTTAGTAACAGAGAGGGGTAAATTATGTCCCCATATTCCCCTCTCTGTTTAATTTGATAACTCAATTTTCATAATAATAAAAGTAAAACACCATAAAAATTACTGTTGTAATGGGTAACAGGTTAATACTATTTACTCTTTTGTTTGTATTTCAAAATATTATATCCCAAGATCTTTCGGTCATGACTTACAATATTAAGTTTGATGAACCGAGAGATACTTTACATAGTTGGCAAAACCGCAAAGACTTTTTGATCTCTCAACTACGTTTTTATGCACCTTATATTTTGGGCATACAAGAAGGACTATATCATCAATTACTGGATATAGAAAAAATGCTAGATGTATACCAGTTTTTTGGTGTTGGAAGAGAATCAGGAGACACCAGGGGAGAACATTGTGCAGTTTTTTATAATACAAATCATGTTAAACTTATATCACATAATACTTTTTGGCTTTCAGAAACTCCAGAAAAGCCAACGGTAGGATGGGATGCGGCTTTAAAAAGAATTTGTACTTATGGTGTATTTGAAAGAAAAGAAAATAACAAGAGGTTTTTAGTTTTAAACACGCATTTTGATCATATAGGCGAACAAGCAAGGATAAAGAGTTCAATATTGATATTAAAAAAGATTAACGAAATAAATACCAAAAACCTTCCGGTATTATTAATGGGTGATTTTAATTTGGAAATAAATACCAGAGGTATAGAAATGATTCTGAAAGAACTTGAAGATACTCATGTGGTTGCCCGAGATAATGCGTTTGGACCTAAAGGAACATTTAATGATTTTAGATTTGACAAACCTGTAACTCGAAAAATTGATTATATTTTTTCAAGTAAAGACGATTTCATTATTATAAAAAGTGGAATACTAAGTGATTCCCAAGAACTTCGATATCCTTCCGATCATTTTCCGATATATACAGAGCTTAATTTTAAAGAATAATAAGAGGAGGTGATTTAATAGTTCCCTTTATTT
>CANMDH010000090.1 GCA_947496555.1 uncultured Aquimarina sp. | reverse complement strand
AATTTAGAAGTTAATATCTATCCTAAAGGTAGTCAATACAGCCGTATTCAAAAACTACCTTTAGGTTTAGTTCAACACGATATATGTGATCATAGCAGTTAAATGATGAATCGAAAGGTTGCTGTATTTTTGCAGTGGCACAATGCTTGCAAAAAGTAAAAGTTAGCAACCAATGTGCAGAAAAAGTCGATGGTACGGTAACATTTTGCACAGCTACGACACATACTTATAACGTTGTAGCACATTCCCCACATAAAGAAAATCTATTAATTTCTTTTACTAACGTCACAAAAAAGAATGAAAATTGAGGGATTTTTTGAGGGATTTGACTAAATTTCAAACAACTGAATTTCAAAAACAATAACCTGACTTTAGTTAGAATTAGGATAACTCTTATGAAAATAAAATATACTTATATAACAGTGGGGCTTGTCATAGTTATTGGAGTTATATTTTTATTTAATTGGGAATCAAAGCAAAATTTGAGTAAAAAAGATATACAAATAGATGATATATTATCATTTAAAAAAACAGACATAAAAAATTTAAAATTATTCGTGTTGAATGATTTTAAGGGTAATCCAGATAAGATTTCTGATAATGATTTAATAATGATTTCAGAAAAAGCAACTTCAGAAATAATAGAAAACACAATGTCATCACTTGACTGGAAAAAATTTAATGTGGTGCAACTCAAAAATAAAAACAATGATGTATTCGTAAGTGGAAGTTCTGAATATGGTTTTCATTCTGGATATAGAAATGGAGGTTTTGAAATATTGAAAAAAAATCCCGTAACCTCAATCGAGGAAATGACGGAAATACTACTTTCATTTTTTAAAGGAGAAAATACCTGGGTGGATGAATATAAGGATAAATAACGTGTGCAAAAAGTAAAAGTTAGCAACCAATGCGCAGAAAAAGTCAATGGCTTAGTAACATTTTGCTCTGCTACGGCACATATATTTAACGTTGTGCGTAATGCCGAAAAAATATTAAGGAACAAATGAAACAAAAAATATTCAAAATTATTTCTATACTCATTTTGACTTTATTTTTTAATCAAGTTAAAGCTCAAAATCCCGTTTCAGTTCCAAAAATCGACAGTTACCACGAAACTGAAACAATAAAAAATGACTTAATACACACAAAGCTCGATGTTCGGTTCGACTTTGAAAAAAAATATTTACTAGGAAAAGCATGGATAACACTTAAACCTCACTTCTATCCAATTGACATTTTGCAACTTGATGTTAAAGGAATGGACATATATAAAGTTTCTCTATTTAAAGAGGGCGAATTGTCACCGTTAAAATTTGATTATGACAATTATATTTTATCCATTCAACTTGATAAGGTTTATGAAAATTCAGAAAAATATACTGTTTATATAGACTATAAAGCCAAACCATATGAATTTCAAAACGGAGAAAGTAAAGAAAAAGGTCTAAACTTTATAAACACCGATGGGAAAGACAAAAACAAGCCAATACAAATATGGACTAAAGGACAACCTGAAAATTCTTCAATTTGGTTTCCCACTATTGACAAACCTAATCAAAAAACAACCCAAGAAATATCAATAAGTGTACCTGACAAATATGTAACATTATCCAACGGAACTCTTGTTTCTCAAACAGATATTAGTAACGGAGAAAGAAAGGATACTTGGAAAATGGACCTACCCAATTCCCCATATTTGTTTATGATGGCTATTGGAGACTTCAAAATAATTAAGGATGAATGGGAAGGCAAAGAAGTTAGTTATTACTTAGAACCCACTTACGCACCTTTTGCAAGAGATATTTTTGGCGAAACCACTGAGGCAATGGGTTTCTTTTCTAAAATTTTAGACTTTGATTATCCTTGGTCTAAATATTCTCAAATAATAGTTCGAGACTATCCTGGTGGAGCAATGGAAAATACTACGGCAACAGTTTTCGACGAGAATACCCAAGGCACAAAAAAAGAATTAGCAGACAAATATTACCATACAGGAATTCAGCACGAGTTATTTCATCAATGGTTCGGTAATTATGTAACAGCAGAAAGTTGGAGCAACCTCACCTTAAACGAATCAATGGCCGAAATAGCTCAATACTTATGGTTGGAATATAAGTACGACAGAGATATTGCAGATTCTTATAATTTTTGGGCTATGAGAGACTACTTAAAAACCAAAGAAGCTCACAACAAGAATCTTGTACGCTATGAATATACTGATGTTAATGAAACCTTTGATGTTGTAAGCTATAAAAAAGGTAGTTCAATATTAAATATGTTAATGTATTATTTAGGTAAAGAAGCATTTTTAAAAGGCTTAAATCTTTATCTCAAACAGAATGCACTAAAAAGTGCCGAAGCCCATCAACTTCGATTGGCAATGGAAGATGCGAGTGGTATAGATTTAAACTGGTTTTTTAATCAATGGTATTTTGGTTCTGGACATCCAAAACTGGACATATCTTATGATTGGAATGAAAATACAAAAACGCAAAAAATAATTATTCTTCAAACTCAAAAAGACGATGTCTTTAAAACCCCATTATCCATTGATTTCTATTTTAAGAATAATATTGAGCGAAAAAATGTTTGGCTAACCCAAAAGGCGGATACGCTTACTTATAAATTCTCGGAAAAACCACAACTAATAAATGTTGACGCTAAAAAAACTCTAATAGCCGAGAAATCTGACCATAAAACTCTTGACGAATTTGAATATCAATACTTTAATGCACCCTTATTTATAGACCGCTATGAAGCAATAGAAGTGGCAATCAATAATCCAAAAAAAGTTCAAAGCCAGAAAATAATTTTAGGTGCATTAAAAGATAATTATTATGGTCTTCGTATTGAGGCAATTAACCATTTAGACTCTATCGGTTTACAAAACCTAGATTACCCAGTCAAAATTCTTCAACAATTAGTTTTAAAAGATAAAAACAATATTGTTAAAGCAAAGGCTATTGAATTTCTTGGTAAACTTAAACAAGAAGAAAACTTGCCAATTTTTAGACAGTCTTTAAAAACAGAATCTTATTCTGTACAAGGAGCTTCACTTTTGGCTATCGGACAATTGAATCCGTCAGAAGCAATTCGTTTGTCTAAACAATTTGAAAATGACAACAAACATCAGGTCTATGATGCGTATATATTTCTTCATACAAGATATGGTAAAGAGGATGAATGGAACAATGTTTTTAAAATATTCCAGCAATTATCACCGCCTAAAAAATTTAATATTGTAAAGGACTTTGGCATTTTTACTGGCAGAATAGATAACAACCAATTTGCAAAACAAGGAATCGAGGAAATAAAGAAATTGGCAATTATTGGAAAGAAATTTGGCGTTGACGGCGTGATAATTGATATACTCAAAGAAATAGAAATCGCAAGGAAACTTTTGAATGACAATGAATCTCAAATTTTAATTAAAAATGCTATTAAGGAAATCAATCTTTCCGAATGATATTGTGAAAAAGCACTACGCGCAACATTATATATAAAATCAGAGCAAAGTTTAGTGCAAGATCAAACGGTCATTTCCTTTTTGCAAAAGCGCTAAATTTTTATAAGTTTAGAAGAAATAAAAATCCCACCTGCCTGCCATCCGCCAGGTAGGCAGGGATAAATCAAGGTTTTCAGGCGTATTTGGCCTTTTCCTATTCATATATTTAGCGTTGTAAACTTTATGACATATCTTGAATAATATTTATTTAACTATTAAGAAAAAAATAATTTAAACACAAAAGTCAATCTTTTTAAAATCATAATAAATCCAAAAAATCAAACCAACTGCATGAAGAATATATCTGCTGTACTACTATCTATCTTTATTTATTTAATAAGCTTTAATGTTTTCACCCAAAGTGGAGATCTCAAATCTTATACCAAAAAAAATTATGAAATAGTACTTGAATCAACCAATGGAGTACAACTAAGACTTCAATTCTATACTTCTAATACCGTTCGTTTTCAATGGATCAATAAGGATGAAGACTTTTTTCCAGACAATCACTATGAAATGGTCGAGCATCATACCAAGACTGGAGTCTATACGATTCAGGATACTAATGATACACTGACTATTTTTATCAAAAATGACGATAATACAAGGATAGAAGTACAGAAATCACCTTTAAAATATCAGGTTATTTCTGGAAAAACAAATAAGGTTCTGCTAAGTCAAAAAAAAGGAATACAATGGACAGATAACAAAATTATTAATGACTTACAATTAGATGACACCGAACATTTCTGCGGAGTGGGGCATCAAACATATGGTTGGGTAGAATCCATTGATTTAAAAGGAAAAAAAATCAATAGCAATTATGGTGAAGGAGTAAAATCACATTATCAAAAACAAGCGGTGTTAACCGTTCCTTTTTTTATGTCCAACAAAGGGTATGGTATATTTCTAAACAGTACCTTCAAACATGATTTTGATTTTGGAAGTCAGGGCGAATATCAATTTAGTATTGACACAAAAGGATTTGAAGGTAGAATGGACTATTTCATTATCCTTGGACCAGAATTTAAAGATATATTAGATCAATATACCCAGCTTACAGGTAGACCTCGCTTTTTGCAAAAATCAATTTTCGGACTTCAACTTTCAGACAAAGAGGCACCAGATAATAATGGTGCACAGTGGTGGAAAAATAAAATTACAGAACACAGAAACGCTGGTTTTGCCTTTGATCATATTGTAAATGATAATAGATGGAGAGCCGGCAGCGGAGCCTGGTCGGGTTCTTGGTTTGAGTGGGATTCTACACGCTATCCTGATCCTTCGGCATATCTGCAATGGTGTAGAGATAATAATGTAACAGTAACACTCGATTTAAATCGTAATATTGGTGCCGATAGTTGGGGATGGAAACCAGAATATAACTTGCCATATGCCGAACAATATGTAAAAGAAGGTAATAGTGCCCCAGACTACTCTAATCCAGAAACAAGAAAATGGGTTTGGAAACTATTTTGGAAAAAATCGCTAGATCCAAAATTAAACTACGGAGGTGATGCATTATGGATAGACGAAACAGATGAAATGTATACGTTGCCCGATAGTATTATTTGTGCCAATGGTAGAAGCTGGGCAGAAAACAAAAATTATTATCCTTTTCTGATTGCAAAGGCAATTGTTCAAGAAGGTTGGGACAGTAAAGACCCTGAACATCCTGGAATTGGAGAAGCTAAACGTCCTTTTGTATGGATAAGAAGCATGACCGCCGGTGGCCAACGTTACGCTTCACATTGGAATGGAGATATTTATAGTGATTGTGAATGGATGAAAACAAGTATCCGAGCCATGCAGGCATCGGGATTATCTGGTTTTCCGTACTTTAATCATGATGCAGGTGGATTTATAGAACCAGGTCCCGAAGACTTTTTATACAATCAATGGGCCATGGCATTTGGTAGTTTTTCACCGATCTGGAGACCTCATGGAATGGGTAAACATAAGCGCTGGCCACTTGATAGATCTAAGGCAAGTCAAAAAGTGGCATTACAATATATAAGAGAAAGGTACGAACTTATGCCATACATTTATACCCATGCTTTTAACGCTCACAAATACGGAACACCAATGGCAAAAGCTATGGTTATTGACCACCAGAATGAACCAAATGCATGGAAATTTGACTTACAATATATGTGGGGTAATGAAATGCTGGTTGCACCTGTTTGTTCAAAAAGCGATAGTACGATTGATGTTTGGTTACCCGATGGACAAAAATGGTACAACTACTGGACAGACGAATTAGTAGACGGAAATCAAATACTAAAGCATCAAGTCGCAGATCAAAACATGCCAATCTTTGTAAAACAAGGGGCAATCATTCCAAAACAAGATTATTCATTAAGTACTTTCACATTAGACCCTTCAAAACTCAATCTTCATATCTATACAGGTAAGAATGGTCAATTCAACTTATACGAAGATGATGGTATTACAGAAAAATTCAATACTAAAAATGAGAGGAGAATTACCAAAATAAACTATATAGAAAATGATAAAAAGCTGACCATCCATGCTTCCAAAGGATACTACGATGGAGCTATTCCTGATAGAAGTTACGAAATATACTTTCATGGATATAAAAGATTTCAAAAACTAAAATTAAATGGAAAGAAGCTTAAACAAGTGGAATTAGATCAGGATGAATTTAGTGAAGTACCTTTTACTTATTGGAATAAAAACACAAATACCCAAGTTGTTGTTTTAAAAAATTTAAGTATTAAAAATGATATCGTATTGATGAGTTATTAAAAATATTCTGTTGCCAAATTAGATTAACAAAACAATAGATCGTTAGCAGAAATCTTTTCCAGATAAAAAAGAAATGTAGTATGTCAACTATCAAACCAACAGCAAAGTTAGACAGGTTATAGGCTATAGATGCTCTTCGCGGATTTGCCACTCTTCAGAATTTTGTTTACAAATCTATATAGCTCTGACAAGATTTTGGCCTTACCAATTTCGGATAAAGCCATATTGTTTTTTATTGATTGGTTTGTAGAAGGCAAGTTCTACAGTGTTTTCTCGACCAACACCCCACCAAACCTCACCCGCGCACGTCGGCAACTCTCCCCCACACAATTTTATCGACCAGCGGCACCCGGCAGCTGCTCCCCGCAGGGTGGCGACCTTCCCCCGCGCTAGTTTTATCGATCAGCGGTATAGGGCGACCTGTCCCCGCACCGCGGCAACCCGCCCACGCATATTTCTATCGACCAGCGGCACCAGGTAGCTGTTCCGCACAGGTAGGTGACCTTCCCCCGCGCCAGTTTTATCGATCAGCGGTATGGAGTGACCTGTCCCCGCAGGGTAAAAAGTAACCCGTACACTAAGTTGAGGTGCCCCCGCGGCGCGGAGACCCCAACCCAGTGCGCGGGCCAGTGGTAATGCAGGTTTTACTAAGTTAATATGGGTTCGAAAATGAGAAAAACTATTATTTAGCTTTTTAAGACCTATAGAAGTTCCTTCTCCTTGGACGACAGCGCGATAGGGATGGGCGAGACCGAGAAATGGAGTTAGGATGAGGGGATTTTCACATCAAAACCCTCACTTTACTCCTCTCCCAGAGGGAGAGGAAACTTAAAAGAACTATTTATCAAACACTTAGTTTATTTTATACGTTTTCTTACATCAAACCAAAGGCAAAACTACCTACGTCGATAATGGCTTATATACCCCTTGTAGCGCTCTGGATCTTTTCTAAAGGCATATTTACCCGTGTCTTTGATCTCATCCATCGCTTCTTTAAGGTGGGTAAATGCACGATCGCGAATGTCCTTGGCTTTTGAGTTGTCCCAGGTAGTCCCGTTGGCTTTGGCTAATAGTTCGGCCAGGCTGTCTGACTTTTGTTCGGCCAGATCAAAACGAACCATATCATAATTAGTGGCTTGAAATTCGGTGGGATTGGCTTTTCCTAGTACACTGATATCCATAAGGTCCTGGATCATATCGGCATTCCCCTCGCCTCCTGTAATCGTGCGTACCCGTGCTAATAGATCCGGACGTTTTCTAAACGCAAAACGCATATCGGCCAACAGATCGTTTCTAAAGGCATAGGCTTTGGGCGATTCTTCTTTCCAGGTCTTGGCAGCCTCCTCCTGGCTATAGCGCTCTTTGTGCCAAAGGGCTTGCGCATATCGACACGCTCCGGTACGTATCGGTAGATCCTCTACATATTTGTCCCAATCCAATCCTATACTAATCAGTAGTTTTTTGTCTTCTTGCACCCAAATAAATAGGTTTTCGGCTTCTTGTGTAGTTACATCTACCGGTTGCGCTGGTGCTTTTACCAATTCTTGTGGTATGGTTTCTAATTCGGCTAACTTTGTGTCAAAATTTTGTTTGGACATGATATTATACATTTAATTAATAATGTGCAATGATACAAGCTGCGAGTTTCATTTTTTGAAACTGGGAAAATTTAATTGAGAATTGGAATTTGGAATTTGAGAATTGGAATTTGAGAATTGGGGTTTGGGGTTTGGGGAGGATACATTGTAAAACTGTCTTTTGATGGGATACACCCCTTAAAAATGGGGAATGAATTTCACGGAATACAGGGTACCCATGGTATATGCTAATATTACATCTTTGTATTCAACAATTAATCTTATATAAAACTAATCACTAAAGAGCATACTATGAAACGAATAATTTTACATTTCGGACTTATTCTGGTTATTGGGTTTTCTTTTTCCTGCAAGGATACGAATACCACAACCACTGAAAATAATGTTGAAAAAACTTCAAATGCTACAGAAGATAATACTACTGAAGAGATAAAAACAGAAACTGCTTCTGAAAACGGGACACCCTCTTTTAGTAATACCAAAGTACAGGAATATGTAGATGCTTATGACGCATATGTTGCAGAATACAAAAAAGCTGTAGAAAGTAAAGATATGACAGCATTCGCAACTTTGGGACAAAAAGGGCAAGAACTGGGAACAAAAGCACAAGAGATATCAAGCGGACTATCTGCTAGCGAAGTAGAAAAGCTAAATACTTATATTATGAAAAAAAGTGAGGAAATTCAGGAGTTATCAAAGAAGTTAATACAATAAGTTTTGATGAAAAATAGTTAGTTTAGGTTTCATTTGGTTAATGAACGAAAACACCTTGTACTTTTAAGTATGAGGTGTTTTTTTTATTGAAATATCAGGTGGAGTCACCCTTCGAGAACCTCAGGGTTCGGATTATTTCGAGGGCTGAGGGCCCTGAGGTTACTCGAAGGATCGAAGCCCTGAATAGTCACCCTTCGAGAACCTCAGGGTTCGGATTATTTCGAGGGCTGAGGGCCCTGAGGTTACTCGAAGGATCGAAGACCTGAATAGTCACCCTTCGAGAACCTCAGGGTTCGAATAACATTTAGGGCTAAGGGTCCTGAGGTTACTCGAAGGATCGAAGCCCTGAATAGTCACCCTTCGAGAACCTCAGGGTTCGAATAACATTTAGGGCTAAGGGTCCTGAGGTTACTCGAAGGAT
>CANMDH010000089.1 GCA_947496555.1 uncultured Aquimarina sp. | reverse complement strand
CAATACATCAACAGATTTGTATTCAACAGAAACATCAACAATATTAAAATTAGCATTGTTTAAAATGCACAACGGGTCAGTATAGTTTCTTGATACCTTTTCGGTATTATTATTAGATGTGATATCGATATTGGTAGTTTCTGTTCTTAAACCTACTTGAAATTTGAATGTATCAAAACTTTTTGCGTACTGTCCATAAAATGCAGTCACATTTTCTCTGTAATTAGTTTCATCTGAAAATTCAGGTATAACAGTTGTAATGTTGTCTTCAAAACGATTTACCACATAGTCATTAGCTATATTGGTAAATCTGTTTCTTCCACCAAACTCTAGCTGCGATTTGTTCTTTAGTATATAAATATAATCCAAGGCTACGGTAAAACGTTTGTCATTAATATCGTTATCAATAGCATCATTGGCATTAATCTCTGACTGCGGAAATGTGGTTTCTTCTAAAATCATTGAATTTCCATCTTCCATAGATGATTGTGTTAATGCACTCAATTTAAGCTGTGAACCTCTATCATTCAGCTTTATTTTATATTCGCTTGCAATCTGAAAGAAGTTATTTTTAAATGTTTCAGAATCTAAACGCTCTGAAGTAGCAAATAAACTGTTATCATTATAGTCTTCATAAATTATAGAATTAATGGTGTTTAAATTGGCTAATCGATAGGTGAAATCTACAGATATAGAATGTTTTGTATTGAATTTATATTCACCTCCGAGATTATTCAAAACATAAAATTGTTTAAGTATTTTTTCTGAAGTCTGAAAACTTTCCGAAGGCAAAGATTGAAAATCAGTAAGAGCTATTGAGCCTGTTGCTTTGGGTTCTGAATAGCCCAAACCAGTATTTATGTACCAAGAATAATTATCGCCTGCTTTATTGATATTTGCATTTATTCCAGAATTTAAGCGTACACCAGAGAATGCTTCAAAACTAGCACTCAACCTTTTTTTCTTGCCTTTTTTTAAAACCACATTAATAATTCCGCCCGAACCTTCAGCACTATACTTTGATGATGGGTTTGTAATAACTTCAATTTTTTCAATTGAACCAGCAGGTATGGTTCTTAATAAGGAAGCTGTATCAGTTAAACCGCTAATACGTCCATCAATTAAAACTCTAACATTTCCGTTACCCCTTATACTCAAAGCACCATCAACTTCAACCTGAACAGAAGGAACATTCTGCATCACATCAATTAGACTTCCACCAACATTAGTTAGGTCTTTAGAAACATCGTAGACTTTCTTGTCCAATTCAATTTTATAAGCAGTAGTATTTGACTTTACCACAACTTCATCTAAAGCAACATCTGTATTAATTATTATATCTCCAAGATTCCTTTTGTTTTTAGAAATAGTTAAATCAAGTTTGGAAACAGTAGGTGGTAAGCCAACAACAGAAATTTCGAAATTGTAGACTTGTTTCGGTACCTCTATTGAAAAATTGCCATGCTCTTCCGCTAAAGTTCCGAAAATGTTTTCAGGATTACCTATGGCTTTAAAAATAACATTTGCATAAGATACTGGTGTACCTGATATATCTTTAATAATTCCAGTAACTATAATGTTTTGAGAATATGTGTTACAGAAAAAACTAATAAAAAAAAAGCATAAGAAAAGTGATTTCATTTATGTTTTTAAAATTAAAATTGGGATGTAATTATCCTGTTCTGCTTAAAAAAGAGAACTTACATTTGGTCCATGGACCTCATTAAATACTATGAATTAGTAGTGTTTAGAGTGTGTTATTCTAAATAATTGAGTGGGTTTAAATGTTTTCCATTTTGTTTTACTTCGTAATGTAAATGCGGTCTTGTAGAAAGCCCTGTATTACCAACAAAACCAATAACATCGCCCTTTTTTACTTCTTGGTTTTTGCTAGTATTGAAACCGTTTAAATGTGCATACCAAGTTTCGTAACCATCTGTATGCGTTATTATAATTAAATTTCCCCAATCGTTTTGCAATGAAGCTTTTGCTATAATCCCATCGGCAGTAGCTAAAACGGGTGTTCCATTTTTTGCTTTAATATCTATACCATTATGCATTACATCTGTTTTTGTTTTTGGATGTTTTGCTTTTTCTTCAAAATATGATGTGATATCTTTTTTAGTAGCATTTTGCACAGGGAATAGGGAAGGTGGTTTACTTATGAATAAGATATCAAGGTATTCATTATCTTCAATTATTGGTGTTGTAAATGCCGAAATTAGAAATGCACAAACTGGTAATAATAGCATATATTTAAGTTTTGAAAAACTATTAGATTTAGGTTTTGTCATCATGGTTACTCGTTTTTTTAAAATAGGTTGATTGAAGTAATTATATAAGTTATTCGGTTTAGATACTTCAAGACTTTGCACTAGTAGCTGTATATATTGTGAAGTTTTTATTCCATTTTCAAGGACACCTTTATCGGCTTCAAATTCGTGTACAGATTTCAAGGATTTTCTATAAAAGTAGAGTAGTGGGTTAAACCAAAAGAATGCAATGTATAGCTCAGTTAAAATTATATCCCAAGAATGCTTTAATTTAATATGCATTTTCTCGTGTTCTATGATTTGATTGTCATACGGCTCAACGATATCTTTTGGAATAAAAATCCAATTGAAGTATGAGAATATTTCAGGTACATTGGCAATAACTAATTGATACCCATCTCGGTGTTTAATTCTAGAGTTGTTTTTCAAGATAAATAGTTGTCTTGCCGTACCTAAAATTCTCATAAAGAAGATTAAAAACATCAATAAATATATTGATATTAAGACCGAAGAATAATTAAAAGAAGACGTTACGAATGGCTGTTCGATAACTTGTAATTGCTTGTTTATAGTCTCAAAATTAACGTTTTCAAATAATGGAACTTCTATTAGTTTAGATGCTATAGATGGAAATAGATTATTTGAGAAAGGAATAAGCACTGAAAAGGGAAGCAACAGTAATAAAACAATTCTGTTTATATTGTGAAAAGTCAATTTATCTAGAAATACAATATATAAAAGATAAAGTACCGAGAAAATCGAAGTAACTTGTATTAGATATAAAATTAGATTATTCATTTTTTGCTTTTAATTTTTCAATTTTACTTTCAAGCATTCGCTTCATTTTTTCCAATTCTGTTAGGTCTAAATCTTCGTTATTTGCAAAAAACAATGCAAACTTACTTGGTGAACCGCTAAAAAAATTACCAATCACTTCTTTAATATGCTTTTTAAAATAAGTGTCCTTAGAGATTGTTGGGTAATATTGTCGAATCTTACCATACGTATCAAATTTTAAAAATTCCTTTTTGACTAAGACCCTTACTACAGTTGATATGGTGGTGTATGCAGGTTTCGGTTCGGGAAATTGTTCTACAATATCTTTAAGGAAGGCTTTTTCGAGCTTCCAGACGTATTTCATCACCTGTTCTTCGGCTTTTGTTAATTCATTCATGTAGCAAATATATAATTATATTTTAACTATGACTATAAATATAGTCATAAAACTATAAATATAGTCGTAGTTCTTTTGGCCTCAGAAAACTTTGGAGAAAACACGAGATATAATGATTGCTCCAGTGGAGGAATCATTATGGCTGCGAGACCGTGCGGCTGGATAATGATAGTATCATTGATTAAACAAAACGCTATAAATCTCCAACACGCCAGCTCGCTCAAAAAATTAAAAGTTTACCAAACTTTCAATTTTATGCCGTCTAAAATATAGCGACTGCGCCGTGATTGTTTCCAAAGTTTTGGGAAGTCTTGATTTTTTGTTTCTTTTTCATCAAGGAAAAAGATAATGCAAACCTTAGTATGTTTAATCTGTGTTCCTCAGTTAGCATGTGCATAGAAATTATCTCGTTAGAGTAATTTTATGCTTATGCGGCAACGTCACGAGAATGGCGTAAAAATTTTTTTTACGGATGTTTTATCGAATACGCGATTTATAATGCACCTAAAAGTTTTGCTTTTTTTTGGCGAGCGCATAGGCAGCGGCAATTTTACATAACGGCAACTGCGTAGCACATCACGAACTCCAATAAAATATTATCGCTGTGAGTAAATTATAGCTACAAATGTCAAACGTGAGGTTTAATCATAAACACTTAAAAAATAATTTTTAATGACCCAAGTAGCTAATATTACTATGAAATAGAATTATCTTGGGATATTTTACATAGTATTACATTATAGCTACGAATAATTAATGAAACCTAGGTCGTAAAACGGCTGTTACATAAATGCTGACGATATAGACCTAAAGGTGCTATATCTGCATCTATGTAAAATAGAACAGAAAAAGTTCTATTCGCTGTTTTACTCATAACATTATATTTGTACTATAATGTTCTGCGTTATGTAACTTTGCTTTGGTAAAAAGCTTTTACAAGTAATATCTTTTTTATTTTTTTCTTCCTAAAAGTTTCTTTAAAAATGTAATGGAATACTCTTTGCCCGAAGCGACGATAGGAGCGAAGTGGGAATGTGCATGGAATGGATTAAAAACTATTTTTTTATGTGGTTTTCCGTAATTATTTAATTATTAAAATTCTGTATATTTGGTAGGATACAGATAATCGCTTTCCCTAAACATTATTAATTATATTAATCAAGCTATAAACATAATTGTAGCACAATATTTTATTTTACAACTTGAAAAAGATTATTACAGCTCTAAAGGATTTTATAGAATGGATTGTCTCCATATATATAAAGATTAGACCTAAGAAAACATATTGGACAATCGCCGTTCCTTTAATTCTCTTTATTCTTGGAGAAATTGTTAAGCCAATTTCTCCATTAGTAAAAGCAATTGAATCTTATGCTAAGACAGTAGAAAGTAAATTCTGGAGTAAAGTATTAAATTTTATTGCTGAATATTTAAACTTTGATGTCCCATCGTGGGTACTAATAATTGTAGGGCTAATTTTTATTACAATTAGTACTATTAAAATATTAGACTCTAGAGATAATCCAAAATTGAAATTATTAATTAAAGAAATAGAGGATAAAAAAATTAGGAGAGATGATTTAAAAAAGTCTTTAAAAAGCCAAGTAGAGAAACAGCTAGCAAAACAAATTAATTCGGGAAAATATATTCCCAATATTTTTATTGAAACACATAAGAATAGAGAATATTTACGGTATTTTTCTCATCCAATTCTTTTCTACAAGAAAATATATGATTCGCTAGAAAGAGCAGATTATAGGTTGTTAAATAAAAAACTAGCAAAACAAAATACTGTTTTTGACATTGAAGTACATAAGTTAAATTCTAAAATTAACATAGAAGAATATATACGACGTTTAAATAATTGGACTTCTCACTTAGAAGGCAAATTAAACACTCTTAAGAATTTAAAAATATCAAGTACTGATAGATATTCTTATGAGTCCAAAATATCACATCGATTAGAAGATATTTATTATTTCAAGTCCAAAATTTGTTTGATTACAGAAAATGCAGGACAAGGAAAAACTAACTTTTTATGTGACTATGCAAATCGGTTTTTGCTTGGAAATGAAATTCCAACAATCTTTCTGACTGGAAACGAAATATTACCAGACAATATAAGAGCATCGATATTAAGTAAAATATTTCCTGAGAGACTTAACTTAAGTTTTAAAACCTTTTTAGATACTACTAGAGATTTGTGCTATGAACTGCAAAAACCTCTAACAATAATCATTGATGGTATTAATGAGAATTCCAACACAAAAGTTTTTAGTAAGAGCCTTGAAACTTTTATATCTGATATGCAAGATTATGATTATATCAAAATTATTATCTCTTGTAGGAAGGATTATTTTGAATATAATTTTAAAAATATTGAAAACTCTTCATTTCAAAATGAAATTTCATCAATTAGTAATCTAAGCTTAAGAAGAGATGATGAATTACAAGAAAAGTTATTTTACGCATATTTTCATCACTTTAATATTAATTTCAAAGAAATTTCTGGAGACGTTTACAACCAATTAATGTCAAACTTTTTATTATTTAGAATATTCTGTGAAACTTATAAAGAGCAGGATATTGGTATCGTAAAGAATATTTTTAAATCTGAACTGTTCCAAAATTACTACAATAATAAAGCTGAAGAAATCAATAAAAAATTAAATGACAATGATGAGTTTGAAGTGCAAGGCGATTTTGATATTCGAAACTTTATAAGGAATATTATTAAATATATGGTGTCAAATAATCAATATTCAAATGTCCCTTTAGACAGCATTATTGAAGATGAAAGACATAGAGCTATATATGTTAGATTTTTGGATGAAAATATCCTTATAAAAAGAGATCCAAAGTCAGATAAATCTGGAATATTTGGGTATTCAGAGGTGGTTAACTTTACATTTGATGAATTTAGAGATTATTTAATATCTAGTTATTTAGTTGAAGAATTATATCCTAAATCTTCAGAACAATTCGACAATTTTATTACTAATAATATTAATTCAGAATCACAAATTTTAGAAGGTTGTGGAACCTTTTTATTTCATACACTTAGAAATGACGATACAGAAGAACTAAAGAATAGAGTATATAACCAAGAATGGTTTAAAGGTATTTTTATAAAATCTATTTTTAATATTAAAGATGAGGATATTAAAGATAGTGACATAGAACGTATTGGGAAGTATTTTATAGAAAGTGATGAGTATTCCTTTCAAATTGTAAATGGACTTATTAGACGTTACGATTTAAAAATTTATCCCAAATTAAATATTCAATTTCTTTTTGAATTAATTAAAAAATTAGAAGAGGATAAGTTTAATAAAAAATTCCTGAATTTATTTCAGTTTAAATCTCGAAACTCATTTAGTAGATTTTATAGAAAAATTGATTTAGAAAAGATAATAGAAAAATTAAATAAGAATTTCGATAACACCGAATTTATTAATGATTCAAAGTATCATAATTTATTTAATTTACTTATTTATTTATTACCGCATAATCAAGCATATAGATTTTCGTATTTATATGAAAGATATGCATATAAATATATCGATAAAGCTCATAATCAATTAAAAGAAATAACAGATAATGAGGATAGTCAGTTGAAAGTAATAGTAATAGAATTTTGTCAGGAATATGCAATTCAGTTATGATTTTTATAAATCCATTTTAGTTTTAAATGGAAATTTAACCAAAGAAACTTTTTTACGAGAAGTTGGAGCTTCTAAAGGTTATGCAAAAGAAATGTTTGAAAGAATATATGATAGTATTCATTCCGAATTGATTGATTTAAGGAAAGAATACGAATTATACTACTCAAAAGAATATCCAAGCTTTGAGCATTTTCTATTTAGAAAAATGAACATAAGTGAAGAGGATATAGATGATATGATAAAATTTGAAAGCGAAAAAGAACATAGAAAAATCTTTAGATCCGATGATGGCTCTACTGGAGATTATGGTATAAGTAGCTTTATCTATTCTGAAAAAATCAGAGATAGAATAATGAAAATAATAACCTAATATTATGAAAGTTAGATATGATTTTGTAACAAATAGTTCATCTACATCATTTGTAATTATTTCCGATGGGGAATTTAATTTAAAAGATTTTATAGGTTCAGTAGGAATTAATAATGATTCTGAATTTTTAGATGTGTATGAAATGCTCTTTAATGCTTTTCAAGATAATATGGAACCTGCTAGGGAGTATTATGAAAGAAATTATTCTGCAAGTTATGATAGTTTTGAAGAATTTGTTGAAAAAAGATTATGGAAAAGCGGAAAAGAAGTATTGCCAAAAATATTAGAAGCAGAAGAAAAAGGAAAAGATGTTTTTATAGGTCAATTAAGTAGTGATACTAATGAAATAGAATGCTTTTTCTGCACTGATGAGTTTATTATTGATAGTCCAAAAATTTATATAGATGCACAAGAAAATGGTTGGTAGAAACAAGGAAGATATTGTCATAAAACATTATCCTGAACAGAATTATAGAGTCATTTTTAATAAAAAAACAGGCTATTTTGTTAGAGCAGAAGAAAAAGGTTTTCCTGAGCCACTATGGTCAAAAAGAGGTCCCGAATTATTAGATATTAGTATAACTAATTGGTGTGATAAGGGTTGTGTATTTTGTTATAGAAAATCTACTGTACTGGGTAATCATATGCCCTTGAAAGATTATATTTTTTTGATTGAGCAAGCTAAAGAAATGGATGTTTTTCAAGTTGCATTAGGCGGTGGAAACCCAAATCAACACCCAAATTTTATTGAAATTTTACAAGCTACTGTTGATAATGGTATTGTCCCTTGTTATACGACGAATGGAAGAGGTTTGAGTGATGAAATTTTGGAAGCTACAAAGAGTTTATGTGGTTCTGTTGCTATTAGTGCTTATGAACCATATTCAGAATTTAGAGAAAATATTGAAAAACTTTTGAAATATAATATAAAAGCTAATGTTCATTTTGTTATAGATGCTTTATCAATTGATACAGCAATTGAATGGATGGAAAACCCACCAGATATTTTAAAAGGAATTAACTCTATAATTTTTTTGAACTATAAACCAATAGGTAGAAAGCCGAACTATGATTTATTATTAAAAGATAAAAATAAACTTGAAAAATTTTTCAAACTAGTAGATAATAACGAGCATACTCTTAAAATAGGCTTCGATAGTTGTAGTATTTCTGGAGTAGCAAGATATTTGACCGCAAACACTGCATTCTATGAAGGTTGTGATGCAGGAAGGTTTTCTGCTTTCGTGGATGAAAACCTAAGAATGTTCCCTTGTTCATTTATGACAAACACTGATTGGTTTGATAGTCTCAAAGACAAATCAATGAAAGAAATATGGCAGAATGGAGAATATTTTCAAAAATATAGAAATAGAATAATTAATAATGGTTGCAACTCTTGTTCATTGCAATCAGTTTGTATGGGTGGTTGTCCATTTATTGAAGAGTTATCTCTTTGCGGTTGGAAAGACGAAAGATTAGCTAAGGAGAAACAAGAAGTAAATTAGATTTATATGTCTATCCAAAACTATGTAAAAACCGAATTTAAAAGTCAAAATTTAGAATTAACTCCCAAAACCGATGGGAGGGAAGGAGTTGATTTTTTAATAGATAACAATCAAATATATCTACAATTGTAAGTATCCCTAAAATCCGCTACAGTTAGAACTAGAAAATAACTGTAAATTTAGGATATGAAAAAAAGTAGATTA
>CANMDH010000088.1 GCA_947496555.1 uncultured Aquimarina sp. | reverse complement strand
GGAGTCGTTCCCTCATTTCTAAAATAATAGAACGCAGGCTTTTCTTCTGGTAGTAGTACACTGACGCTAACCACCCTGTCTGTGCCACTCATATTTGGAGGGGATGCATGAAAAAGGGTCTGGTCGAAAACTATGGCCTGGCCGTATGTTGTGGGCAATGGCTTTAGGTAATGCGCCCTTAATTCCTTTTCCCTGGCCAATAGTGGAAAAGGGGTACCCGCAGCGCGTTCATGGCGGTAATATAAATGACTTTTAGGCACGACCTGTAAGTTACCATTGACTTTGTTTGTAGGTACCAGGGGCAGCCAAAAGCTCAATGCGGGCCGGCCATCCGGTTGTATCATGGATGGGTCCTGGTGCAACGGGAATTCTCCCTCTAGTGCTTTCGATTTTTTTACTAAAAACCCGCTACAGATCTGACGATATGATTTGAAATAATGCTTGATTAGGGGTTCCAGAATTTCAGATACCTTTTCATGAATCGATTTTCGGTGCCGGGTATCTGGAATTTGAATTGTAGCCGCAATGCCTAATTTATACCTGGGTGATACCGTTTGATACAAATCGAAAATCTCTTCAAGGATTTCGGGAGCATCAATGTTCAGTATTTGATACCCGCTTTCTGCAAACTGGATATTGGATTGTTCATCACAAAAAATATCCCAATTAATATTTTCATTCATATGTGTAAAGTTTATTTAAATGTGTTTATTCTTAGAAAAGCTCTTATCAAATTCCACCATACGATGATGATCGTTCTGGGAATTTCGGCAAAAACCAACCTACCAAAGGTTACACGATTACCTTTAACAAGAATGAGCTGTCCTGATGTTCTGCATATGTTTCATATAGCCTGTTTGCCACTTCGCCTTCAATGGGAACTCTTTTTATACTGCCCAAAGATAAAATTACAGCCAGTTTGGACATCCATTGACAAGGTGGGCAATAACTTTTATAAAACAATGTGGCCCTGATATTTTTCATTATTTTGTTATGCTATATGTTGTTTAAGTACTTTAATGACCGTTGCTGTTGTTATCGTACTCGCAGAATCCCGGTACAGTTGGCCTTTGGGATTTATCCATGGCTGTTCACAATCAGGTTCCGTTACTCTTAAATTGAACCCGCCACGCCATCGGCCGTCTAACAACTGATTGTTTAGAAGTTCTTTGCTCTTTTCTAAAGTATCGATGTTTCTGTACTGCATAATCCCGATTTCCAATGCCCGTTCAAATGCTGTTGTGCCTTTTTGGTGGTCCAAAACGGCCTTATCGTAAAATTCATTTTCAAAAAGTTCCATACTTTGGAACAACTCTAGAAAATGATACGTACTATATAGGTGGTTTTTCCACCAATAGCCGGGCCATTGGCCATCTTTAGAATCTATGTTTCGTAAATATCCGATGAGTTCTGAACGCCATGTCTCCCGGGTGGTTTTATCCAATCCCAAATAGGCTGTAGCGGTTACACAAGGATGGGCATCTCCCCAATGATCTGTGGATCTATATGTTGAAAACCCTCCTGTGGCTTTCCAATGGGAAGCCAAAAACTCGCGATCTTTAGTGTCTATGCTTCTATTTAATTTTTTAAACAATCGCAAGGTCCATCCCGTAGAGTCAGCATCTGCACCGGTTATGGCATTATAGCCCCAGCCCCTGGTATAATTTCTATGGTTTTCCAACCAATCTGCTGCTTTGGTTGCAGATACCCTAGCAGATTCAAACCCTGCGATCTCTCCTATTTCGGCCAGTGCGTAGCCAACATATGCCGTCACCCATGCTATCGAACTGCCTACGGGTAAATAATAATCTTCCCATGAACCATTTTCTGCCTGAATATGGATAAGATACCTGACCGCTCTTTGTAATTTACTGTAGCACAAATATTTAAAATCAGGAGGGGCACTTTCAATTCTTAAAGGCCATTGTGGCTTCATATACAAATTAATCCTTGGTTTTGAGCTTGTAGAAATTCCCATGCCCAAAAAAGCAACTTCACAGTCACCATTCAATAGTGGTTCCGCTACTTCAAATGGCTTTAAACCCAACGTATTGGTCAATGCATCTAAAATGGATAGCCATTCCTGTGGTGGTATGTCTACACAATGTGCACATAAATCGATTTTTACATCTTCCAAGGCTCCTGTACTTAAATCGAATCCTGCGCTAAATACCGTTCCGGACAAGCCCATTTGTTTTTTACCTATAACTTGAACCAGAAACGCTATCATTTTGGGATCAATCAGTGGTGCAATTCCCAAATCGCTTAATACTATAGGCTTCTTTAATCTCCAATATATTTTTGCTCTACCCTGATCTGGAGAAACAGCCTCCAGACCGATACTGGCAGGTATGGTATGTTTTCTAAGTATCTCTATAATCCTTTTACTTTCTTTGGTATTGGGAAGCACTTTATCCAACCATGTTTGAATTGCTTGCCAACTTTCAGAAACTCCCAAAGGGGAAGTATCCAGATACAAAGCAACACCGGGTTCATCTGGTGAGGCTCCAATCCAACAAACCCCTCTATAAAAGGCATTTAAATTGGTAGGTGTATCACTTAAAATGGTTTCAAATAAATCATGACAATACTCCCTCAAAGAAGTCGTTTTTGTTTCAATAAGTACTTTTTCTAAACTGTCCCGACTGATCGAAGCTCTTAATGCTGGTTGGAAAACTTCAGACGCCGGATCGGCGATAAGTCTTAATTTTACCCGTTTGGAATTTGAAGATAGACACAATTGCAAAGGAGATCCATCATTGTTAAGTTCTGACACACCGCCAAGGCGAACGTCATCCGGGGCATTAATACCCAGCAGCAGTGTTCCCAAGCGGTCTATTACACTGGCGTTTTTAGAAAAGGAATGAGCTAAGTTCAATAACGTACCCACCTCATTCCCTACACTATATAATTCGTTCATATAGAATTGTTAAACGGATATATACCGTAAATTCACGGCTTTTAGGCTCCAGAATCTATAATTTGAATTGTACTCATAATTCCTTGTCTCGATCCACTGTTGCCTGCTGTTCCTGCAGCTCCTGCATTACCTGCAAGACCGCCGCCAAAGTACCCACCTCTACCAGGAGCACCTCCCTCTCCACCTTCACCTCCTGTTCCAACCGGAGATTTTGCTGTTCTTGCAGAAATTTCATTGCCATCGTTTGAAGCATACGTTATACTAACACTCGATCCATTGCCTCCATTACCGCCATTACCACCATTGCCGGCGGGACCACCAGCACCACCATTGCCACCAGTAGATGGTGGAGTATGATACGCTCCTTGTTGATCTCCATGTCCACCTCTTCCACCTCTTCCACCGGCACCTCCATTTCCACCTTTTCCACCATTTCCACCATTTCCGCCACAGCCAAGAACTGAGATCTCGCCTATTAACTCCCCTATAGTGATCGTAGCGGGAAAAGCGTCTCCCCCATCTAGACCATCTTTCCCATTTGCTCCTGCTGCTCCATTACTTCCATTTCCTCCAGGTGTAGCTTTCCACTTTATACCTTCTGCCCAATTACAATGACCATCTCTTCCGCTTGCGCCCTGTGTACCATCTGGCCCATCCTTTCCCGCTGCACCTGGCTCACCTGTATTTCCAAGTATTAGTATATCACTTTTATTATCAACTAAATCTTCTGTATTTTTTATCTTTGTCATGTTAAAATATAATTAATGTGTTGCTGTTATTTTTGTTATTTTTGTAATGTCCACTTTAAAAGTAATTGGCATATTTCTAGTTTTAAGACCTTTAGTAGAGACGGAAGTACCAACAGAGCCGGGATTACCAACATAAATCTTTCCGCCTTCCTTAATAATTATGTCTTCATACTTTGCAGGAGTAGAGTCAATATCTAACTTTTCTCCGTCTTCTATAGTTACTTGCTCTCGTCCGCTAGCGTCTATGGTGGTATTTTTAAAGCTTATCATCTCTTTTTTTGAATTACTCATATAACTATATTTAATTGTTTATAAATTTGTTTTGCTCTATTTTGCGAAGACTGCCTATGGTAGCATGACAAATGGTATAGGTTTCCAACTGTCCGTCTCCTTGTATTTCCATTTCGTCTATCAATAAAATTGAAGGACCTCCTTTAACAATCAGACGACCTCCAGGTTGGATGACCAACCTACGTATGTGGTATAGGGAGGCCTCAAAATTTCCGTGATAGCTTTCAATAGCTTTAGAATAACTGGCTACTTTATTCGAATCATTGAAGATATAGATCCACCCAGACTTTTCTATATCTGATACTTCCTTTTTTGTAAGTTCAGCTTTGGACTTAAACGATTTATGACTCCATGCTTTTGAAGGCATTTCCCAGGGATAATCATCGGCCAGGTCATTACTACGACCAATCCATAATTTGTATTCATCGATACTTGTCGTGGAAATAACTTGTGGGGCAATCCCATCTTCTAAAATAACCGTGGAATTAATTGGAACCAACAAATCATGACCCACCTCAGTAATATCGAAGCGTTTTTTTTTGTCAGTTAATACGTTGGGCGATTCTTTTAGAGTCGCCATCTTACCTCGCTTAAATTGATCTGTAGATTCTTTTAAATCAAATTCTTCAAGAAGAGAATTAAATTCATTCATAATGTTACATGTTGTATATTTTGCCTACTCTTTACTGGATTTTCGGCATACTCCAAATACTTGTATTCTTAAAAAACTATCTGTTTTTTTAACAATTATAAAATTTATGACATAGGATACACTAATAAATGTGACGAAGTCAATTAAAAATGGGACAAATACATAATCAAATGATTTTTCGTTTATATATCAAAAGCATATACATATCCATGGTATTTATAACCTTATTATAAAAATATCAGATGGATAATGAAATTCAAGATTTGGTGGTTTCTAGCGATAAAGTCTTTTAGGAGGAGGAGTCAACTATCTTGGGGCAAGCCCAAAAGGCATTCGTTAGGAAAGGACTTAAAAAATCGAAGCAAGCCTCCTTTAGCATTTAAATCTCGCCATGCCTGTCGGGGCAGGATTATCGAGTAATTGTTTTTTAGCTACGCATATATATAGATGTAAGAGCAGTGCTATAAAATCGTATTTGGTTTTTTACAAAATCCCTAAAATCCTCTGTTTTATCCCTTTTTTTAAGCTTTTGGCACTAATTTTTAATATTCTCATTGTCTAGTAGTAGTTTAGATCTTCAAAAGTCTAAAAGAATCTTACAAATGAAAAAAAAAATACAATTGATAACGTTCACCATCTTTATGGTATTTGTGGGTCTTACCGCTTATGCCCAACAAGTAGGTGATAATTATACAGATAATGGCCTTAAATACAAGATAACATCCCTTAACCCCATAACATCCCTTAACCCCGGAACGGTAGAGGTGACCGGAAGAGCCGATAGCTCAACGGCTACCGATATAACCATACCTGAGATACTGATACTGTTTCGTGTAGGGGTCTATACCGTTACCAGTATTGGTAATTTCGCTTTTAAGGACAACCAATTGACCAGTGTGACCATACCCAATAGTGTGACCAGTATTGGGCTTCAAGCTTTTCAGAACAACCAATTAACCAGTGTGGTCATTCCCGATAGTGTTACACTTATAAACGACGCTTCCTTTAGAGACAATAATTTGAGCAATATAGTGTGGGGGGACGGTGTCGAAAGAATTAAGAATTTTGCTTTTTTTAACAACGACTTGACCCATGTTGTTATACCCAATGGTGTTACCTTTATTGGCGGAAACGCTTTTAACGACAATCCAGCCAAAAAAATAACGGCACTGGGTGTTGCTACCATACCCTCCTTTAACGAACATCCCCTTTTTTATCCCTTTTCACAAGCAGAAGATCACCCATTAGACCTGATCGTACCCCGAGGCAAGGTACAAGATTATTTGGACAAAGGCTGGACGCGCTTCGAATCCATCACCGAAGGAGTGGTCGTTGGTGAAACCTTTATAGACAATGGTATCACCTATAAAGTAACCGCACTAGGCAGCCCCAACACCGTGACCATAACGGACAATACAAATACAGGAGACCTCATCATCCCAGGCACTGTACCCTATGGTCCCTATGACTTTGAAGTTACCGCTATTGGGACTGCTGCTTTTTGGAAGAATGCCTTGACCAGTGTTGTTATTCCCGACGGTGTGACCAGTATTGGGAATAGTGCTTTTGCGAGGAACCAATTGACCAGTGTGGAGATTCCCAATAGTGTTGCCAGTATTGGAAGTACTGCTTTTAGGTATAACAACTTAACCAGTGTGACCATTGGCCAGAGCGTTACAAATATTGAGACTCTTGCTTTTGGTAGCAACCCCTCCTTGACCAATGTACTGTTACGGGCTGTTGAGCCGCCGCGCCTTTCTTCTGTTATTCATCCTTTTAATCTAGATAATATAAATGTGATCGTACCCCGAGGCAAGGTACAAGATTATTTGGACAACGGCTGGACGGGCTTCAAATCCATCACCGAAGTTGCAGCGGTCAATGACGAGTTCACTGCCGACCACATCACCTACAAAATCACTGAAATAACCCCCAATAGACAGGTATCGGCAACAGACTATGACGCTGCCGGAGGTACCAAAGTGACCATCCCCCAAACGGTGGATCATGGACCAAACACCTACACGGTGACCCGTATTGAAAATAATGCTTTTAAGGAAAAGGGATTGACCGAGGTGACCTTCGAAAATCCAAGCAATGTGACCAATATTGGAGAAAATGCTTTTCGGAAAAACGACTTGACCAGTGTGACCATACCCAACAGTGTGACCAGTATTGGGAATAGTGCTTTTCAGCTCAACAAATTAACCAGTGTTGTCATACCCGATAATGTGACAATGATAGGCAAATTTGCTTTTAGGGAAAATCAAATAAACAGCATAACGTTGGGGGCCAATGTTGACCAGATTGGCTATGGCGCTTTTAGGTTTAACGAATTAACCAATGTTGTTATTCCCAATGGCGTTGCCAGTATTGGCGGAGAAGGCTTTGCTAACAATCCAATCACAAAAGTAACGGCACAGGGTGTTGGTATCGTACCCAACATTGTTACCGCTCATACCTTTTCAAACCGTCACCAAATAGATGTGGTCGTTCCCAGGAACAAGGTACAAGCTTATTTGGATCATGGTTGGACAGGCTTCAGATCCATCACAGAAGAAGTGGTCGTTGGTGACACCTTTACAGTGGATGGTATCACCTATGAAGTAACGGCACTCAATCCCAACACAGTCACCATAACAGGTTATCAAAATGCAGTTACCAGTGTAACTATCCTCGAAGAGATAACCTATGAGCCCAATACCTTTGAGGTTACGGCTATTGGGGGCAGTGCTTTTAGGAACAAAGGTCTGACCAGTGTAACCATACCGGGCAGTGTGACCGGTATTGGGGATCGGGCTTTTCAGCACAACCACTTGATCAGTGTAATCATACCAAGCAGTGTGACCAGTATTGGGGATCATGCTTTTCAGCACAACGACTTGACCAGTGTGACCATTCCCAATGGTGCGCAAAGTACTGGTAGGGTTGCTTTTGCGGACAACGCCTTGAGAAGTGTAACCCTCGGTGACAACGTTACAAATATCGGGGATCGGGCTTTTCAAAACAACCAATTGACCAGTGTCACCCTACCCAACAGTGTGACCAGTATTGGGAATAGTGCTTTTCAGAACAACCAATTGACCAGTGTGACCATTGGTGAGAACCTTACCAGTATTGGGGAGGAGGCTTTTCGGAAAAACCAATTAACCAGTGTGACCATACCCAACAGCGTGACCAATATTGGTAAATGGGCTTTTTGGGGCAACCAATTGACCAGTGTATTGTTACATACCGATATGCCTCCAACCCTTGGTAGTGTTGCTTTTCAATCTCGTAGCAATATACATTTGGTCGTTCCCCAAGGCAAGAAACAAGCTTATGAAAATGCAGAGTATTGGAAAGATTTCAACTCCATCACCGAAGTTGCGGAGGTCAATGACGAGTTCACTGCCGACCATATCACCTACAAAATCACTGAAACAACCCCCAACAGACAGGTATCGGCAACAGACTATAACACTGCGGGAGGCACCAGTGTGACCATCCCCCAAACGGCCAACTACCAGGATATCGATTACGAGATAACCAGCATAGAAGAGATTGCTTTTCAGGACAACGAACTGACCAGTGTCGAGATTCCCAACAGTGTGACCGCTATTGGGACTGCTGCTTTTTGGAACAATGCCTTGACCAGTGTTGTTATTCCCGACGGTGTGACCAGTATTGGCGGCCATGCTTTTGCCAACAACCAATTGAGCAGTGTAACCATACCCAACAGTGTAATCAGTATTGGAGATTATGCTTTTGACTATAACCCAAACCTTGGCCTGGTGACGGTGGAGGCCACCAATCCACCAACACTTTATGCAATGACCTTTCAAAATTCAGATCGTGACCAAATAGACCTGATAGTGCCCAAGGGCACGAGACAAGCTTATGAAAATGCAGAGTATTGGAAAGATTTCAACTCCATCACCGAAGTTGCGGAGGTCAATGACGAGTTCACTGCCGACCATATCACCTACAAAATCACTGAAACAACCCCCAACAGACAGGTATCGGCAACAGACTATAACACTGCGGGAGGCACCAGTGTGACCATCCCCCAAACGGCCAACTACCAGGATATCGATTACGAGATAACCAGTATCGGGGACAATGCCTTTAGAAGCAAAGGCCTGACCAGTGTCGAGATTCCCAACAGTGTGACCAATATTGGAGAAAATGCTTTTCGGAAAAACGACTTGACCAGTGTGCGGTTAGGTGCCGAGATGCCTCCAACCCTTGGCGCTGATGCTTTTATAGATCGTGGCAATATAGGTGTAATTGTTCCTGTGGGGGCTCTAGGTAATTATGTGCCAGGTTGGGACCACTTTGGTTTCAACTCCATCACAGAAGGAGCGTTCGTTGGTGAAACCTTTATAGACAATGGTATCACCTATCAAGTAACGGCACAGGGCAGTACTACCAACACCGTCACCATAACCGGCAATACAAACACAGGAGACCTTATCATCCCCGACACCGTACCCTATGGCCCGAACAACTATATGGTGACCGCCATTGGCAATGAAGCTTTTAAGGAAAAATTCTTGACCAGCGTTGACATACCCAATAGTGTGACCGCTATTGGGACTGCTGCTTTTTGGAACAATGCCTTGACCAGTGTTGTTATTCCCGACGGTGTGACCAGTATTGAATTTGGTGCTTTCCAAGGCAACCAATTAACCAAGGTGACCCTACCTAACAGTGTGACCAGTATTGGCGGCCATGCTTTTGCCAACAACCCATTAGCTACAGTAGTGTCAAAGCGCACCGATCCCCCATCAATTGATGAAAGAACCT
>CANMDH010000087.1 GCA_947496555.1 uncultured Aquimarina sp. | reverse complement strand
TTTAAACACCAATTCCTCTGGGGCTAGCCCCAGAGGAATTGAAACAACAGACAGAGTTTAATTTACATATCCCTTTTGTCTTTTCAAAAAGAATCAATTTTTCAAGCAATTCGTCTATTATCTCTTTAGAAATACCAATATTAGAAATAGTTTGCTTAGTTGAACTATTTTGAACCGAAGAAACGACTTGGTTTTCATTATATAATTTTAAAAACCTTTTCTGATAAAGCTTTTTTTTCTGATAGTTATAGCTTAAAAATATTACTAAAACCAATGAGATAAAAGAAACGATGATATTTACTCTTATAGACTTTGTCTTTTCTTGCTTTAAAGAGTCTATTATATACTCTTTGTCGGCTATTAATTGTTGTGTATCGTAATTTTGAGTAATATTTTTAATTAAATATTTATAATTATTATTTAAAATGCTATCAACTTTAAGTAACCTTTCTATATATTTTAATTGATTGTCTTTATCGTTTGAGCTTTTAAAATGCTTAATTAAAACCTCATAACCCTCCCTAGTTTCGGGCATTATTTCTGAAATTTTTTGTACAACATTATCCATTTTCATAAATTCTTCAATGGCTCTTTTATCTTGACCTAACGATAACCATGTTTTTCCTAAATAGTAATGGGCTATTGATAGGTTGGGTAGGTCTTTGGCTTCCTGAAATTCCTTAGCCGATTTAATCAAACTGTCTTTTGCAGCTGTATAATTCTTACGGTAATATTCGTTAACACCTTCGTTTATAGTAAAATATATAGACATTTCTTGATTTTTCAACTCAAAAGATTCCTTATACCCAAGTCTGTTCATTATAGTAGCCGAATCAAGGTTATCGTTTCTTGTATAAGAATCAGCTAATGCAAAAAGAGTTGTTAAGTAATTAAAAGAGTATTCATCTTTTTTACTATCAAAAAACTTATAACTTTCTCTAAAAATTTCTATGGCGGTTTTATTTTCTCCTACTCTACTTTTTAATACCCCTATACTGTTTTTGCTAGTAAATAAGAGATATTCATTTTTATATATTTTTGATTCTTCATTTACTTTTAAAAAATTATCCAAAGCATTTTTAAAATTACCATTATCATAGTATAATATTGCCTTGCTTAAATAGGCTAATGCCGGATGATCTTTTGAATGATATTTTTTATTTCTTGTGATTCTTAAAATACTATCACTATATTCTAATGAAATATTATTTCTACTTATTGTAGATAAAAAGTAATATCCATTCATTATTTTATTAGTGTCTTTCTCTTTTTTTGCAAGATCAAGGTATTTTTTTGCATAAATCATAGCAACTGTTGAATCGGATTCGCTTTCATAAAATTTGTCAACGAGTAAATCATATTTCTTGGATTCTTTTGTGGTATTTTGAAAAGCTTTAATTTTTTCTGAAAAAGGAAAGAAAAACAAAATAATAGTTAAAGAGAGAATACTTCCATTTCTTTTGAGGATCGTAATAGTTTTCATTAACATAGCGTTATTTAAAAATGGTCTCATTATGTAATCTTAGAAAATAAAACGGGGTAGTATACTTATAATTCATCAACAAATATAGGATAATTTTTTAGGTCCAAATTCATGAATTCAGACTCTAAATTACTGAATCTGGACTATATTCAGTTGCACTTACCCCATTACTCACATACTTTTGATCCCGACAAAAATGATAAACTATTTAATTTTCAAAAACATGAGAAACATAATTCAGGATCAATTAACTACCGAAGAAAAAGAAAAAGTCGAACATCTGATAACACAATTGGAAAACCTTTTAGGTGCCAAGCCGCCTACCCTTACCGAAAAAGAGCGCCAGGATTATAAAGCTCTTGGGTAAACCCTTCTGTCAAAAAGATTCATGAGAACGTTAAAATAGGCCTAGATATGGCCTTTGAGGTTAAATACTAGGTAAAGGGAATTGAAACATTAATCAAAAAGATCAAAATTTTACGGGAAAATATCAAAAAATCAGAAAAATGAGAATCATTATCAAACAAATCGAAATGATAGAGCGTATCGATCAATTAATCCGAATTCAGGCAACAGGAACTCCAGAAGCATTGGCTTATAGTTTGGGTATCTCAAGAACCAAATTATATCGCATTATTAACATCATGCGAGATCTCAACGCACCTATTCTATATGATATGAGCTTACAAAGTTTTATATACGAAGCATCTGTAGGGTTTCGATTTGGTTTTTATATAAAAGATGATCTTAATTCAGAATCTCCATCCTATGCGTAAAGATTAGATAATAAGCCTTATAAAAGACCTTTTGCGTATAAATGCTGCATCTTCAGCAATCAAAAACGAACTGTAAAAATCCAATCAAAATGATCAATTTACTCACCAATTTCGTAGTAAACCTCACCCAATTTCTATTAGAACTTCTAACGTATTGGTACTAATCCATTCTTTAAATTAAAAAACCAGAACTCATGCCACAATTGTTTCCAAAAGAAATTATAGAACATACCACCGATGCCCACCAGTTTGAGCATAGTAGCAAAAGTAAAATGATCTATAGGACCATCTTAATCGCTATTTCGATCGCGCTGATCTTGCTCCCTTTTATCAAAGTCGATATCTACACCACTTCCCGAGGGATGCTAAAACCCAGTAAAGAGCGTATCAAAATTACCCCGCTACAGTCGGGTAAAGTTGTTTTTGCACATATGGTAGATAACCAAAAAGTGCAGCAGGGAGACACGCTTTTGATGACCAATGCCTCGCTGGTGAACAAAAAGATGGAACGCACCACCACCCAGCTTGATGAAACCAAACAGTTTATTGCTGATTGCGAATACCTGATCAACACCAAAAATCCAAGATTTAACAAAATCCTATCGGTTCGTTATCAAAAAGAGTATTTGTATTTCACACAAAAACTACACGAGTTGCAAACCACTTACGAAAAGACCAAAGTCGATTACCTGCGTAACAAAAAATTATACCACAAAGGGGTAATAGCCAAAGTAGAGTATGAAGAAAGTGCCTATGAGTACCAATTGGCCGCAAACAACCTAAAGCAGTATAAGAAACAACAAAAAAACAATTGGCAAATTACGGTAACCGATTATAAAAATTCTATCCGGGAGCTCGAGGGGGGACTTACCCAGTTAGAACAAAACCAAAAAGAATTGGTAATTACAGCTCCTATCGATGGGGTGCTAAAAAATGTAGTAGGTATAGAGACAGGAAGTCTTATTTTTGGGGGCAATCCAATTGCCGAAATCTCACCCGATACAGGGCTTATTGCCGAGTGTTATTTATCACCTGCAGATATCGGCTTGGTAAGCGAGGAAAAACCTGTAAACTTTCAGATCGATGCTTTTAATTACAACCAATGGGGATTAGCCACCGGTAAAATCCTGGAAATTAGTAAAGATGTAGATGTAGTTAACGAACAACCCGTGTTTAAGGTGCGTTGTGCTATCGACCAGAAACACTTGCAGCTTAAAAATGGATTTGAAGGGCATTTCAGCAAAGGAATGACGCTAAGTGCACGATTTCAACTTACCGAGCGCACCTTGTTTGACCTGTTATATGATAAGGTCGACGATTGGTTAAACCCATCAAGTCCGACTATAGCTCAGGTTCAGTAATTAAAGTAAAAATGAAAAAGTGAGAAGTTGAGAATATTAGGTACCAAGTACTAAGAACAAAGAGGAAATGATCTTATAAAATTGACTCCCTCTCCTTGGGGAGAGAGTCGGGGTGAGGGGAAAACCTGAAACTCAAAAACATCTAACCTCTCACTATTTAATACGAAATACTCACTACTAAAGAAAACAAAATGGCTAAAATAAAAATAAAACAACACGATATTACCGACTGTGGCGCTGCTTGCCTGGCATCGATCTCGACACACTATAAACTACAAATTCCGATCGCTCGTATTCGTCAGTTTGCCAGTACCGACAAAAAAGGAACCAACGTACTGGGGCTTATCGAAGCTGCCAGCAAACTTGGTTTTGAAGCCAAAGGGGTACGCGGAGACCTGGAGAGCCTTTTTAAAATCCCAAAACCAGCCATTGCCCATGTAGTTGTGCGAGAAAAATTACAACACTACGTAGTGATCTATGAAGTAACTAAAGAGTACATCAAGATCATGGACCCAGGAGATGGGAAATTTCATAAAAAAACACATGAGGAATTTACCAAAGAATGGACAGGGGTATTAGTCTTGTTATTACCCAAAGAAGATTTTACTACCGGAAATGAAAAAGTATCGATCTTTAAACGTTTCTGGTTCTTACTCAAACCTCACAAAGGAGTATTGGTACAGGCGCTCATTGGAGCTGTTATTTATACCTTACTTGGATTTTCGACCTCGATCTATGTACAAAAACTCACCGATCATGTATTTATGGGGACCAGTACCAAGCTACTAAACCTATTAGGAGTGGTAATGGTTGCTCTATTGGTATTAAAATTTATCGTGGGAGCCTATAAAGACGTGTTTTTGATCAAGACAGGACAGCAAATCGATGCAAGATTGATTCTTGGATACTACAAACACCTTTTAAAACTGCCACAGCAATTTTTTGATACCATGCGCGTAGGAGAAATTACCTCTAGAATTAGTGATGCAGTAAAAATTAGAGCTTTTATCAATGGTGTTGCCTTAAATCTTACGGTAAATGCTATGATTTTGGTATTCTCATTTGCCTTAATGTTTTCGTATTACTGGAAACTGGCCTTGATTATGATGGCCATCATACCCGTATATGCAATCATTTATGCCATCACCAATAAACTGAACAAGCGCACCGAGCGTGGGATCATGGAGAAATCTGCTGATCTTGAAAGTCAACTGGTAGAATCTCTAAATGCCGTTGGGACCATCAAGAGATTTGGACTGGAAGATTTTGCCAATATCAAAACCGAGACCCGTTTTATTAGCTTATTGAAAGTAGGTTATAAATCGGCATTAAACAGTGTTTTTTCAGGAGCCAGTACCGCAACTATAGCACAGTTGTTTACCATTATATTACTTTGGAGCGGTTCATTCTTTGTGATTCAGAAAGAAATTACAGCCGGAGAATTGATGGCCTTTTATGCCATAGTAGGATACCTTACTAATCCTGTAGCCAGTTTGATCACTTCAAACAAACAGATCCAAAATGCCTTGATCGCTGCCGATCGTTTGTTTGAAATTATGGACCTGGAACGTGAAGATGAAGAACGAAAAATAAAATTGACCAAAGACAGTATTGGGGATATCCAATTTACTAATGTTGGATTTAGATACGGATCCAGAGTTGAAGTATTTAAAGATTTCAATCTGGAAATCCCAAAAGGAAAAATCACCGCCATTATTGGTGAAAGTGGTTCTGGGAAATCGACCTTGATGTCACTATTGCAAAATATCTACCCAATTCAGAAAGGACAAATTGCGATCGGGGATCAGAATCTGAAATATATTGATAATAGTAGTCTTCGGGATTTGGTAAGTGTGGTACCACAAAAAATTGATCTTTTTGCTGGTAATGTGATCGAAAATATTGCAGTAGGTGAATTTGCACCTGATGTACAAAGAATTATGGAGGTGTGTAAAACAATCGGGATTCTTGAGTTTATAGAAAGCTTACCCGCTGGTTTTAATACCTACCTGGGTGAAAACGGAGCGACCTTATCCGGCGGGCAAAAACAACGTGTTGCCATTGCAAGAGCCTTATACAAAAATCCTGAAGTATTGGTGTTGGATGAAGCTACTTCTTCATTAGACAGTACTTCAGAGAATTACATCCAGAATGCGGTACAATCACTAAGCGACCAGGACAAAACCATCATCATTATCGCACACCGATTAAGTACGGTCGTAAATGCCGATAAGATTGTGGTACTCGAAAAAGGAACAGTGGTAGAAGAAGGAAGTCATGTAGTATTGTATGCGCAAAGAGAAAAATACTATGACCTATGGCAAAAACAAATGCCGGATCTTTCTGTGATTCAGAAGAAAACCGTAGAGGCAGCATAAAAGTAGAATATCAAAAAGCAGAGAAATGAATATCGTTATCAAGCATATTGAGTTAATAGAAAGAATTGATCAACTAATACGGTTACAAGCAACCGGTACCCCGGCAGACTTAGCTTCAAAGCTCGGAATATCAAGAACACAGGTATATCGATTAATTGATATTATGAAAGATCTAAATGCGCCCATCATCTATAAAATAGGATTGCAAAGCTTTATTTATGAAGAAGAAGTACGATTCAGGTTTGGGTTTGTCACTAAAGATTTAAATGCCAAAGAGGTACGATCTATTTATGGAGGAAGTTTTATTGAAAAAAATACAAATTTTATGACAGCGTCCCGAAAAATGGTACGCTGGTATAGTAGTATTGCAGTATAAAAGAATAGCGCAGTTCTTTTCTTGTTACAGTAACAAATTACGAAAGCTTATGGATTTGATTTGACGAGATCTTAGAAATAAGCACAATGTTAAATTATTTTAAAAATCAAAAAATGAAAAATTTAGAAAATTTAGGAGTTCAAGAGATGAACTCTTCAGAAATTACAGAAATTAATGGAGGCGCATTAGGAGAAATAATAGCTGAAATTATAGGAGATTGGGAAAATTTCAAAGCTGGTTTAATGGGAAAGGCTCCAGTTCAATAACTTAAAAACAAAATAATTATGAAAAATTTACATAAATTTGAAGTCAGAGAATTAAAGACAAATGAATCAGTTCTAATTAAGGGTGGTTGCTCTTTTGCCTACGATGTAGGATTCGGAGTAAGACTATTGCTAGTTGGTCCTACCAATTGGGGATTAGAATTTGCAGCATATGCTCAAAATTGTTAACAAAAATTGGAGTAGTGATATTTAGTTTCACTACTCCTCTTTACAAAATTTAAAATAATGAAGAAAAAACGCTTAATTATTATAATAGTATGCATCATAGCTCTTATTTCCCTTTTGGCTATCGTTTCAGATTGGGAAAATTTTAAGGCTGGATTATTTTCTAAACCAAGTATTGAAAATACTGAGCGACCTTAGGCCTATTCCTCACAAAAAAATATTGACAATTTCTGGTTGCGTTAACTAAATATAGGCATACATAAAAAGCACATCATTGGCTCATTGTTTGTAATGGGCTTTTTTGTTATTGCAGGATTATAAAATAAAGATTACTCTATCTATATAGATTGTAAAATGAAAGAATTTTTCGAATTTCTTAAATGTCCCGTTTATGAACAAGATAGAAAGAAAGTTCCTTTTTTCAGAATGATTGTGTCATATGCTAAGTTTATTGGCTTTTTTATTCTAGTTTATGGAGGACTACTTTTTTTTTGTTTTTATTTAATAATTCGCTTAAAACATTAATTTCTAGTGATCTTAGAAGTCTTCGTTCTCCTCAAACCCTAATTTTTCAAGCAATTGTTTTAGCACCTATATTTGAAGAGCTAGGATTTCGGTTATCTCTGGTGATCAAAAAATCATTTATCCTAATCAGCGTTCCGATACAAGTTTTTTATATTATCTTCATTTTTAATCAAACTTCGCAAATCAATTTTGTTTTTCTTGGATTAATCATAGTATTTGTTTTATTAGTATTGTATTTTTTAATTTCAGATACAATAATTTCTTTCCTAAAGAGAAGGTATATTTTCTTTTTTTATTATCACCTTCTTTTTTTTGCACTATTACATGCCCATAATTATGATTTTCAATACGGGTGGCAATATGCATATATCCCTATATTGGTACTCCCACAATTTTTTATTGGTGGATACTTTGCTTTTGTAAGATTGAAGCATGGTTTTCTTTTTGCAGTGTTATTGCATTTTGTACATAATTTGGTAGTAATGCCATTTCAATTTTTGTCCTAAGACTTTTTTTTGCCTTAAAAACAATGGAACTTTTTCTTGTACAGCTTTATAAAAGATATCTAAGTGTATACTACTATAAACAAAAAAAGAATAAAGAAAAGGCTCATGCCTTAGCGTATGCAGCTATCAGGAATTCTCTAGGAGGAATTACCTGTCTATTTTGTGTATTTGGTTTTTCTTTTATTACAGGTCCTTGTTTTTTAAGCGTAAATTTAAATCTTGGAAACAAAAGAATATATCTATATCCAATGATGGCATTACTTATTTTGGGGTATTTACATTTTGCTAAGAAATATTTGAAACCTGTTTTTTCAAAAGTTTTAGCCGGACTATATGGCTGTGGTATGTTTATTATTGCCCGTTTAAGTACCACCTATTTTTGCGGACAATATTTAGTCTAAACTTTCAACGTCCCTAAAAATGGAACGCTACTCTTTTATTATTGTAGTGTAAAAGAAATAAACAGAATAATTCTTTTACACATTCTAAAATTCATCAATAAAACAAACAGTTATGAAAACAATTAAGAATGCGAATGTACAATTATTAAGTACCTCAGAGTCTAGAACGATTCAAGGCGGTGTTTTATCAACTAAGCCTGGTTATTATGTAGACGGGATTTTAATACCGCCATCCATTGATCCTAATGATCATTTGGTAGTTGCCAACTATTTAGCATGGTTGGGCAGTGGTCCTAGTGGACAGGGGATTAATCCATAAGCTGATTGGTTGATTTTTGAGTATTCCCCCTATATCAAAATGATTTAGGGGGAATTATTTTACTATGAATTGATATATTATGAAAAAAGAATATGAACTGTTATATAAAGTGGTTAAAAATTTTGAAGGGATGCAAAAAATAGATGTGTTTGATATGATGCATAAGCTTGAAATATTATTGTTTTATGCTCCAAGCCCAGTAACCAGAGAAAGCATAAAAAACATTATTAATGCCGATATCGATGAAAATTATGACATTGATCCATTTCATTTTACATTATTACCCAATGGTAATTTCTGTAATTTTATAGGATCAAATGATTGGATACATATTTACAAAGAAGTGAAAAAAGGTATTGGTAAATTGTCTATGTTTGATAGTTATTACTTTAAAACAAAACACGCCCCATTAGAACTTGTTAAGTTAACCAAGTGTAATTTGCTTGAAAATTTTAAAAGCACTGCGGAAGAAGTTGATATCCTTGATTTTTTAAACAAAAACCATAACATTAAAAAATCAGTGTTTATTGATAAGCTTCTTTTGTTGGATTTGTATAGTCTAGAAAACTATTAACCCTATAACCCGTGAGGGAGAATAAGCCAATTATAAAACATTTCAAAGGTTATTACGTTTAATACACTGTACAAACTAATAAAATGTTGTATCATGCAAACTTTGAAAAAGTGGTTCGTATTAACACTGTTTGTAATAACAGTAATTGCTTGTGGTGACAAGAAAAAAGAGGAAAAACAACAAGAAGTTGCAGAAAAAGCAGCAGTAACCACTGTAAAAAAGAGTCAAAAAAAGGTAGCAACCAAAAAGTTATCTAAAAAAGAACTTAGAAAATTAAAAAGAGAACAAAGAAAACGAGAGCGTGAAGCGAAAAGAAAAAAGCGTGAACTCGAGAATAAAAAGAAGTAATAGAAATAAAAAGGGCCGAATCAAATTCGGCCCTTTTGTTTTTATAATGTCCCGTCCTGAAATAAGTTGACACAAATTTGACTTATTTATGAAAGATTCAGGAAATTCTAAGAAGAAGCGTAC
>CANMDH010000086.1 GCA_947496555.1 uncultured Aquimarina sp. | reverse complement strand
TCAAGCATTGAATGATGATTTTGATCTAGTATAAAAGAGTGTTCTGATCCAATAGTAAACTAAGGGCAAGCCCGAGGTATTCGTTGAAAATTATTTTTTGATTTCGAGGCAAGCCTGAGAGTATTTTAAATCCCGTCATGCCTGCCTGCAGGATTATCGAGTAAAAAAACCGCAAAGCCTCCTGAGTTTTGTATATGAAAAAGTAGTGGGATTCAAGTATGGCTTTTATAGTAATGAAAAAGAAAAATAAAGTTTTTACAGTTTCAAAAAATGAAACTGGCACAACATAATTTGCGAAAAATTATGTGAAGCAATTATGATTTTGTGTGTTTGGCTTAGGGATCAATTCACTTATCCAAAAAGCTCGTAGAAAGGGGAAAAAGTCCCTGTTATGAGTATTGAAAAGAAGGAATAAGAAAACTATGTTCGCACATTAATTTTATGAAACCTACCAACTTGAATAAAGCAATATTTCTCCTAGTATTTGGAGCCATACAATCTATGCTTGCACAAGTAGGATTGCCAGATGTAATGCCTAAAACTCCACAGGCAAGTACTCTTCACCATTATGGTTCGCAAAATGTTATGACTGTCACACATCCAAATCCAATATATCGAATGTCTCAACAACAGCGAAATGAAGCTATAATGCGAGAGGTTGAGATGAGACAAAGACAAGAAAATGAATATAGGAAGCGTGTACAGGGATTGATTGATGAAGCTGTAAGTGAGTTTTCTTCTCCTTATAGTCTACCATCGCATAATCACAAAAAAGGTACTATTTATTATCAAAAGGCATTTGATAAATTACAAAGTATGGATATATCTTCATACTCTTTAAAAGAGGCTGTGTTCGCCGTCGAAAATGCCTTTTATGAAGAACAACAGAATTATGAAGAGTTTGAAAAAGTTATAACGCAAACGGGAGATTTTTTGCGCGAAAAAATAATAGAATTTGGATATAACCCAAATAGCAATGTAGCTAAGAATTTAATCTTGTTTCAATTTTTTAGTGATACACTTAAAATAAAAAATAAAAAGATTGAACACTTACCTTTAAAATATGACTTTGATGATTACATGGGTAAAAAAGATTGGTCTAAAATGTTTGTACATAAGCTTCTTGAGACAGGCTCTGGGCAATGTCATTCGCTACCTTTGTTATATCTTATTCTTGCAGAAGAAATTGGTGCTATAGCACATCTTGCCACTGCACCTAATCATACGTATATCAAATTCCCAGATGACCAGAATAGAAACTGGTATAATGTTGAGCTTACCAGTAACATTTTAACGACTAATGCTCATATATTACAATCTGGTTATATAAAAGTAGAAGCTATACAGAATGGATTGTATATGCGCCCTTTGGATAAACAGCAATTATTTGCGCAGATGCTTGTCGATTTATCAATGGGGTATGAACGTAAGTATGGAAATGATGAATTTACGAAACGAGTTACCCAAGAGGCTTTAAAGTTACACTCTGCTAATATTGTTGCACACTTAAATAAGGCTAACTATTATAATGAAATAGTATTTCAAGTTTTGGAACAATTAGGAATTACAAAAGAAACTATAAATGTAGAGTTACCAAAATATCCTAAAGCACTAGAACTTATAAAAACTATGATAAAATCCTATAAAGCTATTGAAGCTTTGGGATATAAAAATATGCCAGATGAAGAATATCAAAAATGGCTAGAAAATATGAAAAAGGAAAAGGATAAGCAGGAACAAAAAAGAATTCAGCAACAACTTAAAAAGCAAAATAAACAGATTATAAAACTATGAGAAATTCCTTATTGATTATTTTTCTCTTTTTAACTATAGGTGTAAAAGCACAAGATAGAGAAAAACTATATAAAAACGCTTTGGTTTCGCTCACAGAAATGCTACAAGACACTACAAAGATAGACTTTAAAAAGGCGGTAATGACTGTAGAAAATGCATATCTATATGGAACGTTAGACACGCTTGCCTTTAATGATGATATTAGTAGATTGAAAAGCCTTGCAGAAGCTATTTATACCAATAGAACTTTGTTATATCAAGAACGCGATAGTCTCGAAGTGAAAAAAAGTGCGGCTTTGTTTGCAGTAATTACTGACACTATATCTTTTTACTCTAATGATGGAGAGCTTTATAAGTACATTCCGTTCACCTATGATTTTGAGGATATTTGGGGAAGGAAAAATTGGCAGAATATGTTTGTTTCTAAATTATTAGAAACTAGAAAAGGCAATTGTCATTCATTACCATATTTGTATAAAATACTAGCCAAAGAAATTGGGGTTGAAGCACATTTGGCTCTTGCTCCTAATCATGTATATATAAAACAGAAAAATAGAAAAGACGGTTGGTATAATACAGAACTAACAACAGGAATATTTCCAAACGATTCATGGCTTATGGCATCTGGGTACATTCACCTAGATGCTATAGCCAATAAGTTATATATGGAAGCTTTGAATGATAGACAAAGTATTGCCATGTGTATGATTGACCTTGCCGAAGGTTACAATAGGGCATTTGAAGCTAATGATGGAAGTTTCACTTTAGAAGCTTGTGAGATTGCTTTACAATATTATCCGCATTATATCAATGGACGAATTTTACGAGCAGAAACTATAAAAAGAATACTTGAACAAAAAATTGAAAAAGAACATGGTGAGTTTTCGGAAAAAATAAGGGAAAACCAAGAATACAAAGAAGTATTCCTAGCTATGCAAAATGAGTATGCACAAATTCATCATGCGGGCTATAGAAGAATGCCAGAAGAAATGTATATAAACTGGCTCATTTCATTTAATAATGAACGCGAAAAATACTTAAATAAAGAGATTACTAACCGAAATAAATCAAATAAAAATGAATAAATTAGGGCTTATATTTCTGTTTTTATTTTGCTACGGCATTACACTTGCACAGAATCCATTTGAAGATTACGGATACGAACCCCAGATAGGAACATTGAGTAAAGGAAAATACATAGAGCATTTTGACAATGATAGTCTTGTCCGCATTGGTACTGTCGTTTTTAATACCTATACCAATACAATTACAAAATTTGTAATAGAAGAAACTACTTTTACAGAAGCAGGAGCGGAACCTACAGTTATGAGCAGGTGGTGGCAAGCTGACCCAATGGCAGAAGAATTTCCAGAAGATTCGCCTTATGTATTTGTAAAGAACAATCCAATGAAATATGTAGACCCAACAGGAGCTTTTCCTATTCAGGCGGATGACTGGTTTCAAAATCAAGATACAGGAGAAGTTGTGTATTATGATAGTACAGACCAGAGTTTATCAAATGAAGATGGTGAATGGCAGAATGTTGGTGCAACTACAGAGGAAGTAAAGGAAACTTTGAATATATCCGAAGATAAAAATGTAACTTGGAATACTGCAACAGCTATTGGTTTTGGAGGTAACAATAGTGCTTCAACACCTGCTAAAAGAGCAGGCTTTTTTGGTGGAGTGATAATAAGTAACATCGCAAAAGTGGGGTTTGAATTAAATGTGTCCGATACGGGTAAAAGTGGAGAGTTGATTAGTGGGAAATCAAAAATTACAGGAGTAAATATTAATGTTACATTGTCATCACAAACTAGCGCTCCTGGTATTGGTTTCGAAAGTGTTACAGGAAACTTTGGTATCGCAAAATATAATCCAATACTTGGAAAGTCTAATGGTATTTCTAGCTCCAATTTTAGTCCTCTGGGCTATCCTTTATTGAGTAATGACACAACTGTAGCAGGAGCTTCAGCAACAATGTCTTTGTCAATGAACCAATGGGCGAAATATTCAAAGAATTTTTCCCAAAAGCCTAACTTAACAATAATGATGAATTCTTCAGTAAATTATCAATCGCAATATACATCTAGTACAAAATCAAATAGGTTTAGTACTTCAAATCAATTAAGATTTTAAAAATGAGATACTTTATTATTTTACTATTAGTATTAATTTCTTCTTGTAGAAATGAGAATAACGCACAGGTAAAGAATTGTGAGGAATTAAACAACAAATATATGAAACATGTTAATCAACATGCTATAGAAAGAAACAATATACAAGCTATTGATTCCACTATATTTTACTTAGATAAATTGATTACAAATTGTCAAAAAGATGATTATGATTGGTCATATACTAAAGTCCAATTCCAGATTGAAACCTTAGATTATTCTGGTGCTATTAAGACATTAGCTAAAATTGAATCTAAAGAAGAGAGAGTAGCAAATAAATATCCTTTATCTGGAGTTTTATACATAAGAATTGGAGAAGTTGAGAAAGGAGAGGAATTACTAAAGCATGTTTACCAGGGTTACAACAAAAAAATAGATAAAACCGACTATGAGGAGATAATCTACAAATCAATGTTGGAAGCTTATTTTTTAGATAAAACAATTGCTTCCCAAGAGCTCTCTAAAAATATTGACCGAGACAAATTTCAAAAGTTTCAGTTAGATGTAATAGACCATGTTGACAATCTTTTAAACTCTAAGTTAAGTGCTTTAGATGTTCTATATGAGTACTTTAATATAAAAAAACCAGATCCAAAAATTGCATTTGTTATTCTAAAAGAAACTAATAATTTCAACATTAAAGATATTGTTCATCGATTACGCGAAGAATGGAATAGAACCGTAGATGACTCGGATTCTGATGAGAAGAATGCAGTACTAATTGTTGATGATTATAGAGCTTCTGTTGCCTTGTTTGAGCATCCAATCCCAATTAGTGATGAAGATCCGTCTATAATAGAACACAATGCACATGTTCTGGTTTCAATTATGAATCCGAAAGGAAAGGATGATGTAGAAACCTCTTTAATTGCTAATATTGTTTCTTCGGTTTTAAATTATAATAAAGCAATTGGAGTGTATTTTAATAATTCTTATATATCAAAAGAAGATTTTTTTTCAGAAATGGAATAAAATAAAGATTCTTTTAACTAAGAATTTTATCGAAAAAAGCAATCATTAACATAATAATTACAACAGCAAGAATAGCATACAAATATAACTTTGTCTCTTTTATTTTATCTCTATAATCATAAAGATAAATAGTTTCAGTACTTGCTATAATTTCGTTATCTGTAATGATTTGATCAACTTTTGGGCGGTCAGAATTAAGTAAAAAATATCTAATGCCTTCATCGATCATTGGTTGTTCATTTAGATCACAATAAAAAGGAATTTGATTGTTAAGTAATTCAGACTCAAAAACAATCTTGTCTTTTAGCAGAATGTATAATTTAAAATGATCCTTAAGTTTTATGCTTATGTTGCTTTTCATGGATGAAATTATATCATACTATTAATTTAATATTTAGCTAATTATCATTAAGGTAATCATTCAGGAAATCATCTACTTTTGAATGATTTTCTTGTATAGCTGTAAATAATTTATCCAAAGAATAATTTTGGCTAAATTCAAATAAAGTTTCTTTTTGATTGTCAATCATTTCTAATCTTATTCTTGGAAACCAATCCCATTGATCCTCATCTGTATAGTGGCGATAATTAAATTGGTATAACCTTAGAAAATTGTTGTTGATTTTTGTGGTATAGATTTTACTTGTTATTTTTCACTAGAAGGAACATCTATTTTCGTTTTATCCTCATCCCAATTTACATTACCTTTTCGAGTATCTTTAATTAATTTAGTAACGAATCTATCTTCTTTATATGAGTCTAATGTATTCATGCAATTAAATTTCTTTGGTAGTCTCTGCTAATATTTTCGAACAACATGTTGAAAGAGAATACGGAGAATTCTCAAAAAAAGTATATGAGCACGAACAACTTAGAGGAATGTTTTTGAATATGCAAAACGATTACAAGGCTATTCACTTATCGGGCTATAGACGTATGCCGGAGGAGATGTATTTGAATTGGCTTACTTCTTTTAATCGAGAACGAGAAAAATATATAAACAAAGAAATAACCAACAGAAATAAATCAAATTAATATGAAAAAATTAGGGCTTTTATTAGTGTTATGGTGTGGTATCATTCATGCGCAAAATCCTTTTGCAGAATATGATTATGAACCGCAAATAGGGACATTATCCAAAGGAAAATTTATAGAAGATTTTGATAACGATACTATTGTTCGTATTGGTTCTGTAATGCTCAATGTAAAAAACAATACGATTACCAGTTTTGTAGAAGAATCTGTTACCTTTACAGAGGCAGGAGCAGACCCAACGGTGATGAGTAGATGGTTTCAGCCGGATCCCTTAGCCGAAGAGTTTTACGAATGGTCACCTTATAATTTTGTATATAATAATCCAATTAGATACATTGATCCTGATGGAAGGATGCCTATAGACCCAACAGTTCTTTTAAATGTAGGTCTAGCGGTGACTAGTATAAATTTAGAGGAAGTTGTTGTTACAGCATCTTCAAGTGAAGTTACTGACTTTGGAGGAAAAAACGCTGCCACTGCTATTGCAGATTTAGAAGGTTTTGATAAATTGTATGCCGAAGCGCAGGAGAATCTACCGGAACTATTTGGTAGAAGAAAATCTGATGACGGGAGATTCTTTGTAGACCCAGCGGGAAGATCTACTGGTATTGTACCTATTGGAGCACCAGTTAATTTGCCTTTTGGACCCGGAGGAGCTAAAAATGTTGTAAGTGGAGTTTCAAACTTGTCGAAGGCGGTAAAAAGCTCAAAAGGCTTGTTGAAAGCTGCAAAATTGCCAACTAGGGGTAGAATAAGATTTGTTCCAAGAGCATCCGATATAAAAAATGGAAAACTGTTAAAAAAGAATGGTGGTTATGTGGATAAATTTGGAAATGTTTGGAAAAAACCTTCCGGAAATATTGTCGGTGAAATGCATTGGGACGTTCAATTGTCAGCTAAAGGCAAGCAACAATTAGGTTGGCTCTCAAATAGCGGGAATCATGTTAATGTAAGTATAGATGGTAGAGTTGTTCACTAAGTTTTAATATTATGGCAATATATTTTCCTGAATTGTACTGTCCGAAGGGGTCAGTAGTAGAAGCAATAAGAGATATAGAATTTGATGATTTTAAGATCTCAAAAAATCAAAAGTGTTATGTTGATGATATCATTGGATACGGTTTCGATTTATATCCATTATGGGATAAAACTAAACTTTTTCGTATTAAAAATGGTCAGATGTCAAGTTATTTTAAAGTTTTTGCATCACCAAAACTAGACCAATTAGATATAACTTTTTCAAACTATAAGGCTAGGTTTAAAAAAGAATTTTCAATAGATTCCGTTGTTACTGTAAAAAAAGGAGAAGAATTTTATTTTGATATAGATAAAACAGATAAAATCTTTTATAATTTATATAATGACGAGAGAAAGGTCCTAAGATTAAAGGAATCTGAAGCGAATGATTTCTTGGAATTCTTTGATATTTGATTTAGATCGATTATTGTCTTTATTACAACGATTTGATAAATAATAAATGAGTAACCCAATCAGATCTATAGAAAAGAATTTGAGTGATAAAACAAAGATGCCTCACCATCAGGAACAACTAGTTTTGGTAAACAACAAGGAGATCGTATAACAATTGATGGTGATGGATCACTTTCTGCCGACGCACAACAATTAACAACGGCTATTGATGATAGTTCAATTACCGTAAATGTTGAGGCTGAAAACACTACTCTTACGAAATCTGGTAATCTATATATTGGGGGAGCCTTTGCCGGAAATACTGTTACAAACGGTCCAACCGGTAATACTGTTGTTGCTACTCAAGAAGTAAATCCTAACGTTTTAGGCCTAGCGAGTGGAGGTAATGGAAATCCTGGTGCTGACGTTTTACACGAAGTAACGGAAGCATATCAAGGTGCTTTAATTACTCAGCAGAGTGGTAATTCTGTAGGTCAAGCAACAATGGCAGATGTTAATAATCCTAGTAGTGTTTATAATAGAGCCCATAGCTCCGCTACTCCTCAATCTGGACCTATTTATCAAGACTTATATAATGCTTCAGGACAAAAGCTTCAAATGCAGAATGGCCAGTACCCAGCTGGTATTTCGAGGGTAGAATGGTATGTTATGGATAATAGTGGTAATAAAACAGTAATTCAAACATTGCAGTAATGAGATTAATCATATTTGTTTTAATAATTATTATGGCCTGTGGACAGTCGCCAAAGAAACAATCAGAAGATTTTGGTGTAGAATCTACCGTTTATTCAATAAAAAAAATTGAAGAAAAAAATAAATACTACATCCTACATTTAAAAAAGGGAGACTATTTCTATAAAGTGTTGTCAGAAAAAAAATCAAAAAACGATTGTAAACAAATAATTTTGAATGGAAGTTACAATCTTAAACTTAAATCAATTTGGTATAACGAAATTAAACTTGAAGATGGTAGAACTTTCAATTCTCCATTGAATGTGGATTGTAAGTTTTTCAAGGATAATACAGAAATATGCCTTGAAAAGAACCCTTCTTACATAAAAAATATCTTTATGGCTGAAAACCTTATAGGATTATGTATAAAGGATTGAAATTATCGATGGTACTCCTATTTATTTTTGTAGGGTGTAGAACATCAAAAATTAATAATAGCATTCCATATATTTTACCTAGAAAAGTTGAACACAAACTTTATAAGATTGTAAAAGAAAAACCCGAAAGTAGATTTTCTTTTTATTTGTCCCAAAAGGATAATAATATTTTTGAAATTACAGTTTCTGAAAGTAAAAACAACTTTGAAGAGATTGACAATTTCAACTATATTAAGAAGTCCAATAGAAAAGTGTTAATAAATGATAAATTCTACCCTCTAGTTTTTGCGTCTGATTATCTTTTTGGCACAGATATGAATCAAACAGAACAAAAGACATTGTTAGAACGGGATAAAATGGATGAGAAAGGTAGAAGTAGAGAGGGCAAAGACAGTGACTTTTTTGTTTTACGCAGATCGTACACCGTTTTTGAAGGTTATTCGATTACTTTTGATCATAAGGGAAATATACTTAATGAGTAAGTGCCAGTTTAATTTGCATGTATATAGAATATATGAGAAGTTTAAAAGTAATCATCATAATCATAGTCTTTCCTCTAGGTTGTAGTTATTCTCAAAAAAAGCCTTTTGAAAAAGAGGTAAAAGAATTATTAGAGTCGGTGTATGAAAATAAAAATATTGAGGATAAAAAATCTAGTACAACAGCATTCTTTCATTGTAAATTCGAGTCAATCTCTGATGAACCTGTTTTTTTAGTACGTGTAGCCTACAATCAATTTACAGGAAGCGAAAAAACCTGTTCTATTGAGACAGTAAAAGGTGTCAAAACATTTCTCTATTATGAGAATTGTGCCCCACTTAAAAACGAGTCTTTAGAATCTAAAGGGTATGGTGCTTTTTTTGTTCCAGATTCTAATTCATGGTATTTCCTTGTTAGGAAATATGAAGATAATTATTTTTTCTGGGAATTGAACCAGTTTAATAATATTCACAATAAGGTCGAAGTTGATGATAGTTTTAAACTTTAGATTGATAGTTGTTTTTTGTCAAAAGTTTTTCAATACCAAAATAACATAATGAGAAATTTTCTATTTATAACTTTTTTTCTTTATTAATTATAGGCTCTTGTTACTCTCAGACAAAGAATGATCATAGAACTAAAAAAGTAATAACTCAATTACTAGAGTCAATCTATAAAAATGATAGTATATCAGACATGCATTTTTACGAAAATAATGGTAAAGGTGGAGTTAAAGAACCCGAATTAACCCAATATTTTCATTGCATGATAAGGGAAGAGGGACGGTTACTTAATGTTGATGTTACTTTAATTACAAAACCCGCTGAAACTTTTTGTTATTCTTTAAATATTAACGGTATCGAATCTTTTGTTTATACAGAAGGCTGTAATTTCAATAAAGATCAATTGTAAGTACCCCTAAACTAGCTACGGTCTAATTTATACAAATTTCATTATTATTTATGTTTTCAAATATGGAAAA
>CANMDH010000085.1 GCA_947496555.1 uncultured Aquimarina sp. | reverse complement strand
TCATCATCTGTCAACTGAAGCAAAAGTACTAAATACTTCTAAAGCCAGCCGCATCACCAAAGCTATCTTTACATAATGGGTAGTTATAGTCGCACTTCGCATACTCAGGGTCTATAACGCAATTATGTAAAATATCCCCGCAACTACTGCTATCCTTGAACTTTTGACTTCTAACAGACGATTTTTGGGAGCAATATTATAATATTATAGTGGTATGATCGTGTCGTAGAACTGTTCCCAAGCGTTGTGGAGTCATTCAATCGCCATTAAGGCTAGTATTTTAATAAAAAGCGGAAGTTCAGCACGCTACAGCCACCGCATTCCGCTTTTTACTAAAATAGTTTACCGTTTCGAGTAAGAACGATTATTATTGAAGTTGAAGTGCGTAAAGGCAGAAGCTGCCGAGCTTCAACTTTAATAATAATCATAGCCTAGAGGCGATTGAACGAAGCTGCGTTGCACGCAAAAACAAAGGCGTAGCCAAAGCGGAGAGGAGCAACCGACACACAAAAAGGAGTGTAACGGTTTTGTGTGCCAGACGATTTTTATGTGTTCTTCTTTATCCAATATTAACTTCAACATAAATAATTGGCTAGGTTGCGACCAAGCGGCGTAGCCAATGAAGCAGCGGTTTTGCTTAATTAACTCACGCCGTAGGCATCCTTATTGTTTTTAAGCAAAAAAGTAGCTGCGGGTGATAGAGGAACAGAGCAAGGCTATTTGTTTGTAGTGTAAACTGACGACCGAAGGTGAGGAAGTTGGAACGGTATGGAGCAAGTGCTATTTTCAGCACTTGTGGAATAACAAAAAATAGCTTGTGGCGTGACGAAGGAACACCTTATAACAGTTTATGGGCAAAGTATTTTTCTTGCTGCGCCCATAATAATGATTCGACCGAAGGGAGACACTTGGCTATTTACCGTAATGATAACGACAGGCTGCTATTAATAATTGATCTTTTTCGTATTTATAAACCAAGCGATGTTCCGAAGTAATTCGTCTTGACCAATATCCTTGTAAATCTCCTTTTAAAGCTTCGGGTTTGCCTATGCCTTCAAAAGGTGTTCGTATACAACTTTTAATGAGTTCATTAATTCGTTTTACTATTTTCTTATCGACCTTTTGCCAATACAAATAATCTTCCCAAGAGGAAGTAGACCAAGTTAATTTCATTTATTCGATTAAGTCTTTTTGAACTCCTTTACCTGCTTCTAATTCTTTGATAGAGTTTAATAAAATATCTCTATTTTTTCCTGTGAGCAGATAAGTAGTTTCTTTCAATGAATTGTATTCGTCCAATGATATTAATACAAGGTCTTTACCATTTTTACGCTTGATAATAATATCACTTACATCATTAACCACTTTGTCGAACCAATGCTTTAGATTTGAACGAAAATCTGTATAGTTTACTGTTTCCATACTACAAAGATAATAATAAGTACTTAAAAACGTACTTTTTTAACATTTAGTGTAACGGATGGAACTGATTTATAGCTTCGTGCAGACTTTCTAGGTTGTCCTGTTTGTAAGATTCCGTAGATAAAATATGTCTGTGACCTGCCATTTGCTGCACTTTCCTGATGTTGTATTGTCCTAACCAATTGACGATTACACTAGCTCTGATATGAGTATTGTTTGTCACCTTTTGATTGTAGGTTTTTAGCTTTTTTAAGATCGGGTGTAAAATCGTATGGAACTGTGGTGTGTTTAATGGGAACAGCTTTTCATCATAGGTATTCATGTGATCTTGTATGATCGGTCGTACTTCTTCGATGTATTCTTTGAGTTCTATAACCTGCCAAGGTTTTAACTCTAACTTTCGCCATGCATTCTTTCTAGTACTTGGGATGTAAATCGTTCCTCTACGTAAGTCTACATGTTCAACTTCTAAAGATTTAAAATTGTTACTCAATAAACCCTGGTACACTAATAATCCAACTACTACTTTATTGCGTTTTGCGGTGGCTTTGTAATAAAAATTATCCTTCCATATCTTATCAGTTTCATAACTGTAAAACAGATCTTCGAGTTCATCACTGGTCAGTAAATTATGGAACACTTTTTTACGTTCTCCTCTCACTTTTAGATCGTCTGCAATATTATCTGTTCGATAACCTTCTTCTATCAGATAGGTACAGTAATGTTTGATTGCCCAGATATGTCTATTGATAGTTTCAGGTTTGTTAGTAGTTTTTAAGTGAGTGATATAGTTGAGTAATTGTCGATAGGTTAGTCTTTGAGGGTTAGTGCGTTTACTTTTACACCATTGTTTCAGCTTATCAATATTATAAACATTGGTTTTGATGGTTCTTTCACTATGATTAAGTTCCTCTAAGTATGTGTAATAATCTTTCATAATAATTCGAGTAAGTGTGCATAGATTTGTGTCGATTTTAAGGAGCTATGTCCTAAAAACTGTTGTATGTCTTCGATCTTCATGCCTTGTTGTAATAAATGCGTGGCTATACTATGTCTTAAGCAATGTGGAGTGATGTGTTTTTCTCTTAAGATCTCATCATCAACTAGGGTTAATAAATGTTGTAACCTTCTACTTAAATTCTGGCCATGTAATCGATCTCCGTATTTATTGATAAACAAAGCTTCTGTACCATGACTCCCAGTATACATTGGTCTGGCTTCGAAGACATAGTCTTCAAGTATGATTATACCGTGCTTGTTGATAGGTACGTATCGTTCTTTGTAGTTTTTCCCTTGTCGTACAAGCACACGCCCTGCATCAAAAAGGATATCATTAATATTTAGGCAGACGGCCTCCGTCCTTCGTAGACCACAACTATATAACACAACAAGGATGGCTTTATCCCGTAATCGGGTACGTATGTATTTACTACTGTAACTAGTCACTTCAAAGAGTTGTTTGATCTCTGATTGGGTAAGGATATCTTTGATGGCACTTTCACTTTTTTCTAATCGAAGATGTACTTTAAAGGTTCTAGCTCCTTGTTTTTGTAAATACTCCCTGAACTTTCGTAATGCATTTTGATGTTTGTTCAGGTATGCTTTACTTAATCCCCCTCCTTTACGTTGGTTACTACGTTCTCCTAAGTATTTGTAATATGCTTTAACAGTATCAAGAGTAATCTGTTCTAAACCTTGTATGTTGTGTTGCTCCAACCAATGGAAGAACTCTTGTATAAAGATCGGGGAGTAATACACCGTCTTTTCATTATAGCCCAAAATATCTAACCAGTCCTTAAAGGACATTAATAACTCTCTATAACTCGGATTATTTAGTTTTAGTTTTTTCATGTTATTGCCTGTCGAGGCTCTCGACTTTTTTCATGCGGTATGTGTTTTTTGTGATATTGTAGCGCAGTACAGATAACCGACTGGCTTTCTTTTGGTTATCCTCGCAAGTAGATAGGTTGCGAGTTGGTTGCGGATCGCGGGTTAGTTTGTCACTAAACCCAGTTCTATTTGTTGTAAACAACCTTTTAAGGCATTATCAATACTAGCTTTTAGCCAATCATACTCTTTCATATCTATGATTTCAAAACAGTAACTCTTCGTTTTCTTTTTCTTTACTCGTTTAATATACCCTTCTTCCTGTAACTGCTTGTGATAACCTCGTAAAGTACTTTCTTTGATATTTAGCTGCTTACGGATTTCGGCATTTGTAAAAGTGGTTTGTTCTGCTTCTTTTAAATAGGTTTTTAATCGCTCTAAGTGATTTCGGGCTGCTCCTGTAATACGATCACTTTTGCGTAGTAATACTTCTTTGATGATCTCATTGGCTTCTTCAATATCTTCTAGCGTAGTTTCTACGTATATTTCGCCTGTTTTTTCGTCAGTTTTCTTCTTTCGTTGCCATTGTTTGTAAAAAGTAATAGCTTCTATAAATTGTAAGTAGTGTGCATTAGTTCTTCTTGGTTTAAAAACTGATACAGGTAAACTCAAGTATTCTGCATAAGGATTACGAACTGATACCGTATTTAAAGATCGTTGTACAGATCGTAAAAACCGTGCCGATTCAAATTCTTCTTTATGATTTCGTTTACCTGCTGATAATAACCGCTGATAATCCATGATGCGTTTGTCTTGTTCCTCTGATTCATCGATGTAGAGTAAGAAGCTCCTGTTACTATTATCTTCATAGATACTTTCTTGTGTAGTACAGCCTGCAACACTTACAGGACCTTCTACAGTTAGGTGTATAGTTTTAGTTGTTCCTTTTCGATCTTTATGAACTACGGTTTTAGTAATTCGTTTTTTAGATTGTAATTCCCTAAGAGGGTAGAGTACTGACTCTGCACCATCTAAATCTTCTATTAATATCAGTTTGTTTCTAAGTTCTGTACGGTTGAAGTAGTAAAAAGCATTGGCAGAGAGTACCGTAATCTCTATCTTATCTTCATCAGGGATTAACTCTGCTACTTTGGATTGTAGATGTGTTTTGCCAACTCCGGAGCTTCCTAAACTAATACAATGTAAAGGATTTGCAGTTTTACGACTTGTAAAAATAAGATACATTAATAAGCGGTTGGTTTCCTCACCTATCACACCACTTTTACCAATAAGTTCATTGGTCTTTTTAAGTAAATCCTTTGATTTTAAGAACTTAATCGCTGCTTGTTCTTCGTCTGCGGTGAGTTCTTCGATAGGAGTTTTATTTGCTTCCTTTTCTCGTTCAAGTTCTTCCATGCGGTATTGTTCTAATGCTGCCGTAAGTTCTTGTAAAGTTTTTCTGGTCACACTCGTACCGATCTCAATACGCTCTGCAATCTTTCGTACAAATTTCTCGACCATATTGTCATTGTACAAATCTATACTATGACGTAGTACATTAATACTTTTTGGTTTTTGCACACTCATAGTTACACGCATACGTTCTAAATTATTGAACTTAATACCACCCAAGATGTGGATTTCTAAGTATGCATTGATATAACTGTAATTGTGTGGGTTGTGAGTTTTTAAAGACATAAAATTATTATTTGATTAATTAAGCAATGAAACAAAATTATTTATATTTGCCTTATTAAGCAAATAAATAACTTTATAAATTTCAAAAATTGACCAATAAAGCCTTTAAACGTACATTTGTTGCTGTATTAAGCAATAATATGGATATCAGCAAAAACATTAAGCGCATTAGAGAAGCCAAAGGATTATCACAAAAAGAAGTGATTTCTGCTATTGATATGGGAGCAGCACAATATTCTCGTATTGAAAATGGTAAAACAGACCCCTCTGTTAGCACTTTAATGAAAATCGCTAAGGCATTAGGAGTGTCTATGGCTGAACTTTTTACCAATAAAGAAGTATTACAGGATATCAATTCTGTAGATACTACTCTTATGGAACGAGTAGCGTTAATTGATACCTTAACCAAAGAAGAACAAAAGACAATCTTCTCTATCCTTGATGCCTTTATCAGTAAGCGTAAACTTAAAAGTACCCTTAAAAACGTATTACAGGATATTGACTAAACAAAAAACCACCCGAAGGTGGTTTTTACTTGATTATTTTATATCTTCTTTTAAATTCAGACTTTCTAAAATTGGCTTTATTGAAGCCTCGTCTAATTCAGTTTTAATAAGTATAGATTTAGCTTTTTCTACATCTTTATTTTTTATAGCCTTATCAAAATCATCCATTAATCCGCTCGCATAAAGCCGCTCATTTACTGTCATTCTTTCAAAGTTTTATATTTTAATATTACTTTATCTTTTTCAAGATTGATAAGAGAAGGAGCTCCTCCTCCTTGTAATTCACTTTCGGGATATGTTAATTCCCAATATCTTTTGTCTTCAGGGTCTTGATAAAGTATATCCCAACCTGATTCAGATATAGCTACTTTATCTAAATAATTATCTTTTAAAAAAATTATTCTTTTTGCAATTTCATCAGACTTAAATTCTCCATCTTCAAAAATCCATTTACCTATTAATTTTGTTTCTTCTTTTTGTAATTTCATTATTGTACTTTTTTAACTGTTGCTCCTACTGGCGTTGTTTGATTTGGGATTGTAAATTCTCTGGCTCCTCCAGCTGTTTTTCCACCACCTATAAATCCAGGATTTGTTCTATTTATTGGTGTAGATATCCCAGATTTAGGTGTTGCAAATTCTATTACATTAAAACCTGAACTACTCTGGGGTATGGTTAGTTTATTCGCTATTTGAGTGGCATTCAAACCTGATATATCACTCGCTGCTGTGACAAAAACATCAGATGCGCCTGGAGCCCCTAGAGTAGAGGATTGTATATCTCCAGGAACCACTCTTGCTAAAGTTTTAGGAACTTTATTAGCAATACTAGTAGTTTTTACAGCAGTCTTAACAGCATTAGTTGCTGTCGTTGTTCCTTTACCACCAATAATTCCACCAACAATATTTCCTATAACATTTCCTCTTTGTACACCGTTACCATTAACTAAATCATTAGCTCCTTTTTCTACTGATGTTACAACTGCATTTGCTGCTTGCATTGAATTGGTTCCAAGTGCAGCATCTGCTTCCATCATTGTTGTGGTGTTTCCTTTTGAAGCTGCTGCTACTGTTAAACTGGCAACAGCCTTAGCTGTTTGTATAGGGTGAGTAACTGCATCTATAGCACCTTCAATATTTTGACCTATTGCTTGTGCAGCCCCCATAATATGGGCACTAACTCCATTTGGATTCTGTACAGTATTTTCAACTAGTTTTTGTTGTACCCAACCAAATAATTCTGCACCTTCCAACTCAATACCCATTCCTAATTTATTTTCTTGGAAGGCATAAGTTGAGTTGTACATATAATCTTCCGACAATGGATCTATTTGCCAGAACCTTCCAATACTTCGGTCACTAATACGGTATCGCCACTCGTGAGTATTTAATCCTAAATCCTCAGTTAACTCTTGGCCTTGATAGGTTTTGAGATTGTTTTTAACTCCTCTTAAAGCAGTATTATATCCTTTATGTTCAAGTCCAAAGGGATAGTAATTCTGTTCTCTTCTAATTTCAGAAGTTGTTATTGAACCATCTTTATTTGCATCAGCATACGTTATTCTAGTATTTCCCCAGATATCTTTTAAACGATATACATATTGATAGTTATCCCCATCTGGTTCAATATAACCTTCAGGCTGATTAATAAACTTAAGATTTCCATTTTCATAAGTATAATCGCCTGAGTAATCTGTTGTGGTAACAGAGCTACCTTCGGTCTTAACTTTTCTAAGTTTAATACCATTGGCATCATAGGTATACTTAATATTTCCCGTATGCTCGGTGTTACTTACTACAATATCCGTAGGTAAATCAAAATGATTGTATAACACACTGGTTACTCCTTTGTTACGATCGGTGATTAAGTTGCCATTAACTGCATAGTCTACGTAAAAAAATAAAAAAAGGTACCATTTTTCTGGCGGTATCACTGCTAAAAAGCAAAAAATAAGAACGTTCTTTCTTTCATCATTCTGCTATGCTAAAGTACTAAATAAACTCCCAACTTCTAAAGCCAGCCGCATCACCCAAGCTATGTTTACATAATTGGTAGTTATGGTACATTCCCACCTCCAACGCACCGCCACCTGTAACCATAACGCAACTATGTAAAATAGCCGCGCACCAACTGCTATACTTGAACTTTTGAGGTTTAAGACCTGATTTTTGGAAGCAATATTATAATATTGCAGAAGTATAAAAGTGTCGTAAACGTGATTTGGACGAGTTTGGGGGCATTTTAGGCTGTTTTTATACTCTTTTTCAAGACTTTGAGCAAGTTTGTGCGACGTTCAGTCGGCACTTAGCCTAATACTTCAAAAGCGGAAGAGCCTCTACGCTGCATCCTTGCGCTATTCCACTTTTGAAGCATTTTATATTTGACCGACTACTTGTCCTATCTTTTTTCACCGACCATTTGTCCTATGTTGAGTAAGAGCGATTATTATTGAAGTTGAAGTGCGCAACGGCAGTAGCGCGCTGACCTTCAGCTTCAATAATAATCATAGCCTAGTGGCGATTGAACGAAGCTGCGTTGCACGCAAAACTGGCGTAGCCGTAGCGTAGAGGAACAACCGACGTAGACCGAGAGTGTAACGAAGGGATGCGCCAGACGATTTTTATGTTTCCGCTTTATCCAATAATCAACTACACATAAAAATTGGCTAGGTTGTGACCTAGCGGCGTAGCCAGTGAAGTGTGTAGGGATGTTGCTGTGGCGCGTATTATTGATTCAATAATCGTGACACTGCAGCAGACTGGGAACACGACGAGGAGGAACGAAGCGCGGGCGGCAAAAGCTTTTTTTAAGGGACGTAAAAAAGTTTTGCCATAGCAAGGGTGACGACGAGACCTTATAACAGCTTATGGGCAAAGCATTTTTGATGTGCCCATAATAATATTTCGACTGGAAGGAGTCACTTGTTATTAGATGGATTTTACCCAAAACTGAGCAAACAATTTTCTTTGTATATTTGTAATGTGGAAGTATTAACAGACATTGTTATAAATCTTCTCTCTGATGGGGTTTCATTCCTACTCGGAGCAATGTTTGTTGCATTATATTCTTTTTTAAAAAAATCTATTCCTGTTAATAACTATTGCTAAAAAACAGTAGGTTTATTCAGATTTTTTATGTATTCACTTGAGTGGATGGAACTTATTGACGACCTCGTGTAAATTTTCTAAATCATCTTGCAAGTATCTCTCTGTAGAACTTATATAACGATGTCCTGCCATATATTGTACTTGACGCAAGTTGTTTTTTGACAACCAATTTACAATCACACTAGATCGTATTTGACTATAACTTTTTACCTTGCGGTTGTAATTCCGTAAAATTTTGATGATTCTTCCTGTAATACCATGGATACTATTTAAGGTTCCATAGAATAATTGTTCATCATCGGTGGCTATACTTCGTTTTGATAAATATATTCTCGTCTTAGCAGTATATTCTATCAGTTCCACTATCTGTGATGGCTGTAATTTTAATGTTCTTCTATTACTTCTTCGGGTAGATGGGATATATATTTGACCTCTGGCAAGTTCTAGATGTTCTTCCTTTAATTGATATAATTCTACAGCTGTGATCCCTTGATATACCATTAATCCTACTACAACTTTATCTCGCTGTTTGGTTGCCTTAAAAAAAGTATCGTGATGTTTGGTATCGTAAGAATAATATAAATCTTCTAGTTCCTCTTCGGTCAATAAATCTTTTACGATACTTTTACGTTTTCCTCGTATAGTTAGGTTTTCTGCTGGATTTTCTACTACATCATTGTTTTCAATAAGCATATCATAATACAGCTTGATTGCTCGTATTTCTTGATTAATCGGTTGTCGTTGGTATTTTTTATTTTCTTTTAGATAAGCAATATAGCTTAGCAAGTTTTTATACGTTGCCTGTTCTACTTTTATTCCATAAGATTTCGCCCAGTCTTTATATCGCTTTACACGTAAAATATTGATCACAATAGTATGTTCACTATATCGGTTCTTTTCTAAATATGTTCTATAATTCATAGGATTATGCTTTTAATTCTTTAAGGATATGGGTATACACTTGCGTAGATTCTAAACTGCTATGCCCTAAGAACTGACTGATAGCTTCTATAGGTACTTCACGCTCTAGTAAATGGGTAGCAATACTATGCCGTAGTTTATGTGGGGTGATCTTTTTTTCTATCAGTTCTTCATTTTCTGTAGCCTTGATCATTGCCCGTAAGCGTAGCTTAAAACTTTGTCCTCCCATTCTTCCTCCTTGGGTATTAATAAATAATGCTTCATTTTCATTTGCCTTATAAAACTGTGGGCGAGATTCATAAATGTAATCTTCTAGAATACGTAAGTTATATGCATTAATTGGTACATAACGTTCTTTATAATTTTTCCCTTGCCGAACAAAAAGCCTTTCTTTATCAAAGATTACATCATCAAGGTTAAGGTGTACTGCTTCATTTCTTCTAAGACCACAACTGTAGAGTACTACCAAGATTGCTTTATCTCTAAGCCGTATATGCTCATAAGGATTACTGTATTGTGTGGCTTTAAAAAGTTGTTTAATTTCTGATTCTGTAACAATATCAGAGGCGTGTAATTTATCTGTCTTTTCAAAACGTAAGTGTATGGATATTCCTTTGTGGCCGTGTTTTTTTAAATACGTATTGAACCGTTTTAAGGCACTTAAATGACCATTCAGATAATTTTTACTTAATGCTCCTGATGTATTTTGATTAGGTCTTTCTTTTAGGTAATCAAAGTATTGGGTAACGTTTACCCTGGTTACTTGATTAATCTGTGTAATATGTTGTTGCTCTAACCAATAGAAGAACTCTTGAAGATAAATAGGCGAGTATTTTACTACTGGATAACTATAACCTAAAATATCCAACCATTGTTTAAATTCAGGTAATAACGCTCTATAGCTAGGGTTTTCTAACTTTAATTTTTTCATGGGTATGTGTTTTTTGTGATTTTGTAGCGCAGTAGATGTAATCAACTGGCTTTGTTTTGGTTACCCTCGCAAGTAGATAGGTTGCGAGTTGGTTGCGACTCGCGGTTAATTCGCTACTAAACCTAATTCTATTTGTTGCAGACAACCTTTTAAAGCATTATCAATACTGGCCTTAAGCCAATCATACTCTTTCATATCGATAATTTCAAAACAGTAACTCTTCGTTTTCTTTTTCTTTACTCGTTTAATATACCCTTCTTCCTGTAACTGCTTGTGATA
>CANMDH010000084.1 GCA_947496555.1 uncultured Aquimarina sp. | reverse complement strand
TATATTTATTTAAATTATTTAGAATGATTCTACACCTGGGAAAAACGCCCCGGAAAACCCGGGAACATTTTCCTGCCTCGGAAAAACGTGCCGGGTTTTCCGGCGGCATATTCCCCACTCGGAAAGTTGTGCCGGGTTTTCCGGCAACACATTCTGATGGGATAATAAGCTGCCGGAGTTTCAAGCATGTTTTTCCTTAAAAATTATCCAATGATAGGTGCTACGAGTTTCATTTTTCGATACTGGGAAGAAAAAAGTAAATTTTTTAAGCTTTTTTTAGGACGAGACAAAGAATACTTAACAGATTATCAAGTAGAAAATATTCATGAGGCTAATCAATTATTAAAAGTAGTTGTCAATTTATACAATACTGAAAGACCACATATGAGTATCGGAAATCTTACCCCTAATCAAGTACATCAAAACAACTCAATCACTGAAAAACTATGGAAAAATTATTATAAAAAATAGCCTTATTATTGATACCAATAATAAGGCTATTTGATAACTGTAAACCTATTTTAGGATTAATGTAAAATATGTAAACTTTTTTTAGGACGATACAACTCTACCGGCACCAGAAACATTCTGGCGCTAGCGGGGGGGCAATTTCTTGACCTTCAACCACGATAGCAGAAACGGTATCATCAATACGCTTGATCGTTTTTAAATCATTTTCAATCCATTATTGTTTTAAATTCTAGTAAAACTTCCCTTATTTCATTTCTGTTCAATTTTATTTCAGGTCTATTATTAATTCTTTTTATAAAATCTTCTTCTATTTCAATATTGTATTTTTCAAAGTAATAAATTAGGTAATTGGGCCAAACATAAACTCCATCAGTTAAATAAATTACTCCTCCAATAATTTCAGAATCATTGGGATATAAAGACCTAATGATCTCCATTCTAGAGCCGATAGACTCACCTTTTTTTAGATAGTTTAATATTTCTTTTTTGTTTGAATATAACTTTGAAAAATTATGGTGATTAAAACTTTTACAATATTTGCTATTCAGAATATTGTTTTCATGTTCAGAAATAAATCCTATTGTTTTCATTATAGTCCTGGTTTAAAAATTCTCCAATTACCACTATTAGATATAATGTAACTTCCATCTTCGTATACCGTAATAAGTCCTTTAGGTGCTTTTACTTCACTGCCAATTTTATTTGCCAGATTTTTGCCAATGGCATCAGGAAATACACCAGTATTACATGATACTAACCTAATAGGAGTTTTCTTTTTATATCCTATACTTCTCAAGTAATTTAATAAATCTCTATGACTTATGCTCGTCCATTGTTTTCCAGTATAAACCATAAAGTTATCTGGTGTTCCATGAACCACAACATCAAACCATCCCGTTTCAGGTTTTATCCATTTTGCTGCTTTCAAAGTAGCTTCATCCGTTCCTAATTTAGTAGCATCTAGTATTACTCCAAATTTCTTATTGACCTTATCAAAATCTAAGACACTCTTTGACAAAAATGTTTTAAGCCTTTGAGGAATATTTTTGAGTGCCATAAGTGTTTTAGAAGTAATCTTACCCGTGGTTAAGAATGCTTTGGCTTCACCCACACCAAAGAAAAAGGACACTACTTCAAAAATAAGTTTACCCTGGTTATATCTTGCCTGTGGGGTAAGTGCTGCTGTTTCATCTATATATTCTCCAAAAGATTTTGCAACTTCACTCCACACAGTACTTAGTAGTACATCTTGCTCATCTAACTTTTGAACCATTAGTACCAAGTCTATGGTCTGTTGTCTTATTTTAGCCGCATTGGGATCATAAAAATAGGGGTCTGTAAGGTTCCATGCTTTAAAGAATTTGGTCGCACTCCATCCCAGTTCTGCTATTTCAAAAGCACCATCAATAAACCCGGCATAATATGCCACAGCAGGATTAATATCTTGCTCCCAAAGACAGCGAGGTACCAATCCATTATTTTGTGTCGTATACCCCTCACCACATTTTTTGATAAAGGCCACAACCATTTGAAGTAGTTCATGAGTGCTATATCCTGAATTCAGGAACTCTTCATTCATAAAGGGAGCATAGTCTCTAAATTCTAGCAATAGTGTATCAAAATATTCTGCCGTGCCAATAATAGCACTACCTATAGCGCCTCGGAAATCAAAATTAAGTACAGAATTATACAACTGTACCAATTCATTTTGGGCAACCTGGTTGTAATAGTATGAGTCTTCAAAAGCTACTTTGTACTTAGCTTTATTCTCCTTAAAATCATAATGAATCCAGAGTAAGAATTGATCTTGATTCAGTTCTTCTATTTGCTTTTTAAACCTCTTATAATCCTCATTATTTTCAATCTCGGTACCCATGTTAGACCTAGAAACGATGTAACGTTTACCATTGCCCAGCGATCGCTCTTCTGACACAAAGAAAGTACCATCAGCATTTTTGTCTGGTTCTACATCTATATTGCCAAATAGAGTACGACCATCCAGTCTGGGGTCTTGTATACTTTGATCCGGAGTACTAAATGGAATAACCCCATCAAAGTAGACATCAGGTTGCACATTCCCATTTTGAGTTACATTATTAGCATTTTCAATAGATCGTAACCTTTCTGATAAGTCTTGGAGTTCTTCTTGTTGTTTTTCTTTTTCTTCCTGTGTTTGCTCTAGATGGGTTCTTGCTTGTTCTATCGCTTCTGTATCATCAGAATCTTCCACCTGCGAAAGTGTTTCTTCTGCTCGATTGTAAGCTATTTGCGCCTCTTCGGCTTCTACAACTTCCTCTCTATATTGTTCAGCTTCCTCTTGGGTAATATTGCCATTTTGTAATAAGCGATCTATGGTATCTTTAATATCCGAAATGAGTTGCTCTAAATTTTGTAATTCATTACCTATATCAACAACCCCTCCCCAATTCTGATCATAATCGGTAACGACAATACCCTCGATCAATTGATAATCACTATTGATTTTGATACCGTTAAACACTACTTTGATTCGGGTATCTTGTAAATAGGGGACTACGATATATCCCCAACCATTATAGATGCCATCTCGTAAAGAACTTGATAGGTCAACCTCTTTTACCGTTACCGGAAAATCTCCTGCAGTAAATACATCGTTAATGACCAACACCTGCAAAGGGTCCTGATTGGTAATCACAATTTCGGGGGTGATCCCGCAAGTATAGGGATATAAGGTATACCACCGAACTATGAATAATCGTCTATGAGCTTTTTATAAGGTGGAGAAGTAGCGTTGTATTTGTAGCTTCTGCCTCCTGCTTTGCAGGAGGATTGAGGAGGATGTTTTAAAAAAACCCGCTGGTGCGAGCATCTCGCTCGTATCCCACGTATTGCTTCTTTATCATTTTATTTTTTTCAAAAAACCTATACGCTATCTAATCATTTTCTCAACTCTTATTTTATTTCTATTTTCAAAAAATATCGTGTCTTATTTTAATTATTCATCATACCATTAGTTGCACGGATTACAAATCCGCGCTAGCGGGAGTACTTAAAAGATCAGTCTTAATATCCTGGCATATTCTTACAAAATGAGTTAAAATTCCTTCAAGGTCATCATAATTTCTGAAGGCAACAACTCCACCTTGTTTCCCCCAATTAGTCATCAGCTGAATTAGTAAATGCCAAGGAGCTGAAGTTTTTACCCCGATTGACTCATTAATAATCGATAGACCAAATTCAAACGAATTAAAACGTATTGTAAATCCAAATTTAAAAGTAAATGCATCAATCACTTCTTCCGAGAAAAACTCCTTTGATTTTGAATATTTCAATGGTAAACCCAACTCATTGGTATATTCAATAATCTTCTCGTTGTCAAAATCAAAACGTTCATCTCTCTCATTAAATTGATTTGACATGATTTCATATTGATCAATAAATCCAATATTATCAAGAGTTTGTTCCACTGGAGCCTGTAGAAAATCCTGTTTTTCCATCTATTCAACCATATATTTAATCGTTATCCCTTTGTCTGCTGCGATTCTCTCATACCTCTCGATATCGTAAAACGTCTTATTAGATTCAGGAATTTCTAATATCAACTTTGAGTCTGAAGGTAATGGTTTGTCAAATAATTCCTCATAACCAGGTTTCTTTGATTTTATAATTCTAGGAGGTGCATACTTTTCTAATAACTCATCCAAATGACTTTTAAATGTGGACTCACTAATTGTCACTAGGTCAGTCGCTTTTCTAGAAACTACCTCTTTTGTAAAGGGATTATATCCATCTAAATATTTACCATTATCTAAATACACTTCCCAAAAAGGATAACGTCTCGTATCCCAAGCTTTTCTATTGAACGCATTTCCTCTTGCAGTCGGTGAATCAAACTTCATGTAATCACTCGCCCGATTCCAATCTGCACGATCTCTAGGTGGTTTCCCTTCTCTGGCTTTTCTACTCAGATAACTGGTGTAGTCTGTTTCCAAAGCATCATCCAAAAATTTTCCATTATCACCGATCTTGCTTACATAGTCATCTAGGAATTTCTGAGGATCGTCTTTCGACTTCAGAAGGGTTTCAAAATAGTCTGCATCGTACCCGTCTTGTTTGAGTGCTTTATTCAGACTTTCGAGATTATCAACCTTACCCGATAGCCCGTCTATTTCTGTCCTCTTCAAAACAGCCCACGAATCGACCAAGTCTGGATTTTCATCAAACTTCTTAAGCAAATCAGCACTATCTCCAAAATCTGCTTTAAACTTCTGCCATTGAACATCGTCCAGTTTGTTTCCAAGCTTGTTTTTAAGGCTTGAAAATAAATCACTTCCTACGTTACTAAGATCTTCATTCCCATTTAATCGCTTCCCTACCTTCTCAAAGAACTCATCCCATTGACTTTTTGTAAAAGTAGTCATTTTTTGAAGGATTTTTTTAACCCTTCCTATTTTGGTAACAACTAATCCCCCTGCACTAACAAATAAGGATCCTACTACTACTGTGATTTTACCTTCTTCATAACGCCCAATATTGGTTTGTGTTTCTATATTAGAAAAATATGTGTTTAGTTGTGATTGTAGAGAATCGAGTAGTTTTTTGATATTCTCGATTTCAGAAATATATGCTATCAACTGATCAATATCATTACGCAACTGCGCTGCATCCTGGCACTTTGCTTCCTGATAAGTGGCTATATAATTTTGAGTACTATACCATTGGGTTTTTACCCAACTCCAGATTCCCGTTTCTTGCTCTTCTGCTTCTAGTTTTTTGATTAGTTCTCCTAATCGCTTTTCATTCATTTCTGCTGCAAACGGGTTACAAGACACATAAGCTAAAGTATAGGCATAGATAAAATCTTGTAGCCCAGACCCTGCTTGATATAAAAACTTAGGCAACTGCACTAAACCTTCTCCCTCCTGATATAGACCATCAATAATCCCTGATCCATAAGGTAGATCCGCTTTAGAATAATACAAGTGCCTTGGTATATCTGTATCTTTCCATAAACAGTAGGGCACTATACCCTGGTCCTTATAACTCTCCCAACCTTGTTCTTTACAATTTGCTACGGTTTCTTTAAAATATTCTACTAGTTTTTTTAACTGTTCAAATGTTCCTTTAAACGAAGGGTCTACGGATAAGCTGGCATAGGCTTCTCCAACAAAGGCCTGATCTTCTGCTCTTTCAGTACTTTCGTTAAGCATAGTTTGAGCCATCATTTCCCGATTAGTATCATACCCATCAGGATTTGGGCCATTCTCTTGAGCGTCTGCTATTAAGTTATTACTTGCAGTTTCATATACATCATGATTAGAGCGGAGTTCATCCTTTAGCTCTTCAGAAACATAAGGATTAGATAGTAATTGTTCAATTTCAGTCTCTTGACTTTCATTATATTGTTCTAATTCTGCAATTTGTTCCGGAGTACCTGTAAAATTTTGCAAAAGTTCTAGAATAGCCTCTCCAATATTTTCTAACGCCTGTAACTCATTACTAATATCATCAACCCCTCCCCAATTCTGATCATAATCGGTAACCACAATACCCTCGATCAATTGATAATCACTATTGATTTTTATACCGTTAAACACTACTTTGATTCGGGTATCTTGTAAATAGGGGACTACGATATATCCCCAACCATTATAGATACCATCTTGCATAGAACTGGAAAGGTCTACCTCCTTTACCGTTACCGGAAAATCCCCCGCCGTAAATACATCATTAATGACCAATACCTGTAAAGGGTCCTGATTGGTAATGACAATTTCGGGGGTAATCCCGCAAGTATAGGTAGTGGCATCACTAGCGGCTATAGTAGTGGTAAACTCGTTGATTTGAGAATAGGTATACCCGGTATTCTCTTTACACATACCACCAACCCGATATTCATAGGTAGTCCCTGGCTCCAGGTTGTAGATGATTTTTTGCTCGGTAAATGCATTTTTTTCAAACCAAACAGCCTCCTCCCGGCCTCTTCCATTAGGGGAGGTGAAGTTTTTCTTACGGTATTGTAGCTTATATTGTTTATGAGGTGCTCCCTGCCATAGTATTTTTTGGGTTGTGGGGTTTATGGCTTCTGCCAATAGATACCCTGGAGCATCACAAACTCCAGTATAGATAAAATGATAAATCTCACTATATCCGTTGTTTCTAAACACCGAGGTTTCACTTATCCCATCGGTAATGATGGCCCGAACGCGCCATGCATAGTTCTTATCTGGCAACAATGATGGTTCTGCAGGACCATATAACAATGTATTTGAAAACGTTGTGGTTTGATAAAGCGGCCTGCTTGCCAAAAATGCCGCTTGTGGGTTTATGTGAGTGTCCCAAAGTTCTGCCAAGGTAAATTCATACTGTACGTTGGTGGCATTAAGATGCCTGGGAGTCCATTGAAATATAATATTTTGTGGTTCTTTTTGAGCAATGAGCTCTCCCCGGTTGGGGAGGTTTAAAAATGGAGGATCATTTAACACCAGGTAGGCTGTGGCACAACTCTTTCTTGATAATTGCTGCCCGGTAAGCTCATCATACACTTCAAAACAAAAACGATACAATCCCTCAGACAGGGTTCTGTTGTATTGTTGGGGGGAAATCCCACGCAGGTTTTGCAATGAGAAATAAGCTCGCAGATCTATATTGGTTAATCGAACGGGAATGCCACCATCCAAAACAATGGGATTAGCACCCACTACCACATCATTACTTTGTACAGAAAATCCCTCGTTATTTTCGATATACACCTTTAGCGTAACTCTCCTGCTAACATCTGTAACGTCTATAGATAACAAATTAACCACAAGACGCTCTGATTGTGCCGTTCCGTATTCAGAAATTTTTAAGCTGTACGGCGGAATCATCTGTGGATTTACCTGTACAGGAAACAGTTGAGCATGTAGTGATGACACCGAGGCCAACCAACTGATTAGTATCAGAACTGCAGAAATATATGTTTTTATAAAGGTGCTATTTCTCAACATTGCTGTTTGTATTACTTGTTATCCTTTTGAGTTTTAAAAAAACAATAGCATCCAGGCAAATAGCAGGTTGTATTTGCCCGGATTAAAAAATTACTCTTTTGTATAGATAAAAATTAGGGTTTCTAATCTTCCTGTTCCATTAAAGTTCCTGATACTAATCTCAGACAGTACTGTACCTTCTTGATTAAGTTCAAAAGCAATTGGATCATCTGGGTCCGATAAAATTACACCTGAATACTTAAGAGGATTTTCTGCATCTCTCTCCCATGTACCCATATCATTATCTTTCCTACATTGACCATTAAAGAATTCACTAACAAATATTTCGAACCCTTCAGCATTAAATCTGTAAAAAAACTCTCTATCGCAATCTGTTAATGTTTGTTCTACGCCATCAATAGTAAAACTTTCCTGATTCCATTTACCGATTATAGGATCAACAGGCGCGTCATTATCATCACTACTACAGCTAAATGCGGTTGTTAAAAAAACGGTTGCTACGAATGTTAAAATTGTTTTTTTCATATTAAAAATTAAGATTAAAAAATAGATTAAAGCGTGATGAACGTGTTACCGAAATTTTATAAAATTCATCACTATTGTTAAAAATTTTCTTTGTTGTTTTATTACATAAGATCAATTAAAATTTAGAGTGATTTTATTTGGTATTGATATTTTAATTTATCTATCTAAAAATATATCTGTATACTTCTGTTTGACCTTGATCATCGGTTTTTTCTTCTTCAAAATAAAGGGTGAGATGACTTCCTAAGTATGCTGTAACCTGTTTATCTCCTTGAGTTAAACCAGCTTCAATGTTAAGCGTATATTTCTTTAAATCTCCTTCAGCAGGTTCTTCTGCCCAGGTACCATTTTTTATTTCTGCTACAACACATTCCATAGTATCATTTGGTACGTAACTAGTATTCTCCAGTGTTCCATTTTCCTTAAACTTGATGGTCTCTTTTAAATCACAAGGATCGAGAAGATCATCAGTTTTATCTATTCCATCCACAAATAACTCACGAAGTTGCTTTGTATATCCACTTATAGACCTATTATCTTCTAAAGTAAATGGGAACGGTATCCCTTCAATAACTTCGTTATTTACTTTGGCAATACATTGTATCGTGTAGTCACCTTCTATGATTCCTAAATCAATATCTCTATCAAAACGTAACTTAACCTCTCTATCTGGCCAATGCAAAGAATTTAGAGCGTTGGAATTATTACTAATTAAACGTGTAAATGTGTTGCAGGTTTCTAAAAGATCTCCTTCTGTAAGTAGTATTTCCTTACTGTTTGAAGTATTGGTGAGTTTTAGCGTAACCTCTTCAACACCAAAATCTGCATCTGTTGTAGTATTTCCAAATACATTGCCTTTAAAAACCAGTACATAAGACTTATCACCACACCTATATCCATCTACTTCATACCAAGTTCTGCTTTCTTCCAAACTCAAAAAATAAGGAATATTAGGATGTACCCTAAAAACCATAGCTTGTTGTTCAGCATATGGTATAGCTCCTACAGTTCCACCATCAACTATTTCATAATTTAATGTATATGAAAGTATTTCATTCTGCTTTGGGTCATTTTCTTCTCTTTGAGGAATTTGAAATTGTAACTTATTTTGTACAAATTCAAATGGAAGTGGTATTCTATTGGTATCGTCTCCTATTTCTGTTAAAAACAATTTAAATTTATCAGAAGAAGGTAATTCTCTTCCTGTAAATATTTCAGCTTCGAAAATGTGTTCAAAACCAACTTCTGAATATGTATAATCAGTAAAGGTTAATGAATTCTCATTTTCTAAGAAATCAAATGGAAGTGTTGCAAACTCTTCAATTTTATAGAATAGTTCGCTGGTTCCTTCTACCAAAATAGTAAGCTCATAGCTTTGTGCAGGCTCAAGATCTTTGATGATATTAGAAATACTTCCAAAACGATCGACGACATTAAATTTTTCTTCTCCTTTTTTTCTAAGTCCAAATGCAATTGCATTACTTCCTGAAAAGTCATAATTCAACCTAACACCAGCTTGTGTTGCGTCTGTATGCGAAATAGAAAAATCTGCATTTTCATCAAACGAAAGGCTATCATCTTCGGAACAAGACAATAAAAACACAGTAAAAACTGCAATGCATAATCGGTTTAAAATTTTTGTATTCACCATATTTAATTTATTTACGTATTTATTCTTTTTGGGTTTTGATATCGACCAGGATATAAGCATCATTCTGATCATTTATATATTCTTTTATTTTTATAGCTCCTTTTCGTCCATCCTGAGTTTGAAATAATACAATTCTGGGTATTATACTATCATCAAATGGCTGTAGACCTTCTGGTGTTTCTTCAATGGTTAACCCTGATAACAAAGTATCATCTTGCATACCATCAAACTGTGCAACCGATAAGGAAGCACTACAATTACAATCTTCAAGTGTATTGATCACTTTGGTATGAGGTGCTCCCGAGAGTGCAGGAAAGGTTGTTATATCTAACCTATCTGGCGATACAAATCTATTTTGTATAAAACTTGAATTGAGTGCAAAAAATACAAGATCGATATCGGGTGCAACTTCAGGGGTTGTTTGCTGCGAGGTATATACTTGTCTATTATTGATCGAGAAAAATGCTCCGGTTATATTGGCGGTATGCGAAGAGTTAATCCCTAGTTTCATGTTCTCAAACGTTCGTAAATTGGTATTTTCAAAAAGGGTTATCTCTTTAAACGCGGATTTTGTTTCTTTTCCATTGGTAGCGGTTAGGGTTATGGTTTGTCTACCAGACTGGTTAAAGGTAACTTCAGGGTTTTCTTCGATGGAGTTTGTTATTGTTGCACCAGAGAACAACCACTGGTATGATGTGGCACTTACCGAAGTATTCTGTATGATTACGTTTGCCGGAATTTGAAAATCATCATCTTCAAAGGCTACTTCAACATCAAAATCTACAATTAGATTGGGAGCAACAGTAATAGTTTGCTCCAGCGTTTCTGTCTCTAATCCGTTAGAAGCTTCCAGGGTAATTTTATGGTCACCAGGGTCTGCAAAGGTTACTATTCCTGGGTTTTTTGCGTCAGATGCTGCGGGTACTCCTCCTTCAAAGGTCCATTTAAAGCTGTTTCCTCCAGTAGTATTGTTTTCTATTCGTACTTGCGCGGGAGGAAAATTATCGGTGATCGCATTGGCCGTAAAGTTAATTGCTACAGGATCATCAATCTGGATGTTTATTTCCTTACTGTCTTCTGAACCGTCGGCATTAGTAGCAAATAGACGTATCGTATAATTCCCCTTTTGTTCATAACGAATAACTCCTGGGTTTTTAGCACTAGAAGTCGCTGGTGTTCCTCCTTCAAAACTCCATTCAAAAGTTTCGGCTCCTTTGGTTCTGTTAAAAATCACTACATCTACGGGAATTGAAAAGTCATCATTGAATACATCAATAGAGAAATCTACCGTAACCTGGAGTGCTTCTTCCCGGGTGCAAGAGATTACAAGCAAAATGCAAACGAATATTGATATGATTTCTACTATGTTTTTCACTTTGGTTTTATAACATCTCCCTAAATCCCTCTTCGAAGAGGGACTTTGTATACTCCCTTCCTTTGAAGGAAGGGTTGGGGATGGATGTTTTCTTATTTATACT
>CANMDH010000083.1 GCA_947496555.1 uncultured Aquimarina sp. | reverse complement strand
CCACCAAGTGTCCATGTCACGGTGCCTATGGGTGTGCCATCAATGGATGGTGCTATACTCGTATACTCCGTGTTTTCGTCAATGGTAACGTCATCGATCGGATCGATGGTGAAGGTGACTGTTTCGTTGACATCCTGTATGCTTACTGTCCAGTCTTCACTCGCGCTATTGGCGTCATCGTCTGTGGCGGTGATGCTGAGCTCATAGACGTTGTCTGCATCGGCGTCAGCAGGTGCCTCAAAGTCCCTGGCTACCATGGTGACCACACCAGTCGCAGCATCGTCGATGGTAAACAAGCTGGCATCTGTTCCTCCCAGGGTATAGGTGACATTGCCTATGGGTGTGCCAGTAATGGATGGTGCTATACTCGTATACTCCGTGTTTTCATCGATCGTGACATCATCGATCGGATCGATGGTGAAGGTGACTGTTTCGTTGACATCCTGTATGCTTACTGTCCAGTCTTCACTCGCGCTATTGGCGTCATCGTCTGTGGCGGTGATGCTGAGCTCATAGACGTTGTCACCGTTTGCATCTGCGGGTGCTTCATAGTCCCTGGCTACCATGGTGACCACACCAGTCGAACTATCGATAGAGAAATCCTCTGCATCTGTACCACCAAGTGTCCATGTCACGGTGCCTATGGGTGTGCCATCAATGGATGGTGCTATACTCGTATACTCCGTGTTTTCGTCAATGGTAACGTCATCGATCGGATCGATGGTAAAGGTGACTGTTTCGTTGACATCCCGTATGCTTACTGTCCAGTCTTCACTCGCGCTATTGGCGTCATCGTCTGTGGCGGTGATGCTGAGCTCATAGACGTTGTCTGCATCGGCGTCAGCAGGTGCTTCAAAGTCCCTGGCTACCATGGTGACCACACCAGTCGAACTATCGATAGAGAAATCCTCTGCATCTGTACCACCAAGTGTCCATGTCACGGTGCCTATGGGTGTGCCATCAATGGATGGTGCTATACTCGTATACTCCGTGTTTTCATCAATGGTTTCATCAGCGATCGGATCGATAGTAAAGGTGACTGTTTCGTTGACATCCTGTATGGTTACTGTCCAGTCTTCACTTGCGCTATTGGCGTCATCGTCTGTGGCGGTGATGCTGAGCTCATAAACATTGTCTTGATTGTCGTCAGCAGGTGCTTCAAAGTCCCTGGCTACCATGGTGACCACACCAGTCGAACTATCGATAGAGAAATCCTCTGCATCTGTACCACCAAGTGTCCATGTCACGGTGCCTATGGGTGTGCCATCAATGGATGGTGCTATACTCGTATACTCCGTGTTTTCATCAATGGTTTCATCAGCGATCGGATTGATGGTGAAGGTGACTGTTTCGTTGACATCCCGTATGGTTACTGTCCAGTCTTCACTCGCGCTATTGGCGTCATCGTCTGTGGCGGTGATGCTGAGCTCATAGACGTTGTCACCGTTTGCATCTGCGGGTGCTTCAAAGTCCCTGGCTACCATGGTGACCACACCAGAACTATCGATAGAGAAATCCTCTGCATCTGTACCACCAAGTGTCCATGTCACGGTGCCTATGGGTGTGCCATCAATGGATGGTGCTATACTCGTATACTCCGTGTTTTCATCAATGGTTTCATCAGCGATCGGGCCGATGGTGAAGGTGGCTGTTTGCGTGATGGTTTTGAAGCCTGTCCACCCATTATCTAAATAAAGTTGTCTCTTTCCCTCGGGAACGATCACATTTATTTGGTTACGGTTTCGATTTTGAAAGGCATCTGCATGGAGTGTGGGGGGATCGTTGGCCTCCACTGTCACCAGGTCAAGGTCCGGGTTGTCTCGAAAAGCCCCATCTGCAATACTGGTCACACTACTGGGTATAGCAACACTGGTCAATTGGTTGTCCCTAAAAGCAAAGTCGTTAATACTGGTAACACTGTTGGGTATGGTCACCTCGGTCAAGTCATTGTTAAAAAAAGCACTGGTCCCGATACTGGTAACTTCAAAGTAATTGGGCTCATAGGTTACGGTTCCGGAAATGATGAGGTCTCCTGTATTTGTATTGTCTGTTATGGTGACCGTGCCCGGACTGCCCAGTGCCGTTATTTCATAAGTGATATCCTCAACTGTAAAGCTGTCACCATTGGCCACTTCTTCCGTGATGGATTTAAAGCCTATGCCCCAATTGGTTTCATAATCGGTCTTGATACTACCGGCAGGGACTCCTTTGGGAACGACCACATCGATTTGGCTACGGTTTGTAAAAACATCATTGCCAAGGTATGGAGGGGTGCTGCCCTGTGCTATCACTTTATTGATCGGGTTGCCTGTAAAAACTCCGCCCCCAACACTGGTCACACTACCTGGTATGGTTACCTCGGTCAAGTTGTTATCCTGGAAAGCAGCATCCCCAATATGGGTAACGTTAAAGCTATTGGGCCCATAGGTTACGGTTCCGGGGATGGTGAGGGATCCTGTATTCGTATTGCCCGTTATGGTGACCGTGTTAGGACCGCCCAGTGCCGTTATTTCATAGGTGATACCAGCAACTGTAAAAGTGTCGCCATCGGCCACTTCTTCCGTGATGGATTTAAAGCCTGTGCCCCAATCGGTTTCATAAGCCATTTTGGTACTACCTGCAGGGATACCTTTGGGAACGACCACATCTATCACACCATGATTAATAAAAGCATCACTACCAACGGGAGGTATATCGCTACGTAACACTACACTGGTCAATGCTTGGCCCGGGTTCTGCCAAAAAGCACCACTCCGAATAATGGTCACACTGTTCGGTATGGTCACCTCGGTCAATCGATTGTTCCTAAAGGCATTGTTACTGATACTGGTCACACTGTTCGGTATGGTCACACTGGTCAATTGATTAAATCTAAAAGCACTAGCCCCGATACTGGTAACTTCAAAGTCATTGGGCCCATAGGTTACGGTTCCGGGGATGGTGAGGTCTCCTGTATTTGTATTGCCTGTTATGGTGACGGTGTTAGGACCGCCCAGTGCCGTTATTTTATAGGTGATACCATCAATTATAAATATGTCACCATCGGCCACTTCTTCCGTGATGGATTTAAAGCCTATGCCCCAATTGGTTTCATAATCGGTCTTGATACTACCGGCAGGGGTACCTTTGGGAACGACCACATCGATTTGACTACGGTTCGTAAAGACATCATCGCCAAAGGTTGGTGGCGTATTGCCTTGTGCTATCACTTTATTGATCGAATTGTCTGCAAAAGCAGAGAACCTAATACTGGTCACACTGTTGGGTATGGTAACCTCCATCAAGTTGTTACCCAGAAAAGCACTCTCCCCAATACTGGTCACACCGTACGGTATGGTCACCTCCGTCAAGTTGTTACCCTGGAAAGCAGCATCCCCAATACTGGTCACACCGTACGGTATGGTCACCTCCGTCAAGTTGTTACCCTGGAAAGCAGCATCCCCAATACTGGTCACACCATTCAGTATGGTAACCTCCATCAAGTTGTTATCCTGGAAAGCAGCATCTCCAATACTAGTCACACTGTTCGGTATGGTCACCTCGGTCAAGTCATTATTCGAAAAAGCAGCATCCCTAATACTGGTCACACCGTACGGTATGGTAACCTCGATCAAGTTGTTATCCTGGAAAGCAGCATCTCCAATACTAGTCACACCGTTCGGTAGGGTCACACTGCTTAATTGATTATCCCTAAAAGCATCACTCCCAATACTGGTCATACTGTTCGGTATGCTAACCTCCGTCAAGTTGTTATCCTGGAAAGCAGCATCCCCAATATGGGTAACGTTAAAACTATTGGGCCCATAGGTTACGGTTCCGGGGATGGTAAGGGATCCTGTATTCGTATTGCCCGTTATGGTGACCGTGTTAGGGCTGCCCAGTGCCGTCACTTCATAGGCGATACCATCAACTGTAAAGGTCTCGCCAACGTCTCCTCCTTCCACAATGGAGTTAAAATCTGTGTCCCAACTGGTTTCATAAGCCATTTTGGTACTACCGGCAGGGACTCCTTTGGGAACGACCACATCGATTTGGCTATGGTTCGTAAAAACATCATCGCCAAGGTCTGGAGGCGTGCTGCCTTGTGCTATCACTTTATTGATCGGATTGTCTGCAAAAGCAAAGTCGTTAATACTGATCACACTGTTGGGTATGGTCACCTCGGTCAATTGATTAAATCTAAAAGCACCTCCCCCAATACGGGTCACACCGGTCGACATAGTCACCTCGGTCAAGTCATTGTTAAAAAAAGCACCGATCCCAATACTGGTCATACTGTTCGGTATGCTAACCTCCGTCAAGTTGTTATCCTGGAAAGCAGCATCCCCAATATGGGTAACGTTAAAACTATTGGGCCCATAGGTTACGGTTCCGGGGATGGTGAGGGATCCTGTATTCGTATTGCCCGTTATGGTGACCGTGTTAGGGCTGCCCAGTGCCGTCACTTCATAGGTGATACCTTCAACTGTAAAGGAGTCACCATCGGTCACTTCTTCCGTGATGGAGTTAAAGCCTATGCCCCAACCGGTTTCATAAGTGATTTTGGTACTACCGGCAGGGACTCCTTTGGGAACGACCACATCGATTTGGCTACGGTTCGTAAAAACATCATCGCCAAGGTCTGGAGGGATGCTGCGCTGTGCTATCACTTTAGTGATCGGGTTGCCTGCAAAAGCCCCGCCCCCAATACTGGTCACACCGTTCGGTAGGGTCACCTTCGTCAAGTTGTTACCCTGGAAAGCAGCATCCCCAATACTGGTCACACCGTTCGGTAAGCTAACCTCCGTCAAGTTGTTACCCTGGAAAGCAGCATCCCCAATACTGGTCACACTGGTCGGTATGGTCACACTGCTCAATTGATTTTCCTTAAAAGCTTCGTTGCCGATACTGGTCACACTGTTCGGCATGGTCACCTCCGTCAAGTTGTTACCCTGGAAAGCAGCATCCCCAATACGGGTCACACCGTTTGGTAGGGTCACCTCCGTCAAGTCATTATTAAAAAAAGCTTCTATCCCGATACTGGTAACTTCAAAGTCATTGGCCCCATAGGTTACGGTTCCGGGGATGGTGAGGAATCCTGTATTTGTATTGCCCGTTATGGTGACCGTGTTAGGACTGCCCAGTGCCGTCACTTCATAGGTGATACCATTAACTGTAAAGGTGCCGTCAATGCCTATTTCCGTGACGGAGTTAAAATCTGTGTCCCAACTGGTTTCATAAGCCTTTTTGGTACTACCGGAAGGGATTCCTTTGGGAACAACCACATCGATTTGGTTACGGTTCGTAAAAACATCATCGCCGAGGTCTGGAGGCGTGCTGCCTTGTGCTATCACTTTATTGATCGGATTGTCTGCAAAAGCAAAGTCGTTAATACTGGTAACACTGTTGGGTATGGTCACCTCGGTCAATTGATTAAATCTAAAAGCACCGCCCCCAATACGGGTCACACCGGTCGACATAGTCACCTCGGTCAAGTCATTGTTAAAAAAAGCACCGATCCCAATACTGGTCATACTGTTCGGTATGCTAACCTCCGTCAAGTTGTTATCCTGGAAAGCAGCATCCCCAATATGGGTAACGTTAAAACTATTGGGCCCATAGGTTACGGTTCCGGGGATGGTGAGGGATCCTGTATTCGTATTGCCCGTTATGGTGACCGTGTTAGGGCTGCCCAGTGCCGTCACTTCATAGGTGATACCTTCAACTGTAAAGCTGTCACCATCGGCCACTTCTTCCGTAATGAATTTAAAGCCTGTGTCCCAAACGATTTTATAAGCCTTTTTGGTACTACCGGCAGGGACTCCTTTGGGAACGACCACATCGATTTGGCTACGGTTCGTAAAAACATCATCGCCAAGGTCTGGAGGGATGCTGCGCTGTGCTATCACTTTAGTGATCGGGTTGCCTGCAAAAGCCCCGCCCCCAATACTGGTCACACCGTTCGGTAGGGTCACCTTCGTCAAGTCGTTACCCTGGAAAGCAGCATCCCCAATACTGGTCACACCGTTCGGTATGGTAGCCTTAGTCAAGTTGTTACCCTGGAAAACAGCATCCCCAATACGGGTCACACTGGTCGGTATGGTCACACTGCTCAATTGATTTTCCTTAAAAGCTTCGTTGCCGATACTGGTCACACTGTTCGGCATGGTCACCTCCGTCAAGTTGTTACCCTGGAAAGCAGCATCCCCAATACGGGTCACACCGTTTGGTAGGGTCACCTCCGTCAAGTTGTTACCCTGGAAAGCAGCATCCCCAATACGGGTCACATTGTTCGGTATGATCACACTGCTCAACTGATTATTCCTAAAAGCAGCGTTGCCAATATGGGTAACGTTAAAGCTATTGGGCCCATAGGTTACGGTTTCGGAAATGGTGAGGGATCCTGTATTCGCATTGTCCCTTATGGTGACCGTGTTAGGATTGCCCAGTGTCGTCACTTCATAGGTGATACCATCAACTGTAAAGGTCTCGCCAACGTCTCCTTCTTCCATGATGGATTTAAAGTCTATACCCCAATCGGTTTCATAAGCCATTTTGATACTACCGGCAGAGACTCTTTTGGGAACGACCACATCGATTTGGTTACGGTTCGTAAAAACATCATCGCCAAGGTCTGGAGGGATGCTGCGCTGTACTATCACTTTAGTGATCGGATTGGTTGAAAAAGCAGCATCTCCAATACTGGTAACGTTCTGACCAAGGGTCACACTGCTCAAGTCATTATCCCTAAAAGCATCGCTCCCAATACTGGTCACACTGTTCGGTATGGTAACCCCGGTCAAGTCATTATTAGAAAAAGCAGCATCCCCAATACTGGTAACGTTCTGACCAAGGGTCACACTCCTCAATCCATTATCCCCAAAAGCATCGCTCCCAATACTGGTCACACTGTTCGGTATGGTCACCTCGGTCAAAGCATTATTAGAAAAAGCAGCATCTCCAATACTGGTAACGTTCTGACCAAGGGTAACACTGCTCAAGTCATTTTCCCTAAAAGCATCGCTCCCAATACCGGTAACACTGTTCGGTATGGTCACCCCGGTCAAGTTGTTATCCTCGAAAGCACCGGCCCCAATAATGATCACACTGGTCGGTATGGTCACACTGGTCAATTGGTTGCCTTGAAAAGCACCAGCCCCGATACTGGTAACTTCAAAGTCATTGGGCCCATAGGTTACGGTTCCGGAAATGGTGAGGTCTCCTGTATTTGTATTGTCTGTTATGGTGACCCTGCCCGGACTGCCCAGTGCCGTTACTTGATAGGTGATACCTGCAACTGTAAATTCGTCACCATCGGCCACTTCTTCCGTGATGGATTTAAAGTCTCTACCCCAACCGGTTTCATAATCGGTCTTGATACTACCGGCAGGGGCACCTTTGGGAACGACCACATCGATTTGACTACGGTTCATAAAGACATCATCGCCGAGACCTGGAGGCGTGCTGCCTTGTGCTATCACTTTATTGATCGAATTGTCTGCAAAAGCATTGCGTCCAATACTGGTAACACTGTTCGGTATGATCACCCCGGTCAAGTCATTATTAGAAAAAGCAGCATCTCCAATACTGGTAACGTTCTGACCAAGGGTCACACTGCTCAAGTTATTATCCCTAAAAGCATCGCTCCCAATACTGGTCACACTGCCCGGTATGGTCACACTGGTCAATTGATTAAATCTAAAAGCACCGCCCCCAATACTGGTCACACTGCCCGGTATGGTCACACTGGTCAATTGGTTGAATTGAAAAGCCTGATTCCCAATACTGGTCACACTGTTCGGTATGGTCACCCCGGTCAAGTTATTCTTATTAAAAGCACCCCCCAAAATACGGGTCACACTGTTCGGTATGGTCACCTCGGTCAAAGCATTGTTACTAAAAACATTCCCCCCAATACTGGTCACACTGTTCGGTATGGTCACCTCGGTCAAGTTATTGTTATTAAAAGCAGCATCCCCAATACTGGTCACACTGTTGGGTATGGTAACCTCCTTCAATTTGTTACTCAGAAAAGCACTCCTCCCAATACTGGTCACACTGTTGGGTATGGTCACCTCGGTCAATTGATTAAGTCTAAAAGCACCTTCCCCAATACTGGTCACACTGCCCGGTATGGTCACACTGGTCAATTGGTTGAATTGAAAAACCTGTTTCCCAATACTGGTCACACTGCCCGGTATGGTCACCCCGGTCAAGTTATTATTCGAAAAAGCAGCATCCCCAATACTGGTCACACTGTTGGGTATGGTCACCTCGGTCAATTGATTAAATCTAAAAGCACCTTCCCCAATATGGGTAACGTTAAAGTTACTGAGCCCATTGGTTACGGTTTCGGGGATGGTGAGGGATCCTGTATTTGCATTGTCTGTTATGGCGACCGTGCCCGGACTGCCCAGTGCCGTTACTTGATAGGTGATACCATCAACTGTAAAGAGATCGTCAATGCCTACTTCCGTGACGGAGTTAAAACCTGTGCCCCAACTGGTTTCATAAGCGATTTTGACAATACCGACAGAGTTACCTTTGAGAACGATCAAATCGATTTGGCTACGGTTCGTAAAAACATCATCGCCAAGGTCTGGAGGGATGCTGCGCTGTGCTATCACTTTAGTGATCGGGTTGCCTGCAAAAGCCTCGCCCCCAATACTGGTCACACCGTTCGGTAGGGTCACCTTCGTCAAGTCGTTACCCTGGAAAACAGCATCCCCAATACTGGTCACACCGTTCGGTATGATCACCTCGGTCAAGTTATTATTCGAAAAAGCAGCATCCCCAATACTGGTCACACTGTTCGGTATGGTCACATGGGTCAAGTTGTTACCCTGGAAAGCTTCGTTTCCGATACTGATAACTTCAAAGTCAAAGAGCCCATTGGTTACGGTTTCGGAGATGGTGAGGGATCCTGTATTTGCATTGTCTGTTATGGCGACCGTGCCCGGACTGCCCTGTGTCGTTATTTCATAGGTGATACCATCGACTATAAAGATGACGCCAATGCCTACTTCCGTGATGGAGTTAAAATCTGTGCCCCATTTGGCTTTATAAGCGGTTCTGGTACTACCGGCAGTATTACCTTTGGGAACAACCACATCGATTTGGCTACGGCTTTCAAAAGTGTTTTTTTCTATTGAAGGGGGAACGGTGGGTTCAGATACCACCCTGGCAAGGTTGGGGTTACCCGCAAAGGCCCAAAAGTCAATAGTCTCTACATTTCCAGGTATGGTCACATGGGTCAAGTTATTATTCGAAAAAGCACTATTCCCGATGAAGGTAACGCTGTTGGGAATGGTTACACTGGTCAAGTCGTTACCCTTAAAAATACTTGGGCCTAAATGTTCCACACCATCGGGTATGGTAACCTCGATCAAGTTGTTAGCCTGGAAAGCACTATTCCCGATGGAGGTAACGCTGTTGGGAATGGTCACGCTGACCAATTTATTGTTATCAAAAGCACTCCTCCCAATACTGGTAACACTGTTGGGTATGGTCACCTCGGTCAAGTTATTGTTATTAAAAGCACTATTCCCGATGAAGGTAACGCTGTTGGGAATGGTTACACTGCTCAATCGGTTGCCTTGAAAAGCCTGCACTCCAATACTGGTAACAGTATAGTCAATGTTTTGATAGGTTACGGTTCCGGAGATGGTGAGGTCTCCTGTATTCGTATTGCTCGTTATGGAGACGGTGTTGGGGCCGCCCAGTGCGGTTATTCTATAGGTGATATTGTTATAGGTAAACTCTTCACCTACTTGTTGGCCATAAGTGGTGAGGCTTGTTAAAAAGATGGCAAGAATTGCTAATTGTAGTTGTTTTTTCATTCTGACGGAGTTGTTTTTTATAACTTTTGTATATTATTTATGAGTAAACAACGGCCATACAGGGGAAACATCCAATAGTTAGTGACCAACCTCTTTAAGAATGGGACATTAAACGATGTTTTGGGGATAATAGAAATCCGGAAATCCCCTTTGATGACTTGTTTGTCCCGGTTACAACTGCTATGGGCACTTTTTATAGGCAGGTCTTGTGCTAAAATCCCATCTTTGTTTGCAACAAAGAACTATCCAACAGAAAGTATGTTCAATGGAGTGATGGTGGGGAGCCGGATCATCCATTGGTCTTATAAGGGTAAAATGTTTTTTGGATTTTGAATATATTAATACCAGCGACGGGGATTGGGAACAACGGTCCCTGTCGTTTTTTATGGTACAAGCCCAAATACTACGGTTTTACTACTTTTCTTTTCTTTAAAACGTTCCAATAGGTTGTTGATATCCTCGCTTATTTTGCTCTCGACCACTCTGTCATATATCTGGGTAGTGGACAGCTTGGTATGCCCCAATAGCTTCGATACCGTTTCTATGGGCACCCCATTGGACAGCATTACCGTTATGGCAAAGGTATGTCTTGCAACATGGAACGAAATGTTCTTGCGGATACCACAGGACTTGGCTATTTCTTTGCCCTACTATATTCCCCACTCCTCAGTCCTGTCAAATGGTATACACACCCCCACTTATATAAGTACCCCCTCCCACTTGTATAAGTACCCCGGGGTACTTCAATTGTTAAAGGTTCCTGTAGATTTGTCAGTTAGGGTACTTCCCTAAGTGGAGCGGGGTACTTCAATTGTTAAAGATCCCGGTAGATTTGTCAGTTCACCCACTTATAGTAGTAGGTGCGCCCGGTAGATTGGCACCTCGTCCCGCCTTTTTGGTAGGCTAGCGGGGTATTTTTGTACCTCGGGCCATCTTTTTTGACCATGCACCCTCCTCTTTTGACGATGTACCCACCTTTTTTGCTAATTTGTTGCTATTCAACGGTATCTTCCGGGGTATCGGCCCTGGTGTTCATGCTTTGAGAAAATCTGGCTTTTAAGAGTTCGTGAGCACTTTGGGCGCCTTCCATCGGCATTTTGCGTGCCGCATCGGCAAGGCTATAGACCGACAGTGCTACTCGGTATACCTCGCTACCCACAATGGTCTGCGTATCTTTTAACCGGCGCAATACACTTTCCAGCTCCAGAATGATAGGATCTAATTGCTCAAACAGGGTAAGATCTTTGCGAGCTTCTTCGGCCGTTAAGGCGCCAGGGATCCATTGAGGCTTGCCCTCAAGGATAGATATGCATGCTATCTTCTGCAAAAATTTTGTTGGCGCTATTGATTTTGGGTAGATTTTTACGTTCGCTGGGAGTTAAGTTTTGTAAAAAATCTAATTCACATTGTAAGGTGGTAAGACAATGTTGTATACTGGTAATCTCTTCACGGGTAAGTACCTTACTAATTCTGTTGTTTTCGTTCATTTTAGTTTTTGTTGTTTATAATTATGTATTTGGTTTTTATATAATTTGAGGGAATTCCTCCGTTCGATTCCGCTCGGGAACCTCGGAGGTCGAAGCCCAGGATAATGCTTAGTACTACTTACCCCTCGACCCTTCGAGGACCTCAGGGTCCGTAGGATTGAACATTAGTGAGGGTTGAGGCTCTCGAAACCCGAAAAGATCAATAATTAACATATATCATTTTTGCCTCGTAGCTCAGCCCCGGTTCGTTGTAGTCGATCACACATACATAGGTGCCCACGGGTACCATGCTGCCTTTATGGGTGGCGTCCCAAGCATCGCTGGGTCCCCCATAATGGGCACTGAACAGCAAGCGTTGGCTCAGGTTATAGATCTTAACCACGTTGTTCTTATAGTCTTCAAGGCCTTCAATCACCAAGGTATCGGCAATGCCATCACCGTTGGGAGAAAATCCTCTATTGAAATCTGCGACAGGCTTTGGCTCTGACTCGCAATTGCCGGCCGCTTCCACGGTCACTGTGGCGGTTGTCGTAGCT
>CANMDH010000082.1 GCA_947496555.1 uncultured Aquimarina sp. | reverse complement strand
TTCGTTTGTCATGATTCTGTCTGAATAAAATTAATGATTAAAATTTAACTCAGACAGAGTTCAGTTTACAGCCTCTTATCATTTATAAGTAGTTCTAAATAGCCACTATTTTTAGCAATAATGTCAGTTCGATCACCTACATAATCCCAGGTGTCATTTGCATTACCAATTCTATAAAGTAAGGATCCGTGATACGCACCACTAACAATATTATATGATTCATATCCTCCATTTATCATACCTTCAGTATTTACACTTCCTACAAAAAATCCTAGTTTAACTTGTCCCCGAGATCGTATGACAACTCTATCTCCTCTTGAAATATAGATATCTGTATACCTTATTCTTCCAACATTGCCCAGTATTTCAAACTCGAACATATACTTATTACCATCACGGTAAATGTTTATACTTTTTGAAATCTTTCCTATACCATTGCATTCATAACACTTTACTCTTCCACGACCATGGGGATAGGAAATACCAATAAGAAAATTATTCTTACTACAATTAGTGCATCGACTAGTTACATTACTTCCTTCATAATTTCGATATTCTCCATAACCATTGCAGTCATCACATTCAAGAGTTCCATCGCCATTACATTCAGGACAGACAACTACTTGACTAGTTAAAATACTTGAGGAAAAAATAAAAAGAATTATCAAAACCCTATTCATAATAATTGAAGTTTTCAATTAGTTTAATTGGGGTTTTTAATTTTTTACGTTGTTTCTAATTTACAAAAAAATATCTAAGGTCATATGATGTAACCTTCTAAATAGATATTCTTATTACTCGCATTTGCACCCAACACTTATTATTAAGATATTTATCGTCCACAAATTCACACAAATCAATGACAAATACACTTAACGATAAATACGATTTCGAGTTGCGCTTTGCGTCAAAAAAAGAAATTAAAAACTTGGTAGAATTCCTTGCCGAAAAGAATTTTAGAGACCGTTTAATGAGTAAAAAAGAAGTTAATATAAGATGGGTTGTTAAGGAAAGGAATGACTTTGTCAAAAAAGAGAGACCAATTATACAAGGTTTAATAGGAGACAAAGTGATAGTGCAGGATTTTAAGAAACACGATGTGTCTATTTATGTCTACAACTACATTCAGGAATTCAAAGAAAATAAAATTACGTCGATCACCTCAAGAGTGCTTAAAACAGCAAAGGGTATGGAAATTCTAAAAGAAGACGACGTGGTCTTTGATTTGGAACACATAAGGACTTTCGATTATCATGATAGTGATATGAACAAAGGAAGACCAAGAAAGCCTACCAATCAGTCAATACAGAAAACATTGGAGATCAACGAGTATTTAAGAGCTAATCCAAATAAAAATATGGATACCATCTGTCAAGAGTTTGGTATCGGAAAAACTACGTATTACAGAGTTAGCAAATGGCTTGAGGTCAGAAGTACTAGTTCTTAAGATGTCCAATTCTTCTCAAGAATATTAAAGTTTAATCAAAATAAGCCTGTTTTGATGTGTATCAAACCATAAAAAGTGGGCAACGTGTATAAAAACAAAAAGAGTTACGAAATTTTACAATCGTAACTCTTTGATTTACAAAGTGGTCCCACTTGGGCTCCCTTCGACTCGTACCTCCCTCAGGACAGGCTTCTCGCCCTATTTATGTTTTTAAAAAAGAAAAAGCTGTTTCTTTGATGGAAACAGCTTCATTCAAAATATGTGGTCCCACTTGGGCTCGAACCAAGGACCCCCTGATTATGAGTAACATGCTATATAGACTTATTCAATTCAATTTTTTATGTAATTATTTGATTATCAAATAATTTTAAAAATAGTAAGAATATATAAAACTGTTTTAGGCTGAATAAAACTGAAAAAACCGAGCAAAAACCGAGCAAATTTTACTTGATTTTTATTCGAATTGATTATTTTAGATTCGACTAAAATATGGTTATGGCAACACTTACATTGATGCTTGATAAGCGGAATAAGAACGCTAAAAAGTTTCCTTTAGTAATTAGAGTTAGACATAAAGGAATTCCCAAAAACATTCAGTTGGGCTATAAGTTAGAGGTAAACCAATGGGATGAGAAAAATAATCGAATAAAATCGTCATTTCCCAATTCCAAAAGAGCTAATTACCGGGTTAATGAAAAATGGACAACAGCCCTCAAAGTTGTTTCTGATTACAATGCTGTTATTAAAACCATCGACATATATAAGCTGGTAGAGTTAATTAACAATCATCTGGTTGAAAGTGCACGGGAGAAATCAAAAATTATAAAGAATGCTAATGAGAAAAAGACTTTTCTTAAGACTTATGGAACAAAGGTTATTCACCGTTATCGTGAAGCTGATAGGTTTGGTATGGCCGATGCAATACAAGGAGCTATCGATCTTATAATTAAATTTAATGCAGGAGAAGACATATTAATATCGTCTATAAATGAAACCTTTTTAGAAGATTTGGAATCCTGGTACTTAAGCAAGAGTAATAAACCAGTAAATATAAAGAGTAATGAGTCCATGAAAACGTATAAGAAGAACACTTTAAATGGACTAGGAGTTCGACTAAGATCTATTCGAAGAATTTATAACCTGGCTATTAGGGATAATGAAACCGAACTTACAATGGATGATTACCCATTTGGTAAAAGCGGTTATTCTATCAAGCAACAAAGGTCAAAAAAAAGAGCGGCTGATCTAGATGTAATCAGGCAAATAGAAAATTTGGATACTCCAGAGGGATCTCCCTTATGGCATCATAGAAACTATTTTCTAGTCAATTTTTACATGAGAGGAATGAACTTTATGGACATGGCTTATCTTATGGTTGAATCCATCAATAATGGAAGATTAAAATATAAAAGACGTAAAACAAGAAGGGGGACTAATGTAAAGGAGTTTGACATTTTAATTCCGGATAACATCATGCAAATTTTCAGATTTTATACACTGGGCAAATCAAAGGAGGATTTGGTATTTCCAATTTTGGCTGATGTAGTCAAAACTGAAACTGAAGAAAGAGTACATGAAATATATAAAAACCGTAGACGAAATCACAATAGGAGGTTGAACACAATAAGTAAGAAGCTTAAGTTAAACTTTAAGTTAACTACCTATGTTGCCAGACATACTTTTGCTACTGCGGGTCTGCATAAAGGAGTTTCAAAAGCTCAGATAGGAGATATGCTCGGTCACACAAACTATTATACAACCGAGGCATATTTTGCGGACTTTGAAAATGCAGTTTTGGACGAAGCTGCGGATAGGATTTTTAGTTAGACAAAATTAAGTTTAATCAAAAATTTAAAAAGTCCAATTTCTTGATATAAGTATTAGTTTTTTGAAATTTGCTCTGCCATAAATAAGGCATTGTAAAGATTAACCACTTTACCTGATTTTGAGAGCTTTGAGAAAGGAACTCTAGGACCCTCGGCATTTCCTGGATATCTCACATTAATGTGATAAGTATTTCCAGAGTTTAAAATGATATCTTTTACTTGTGGTGCAGTAAGTTTAGGATAACGAGATCGTATCACAGCAGCAATCCCAGATACTATAGGCGCTGCAAGTGATGTTCCATCTTCCGTTACGTAAGAATTATTAACCGCAGTAGTATATAAATTGGCACCAGGTGCAAAAACATCTACATTTCTTTTACCATAATTAGAAAAATAGGCAGGCAATCGATGATCTAAAAAGGTATTTAGAGCACCTACATTAATAAAGTTTTGAGAAAATTCTTGATTATAACTATAATCCACGGGGTAATAATCGTATGTGTCAATATTTTTGCTATCATTACCAGCAGAATGTACTAATAAAACATCATTTTTAGCAGCATATTTTATGGCATCTATGACCATTTCTTGATTGGGAGAGAAAAATTTACCAAAGCTCAAATTAATCACTTTGGCTCCATTATCTACTGCATACCTTATTGCCAAAGCAACATCCTTGTCATATTCATCTCCTTCTGGTACAGTTCTTACAATCATTAATTTTACATTATCTGCAATACCATCGATACCAATATTATTATTTCTAGTTGCTCCTATCATTCCTGCTACAGCAGTTCCATGAGTATCTATTGATTTATCCTCAATAACAATATTGTTTCCATAATTCGTATCACCAAGATCATGAAGATTATCTTTTGAAATCTTCCTATCGTCATAAGCATAATTCAATTTATAATCTTTTATGATATGAACGTATTTTTCATAATTGTCAACCGATTCTTGGGTCAAACCATAAGTCAAATATTCATGAAGTTTTTTTACTGCATCACTTAAGTCAGGACTTTTTAAGGTATCAATGGTCTTAAGTTTTTCAAGATTATACTTTTGATCAGGAAAATAGTCTTTAAGCTTTGCTCTAATATTTTTTAATGCAGCATTTTGTTCGGCGATGTATTCAAGATCTTCGTCTAATAAACTTTTTTCTTTTTTATAAAAATTTATAGCTTCAAGAATTAAAGAATCTTTTTCTTGTTTTGGTATAACAAGCCCTTTTTTATTCAAATATCCCTTATTATATAGTATTCTTATAAATTCCCGCCTAGCATAATAAGAACTTTCTCCTTTTGCGTTTCCTAAAAAGTTCCAACCATGGATATCATCGATATATCCGTTTTGATCATCATCTATACTGTTATTAGGGATTTCTTTTTCATTAATCCATATTTGATCTTTTAAATCTTCATGATCAATGTCAGTACCTCCATCTATAACGGCAACAATAACAGGTTTTCCTTTTTTTTTCGATAAAATTTCTCTATACGCTTTTTCAGAACTTATGCCTTGAATGGTGTCTAAAAAAATATCTTTATGTTGCCATGATTTCAATAAGGTATCATTTAATTGTTTTTGGCAGAGATTCAACAAAATAATCTCTTTAGAAAAATTGTTCATATCCTGTCCAAAACAGGAAAATGAAATTAATAGCAACATAAAGGATATTCTATCCATCTTATTTTTTTTAAATCTTAGCACTGTTTAGAATTGCAAACCTTTAAAGCTTTAGATTTTGGTCTTATGTCATGATTTCCGCCATGAATGACATTTAATTCATTAGAATTAAGTTTACAAATCTTTACTTTAACAAATGGAATTGATTTTTTTGTTTTCATTTTTTTGTTATTTATATTTCTCATCGAAAGTAAAGCTATTTTGGAAAAACCACTCTAAAATAGATCATGATATAGTAAAAATTCATGAATTTATAGTTTTTAAAACATTTAAATGATTGATTTTCAAATAGTAAATTATTTGGATGTTCCATAGCTATTTTCCAACTCTTTTATGAAATAAGAAGGTTTTATTCCTGTATTTTTGTAAAAAGCTTGGGAAAAAGAGATGGGATTGCTAAAACCTACGGTTTCCGAAATTGCTTTTATAGTATATTTTCTAAATTTATTATCTTCTTTAAGTTTTTCAATAGCATATTCTATTCGCAAATCATTAATATAATCAGAAAATTTTTTTTGTTCATATTGATTAATAAATACTGATAAATATTTATAATTGGTATTCACGCTTTTTGCCAAACTATTAGCTGAAAGGTCTTTATTTAGATACTCTTTATTCGATTTGAATCTATCTAATCCGGTTTTAATATTATCCAGAATATCTTCTGATAAATTTGTTAAGACTTGTTTTTCTTTTTTAACATCATTGTTGGTATTGTGTTTTTGATTGATTAACCGCTCAAACTTTTTTTTGTATCTCTTTTGTTTAAGATAATTAAAAATTAGAAATGCTGATACCACTATTAGTATTAAGCATAATGAAATAATGCCGGTGGATTTAAAAGAGTTGGCTTGATGCAAATCAGCGATTAATTTTTCTTTTTCCAAAACTAGGTTTTCAGTATCAAAATCTTTGATTATTCTTTCATTTAGATATTTGTAGTTAGAATTGAAAACACTATCAACCTTAATAAGTTTATTTAAAAATATTAATTGGTTTTCTTTATCTCCATTTGTTCTATAGAAATCTATAAGTATTTTGTAAGCTTCTCGTATTTCGGGAGATATGCCGTTGTAGTCCTTAAATAATGAATCCACTTTTTTGAATTGAATAATGGCTTTCATCTTTTTTTTCTCTTCAAGATAGGATTTACCCAAGTAAGATCTTGTAAAGATCATATTGGATTTGTCTTTAAGTTTCATTAATGTAGGGATAGCTTTTTCCAAACTATCAATTGCACTAGTATAATTTTTTTTGAAATACAAATTTACCCCTTCATTCATTACAAAATAATGATACATGTCTTTGTCGTTATTCGCTAAGGCAATTTTGATTCCTTCTTTATTAATTACTGTTGCTGTATCAAGTATATTTAATTTCATGTAAGTATCCGAAAGAGAAATCATTGGTATTAGTCTATGATAATATTCCTTGGGGTATTCTGAATCCTCGGATAAAACATAATTATAAAATTCTTTAAAAATTTCTAGTGCTTCTTCATACTTGCCGATTCTACTTTTTAATGACCCTATATTAAACTTAGTATTATATGCTAAAAAGGGATTATTTTTTTTGGATAAATTAAGTGCAATAAAATAATTATTGAGAGCTTCTTTATAGTTTGCACGCTCAAAATAAAAATCTCCTTTATTATAATAAAATACTGCTGGATATTCCTCAGTTAATTGATTTTTTGAAAACTCTAGCCCTTTATCTAGAAGAGATAGGGCTACAGAGTCTTTAGAAATAACAAATAGGAGATAATAACCTTTTGCTACCTCTAAACTATCATTTACATTAACTCCTTTTTTTATATACGTTTTTGCATATAGCTTTTCGTTATTAGCGATAGAATCTTGATAGAATCTGTTTTTCAGTTCTTCAAATGATATTTCTTTTAAAGAGTCTGGAATTTTAAAATTGTTTATTTCTTCAAGGGTCAAAAAGTTATTCCTACTGTTCGTCTGAGCAAAAGAAGAAATAAAAAGAAAAAGAAATATTACCTGTAAAAATCTTACCATAAAATATGCTAATAGGTTTCAAGCAAAATTATCAAAGTTATTCTAAACCAAAACTCTAGTTAACGAAAAGAATTTTCAATAACAACTTGTGGATTAATATTTTATTATAAACTTTTCTATTTAAAATTCATGAAATTATAGTATAATTTCATGAATCTAAATATACTTCACTTGCACTTAACCTATTCCTCCCCATACTTTTGACCCAACAAAAAAATCTCAACATGGCGCATTCTGGATATGACAATAAGAGCAAATTTATAGTGGATACCATCCTAGCGTTGCATTTCAAATTAGATCAGTTTATGTATGATTTAGTGCATTGCAGCCATTATGAGATCTTCATTTATTTATGGATTCAAAATCTTTATCAAAAAGGCAAGTCTTGCGAGGAAGCTGTGCAATTAATTTATAGGGCAAGAAATCTTTTTTTGCTCGGCAAGATGCCAAAATCATGTGCTTCTTTTTATCCAAAGGCTTCTTGAAAACTGTCAATAAACGAGGAACAAAAAAATAAGGGAATAATTAATATTCAAAATTAGATAAAACGATAAACAGGTTCTTAATACTGATATTGGATTTATATGGCTTAACCCAGAGTTGTAAAAAATTACCCTATCAACTATATGCCAAAATTCATGAAGTGTAAGAACTAAAAAGTAAGGGAAAAACTAACCATCAAAAAAATCAGCAAAATGAATATTATCGCTAAACAAATAGAACTTATAAAACGAGTGGATCAGCTAATTCGTTTACAGGCAACAGGTAATCCAACAGAGTTATCCAGTCGTTTAGGAGTGTCAAAAACAAAATTATATCGGGTTATACATTTGATGAGAGACTTTAATGCCCCGATTATATACGATGATACTTTACAAAGTTTTGTATATGCAGAAGAGGTTGGATTTCGATTTGGTTTTTACAATAGGGAGACTTTGAGAGTCTAGAAAGTGGAGTTGTTGAGTATTGTATTCCCTCTTCAAATAGGTAATAAAAAGAGTAAGGTTTTGGAGAGGGTATAATATCAAACCAAAGAAAAATGAATAAAAAAATGTAGAGTTTCAGAAAATGAAACTAGTAGCTATTAATATTGCAAAAAATGAAATTAGCTAGATTACATACTTTTTTAAAATACATCACTCTTTTAGGGGTGATGCCAGTTGTATTTGCACAGTATCCTGTAGTTAATACACATACTACACCTCAAACCTATAGTATGCAGGTCGCGACTCCAGGTTTAAATTATAGTAGAGTTCCTCAAGGTTTTCCTACATCACAGTCTTATAGAGCTCAGCAACAGCAAAACCAACAACTTATAGACGAGGTAGAACAGCATCAAAAGGAGCAAGAAGAAAAGCAAAAAAGGGCGCAAGTTTTAATTAACGAAGCTGTAAGTCACTTTTCTACACCCTACAGTCTTCCATCGTATCATAACGAAAAAGGAGCGGATAGATACCGAAAGGCATTTACCGCTTTGAAAGCTATGGAGAAAGAACCTTTTTCAGTAAAGGAAGCTGTTTTTACGGTCGAGAATGCTTTTTACGAACGAGAAACGGATTATGGTGATTTTGGTAAAGCGATTCAGCAAACCGGAGATTTTATCAAAGAAAAAATGCGGGAGTTTGGTTATGATACCAACAGTAATGTTGCCAAAAACCTAATGTTGTTTCAATTTTTTTCGGATACCCTAAAAACAAAAAATGGGTTAACCCATTTACCTCTATCCTATGATTTTGACGATATCTGGGGGAAGAAAGATTGGTCCAAAATGTTTGTCGCCAAATTATTGGAATCCGGTAAAGGACAATGTCATTCCTTACCCTTGTTATACTTAATGCTTGCCGAAGAGATTGATGCCACCGCACATCTATCCCGATCACCTAACCATACCTATATCAAGTTTCCAGACGACAATGGGATGAAATGGCACAATGTAGAATTGACCAGCCAGATATTGACCACCAATGCCTTGATCCTGCAAAATGGATATATCAAAGCTGAAGCGATACAAAACAAATTGTATTTGCACCCGCTGTCGCAACAAGAACTATTGTCGCAAATGTATACAGACCTTGCCATGGGCTACCAAAAAAAGTTTGGACATGATCGGTTTACCAAAGATGCACTACAAAAAGCTTTAGCGTTAGATGCTAATAATATTACGGCATTGCTTACTCAAGCCAATTATTATACTGAAATGGTTGCGCATGTTTTTGGGCAATTAGGAATCACTCAAGAAAACATACAACAAGAATTACCTAAGCATCATAAAGCGTTGGCCCTATTTCAAAAAATGGTACATCAGCATAAAACCATTGATGCCTTAGGTTATAAAAAAATGCCAGATGCCATGTATCAGAAGTGGTTGGCAGCCATGCAAAAGCAAAAAGATAATCAACAACAAAAAGCCATGAAAGAGCAACTACATAAACTTACCAAACCGCTACCAAAACTATGAGAAAGATTATAGGGATACTCTTATTGGTAGGGATTACCGCAACTGCGCAGGATAGAGAAACACTTTACAAAGAAGCATTAGTATCACTTAACGAAATGCTAACCGATACGACTAAAATCGACTTTAAAAAAGCAGTACTATTGGTCGAAAATGCGTATTTGCACGGTACTCTGGACACTCTTGCTTTTAATGACGAAATAGATCGGTTAACAAAGTTTACCGAGTCAATTTATAAGAATCGCTCTTTACTATATAAAGAACAGGATAGCCTTTTGGTAAAAAAACAGGCGGTTCTGTTTTCGGTATTAAAAGATACGATCCCTTATTACAATGAAACAGGAAAGTATAAACATATCCCTTTTACCTATGATTTTGAAGATATCTGGGGGCGAAAGAATTGGGAAAATATGTTTGTATCCAAACTGCTACAAACCCGAAAAGGGAATTGTCACTCTTTACCCTACTTATATAAAATACTGGCGCAAGAATTAGGCACTAATGCATATTTAGCCTTAGCACCTAACCATGTATATATCAAGAACCAAAATAGAAAAGACGGTTGGTATAATACCGAACTTACTAGCGGACAGTTCCCGAACGATGCCTGGCTAATGGCTTCGGGGTACATCCATCTGGATGCGGTGGTCAATAAATTGTATATGGAAGCACTGAGCGACAAACAAAGCATAGCCATTTGTTTGGTAGATCTGGCCGAAGGGTACAACCGGGCTTTTCCCGCCAATGATGGTGCTTTTCCACTATTGGCATGTGAAATGGCTTTAAAAGCCTATCCACATTATATCAATGGCAGAATCCTGAGAGCCGAAACCCTTAAAAAAATTCTTGAACAAAAAATACAGCAAGAAGGTGGTGAATTCAATACAAGAATAAGAGAAAATGAAGAATATAAAGAAGCTTTTTTGGCCATGCAACATGAGTATGCAACAATTCACCATGCGGGATATCGAAGGATGCCCGAAGAAATGTATCTAAAATGGCTTAACGCTTTACAAGCTGAGCAAGAAAAATATATAAACAAAGAAATAACCAACAGGAATAAATCAAATTAAAATGAAAAAATTAGGACTTTTATTACTAGTATTATGGTGTGGTGGCATTACCCAGGCACAAAATCCATTTGAGAAATACAACTATAATCCACGTATTGCAACATTATCAGACGGAGAATTCATTGAAGATTTTGATAACGATAGTATTGTACGCATTGGTTCTGTAATGTTAAATGTAAAAAACAATACAATTACCAGTTTTATAGAAGAATCTGTTACCTTTACAGAGGCCGGAGCAGAACCTACGGTGATGAGTCGATGGTTTCAGCCGGATCCGTTAAGTGATCAATTTGTAGATTGGTCACCTTATAATTTTGTGTATAACAATCCCTTAATGTATGTTGATCCGGACGGCAGAGCGGCAATAGATATAAGAGTTTGGGGAGAAAACGAAAGCGGAGAAGAAGTTTTAATTGCAAACTTAATATCCAAAGAAGTAGATAAAGATATACAAACAGATATTGTTGTCCCTGATCTAGTAGGTGATGTAATAAAAGGTCATGACCCGATTACGAATAAAACACATGAAACCGAAAGTGGAGCAATAATTGAAACAAATATAGATCCTATTATTGGGAATTTGTTAAATAAAATGCCGAATGAAGGAGCAACTCCTATTATTTCTTTCGGACTAGAAGCTATTTTTGGAAAAGGTAATACATCTTCAATTGATGTTGCTTTATTTGCAGAAAACGGAAATCTTGATGCAGTAGGTGTTTTTGGAACCAGTGGAAGTTCTTATGGGTTAGCACTGGGAGGAGGTGTATATACTGGATATTTAGAGTCTAACAATGGACAATCTTTAATGATTCAAGACATAATGGGAGAATCTACGATATATTCTATAGGAATACCTAATGTCCCTTTTGGGGGTGGAATGTCAGTTGAAAGTTCTAGTTACACAGGCAATTTATTGAATATTTCCGGTGTAGGAGGAGGTATAAGTAGGACTAATGCGGTTACAAGAATGTTTGGAGGATGGGGAAATTTAAAAAATCATTCAAATGAAAAATAAAAAAGATATGAAAAAACTTATATGGATAATATTAATATGCATTTTGATAAGTTGTAAGAAAAATCCATTTGCTTTCAGAACAGACATTCATTATGCCGAATATCCTTTTAAGAGTTTTAAACTAAAAGAAATTCAGAGCTATACAAAAGATTCTTTAAGAACATTAAAAATCAGTGATAGTACGATAATCAAAAACTTTATGGAGTCTTTTAGCAAAATTCATCGTGATTCTCTCAAACAGACTGGAAAACAAAACAAAGAACATGTTACATTATTAAATGTTTATTTAAAAGGAAAAAGATTTGTTGATTATAAGTTTTTGTTTAAAAAATATACTAATGGCAAAGTTACAGGACAAATTTTTAAGGTTGACCCAAAAACAAAATTTCAAATAGACGAAGGAGAGTTTTTTAATGCCGACAAAATGTATGAGTTGGTAAAAGATTTAGCCAAAATTGATAAGGTTCAAAAGTAAATTGTAGATGAAAAAGAAGCTTTATTTTAGTTATCTACTAATGTTTCCATTATTCGTTATGAGTCAAGGTGAAAACTTTGATTACGATATTCATAATAAAAAGGTATCATATTATATAGATTATGAAATAAAAAGAGGGAGTAAACAAGTTCCTTATACCTCTAGATATCTTAATATGCAAGGTAAAGGTTT
>CANMDH010000081.1 GCA_947496555.1 uncultured Aquimarina sp. | reverse complement strand
AGCAAAAACTCCAAAATAGAAAATAAACTAAAATAAAAAAGACTGCCTAAATGTTTTTAGACAGCCTCTTTTTTATTCTATTTTACTGATTAACAGGTGTGGGTGTAAACAGATCCGGAATTGGATTTGGAATGTTTTCGTTACCATCTATTTCATCCTGCGGATATAACAATCGCTGTGGATTCACAGTAGTTGTATTGTTATTTAGCGGAAAAGGAACAATAACATCACTATCAGATTTCAGTAATCTACGCGCATCATTAAATGGTATATAACTATGAAAACCAGTTACGTAGCGTTCTTCGATGATTTCCCTCAATATCGCTCTGTCGACCGCAATATTATCGGCGTTTTCTATACCACCAGCCTGAAAATCGGCTAATACATACGGGTCGTAGTTAAAGGTGTCTGCAGCATCGATGAGATTAAATGCATTTCCAGAGTCTAGATATGCTCTAAGTTCATTTAATTTATCAATGGCCCCTTGATTATCGCTATTGACTCTTAATATGCACTCGGCCCAGATCAACAGATTTTCTTCGTAGCTTACTAGTTTCATAGGTGTGGCCGGTCCATCAATGCCATTGTCTTGATTTCCATCTCCGCTGATGTATGAATAGTTTCTACGAGCAGTTTCATCAGTTTTTGTATTATTTCTGCTCAATGTATTGTCAGGATCTAACAAATCTCGATAAAAAGCATCATCTCCTGTCATATCTCCTGCACGACTACTGTTTACAAAATTGAAAAGAATATTACTATTGTCGGGAACACTACCAATGGGTTTATAAGCCATAGTCCCGGCAGAACTGTTAATACCATTTACTACGTTAGCTAGTGCAAGATCGTATTGCTTGGTCTGCATGTAATACCTCGCCTTTAAGGTATATGCTGCTGCTGCCCACGATGTACCATTACCAGAAAAATAGATATCCTCACTACCTACATTGGTTGTAGCGTTGTTAATTTTTGAGATCGCATTGTCCAAAAGTGTTTGCAGGCTAGTATATACATCGGCTTGTAAATCCAGATCCGGATCAGGAGATCCTAGACTAGGGTTTTCTGGTATTGCTTCAGAATACGGGATATCACCAAACAAAGAGGCGCCGGTTCCTACAGCCAGTGCTTCATTTACATCAATAATCCCTTGCAGTAAATCAAGATTGGGAGAGATTCTTCTTATTTCTCGATTTTGAACTAATATTCCGTTATAGATAAATTCCCAAACGGCATCAGAATCTCCTGGCGTATAGTCATAATTATATAATGTTTGCTGTACCAGATTAAGTCCTATTAATCCTCCTGTATAATACATGGTGGTTCGTGCCAGCTGTCCTTGCTGCACTTGCGCATTGGCAAGCAGTGTCCCTTTTAGAAGTAAATCACCAGAGGGAACTTCTACCAGCTGATTCGGATTTTCATTTACATCAAGATAATCATCACACGAGAATAAGATCAAGACGATACAAGAAAGTATGGTTTTATATATAGTTTTCATGATTTCGTTTTTTTAATAGTTAAACTTGATACTAAAAGCATAGGTTCGTACTCCCGGATTCGAGAAGTAATCCAACCCTCTTCCTCTACCTACTCCAAACTGATTTACATCAGGATCAATACCCACTACATCGGTCCAGATCACTAAGTTTCTTCCTGATGCCGTAAATTCTATAGAGTTTAAGCCAATCGTCTTTTGTAATGACTCAGAATTAAGAACATATGAAAGTGATAGCTCCCTTAGCCTGGTCCAACTACCATCTTCAACCGCAAATTCGTTTAGTTTCCCGTCTCCAAAACCGTAGAGTGTTCGGTAGTAACTTTCATCCAGTAGTACGTTTCCACCGCCAAAGTTGTCTATATTACCTCTTACCACAGTACCTGCCGGTACTACATCACCATCAAAGTTTACAAGGCTTTGTTGTAGTGTGATGGTATTGCCTACATCGGCATGAGTACCAAAATATGATGTGATAAATCGGGTTCTTTGGGCCAGATCGTTACCCTGGCTAGTATCAATCAATGCTGCCAGTGATATGTTTTTATAAGAAGCAGTTAACTGAATACCTCCCAACCAATCTGGGTTTGGGTCTCCAACAACCAAATTTCCTCCAGTATCTACAATGGGGAAACCATTAGCATCCAACACCAAACTACCATCATCATTTCGCAAGGCACCTTGAGTATACAATACCCCAAGTGGTTGTCCTTCGATTGCCACGGATTGTATCGAACTACCTACAGTAAAATTAACAACACCCCCCCCTTCTAGTTTTGATACCAGGTTTTCATTGGTACTAAAGTTTATAGCTGCAGATGCCTTCCAATCTTTATTTTTTATGAAATCATATTTTAATTCGACTTCAAATCCTTCATTTTCGATGGTAGCTCCATTTCCGTAGATTTCAGAAAACCCTAGGGAAGGAGGGATTGCAATATCCAATAATACATCAGTCGTTTCGTTTTGATAATAGGTTGTTGATAAAGAAACTCTGTTTTTAAAGAAACGCAAATCTATTCCCGCTTCGTATTCTGTTTTGATCTCCGGTTTTAGATTAGGATTACCCAAACGCTCATCAAATTGAAATCCGCCTCCAAAATCTTCAATAGCGATATTATCTGAGAAAGAAGAGAAAGAACCTACTTCAAAAACAGTTTGTTCTCTATGCGCCAGCGGTACATTACCTACCTGACCGTAAGCCAGCCTGACTTTACCAAATGATAAAGCATCAAAACCTTCGATAATCTTACTAAAGGTCCACCCTAGTTCTACACTTGGGTAAAAGAAGGCATTATCACTTTTGGGTAATACCGAATGCTTCTCATAAGCCCCACCAACAGTTAAGATCAGTTGATCGGCATAATCAAAATTAGCAGTGCCATAAAAACGAATATTTCTTCTATTAGTTCTGGTAACTTCTGCTGTGATATTTTCTTTTGCAGAAATCTCTGATGGATCTAATGGTTTCCTGAAATTAGCAATAAAATTATCAGCCTCAATAAAATCTCGTTTTCTTCGTCTATCATTAATACCATACCCCAGTATGATATTGCTATTTAATTTTTCTGCTAGTGTATATCTGAAAGACGTTAATATATCCATCGTATATTCCTGGTTATTGATAGTTTCATCATTCAATAAACCAAACCTTCGTGCAGCACTTGCTGTATAATATGGGAAGAAATAAACCCGATTATCGGTATAGAAATCTGCCCCTCCTCTTAGGATAGAACTTATATTATCATTCCATTGGTATTGTAGCTCGGCGGTACCAATAAAACGATTCACCGTAGCGGTACTTTCCTGTTCATTAATCGTCCAGAGAGGGTTATTATAAATAGGATTGTCGCTGTTCCCAAGATATCTTCGGTAAGATCGGTGACGGGACTGTACTATGGTTCCTGAACCATCATTATAATCCCCGATATAATCAGTAATGTCAAAATCAGGCGAGGTACGCAGTAATCCCAGATATAATCCAGCTGTATTTGAACCTTGCTGTATTCTGTTTGAACCGGTATGTACATAGTTTCCTTTGATATTAGCAGTAAGTTTCTCAGTAAATTTCTGAGAGGTGTTTAATGTGAAATTTGTCTTTTTGTAGAAACTATTATTAATTGTTCCATCCTGATCTACATGACCACCACTTAAGAAATACGTTCCTTTTTCATTACCAGTACTGATCGTAAAACGATTATCCAGCGTAATCCCGGTACCAAATACCTTGTCAAAATTACTGTCGGTATATCGACTGGTTTCGTTTTTCTGAACAATAGGGTAGATCACATTATCGGTTACCAGGGATTCAAAAAATTGGCCCGAAGTGTCTACTTCATCTGCTGCGCCAGATCTACCTGAGATCCTATCTCCCCAGGAGAAGGCCGATGTTGGACTATAATTACCATTGGTTCCTTGTCCAAAAGACTGTTGCAGTGGATGTTTATAGGATACTTCGTCTATAGAAACCCCAGAAGTAAAAGTAACACTCATCTTACCCTTTTTACCTTTTTTGGTGGTTATTACGATCACCCCGTTAAGAGCTCGGGTTCCATACAAGGCTCCTGCCGAGGCTCCTTTAAATACCTGAAAGGATTCTATATCATCTGGGTTAAGGTCATTAAGTCGTGATTGCTGTGATACACCCGCAGAGGTATCGCTACTACCAGAACCTTCGAGCGTATCATTGTTTAATGGTATCCCGTCTACAATAATAAGGGGTTGGCTAGATCCTCCCAACGAACTGGCACCTCTAATCTGTATATTAGAACCGGCTCCTGGATCACCAGAAGTAGCATTGATACTTACCCCGGCAGCTTTACCGGCGATACCATCGATGATTTTGTTTTCTACCGGCTGTACAAGTTTATCGGCATCTATTTTTGAATAGGTAGAAGAGAGTTTATCTCTTTTTTCTACGAACCCCAAAGATGTTACGATAACCTCGTCGAGTGCTTCGGCATCTTCTTGTAATACCACATCGATGGTAGTTCTCGAAGAAACCGGTATTTCTTGGGTAACAAAACCCAGATACGAAAATACCAAGGTATCATCATTGTTGGCCTCGATAGCGTATTTTCCGTCAAAATCTGTAGTAGTTCCAGTTGCAGTTCCCTTAACTACAATTGTGGCCCCCGGTAAAGGACTTACAGTGTCCGTTACAGTACCCGTGATGGTGGTTTGGGCGTACCCAAAACCAGTTATAAGTACTGTAAACATTAAAATGAGTAGTTTTCTCATACAATTATGATTTGATTAGACAATAAGTGTGATTCCCTTAGACGAGCTTAAGGGGAAATATGTTTTTAATACATTGTGATTTGGAAATGAAATACAGGTAATCACAATTAAACAGAATTGGGGTAATGCGGTAATCTAATCTAGAGTTTGAGTTTGTTGTATTGGTTTCTTTATATAATAAAGACGTATTGAAATGAAATGACCCCTATTTTGGAGGCAACACTTTTCTAACAAATGGTAAGATTTGGGGTTGGTTGTCAGTAATTTCCTATGAAGATATAAAAAAAAATCAGAAGTGATTTATGTGTTCTGTAGATTTAAGAACTCTCTAAAAAGTATAGTACGAACTAAAGAAATCCTTGAAACAAAGTGTATGAATTTTAAGGATATGATAACACACACACTAGGAAGATAGCCAGGAACCCAGCTCTTTGGTTTCCCCGCCCGGAAATTCTACTCCATAAACCTCAGTTTCAATTTCGTGGATGTAGGGGTATTTACCCAGATATTCTTCTCCGCTATAGTCGCTATAATCACCACGTATCGGGAAAATAGCAATGTGTTCGAGATTTTTTTGACCATGCAATTGGCCCAATACCCATTTACCCATTTTAGAATTCAAAGCACTTTCGGTAGCTAGAAAAATAAACTTTTGATTTTCCTTCATCTTTTCTTTAATAGCAATATGGATACGTTTGGTAGCTTCGGTAGTATTTTCATACATATCCTCATCAATCCAATCGGCATAGACCAATTCTCCAAAACTATTTAAAAAATTAATCGCGCTATCCAGCTCTTCAAGTTCATCATGTTTATGAAAAATAAATACAGAAACCATAAGGTTACGAGGCTCTTGTTTAAAGAGTTGTAAACTTTCTGTAACGGTTTTGGTGTATATTCTGGTAGCGTTACGATACTGTTTCAGCCCATATTGCGGTAAAATACTCATTCTTTGTGCGAAAATTTTGTTGCAATATATAACGTTTTATCCCTGCTTTTTGTTGTGGAAGTAGGTTTTAAGATAATTTTTTGAGTTTATAACAAAACGATACAAAATTTGTTAAAACCTGAACTTCAAAAACGAAGAGACCCCACAGGGTTTTAAGAAAATCCTATGGGGTCACTTAACTAACACAAACTCAACTTTTGATTTTTTTGGCTAATAAATAAAAAGGTTAGGCTGTTTTTTTTGATCATGACAAACTTACACCAAATACCAATACGGCGGTATCGGGAATAAACCCCTTTTTTTGCAGGGGAAATTTCTGGTAATACCATTTGTTGTTTGAATTTACTGGAAAGGAAAATTAAGATTTTTTTGTTTCAGTAAATAATAAAAATCAAGCATAGCCTTAGTTACGGTTTATTTTTATTATGAAACTGGGGCGAAAAAAGAAAATTTTATCCCAGTAAATTCAAAGGATAAATGGTATAAGTAGTGGTGAGGGAGTTAGAGGTGAGTTTTTGGGTAAGTGAGTAAATGCCTTTCGATAGACTCAGGGCGAAAATTTGTGAGAGGTTGTCACATCGAGTACGTGAGAAATGAGCGTGTCTCGAGATGTATTTTATAGTTGATAGTTGAGTTATTACATGGTATACATTTAAAATATGTACCTCTCTACTGGAATAGGGGTAGAATGTTCTTAAAAACAAAACCCCTTGTTTGTATTGTTAAAACAAGGGGATTGTATGATGTATAATTAACAAAGCTATTTTCTAGGTTCGAGAATCGCTGTGATACGTTCTACAATATCTTGAAGGTGGTATCGTGTCATTCTATCAGAAGTTCTGCCAATGGCATTGCGCGTATCTCTTCGTAGTGCATTTAATTCGGCTCGCACAACCGCCCTGATATCACTTTGCGAAGCATTAACATTGGTCCTTTTTACAAAACGTCTTATATTCTCAGGAATTTTTGGTTGATCTTTGGTCATTAAAAACTCCATTTGGTCTACATAGGCACGTTGTAGGTTACGACGATATACATCGATAGTACGACCACCTCGTAATTCTGTCCATAATCCCGATCGTAATTCGGTCATCATATCTAGTAATGTATAGGCATCACCGGTATGTAAGGCTTCATTTTCTATTAATCGTGCCATACGACCATGATCCAACAGATTGTTTAGTGTGCGTACCTGAAAACTACGAACACGTTCTACATTTCCGGCAGATTCTATTTTATCAAAGATAGATTTATCTAGTAACCATGATGGAGTCGCAAATAACTGCTCCTGCAAAAACCTCATAGCTCGTTTTTGGTTTTCTTTGGTTACATGTGTATATACAGCACCTTCTTGATCATAGGTTTTATAATATTCATATACACCACCAATATTTGAGGTAACATGACCCATATATCGGTTATATTGGTTCAATACTTGTCTGTACATAGTGCCCAAGTCGTCATAGTTTTTACCATCTTCGGCGGTCCATTTGATTAGGTTGGGTACAATGCGTTGCAGGTTTTTGATACCGTAAGTACTTGCATTAACAGCATCGTCTCCCAGGTCTTCGGTTTGTGAGCTAGGATCAATAACACCAAATTGCTGTCTTCCAAATCGATACATAGGATCGTTTTGATGCTCAAGAATCCATTGGTCGAGTGTTTTCTTTTCTTCCTTGGCGGTTTTATCAAGAATAGGGCGATACCCCCATCGTATTGCATGCTTATCATAGATCCCAATATTGGGCATTAGCGCCACATCACCGTCGCCAGGCTGTGCTACATAATTAAATCGAGCATAGTCCATTATAGAAGGAGCGGTACCATATTTTTTGGTGAACGCTGGATCCCTTAGAGATTCTACAGGATAGGCAACACTGCTTCCCATGTTATGCGGCAGTCCAATGGTATGGCCAACCTCGTGTGCAGATACAAATCGAATAAGCTCGCCCATGACTTCATCTTTAAAAGCAACATCTTGCGCTTCTGGATTTATAGCCGCGGTTTGCACAAAGAACCAATTGCGAAGCAAGGTCATTACATTATGGTACCAGTTGATATCGCTTTCCAGAATTTCACCAGATCTAGGATCACTTACATGTGGTCCGTTGGCATTGGGAATAGGAGAGGCCAGATAACGCACTACAGAGTAACGCACATCCTCAGGACTCCAGTCAGGGTCTTCTTCTACAGTTGGTGGATCTTTGGCAATAATCGCCTCTTTAAACCCAGCTTCCTCAAAGGCTACCTGCCAGTCTTCAATACCTTCTTTGATATATTTTCTCCACTTTTTTGGTGTAGCGCGGTCTATGTAATATACAATTTGCTTTTTGGGTACCACCAGTTCCCCTCTTTTAAATTTCTCGACATCCTCATCTTTTACCTCGAGTCTCCATCGATCCAGGTAACGCACCGTTTTACTCTCTTGCGCTTCGAGACCGTAATCTGTTTGTCCTCTTGCAAACCACCCTACCCGTTGATCAAAGTAACGACGTTTCATAGGCGTTTTAGGAAGCAAGATCATAGAGTTGCTCATTTCTAACGATATTGACCCAGTACTTGTATTAGAAGGCGGCTCGGCGGCGTTGTATGTTTTTACATGACGAGCTTCAATATTTAAAGGATAGCTGCGTATCGTATCGATATATGATCGATTATCATCTAATTTTGAAATTTTGTATTGTTTACGCCTGCGATCCGGAAAACCAATGGCTTTTACATCCTTCTTAAATAATTCGGTAACATCGATTACGGTAGCATTGTTTGTAGTATTTGTAGAGTCTTTATGAAAAGCTTTGATCGGAAAAGCATAAAGTACAGGCTCAAAATTAGAATTTACTACAGCCTCATGTATAGGTAACGAATCGGCTGCAAAGATTTGATGCGAAACCACGCGAAGCAATATTTGTTTGTTTTTCTTTTGCCAGCGTAGCACCTGGGTGTTTTGTTTTCCGCCACCAAAACCAATACCAGAAGCAGTTTTGGCAATACGGGTCACCATAAGCATTTCTCGGTTCAACAACGTATCAGGAATCTCATAGTAGTACTTATCATTTACATAGTGCACATCAAACAGACCTTTGTCGGTCTTTGCTTTTTTGGTGATTACCTTTGCATATGGTAGGATCGTGTCTTTCTTTTTGCCATTTTTTTTGGCAGGAGCCTCAGTTTTTTTGCCTTTTTTTCTTTTTTTAGACTGAAAAGCATAACCGTCTGAAGTTGTAAACGCTACCGCTAATAGGAGTAGCAAGAGTGTCTTTTTTAGCATGTATTGAGTTTTTGAATGGCGGAAGGTAATAAAATAACATAAGTGCTTATGTGAAAGTAAGGTTAAATGAAATCCCATGGTATTCTCTCAAGTTTTAAAAATTCATAATTGTTTGAAGAGACAATAATAGAGGGTTCTGGTTTCATTTTTTGAAACTGCGTATTTTTCTTTAAAGTTTTTTTGTGTTTTGTCATCCCAGACTTCCTGCCCGTCCAGCAGGCGGGGATCTGGGATCCAAAGTAATTTTGTCCTGATCAATATTAGGCACAGTTATTTGACTAGTGGTGGGTGTGAGTTTCTTGTGGCCACTAGTTACAAACCAGCCGGATTAGCGAGGGGAGTAGAAGCAATTACTTATAGCCATTGTTCCATTATTGTACACAGTTATTTATTTAGTTGTTGTTTAAATTCCAATATTTCAGACAAATAGATTTCGTTCAGAAATTCATTGTAAACATCATCTCTTTTGTAAGCGATATTTTCCTCCGCTTTTAGAAGAAATTCTTTCGCTTTATCCATTTGTCCAAGTTCTTTATATGATTTTGCTATTCCAAAATGAGCTTCGCAAAGATTTTCTGACTGTTTCAAGCCTCTTTTGAATTCTGATATTGCTTTTTTGTAATTCCCAAGCTCATATTCGCAAAGTCCGAGATATACAAAAGTGTGAATATCTGCCCAATCTTCTTTTTGGTTTTTGATATTTCGATTAAACAATTCAATGGCTTTTTTATAGTTCTTTTTCCCGTAATAACATTCTCCTCGCAAAAAGTCAATGTCTTCTCCCCAAGGTGAATCTACAAAATTTGGTGTTAGACTATCGAGTTTATTAAAATCTCTTAGCGCATTTTCATAATCTCGTAATTTCCTCAATTTCATCCAACCTCGATAACCAAGATGTAACTTTGGGTCAAGTTTAACTGCTTTGTCTAAAAGTTCAAAACCTTTTGCATATTCTCCTCTTTTATTAAATGCTACAGACTTTTCAAAATATGCATCAGAATAGTTTGCGTTTTGAAAAATAAGTATATCAAACATTGTTTGTGAAAGGTAAAAGCCTTGAGAATGTTCAGCTATTTTAAATCTTTTCTCTTTAGGTGCGAGAGCAATTAAATAGATTATAGCTATTGAATATGCGAAGAGTAAAATTGTAAAAATCACTTTAATAATTTTGATGAATATTTTCATAGGACTTTAGAATATATCAGTGATTTTATTATTCTGTATTTTGAAGTTTAAAACGTAATAACTATCAAGAGTTTCATCTTTCCGTTTTCCAGCGTTCCATTGTTTTAGTTTTTCTATTGATTTTTGTAGTTGTTTAATTTTTTGAGAATCAAAAACGTTCTCTTTTAGTACAGAATCTATTGTCTTTACTCTAAAGCTTCCAACTTCACCTTTGCAATTAACAATAAACCTATAAGTTATGAAGCCAGAATTTTTAAAGTTTAGATTATTTATAAGTTCTGATAGTTCCTTTTTAATAGCTTTTTCTCCGTTTTGATAATTTGTTCCAACAGCATAGTATTGAGGTATTCTATCTTCGTTGCAAATTTTAAATTCAGAATTGTCGATATCTTTATCAAACGTAATATCTCCAATTCTATTTGTTGTTTGATAATAAACCCAAATTGTTAGAACAAGTGCTAAAAGAAAGCCTACCAGTAAAAAGATATTTAGTTTGTTTTTCAATTGAATGTTTCGTTTGAGTGTTGATTGTGTACAACAATAGAATATATCCACTAATAGATATATTTCCGTTTGCACTCGTTTATTAGTATTAGTAAATGTAAATTGATTTACTTTAAAAATCAACAATCTTTTTTTTATACTTCCATACAGTTTTTCATAGTGGGATTTTTCTTTGAAGCTTTTTAGTTTATGGCAACTAGTTACAAACTAGCCACAGCAAGGATAGCAAAAGAATCACGCGCAACCTTTTAATTAATTTTTCATCTTACTTGTAAACAAACTTTAGTCATGAAAGTAGGAAGCATTGTAGTGTTGTTATCTTTATTTTTGGGAATTTTAATAGGATGTGATGATGATGATGCATCAACAGAAGAACAGGAAAGTGATACTTTAGAAGAAATGTTGTTCGAGATTATCAAAATTGCAGAAAGTGTGGATTGTGTAACTCCAGATGATTGGACATTCACCCCTATTGGTAGTAAAGCTTGTGGGGGCCCAACGGGATTTCTGGCCTATTCGGTTACTATTGATACCAATGATTTCTTAGAGAAAGTAGAAGCTTATAAAGAGGCAATGAATGCCTTTAATATCAAATGGGGTGTCATATCAGACTGCGCCCTTCCTGCAACACCGGTTGGTGTAACATGTGTTGATGGCAAAGCAGAACTTGTGTATTAGTAGGGTGTCATACCCCATATCGTATAGGGGTCGAACCCACAAAAAGGTAGTTCGAGGCCGCAAAGTGACGCTTCTTTGGGTCTCATTATGGCTTCGAAGCCAAACATTCCCCCTTATTTTTGATAACTCCCGGCTTCGAAGCCATATGTTGATGCTTTTTTGGATGAAGTTACGGCATGTCGACCCATAAAAAGGTGGTTCGAAGTACCTTGCTCTGGCTTCGCAGGACCATTGCCCGGCCCAAAAGGACCTTTTTGCAACTTAGAACCATGATGATATGGATTAGAAGTACCATAACGGGGGTTAAAACTACCTTTTTAATGCTTCAAAATACCATTGTATAGCAAAAGACCCCTCAGGTTATATAACCATTGGGGTCTTTCATGTCTAAAGAAAAAATTGAATCTTAAAAAACCGTCAATTCGAGTGTTTTTTCTCTGTTCTCTCGACTCCGCTCGAGGTGACAGAGGAAAAATGTACTTCGACAAGCTCAGCAGAGCTATCGAGAATAGGTTTTTGAATGAAAATTTGTATCAAAACGATAATCTACTCCTCAGTCTCCACAGGTTTAGCAGTCGCTCCGGTTTTTTTGAAAAGCACTTTCATATCTTCATATACCGATTTGGCTCCGGGTTCATTTTCGCCGGCCAAAAAGCGCATCATACGATAAAAAGAAAGCGCATTGGTATAATTATCATGATCCAGCAAAGTTTTGGTATCCAGCAATTGTTGGTTTAGGCTCTCTAACTGTTGTACATGGGTTTCTATTTGTTTACGAGAAGTATAATCGCGATCAAACTCTTGCTTGTCTAAAAAGTTAGGAATCCAACTAGGATGCTGCTCCATATAACTTTTGGCTTTGTCTACGATTAATTTGTTTTGATTGGCAATACGCCCATACTGCAACCGCTGATCGGGCGTAAGATTGACTGTTTTACCTTGTAATGCTTCTTTGATCAAACAGATCCCTTTGGATAGTTTCTCGATTTCTTCGTTACTAAAATCTACACTAATTAAATTTTCTAGTGCCATATATTGATAATTTTAAAATGATTAATGGTACAAGGATACGTCATGACAGTTTCATTTTTTGAAACTGGGGATTTTTTCTTGAAAGTTTTTTTAATGATGGATAGCGCGGAAATGTTCCTTAAATCCGTAAGTTTAAATTAATTTAATTTTTTTCTAATACTATGAGATGAAACTCTCTAAGATTTTTATGTTT
>CANMDH010000080.1 GCA_947496555.1 uncultured Aquimarina sp. | reverse complement strand
ACCGAAAACACAACCGATTTTAAAATTAGGAAATTGACTTTTACGAAAACTAGTAATGGATGGAGATATTGTGAAAAATAAACTATTTGTAAACAATGGCTATAAGTAATTGATTGGTATGCACTTGCTAATTTAACCGCTAACCCACGCAATTACCCATAACCGAGACCGTTGGGAATAATTTAAAAAACAATCGTCAATGAAAATTCACATAGTCTTTCTACTATCAATCTTCATGCTTTTTTGCAATGCGCAAAATGAAACCGATTATCTAACGAAAAACGAAATTGAAAATGACCTAAAATTTCTTGGCAATATTCTTCAAAACCAATCCTCATATCAAGGATTACACGGATTTGATTACCGAAAGGATTTTGAAAAATATTTAGAGCAAACAGGTGGAACAAAAATTGCTAAATCCGATTTTGGGTTGTTCTTATCCAAAACTATCGGAAAAATTGGAGATAGACATTCTTACATAAAAGGGTATGATTTATCAGGAACACTTTATTTGCCATTATCATTCGCACCATTTAGGGATAAGGTTTTAGTACTCGAATATGATAAGGTGAACAAAAAATACGCTTTTTGGAATTCAGAATTTCCTTATTTAAAAGCTATAAATCACCTGCCGATAGAAAAGATTTTACCAAAAATTCTTCCTAATGAACAACTTGCTCCAAAAAGCTCATATTCCCTTCGCGCAGTTAGGGAATTGAGGGATATAGAGACGGTTTTTAGCATTCTAAATATAGACTTGCCCAATCCGCTTGCCATAACGCTCACAAATGAAAATGGAATTGAGAAAGCGGTCAACATTAAATTAGTACCAGATGATAACAAGGCGTACTTATGGGATGAGCGATTTCATAAGAAAAATTTCTTTTTACAAAAAGAACAGTCAAATGACATAGAAATTGTCCAACGGTTTTTTACGACAAAAGATAATATCGGCTATATTCAAATTGTCGATATGTTGAGTAAAGACGATAGCCCTACATTTTTTGAGTTTCTTAATGATTTTATGACAAAAGTAAAAGAAGCTGATGCCTTAATTATAGATGTAAGAGACAATGGTGGTGGAACTCGTGATTTAATTCAAGAGTTAGCAGGGTACTTTGTTCATCCAGATTCCGTGTATGTTGTTAACGTCACAAGACAACGTGGTAAACTACCCTTGAATGATGAATTAAAGAAAGATTTGCACAATCGATACTTATTTTCAAAAGACGAGTTGGACATTCGAGAACAAAGTGCTGTCGATAAATTTATGACTTCTTTTGAACCAATGTATAACTTGGATAACGATAAATTCAGTGAATATCATTACTATATTTTCAATGGTCAGAAAATCTCAAAAGACAAATACCATTACAACAAGCCTATTTATATCTTGACCAATGAAAGAAGTTTTAGTGCTGCTTCTATTCTCGTTTCTACATTTAAAGGATTGCCGAACATAAAAATTGTTGGCGTGAACTCTGACGGTTCAAGTGGAAATAGTCAGCGATTTGAATTGCCAAATTCAGGATTACGCGGAAAAATAAGTACGATGGTTTCTTTTCAAAAAAATGGTAAAATATTAGATGGAATCGGCACCGAACCCGACATTAAAATAGAAAGAAGTTTAGACCAGATATTCTTGAAAGAAGATTATCAACTTAATAGACTATTGGAAATAATAAGAACCGAATAAAGACCGTGCCTAATAAAGTATAAGTATTTACTTGTTCTTGCTTACTTCTATTTGTTCCTGGGTTTTTTACATTTCTGAAAGCGGGTTTAAAACATTATGACCTGATGAAATTGCAAGTTAGATATCATGGGAAATCAATTGGAATACCGAGTAAGCTTTTACATAGCTAATCTCAACCGGTATAATCAAGCGCTACTTAATTTTACGATAACAGAAGGAAAGAAAGCTAGAATTCTTTCTACTTTTATATTAAGTAGCAGAGCTTTGTGCAATTTGCTACAATATACATTTGTACTATAATTATGTTTATGTTAAATAATCTAACATTACCCCAATATAAAATTCAAAAAAATAAGTATTTGATAATTTCATTGTTTTAAGGCTAAATTTCACGAAAACTTTTCGTAAATGTTTATACTTAGAATTTCATTTTATACAACATGCAATAAAATAATAAGTTAACCTGGATTATACTACATCATATTGAATTTTGAAATATTTTGGAATTCAAGGTTGTATAGATTTTGATAAAATAAACAGTAATACCCTCTAATCATGAAACTTTTTTCCTCTTCATTCAAAAAATCAGTTGTATTTTATTAATATTAGGGTCTACATCTTTATCCTTTATTATCCCCTCTTCTTCTGATATCGATTATTATCCTTTAATAAATAATATTAAACTTCCGGTTGAAGTTATCGGAGAAGATGGACTAATTGTTAAACGTATTATTAATTTGACAGGGGCCCAATCCAAAAAAGCAAAAAATATCTGGATCCTTGCTAATAACTTATCTTACGATAATAAAGCTAGTATCAAAGTGAATGATGGGGCATGGATAGATTTGAACAACGAGAGTGTATCTGTGAATCAAAAAGATAAGCTTTATGGTGGTATTGGAGGATCTTTGGGCTCTATAAGAGTATCTATTCCTATAACTTCTTTTGTAAAAGGAAAAAATAGTATAAAGTTCAAGTATAATAGATTAGATGACAAAGTTTCTATTGGTTATCGAATAGTAAAATTCAATATTCTAAATGATGCCGGAAAAAAGTTACTGGACGAAACGTTAGATTTTACTAAAGAAAACCCAGATAATTGGACTGCTCCAAATACTTCAGATATAATAAATGGGAAACAATTATGGGAAACTACACAATTGATACAATATCCTGGAGGAAACAATATAAAAGCCAAATGTATGGATTGCCATACAAGTTCTGGGATGGATTTGGAATACTTTAGCTATTCAAATACCGCCATTATTGAACGATCCAAATTTCATGGTCTTACAGAGGCTGAAGGTGAACAAATTGCAAGTTATATTCGTTCTCTGGATATTCCAAGATATGGAAGGCCTTGGAATCCACCTTATCAACCAGGCCCACAATTAAATGGAAAACCTATTGAATGGTGGGCAGCTGGGGCTGGGCTTGCCCTGTAGTTGACTAAATAAAACATCAAAAAAAAGAATGTCTGTTTAGAATAAAAATAAAATGGGATAATAGCTATTTGATGTAATGACCACATAATAGCAAAAAACTACCTGAGAGAACGTACTCTGATCTCTAATGATATAATCTTCTTTCATTGATTACATATCATTTTAATGTTTCTAATTCTCGTCTTTAGTTGTTACGCGAAGCCAGGAAATTTTGTGAAGCAGGGTTTTTTACTCGATAATCCTGGCCGGCAGGCTCGGCGAGATTTAAAATGCTCCCAGGCTTGCCTCGAAATCAAAAAATAATTTTCAACAAATGCCTCGGGCTTGCCCTTAGTTTACTATTGGATCAGAACACTCTTTTATACTAGATCAAAATCATCATTCAATGCTTGATTCACTTCTTTTTTATCGTTGAGTCTGCGCTCTACCGATACATTATATTGCTCGGTAAGCGCATTAAGATGGCCAATGTAGGTCTCAAATTGCTCAACTCCTTTTGTTTTGGCATGAATAAAGATCCAATCTAATACTTCTCTTAAGGACGCCGTGGTTTGTTTTCGCAACTCGGTAATACTTAAATCAGATTGGTGGTGTTGTTGCTCTTTTATACGATCTTTAAAAATAGTATCAAATTTTTGATGTGCAGTTTTCATTTCATTAAAATGCTTACGTTGATTCAAATTGTCTATAGCATCACATAACGGTGTATTCGTTTCTATTTCTTCGATAATCTCATCCATGACACCCCCTTGCTGATTATAAGCCATATCAAAGATGTCTTTGCCGTGTTTTGTAAATACTTTATAGACCAAAGTAGCTTGATTGCGATCATGATCATCACCAGCAAAATCGGCAATAAGTTTAATACTGCGTTGCAAAAGTTTGATACCATTATCCCGAAGTCCATCTAATTGTGCAAGTTCTGGAGTAAGGATACTTCCTCTGTTCTTTTTGTAAATCGTTTTAAAAGCTTCATAATCTGTGATAAGTTGGTCTACATAAGTGCTAAGCTTCATGGCATCGAGATCTTGTTCTTCGCTAAGTTCTATGACAGTACGGGTGTATTTTGAAAATTCTCCGTTCCTAAAACTTTTTAATTGTGGAATGACTAATACATTGTTCATAAGTTATATTTAATTTAAATTATTTAGAATGATTCTACACCTGGGAAAAACGCCCCGGAAAACCCGGGAACATTTTCCTGCCCCGGAAAAACGTGCCGGGTTTTCCGGCAACATATTCCCCGCACGGAAAGTTGTGCCGGAATTTCCGGCGACACATTCTGATGGGATAATATGCTGTCGGAGTTTCAAGCTTGTTTTTCCTTAAAAATTATCCAATGATAGGTGCTGCTTTCAATATTTTTTGCCATTCCAGCGCAGGCTGGAATCCATCAGAGTAACAAATGATTATTTTTTTTCGTAGAATATAGAGTAAAGCCACTCAAGTTGATTTCTTCAATACTCGCTGCGCAAAGTCTCCTGACTTTGAGCAATTATTATGTTTTCTTTTTGTTTATTCTAAACCTATTTTTCTGTTTTTTTTAGTTATTTACTTTCGTCTTGGATCGTTGCGCGAAGTACAGGAGACTTTTACGGAGCGGGGAATACTACAGCTATAGTAATTTTACCTTCCTGGTAAATTTGCTAAAATATTGGGAGTATCTTTAGACTATTTAGTTGGCAACTCTGACCAAGAACTTGATAATAATACGTTAAAGCATATTCTTGAAATACAAAAACTACCCGAAGATATCAAAGAAAAGGTCTTCTACCTTATTGATGTATCTATCAAAGGTCACAAAACTAGACAGGCGTATTTGTAGAAGATAAACCTTTATCATAAGGCTTCTGGTTATATAAATTTACTACCTTTCTATACAAATCTTTTATCTTATGTAATTTGTATTCTTTAAAAAAAACACTCCCCGCCAATTCTTTTAATACTGGATCAATGACTAAATCAAATGGAACATGTCCACCATTTTCCAATTTCATATGCTTATTTATTGCATACAACTCACAATAAAGTAGATTACGTAATCTAAATAAAGAAATCTCAACTTTTGTTTTTTTATTAATTTCACTTAAATCAGAGTAAAGTGATTCAGTAGTTTTCAAAAAATCAATCAATAAGTATCCTAATTCTATGACAGATTTTTCATAATCAAACTCTAAATCGGATACTATTTCTTTTACTTTTTGTTTATGAACTAAGGCTCCCTTCCTATATTCTATTTTTTGTAAGTCAGATAACTTACCCCAATTAACATCCCTTGTAAAGCCTTGGAGTAATGAAATTTCATAGCCCCCAAGTAATTCGTTTGGAAAATCAGGAGATTTATATAATTCACTTATTAATTCTAAATCAATATTTATCATTTTTCTATTAGAACAATTTTATAAAAGTCTTCAACTATATCTGGAGTAGCACCAGAAAGAGCAACATCATCTATATTTAAGATTTCTTTCTCTATATAATCAATACTTTTTAGCTCAAACTTACTCTTGCTTTTATGTAAAATTTCAAATTCTGTAGCGTCAGAAAATTTATTTATGGACTTTCCGTTTTTTGATACTATTTCTACAAATGCTCCTTCACCTGTTTTTACTTTATTGTTTCTTAAAAAACGCCAAGCATAAAAATCTTCCGAAGTTGTAGAAACAAAATTTTCATATGTTATATCATCTCCTACTTGCAATCTTTTAATTTTGTTTAATTCTGTTTTACCAATTCCCCTAAAGTAAGTTCCTGGGGAAGATGGTACTTTATCCAAAGTATTATTAAGTAATTTTTCTAATTCTAATATATCATCAGCATTCGATTTTTGAATTAAAGCATCATTAAATTTATAGTATGATTCGTTTGTATAAAACTTATAAATAGCTTCTTCTTGTAATGTAAGTTCATCAGTAAACTTTCTAGGAGTAACTCCACTTACTAGATCATCATAAATCTTTTTATAATCAGAGTTCTTTAAAAGTTTCGTTAAAACATCACCCCCTGCGTTATGTAAATCTTGGGCTCCATTTAATCGCTTCCCTACCTTCTCAAAGAACTCATCCCATTGGGTCTTGGTAAAGGTAGCCATTTTCTGTAGAATCTTCTTTACTTTGCCGATCTTAGTAACAACCAAAGCACCGGCAGAGACAAACAAAGAACCTACAACGATCGTAATCTTCCCTTCCTCATACCGCCCTATATTGTTCTGCTCCTGAATATTAACAAAATAGGCCTTGAGCTTTGTTTCCACCGAAGCATACAGCTTCTCGATATTTTCCCACTCTGAGAGATACGCTGCTAATTGATCGACCTCTTCCCTTAGCTTTTTGGCTTCCTCGCAGGACTTATCCTGGTACTGTGCGATGCTGAGTTCGCTTTCATTGTACTTTCTGGTAACCCAATCCCAGATCCCATCACCAGTATCCCCTTCCAGTTTTTTAAGCAGTTCCCCGATACGTTTCTCATTAGCTGCGATTTTTGATGGAGTACACTCTAAATAGGCAATTGTATAGGCATAGATAAAGTCTTTAAGTCCTGAGCCTGCTTGGTATAAAAACTGAGGAAGTAACACCAGGCCTTCTCCTTCTTGATAGAGCCCATCAACCAATCCTGACATGTAGGGAAGGTCTACTTTGCTATAATATAAAGGCTGCGGAATATTTGCATTTTCCCAGATACATGCTGGTACTATGCCCTCGTCTTGATAACTTTTCCAGCCTTTTTCTTTACAGTGTGCTGCGGTTTCCTTAAGATAATCTATTACTTTTTTAAGTTGCTCAAAAGTACCCTTAAATGAAGGATCACTACCCAAACTGGCATAAGCCTCTGCAGTAAAACCCGCATCCTCGGCAGCTTCAATCTTTTGTTCTACTTCTTTTAAAGCCCTTTGTTCTTTGGTGGTGTCTATAGGACCGGTATCTTCACTGCTAGCGGTAAGGGTGTTGTCGATTTCTTCCTGGTAGGTGGCTTCTGCTACGGCCAGCTCTTCTTTAAGTTCCTGTGGAACATACGGGTTAGAGGCTAGGTCATCCCCGTAATCGGCCAGTGCTTCGCTTTGTTCCCTGAGGGTTTCTTTTTCTTTATCTGAACCCGTATAGTTCTGCAAGAGGTTGCCAATACTTTGTATCAATTCTTTGATCCCATCCCCTAAACTCAGCAATGCTTCCAACTCATCACTCACATCATCAACCCCACCCCAATTCTGATCATAATCGGTAACCACAATACCCTCGATCAATTGATAATCACTATTGATTTTTATACCGTTAAACACTACTTTGATTCGGGTATCTTGTAAATAGGGGACTACGATATATCCCCAACCATTATAGATGCCATCTTGCATAGAACTCGAAAGGTCTACCTCCTTTACCGTTACCGGAAAATCTCCTGCGGTAAATACATCATTAATGACCAACACCTGCAAAGGGTCCTGATTGGTAATTACGATTTCGGGGGTGATCCCACAAGTATAGGTAGTGGCATCACTAGCGGCAATATTGGTCGTAAACTCGTTGATTTGAGAATAGGTATACCCGGTATTCTCTTTACACATACCACCAACCCGATATTCATAGGTAGTCCCTGGCTCCAGGTTGTAGATGATTTTTTGCTCGGTAAATGCATTTTTTTCAAACCAAACAGCCCCCTCCCGGCCTCTTCCATTAGGGGAGGTGAAGTTTTTCTTACGGTATTGTAGCTTATATTGTTTATGAGGCGCTCCCTGCCATAGTATTTTTTGGGTTGTGGGGTTTATGGCTTCTGCCAATAGATACCCTGGAGCATCACAAACTCCAGTATAGATAAAATGATAAATCTCACTATATCCGTTGTTTCTAAACACCGAGGTTTCACTGATCCCATCGGTAATGATGGCCCGAACGCGCCATGCATAGTTCTTATCTGGCAACAATGATGGTTCTGCAGGACCATACAATAATGTATTCGAAAATGTTGTGGTTTGATACAAAGGTCTGCTTGCCAAAAATGCCGCTTGTGGGTTTATGTGAGTGTCCCAGAGTTCTGCTAACGTAAATTCATACTGTACGTTGGTGGCATTAAGATGCCTGGGCGTCCATTGAAATATAATATTTTGTGGTTCTTTTTGAGCAATGAGCTCTCCCCGGTTGGGGAGGTTTAAAAATGGAGGATCATTTAACACCAGGTAGGCTGTGGCACAACTCTTTCTTGATAATTGCTGCCCGGTACGCTCATCATACACTTCAAAACAAAAACGATACAATCCCTCAGACAGGGTTCTGTTGTATTGTTGGGGTGAAATCCCACGCAGGTTTTGCAATGAGAAATAAGCTCGCAGATCTATATTGGTTAATCGAACGGGAATGCCACCATCCAAAACAATGGGATTAGCACCCATTACGATAGCGTTACTTTGGGCAGAAAATCCTTCGTTATTTTCGATATAGACCTTTAGCGTAACTCTCCTGCTAACATCAGTAACGTCTATAGATAACAAATTAACCACAAGACGCTCTGATTGTGCCGTTCCGTATTCAGAAATTTTTAAGCTGTACGGCGGAATCATCTGTGGATTTACCTGTACAGGAAACAGTTGGGCATATAGTGATGCCACCGAGGCCAACCAACTGATTAGTATCAGAACTGCAGAAATATATGTTTTTATAAAGGTGCTATTTCTCAACATTGCTGATTGTATTACTTGTTATCCTTTTGAGTTTTAAAAAAACAATAGCATCCAGGCAAATAGCAGGTTGTATTTGCCTGGGTTGAAATTATTACTTCTTTGTATAAATAAGAAGTCTTCTAAAATTTTGGTCTTCTTCTATATCGGTAAGGGTTTTACCATCTTCACTAAGTTCCCAAATGATAACATCATCATCATTGTTATACTTTCCGGTATATTTTCTTTCTGCGGTCTTTGTCCAGGTTCCAGCATATACAAAAGCTTGACAATTACCCGATGTATTAATTTCGCTATTAGATTCTTCGAATGTATTATTGTCTGTAAAGTTTATAAAATCCAGTTTGTCACAATCATCCAGGGTTATTTCTTCTCCTTGCCTAATATGTCCGGTAAAATTCCATTTTCCAGCTATAGGATCTACTGGTCCGTCATTATCATCACTACTACAGCTAAATGCCGTTGCTAAAAAAACGGTTGCTACGAATGTTAAAATTGTTTTTTTCATAGTTTTAAAAATTAGTGTTTATAAATATTTGCTATTGTTTTTTCTGTTTTTTTTAGTTGTTTACTCGATAATCCTGCCTAACGCCAGGCGCGGCGAGATATAAATACTCCGAGGCTTGCCTTGATTTTTTAAGTCCTCTCTTAACGAATGCCTCGTGGGCTTGCTCCGAGGTAGTTGACTTTTGCCTTTGATCGTTTCGCGAAGTCAGAAGATTTTGCGGAGCGGGTGGATGTTTTTTCTAATTCTATATTATTTAAAATCTCTTAAGACGTGTTTAGATCCGCATATATTTCTCGTATCGATATATTCGAACCTATTCTTAATTCTCTTAATGGTTTAATCATATTTTACGAAACAAAACATCAAAAAAAAGAAAGCCTGTTTAGAATAAAAATAAAATGGGATAAAACAGTTTAATTATGGGATAACAGCTATTTGATTCAATGACCAATACCTACTCATAGTTACTAAAGGATTTACCTGTTTTGATAACGCTAAAAAACTGGCTTGTTATGCTGGGGTAGCCCCTTTTCCATATCAATCAGGAAGTAGTATTAAAGGAAGAAACAAAGTAAATCACTTAGCTGACAAAAATCTAAAAAGCCTATTGAATATGTGCGCTTTGAATGCTAAAAAATGTGACTACGAACTTAAAGAATATTTTGATCGAAAAATTAATCAAGGAAAACATAAAATGCTTGCCATGAACAATGTCAGAAACAAACTTTTATCAAGAATATTTGCCGTAGTAAAAAGACAGCAACCTTATGTGAATACAAAAAAGTTCGCCGCCTAATTATTTATTAAATTTTATTTGTTTTAATCCATAGAATGCGCTATCGGGTTTGTACGGATTGCAAATCCGTGAGATCGGGTAAACTAAAACTACATCATAACATCTGTAATATGTATTTTACCGAAGGCTTACACATTATTTACTCAAATTCACTAGTAAATATGCAATAATGGACTCTTGAAGCCCTTTAGACAGCGCTTTCATACCTTTTATATTGTAAATATATTTACAGAATCCCATCCAGGAATTTGCAGTGATGTCTTGTAGAGATTCTAACCGAAATGGCGTTTTCGAAATTAGATTTTGATAGGCTTCTAATGAAAGAGAGAGATTCTCTTTAGGAACCGACCAGTTTCCCACTCAATGAGAATCGTATAAAAGTAAATCTGAGAAAACAAACTCGCCTTCTTTTTTTAAAACTCTGTAGGCTTCTTTTAAAAACCCTTCTCGTGTATGAAAATGAAAAATGGCCTCTACAGAAATAATCAAATCAAAATGATCGTTAGGAAAAGAAAGTTTAGCCGCATCCATGACCTTGAAATGGCAATTGGGATATTGTTGTCTGGCATACTTAACCTGTCTTTGTGAGATATTAATACCTGTTACTTTTGCCTTGGGAAATCGTTCTTTTATAGCATTAGTAGTAGCTCCTAATCCACATCCTACATCTAAAATACTCATAGACCCTTTTGATAAGTCTATGAGATTTAAATGTTTTTTTACCAGGGCTTCGCAAGCTTCCTTCAAATTAATACCTAAATCTTCCCAATATCCTACATTGTAAAAAGCACTTCCATCGTACAATTCTCTCATCATAGGAGACAGGATCATCTCATCATAATTCTCAATAAAAGAAGGGGTAGCCTTAGTCATTCCAGCCTATTTTTACAGGTAAACAAGCAGGGCCACGTTGTACAAAAGAACTTGTTCTCCATACTACTTTGTCAAGTACAGGCTCATAATATTTAATATGAGACAACCACCCCTGCAACCCAACATGTGCTTGTAATTGAGCCAATCTGCCCCCCAATACAACGAAATGCTCCTACTCCATATCCTAAATGTTTGTGTTCCCTGTCCAATTTTAATTGTTCAGGATCTTTAAAAACACCCGGGTCTCTATTAGCCGCCCCTACTCCGATCAATAATTGGCTTCCTTTTGTAATACATTTATCCCTTACATCCATATCTTCTTTAGCAATGAGCATGATGTATTGCAATGGACTATCATAGCGGATCAATTCGTCAACCCCTTTATGTAGCAATTCGGGATGTTCTCTAAAGTTCTGCTGCATACGGGGATGTTCATGTAAGGCTAATAGTGCGTTACCAAAGAAGTTCATCATATTTTGATGACCCGCATAGAACAAAAGAATCAACATAGCAATTAAAAACGTTTCCTGATCGGGTTCATCCACACTACTTTCTAATAAAATAGAACAAAGGTCATTCCCTGGTTTTTTACGTTTTATTGAAATTAGTTCCCTTAACTGTTGGATAAATAACGTACCTTCTTTTGTATTTTGTCCTGTTTCCATATCTATACACCCCAAATACCCACCATCCATACGGTCTACTAAATCACTAAAACCCTTACGTTGATGTTCCGGAATCCCGATAATTCTACAAATGGTTCCAAACGTAAATGGGTGAGCAAAATCTCTGACAAAATCAATTTCTTGTTTGTTTTTTAAGTTTGATAATAACGCTTCTGCAAGTTGTTCCATCGATGTCTTATCAATTCGTAAGCTTCTTCCGGCCAATTGATGCAATACCTGTTTTCGGTACGGTCGATTACTTTCAGGAGAAAATGCATACAAAGTTGTTGCTATGGCCTTTTCTACAGGGGGAAGGTGGGCAAAAACGCGCTCATCTTGCCCCCAATGCAGACATTTTGGACTTTGTAACAACTGTTGTGCATTCTTATAATCTAAAATAATCCATTCTCCTGTGGGGATATCTGAAACACAGGAGAATTCTCCTGCATATGCCTATATGCAGGATATGGATTCTCCATGTTGATTGAAAATGTATTTTCGATTTTCATCATTCCATCTTCATCAAATCACTAAAACTACTTCCTCTCCTAGCTGCATATCGGGAAGGAGACGGCCCAGGATCGAATTTTCTTACAGTTAATTCAACACCACTACTACTACTACTACTACTACTAATAGTGTAGGCACTGTAGTCACGGGAAAGGCTATCTCTGCTACCGCTAAATCGACGGGCAGCAAGATTCACACTGTTACTGTTACTGTCACCCATAAACCTTGTTAACTCAATATCCAATTGAGTCAATTGACTTTCCTGCCCAAGCCTACCTCCCGCCTTATGGATCCCTTCAATATATTTACGAACATCGGCAAGTTCTCTTGCTCTTTCTTCTGCTCTTCTTCTTAGAATCTGAGGAAGAGATTTAAATCCTCCTAGTATTGCGCCAAAGGCAAAACCGGATGCTGCACCTATTCCTGCTGTAGCTCCAACTCCTTTAAAAACTGGATCCCCTTCAATCAAATTAACTCCAATTTGAG
>CANMDH010000079.1 GCA_947496555.1 uncultured Aquimarina sp. | reverse complement strand
TTATGTCCTTAACAATCCTGCAAATCTGGTAGATCCGGAAGGAGAAGAACCTTTTACGGCATTTTTAATTGCACTTGGGATTGGAGCAACTTTAGGGGCCGTAGCAGCAGGTATTGCCTATGCTGTAACACATCGGGGAAGTTTTGATGTAGGAGAATTTTTTGCTTACACAGCAGTTGGTCTTGTAGCAGGAGCGATTGGGGGAATGGCTGGACATGGAGCATCGGCAATAGTAGGAATTAGTTCAGGAACTATTAAAGGCAGTATTGCCGTAGGAGCTACATTTGGTACTGTAGATGGTTTGGTTACTGGTTCTTTATCTCAAATTGGAGTTAATTTGATTGAAGGGGATCCAGTTTTTAAAGGAGTTGGAGCTACAGCAGGAATAGGTGCAGCAATAGGATTCGGCCTTGGAGCCATAGCAGGAGGATTAAGAGGACATCGCCCAAACAATAATAACGTCAATGGTGGTAACAATAATATTCAACTTGCTGCTGTTGCTCCTGCTCCTGCTGCTGCTGCTGTTCCTGCTGTTCCTGCTGTTCCTGCTGTTCCTGCTGCTGCTTCTAGTAGGGCGAGTGCCGCGGGTAGTTTTCCTCCTCGTAGTTCTTCTCTCGGTGGTAGTGTTGATATTCCAAGCCCTGGTAGTAGAACCCCTACTCTTAGTTCTCTTAGTTCTCTTAGTTCTCGTTCTGGATCTGGCCGCTCTATAAGAAGGGGGAGCTATGAACTTAAGAGAGAGAGTAGTTTCAATGCAGTGTTACCGAGCCCTGGTAGTAGAACCCCTACTCTTAGTTCTCGTTCTGGATCTGGCCGCTCTATAAGAAGAAGTAGCGATGACTTTAAGAGGAACAGTAGTGGCAATATAGTGTTACCGTAGAACATATGATAGAAACCGAAAATACATTTTCAATGAACATGGAGGATCCATATCCTGCATATAGGCATATGCAGGAGACTTCACCTGTATTTCAGATTGCTACAGGACAATGGGTTATTTTAGATTATGAGAATGCGCAACAGTTGTTGCAAGGCTCAAAATGTTTGCATTGGGGGCAAGATGAGCGCGTTTTTGCCCATCTTCCCCCTGTAGAAAAGGCCATAGCAACAACTTTGTATGCGTTGTCTCCCGAAAGCAATCGCCCGTATCGAAAACAGATTCTACATCAATTAGCGGGAAGAAGCTTACGAATTGATGAAACATTTATAAAGCAACTTTCTGAAGCGTTATTATCAAACTTAAAAAACAAACAGGAAATAGATGTCATCAAAGAATTTGCACATCCGTTTACATTTGGAACTATTTGTAGAATTATTGGGATTCCGGAACATCAACGTAAAGGTTTCAGTGATTTGGTAGCCCTTATGGATGGTGGGTATTTGGGGTGCATTGATTTAGAAACAGGTCAACAAACAAAAGAAGGTACGTTATTTATCCAACAGTTAAGGGAACTGATTTCAATAAAACGTAAAAAACCAGACAATGACCTTTGTTCTATTTTACTAGAAAGCAGCGTGGATGAACCCGATCAGGAAACGTTTTTAATTGCTATGTTGATTCTTTTGTTCTATGCGGGTCATCAAAACATGATGAACTTCTTTGGTAATGCGCTATTAGCCTTACATGAACACCCGCTTATACAGCAGAACTTTAGGGAACATCCGGAATTGTTGCATAAAGGGGTTGACGAATTGATTCGTTATGACAGTCCATTGCAATACATTATGCTCATCGCTAAAGAGGATATGTATGTAAGGGGTAAATATATTACAAAAGGGAGCCAATTATTTATCGGAGTAGGGGCGGCCAATAGAGATCCTAAGTTTTTTAAAGCCCCTGATCAACTAAAGCTAGATAGAGAATACAAACATTTAGGCTATGGTGTAGGAGCTTATCGTTGTATTGGGGCCAGATTGGCACAATTACAAGCACATATTGGGTTTGCAGAGTTGGTTGTCCCATATTAAAGATTATAAACCAATAGTAGACAAAGTAGTATGGAGAACGAGTTCATTTGTACAACGTGGGCCTGCTTATTTGCCTGTAAAAATTAAATGGAATGACTAATATTACTTCTTTTATTGAGAATTATGACGAGATGATTCTCTCTCCTGTGATGCGAGAATTGTACAATGGGAGTGCTTTTTACAATGTAGGATATTGGGAAGATTTAGGTATTAATTTGAAGGAAGCTTGCAAAGCCCTGGTAAAAAAGCATTTAAATCTCATCGACTTATCAAAAGCGTCTACGAGTATTCTAGATGTAGGCTGTGGCTTAGGAGCTACTACTAATGCTATAAAGGAACGATTTCCCAAGGCAAAAGTAACAGGTATTAATATCTCACAAAGACAGGTTGAGTATGCCAGACAACAATATCCCAATTGCCACTTCCAGGTAATGGATGCGGCTAAACTTTCTTTTCCTAACGATCATTTTGATTTGATTGTTTCTGTAGAGGCCATTTTTCATTTTCATACACGAGAAGGGTTTTTAAAAGAAGCCTACAGAGTTTTAAAAAAAGAAGGCGAGTTTGTTTTCTCAGATTTACTTTTATACGATTCTCATTGGGTGGGAAACTGGTCGGTTCCTAAAGAGAATCTCTGTCTTTCATTAGAAGCCTATCAAAATCTAATTTCGAAAACGCCATTTCGGTTAGAATCTCTACAAGACATCACTGCAAATTCCTGGATGGGATTCTGTAAATATATTTACAATATAAAAGGTATGAAAGCGCTTTCTAAAGGGCTTCAAGAGTCCATTATTGCATATTTGATAGTGAATATTTGAGTAAAAATAAAAATGATATAACTTAATAGATATATACACAGCTTATGATTATAAAATCGCTTCTTGTTGGAATAAATAAATATCCTTCTCCAGCTAATTTAAATGGTTGTATAGGAGACGTTCAAAAAATAAATAATTATTTATCAAGTTTAAAAAAAAACCATACTGGTCTATTATTAGAAGAGGCCACGATTTTAACTGATGAGTCTGCCACAAAATCCAATATTGTTAATGCATTGAAAGATGCCGTGGAAAATTTAAATTCTGATGATGTATTTTTATTTTACTACAGCGGACATGGCACACAACAATTATCAGCAGGTAGATTTTTAGATGACTATAATGGCCTTCACCAATGCATAGTATGTTTTACCGAGAACTTTAATGAAACAAATTATTTATTGGCCGACAAAGAAATAAGATATCTATTTAACCTTTGCAAAAGTGATGCGCATATTATCGCAATATTTGATTGTTGTCACTCTGGTGATATTACGAGGTCCATTAATGACAGTATTAAAGCTAAAAGAATATCCGGCTCATTTTCAAAAAGACCTTTAGAGGATTACATATTTTATGATGAATCAAATTTTTCCGATTTCTCCAAGAAAAAATTCAACACAATATACCCTGATGCCAATGTAATTAACCTATCCGCAAGCCTTTCCAATGAGTCTTCATGGGAGGATTCCCAAGGAGGAGTTTTTACTAGAGTACTCTTGGACATATTGAATTCAAATAATGGTTTTATCAATTACAATGAACTTATTAGGCAATCCGAATTAACAATTCGATTAACAACAAGAGAAAAGCAAACTCCCAATATTGATGTTCTAGGCAATAGAAAATTTAGTCAATTAACTAGCTGGCTTCGGTTAAATGGAGATGATTTAAGAGTTTGTTCAGATTACATCTCGTACAACAAGAATATTGGATGGATTTATACTAAAGGAAGCTTAATGGGTATAAAACCTTATGAAGAAATAAAAATTAAACTAGAAAACAACACTTATGAAAGTACTTTTGTTACTCAAGTTAATCTTACAAATTCGTTATTAGAAAATCTGAATGAACAAAATTTTAATCTTGACAAAAACAAAAACTATGTTGCTATATCTTCGCCAAGACTATCAAAACCCAAAATTTCTATTAGAAACTTTGATAATGATGATGACACTTTAAAAGATTTGCATAAGATATTAGAGACTCTAGAACCAAAATTAGAGATTACCCAAAATAATGAACAAAGTGATTATGATTTAATTATTTTTAATCAACAAGTTTATTTTTCTTTTCCACACCAGCTATTTAAACCTTTAAATAGACAGTTCGACCTATTGAAAACTAACTGTACATCAGAAGAGATTATTCAAGAGTTAGAATCGAGTCTCGATAATGATATTAACATTTTAACAAAATGGTTTCGATTAAATCATTTAAGCTTAGAAGAAAACTTCTTTGAAGTACCTATAAAAATTGAAGCTAAACTTAAAAACTCTAGTTGGGTTGATATTACCCAGGGTAATTTAACCCTAGAACCTTTACAACGGCTTAGCCAAAATCATGAATTATATAATGAATATCAAATTAAAATTACTAACAATAGTTATGAAAGTCTATTTATAACAGTTTTAGCTCTAATTAATTCGCTCCACGAAATAAGTGCCTATCCATTTGAAGGAAGAACAATAATGCTTGAACCTGGCAAATCTGCAATTTTTGACAATGTTATTTGTTTGGATCATTATCAGGAAGTTTATAATTGGGAAAGCGAAAAAGTTACATTCAAGTTTATTGTAAATAATCACTCCAGCCTTACTCAAGAAATCAAATCTTTTACCCAAAAAGGGTTTGACCCGCCCATAATCCATACTAGTCCTATGGGACAGTCCAAGGGAGCTGGGACTTCAAATAAAATAAAATCGAAATCTAAAAGTGCTATATATACTTCCGAAATCAAACTAGTCAATACAAGTGAAAATCAATTTACAGGCTTTCTTAGTTCGAATTTAGAAGATTATCTGAACAATGAATTAACTAGACCTTATATTGAAAGATTATATTTTAATACAACTAAAATTGGGCTGACATATGAAGTTAACCTAAAACCCAATAATCTAAACGCAAGTGACACCCAAGAGATTGGTGAGCGTAGTCTAAAAATGAATATTGGTAACCTAATTGACTATACCCGAAGGAATAGAAAGTTTAAAAAGTTATTAAAAAAGTTTCCGAAAAAACCAATAATAGTTGCAGAAGGGGACTCTTGGTTTTTATATCCTATTTTGGTTAAAGACACATTAGATTATATAATGGAGGATTGGCCATTAAAAAGTCTTGCGTGGGCAGGAGATACATTGGAAAATTACAAAAAGTCAGGACAGCTCTTAAAATATGTAAAAAAGCTAAACCCAAAGTACGTTCTTATAAGTGGGGGAGGCAACGATATTATTGGATCTGACATTCAACAATTTTTAAAAAACGATGTTACTAATGCTATAAAACCAAGTGATTATCTCAATAATCAATTTAAAACTCAAATTAAAAAATTGGGAGACTATTACATTTATTTTTTTACAGAACTAAACAAACACAAATCAGTAAATAAAATTATAGTCCATGGTTATGATTATATAAGAGCAGATCATGCCAAAATAGTAAGCAAAGGAGGATGGCTAAATAAGTACCTTGAAAATGCAGGCATAAAAGATTATAAGGAAAGAGAAAAATTGATAAAATTTTTAATTGATGAATTCAATAATATTTTAATTAAAGTTTCTAATGATTTTGACAATGTTACCTATTTAGATTTGAGAGGCTTAATTAATAAAGATGAGTGGTTTGATGAAATCCATCCGACGGACGAAGGATATAAAAAAGTTGCAGATAAATTTATACAAGAATTAAACTAAATTATGAACTATGAGAATTTGTAAAAATGAATTAACGGATCAGCTAAGAAGTATGTTTAATGCTAACCCTTTAAGGATTCCCGAATCTATATATCAACCTCTTTTAGTATTAGAAATTATTAATAAAAAACCTCAACCATTAGGTCAATTCGAGGAATTGGTTAAAGGGAAGTATAATCATAATTTGGATATTACAACTAGTGAAGTTGCCGAGTTTTCTGGGCAGCAAACAAAAAAGGTTAACAGTAAATTGGGGCTTGATATTTTAGGTGGTTTTATCAAAGCTTTTGGAGCTGAACCAGCAAAAATCAATATTGCCTTAAATAAGACAAAAAGCTTGAATTTTTCATTTTCTAATGTTGAGAGAAGGAGATTTTCCCCACTATTATTAGGAAAAATTTTAGCTGAAAATGAAGTTTTTGCCAATCCTAATAACATGTTTGTTGATAAAATCATGAAAGACAGAAAATCTAAGTTAGCAATTGTTACAGATGTAATTACCTCCAATAGTTTTTCAATTAATGTATTTGATGAAAAAGACAATGACATTGAAATAGACATTCCAATAATTGAGAACTATTTAGCAAACTTAGATATTGAATTTAATATTGATTCAACTAAGACTAACGAAATAAAATTCACGAAAGACACTCCATTAACATTTGCCTTTAGTTGTGTGGAGATTTTAATTGATGAAAATGGAAAGTTTAGTAGTGCCGATTGGATTACTAAAATTAAGGCTAGAGGAAGTGCTAATACAATAACAAAAGAGCAAATAGAGCATGACGCTAAAATACTATTTGATGATGACCAAGCTAACCCTCTCTTAATTTAACCCTGTTAAAATATAGATTAATGATCGTAATTGGTGTTTTTGACAATGATCCAAATCAATATTTAAATTTTATAGTTCAAGAAGGGAGAGTTTTTATTGATATTTTTGAGAGTCTTGAAAAAACCAACCCTAACTTAAGAGTAAAACCTAGATTTAATATTGGAGTAGAAGATATAATAAAACTTATAGATGAAAATCATCAAGACTTAATTTGGTTTCATTTTAGTGGTCATCATGACAAGGGTATTGGGATAAGAGCGACAAATGGTAGCTTACAGAGTTTAACTAAAAGCCTTACTAAATGCCCTAACCTAAAAGGGGTTTTTATTAACGGGTGTTCTTCTAAAGACACTATTGAAGAACTTTTAGAGAATGTACCTATTTGTATCGGCACAGTAAAACCTGTTTATGATAGTATTGCTTACAAGTTTTCTGAATCTCTATATTCTAAATTTAAAAATTTAGACAATTGGTTAGATTACAACAAACTACATCAGGTCTTTAATGAATCATTACCAAACACCTATGACATAATTAACGTTGACATAGAAGGGACAAACAGAGGCGGTGGATCTAAAGAAGATTTTCTTACCAATTTTTATTTTATTAGTGAACAAACTGAATCTAAAAAACATCGGTTTGAAGATGGTGATTTATTATATGAGGATAAAATCCAAAGATATCTAGACGCTGGAGGGATTATAGGATATTTAAACAAAAATATCTTAAACTTTGATGTTCATTATTGGAGAAATCCACCAGAAATATTAAGCAGAATGCTCAAGCCTCTTATCGCTCCTAATGTTGGATTTGTTTATAAAAAAATTGGAATAGAGCGTTATACTTTAATTAAAGAATATGTGTTCGCTTATCTTGACATTTGTAGGTATTCAATTTTATCTATCCTCTGGAAAGAGATAAAAAATGGCTTAGTAAAGATTGATAATACACAAATACTGGAACTATTTAAAAGTGTAAATAATTTTTCAGATAATAATATCCAAACTTTAATAAAGCTTTGTGATGAAATAATACAACGTTTTGGGACAAAGACAGAGATTGACTTTATAGAACAGTTACCAAAATCATTATTTAATATAAAAGAGTCTATAAATTATATTTCTGAACAAGAAAATATCATACCCCCTAACCATAAGGTTTATTGGAAAGCAGAGTTACTACTTCAACAAGTAATCGTTAATTCCCAATTTTTAAACAATTATCTTTTGCAATCTATTTTCTCTAAATACTATAAGAATATTAGGAGTTCTGATACTATTGAATATGAAGTAGATATAAGATATGCAAATGGAGATTTACTTAGGGAAAAAGAAGAAGACATAGGTCTAGAGTTTGCATATAATCATTCTCTATATATTTGTCAAGAATATGGAAAAAAGAAAATCGTAATAAACCTTACCCCTTTTTATTACGATGAAAATTCCAGCGATCAGTCTGCATCTAAAATCTCCTTTTACGTTTTAGATAGTTTTAATGCTAACAATGGAACTTATATTTTTAAGGAACTACCTGAGTCCATAAACGAACAAGGTGGATTAAAACATATAAGACGACAACCTACACCGAGCCAACCTATTAGGCATAAAAATTTAGCAGAACAACTCAATTATCTTATTGAATCTTTAACCGATTAATACAATGAGCTTTTTTTTATATCAATATAGATCTCCATTTAATTTTCTGGATTCCTTTTCTAAAGATGATATCGATTATTTCTTTGGAAGAGAAAACGAAATTAAGGAAGTGCTAACGCTATTTAAAAAAAACAATTTAGTAATACTATATGGGCCTTCAGGATCTGGAAAAACGAGTGTTGCGCAATGTGGTTTAGTAAATAAATTTTATGATTGGGAACCATTTCTCATACGACGTAATCTAAACATAATAGATTCTTTCTTTGAAAGTATTGAAAAGAAAATAAATAAATCAGGTAAATCAACAGGATTATTTCCTAAAAAAAAATGTGACACTATAAGGCAAATTTTTGATGAGTTTTTTAAATCTCATAATGATGTTATTAAAGATGAACTTTTAAAAAAACTAGAAAATACAATTGACGAGATTTATAAAGAAGTATCTATCATTCCATTTTTTATATTCGATCAATTTGAAGAGCTATTTATAGAAAACTATAAGAAAGATGAGGTTAATCAATTTAGTTTACTATTATCACTTATAACCAAAAAAGTATCTTACTCAAATGCTGTAATATGTATTCAAACAGAATTCTTTTCTGAACTTGCCAAACTAGAAACCCATAACCCCTATGTTATGAGGCATAAATGTCTAATTGCAGATCCAAAACCCATTACTATAAGAAAAATAATCAAGTTGACTTTTGAGTATTTTAATATTAATCAAGTTAAAGTTGGTAGTTCTGATGAAATTGATAATTCTGTAAAAGAGAAAAGGTTAGATAAGATTATCGAAAGTCTAAAAAAAACAGGGACATATTTACCTTTTTTACAAATATATCTAGACAAGTTATATGTGACTGACTTCATAAACACCTACCCAAAAGGAGATCATAATTTGCTATTAAAACCAAAAGAGATTGATTATAAAGAAAAACCTTTAGAATTTAAAGTCAAGGAAATAGAAGCCTTTGGTAATATCGATCAAATATTAACTAATTATATTAAACAAATAAATGCCTCGGTAGTAAATAAAGACAATGAAATTATTAAAAAAGGTCATGAAGATACGGTAATCAAGTTCCTTCAGCATTTTATTTCTGATAAGGACACAAGACGAAGTGTAGAAATAACTTTTTTCGATTTTCATAAAAGCTCCAAGAGATACTATATTAAAAACAATGATTTTAAAGAAAAAATTGTTGAATCTATTTGGGGGAATAAAAATGAAAAAGTTGATGCCTCTATAAATGACCTAATTTCTGAATTGATAATGGCCAGAATCTTAAAAGTTAGAGGAGAATTCTTAGAATTATCTCACAATTATTTGGCTCGTATAATAAAAAACATCCCTATAAGAGAACAAGATAATTTTAGATATTATAAAAATCACTTTTATTCGACCTATGACATTTACCAAAGACAAATAGATAATCATGAAAAACCAACACTTTTACAACCTCATATTGTAAAAAAATTAAAAAATAAAATAAATAAAATAATTCCAAATGACGACTCTAAAATTAATTTAAGTCCTAAAGATTATTTAAAGTTAAAAAGTACGTTTTGGAATAAAAGTGTAAGGAAATATAAAAACAAAAAGATTAAAGATATTATTGTACTATTGTTGTCTTTTGTAACTGCGTTGACTGCGTTTGCCTTTTATCATATTTATTCTTTAAGTGAAGCAGAACAGAAAAGGTTAGCGATAGAGGCAAAGTATGCAGAGCAAAAAACTAATGAAATTGCTGATACATTAAGCAGTGCTATCCGTGTTGGTAAAACCGACTTAACCAAAATGTATGGTACATTTGGATATATTGATTCATTAATTAATTCTTCAGAAACTTTAAGAAATAAAGAGTTTCCAATTGTTTCGGATTTTTATTACAGGCTTACTTCAGATTATTTTAACAAGCCCTTTTATTGTAAAAAAATAGTTTCTGAATTAGATGACCATATTATATCTTCTAAAATTAGGAAATTCTCTGATGACAAATTCTTAGCTATATTTATAAAGACAACAAAAAACGTTAAAACAAAAATAATATCCCTAAATGATTTAACTGATAATACTGAATGGAGCACTATTGAAGGGGAAAATACAATTAATAGCTATGAACCTTATCTAGATAGTGGAAATTTAAGAGTTATATACTCTGATTCTAATGGAACTAGTGCTTTAAAAGAAATCAATGATAGTATTGTTAGAGCCACCAATGGATTAAAAAATTTGAGTCAAATTGAGTTTTTAAGAAAAACATCAAATGAAGTTTTTGTTGCACTTTCTAAAAATAAAAGAAGCCTATATAAGTTAATAATTGACCCAAATAATAATAAAAAATCCGGATCCAAAAACGACACAATTAACAAGTATAGAATCAATTTAAAAGAATTCAAAGTAAGTGTACACAATGATTCAATTCAAGAAGTATTAGGTAATCCTGAAATCAAACATTTGCTTAAGTCTTCAGATTATAATGTATGTTTCATTGCTAATGTAAATGTTGATGGCGTATTCCACCCTTATCTATTTAAACTCAATATATTCTTGAGAAATAGATCTGAAGTAACATCCTTTTTAGATAGTTATGATTTAACTAAAATTCGTCTAAATTTAGATATAGATGATATAGACGCCCTTACAATTAATAAGGATAAGAATAAAATATTAATTGCCATAGAAAGAGATGTTTATGCCATAAACCTAAACGATTTTGACAATGGAGGAGAAAAACATGCAGCAGTAAAACTAATCTCTTTAAGTGAAAATACAAAAATCACATCTCTAGAGAGCAAAGAGAACTATATTATCGTAGGCAGAGATGATAAAAAGGCAAATATTTTCTATCTAAAAAATTTTAATTTTTATTCTAAAGATTCTTTTTCTAAAGAATTGATTGGACATAACTATGCTGTAATTAATGTTTCCATGATTAAAAATAATTTCGTTTATACATTTGACGATGCTGGCGAAATTAATTTTTGGGATTTATCTCCAATTGAAGAATCTATTTCAATCAATAAGGCTGCTCATCCTATTAATATAAGATTTAAGAATAATCGTTTATATGCCAGTTTCTCTTTCAACAATGAAATTACACGAGGAAATCTCATTGAAATAAATTCCAATGATTTTAAAAAATATAAAGATCTAATTAAAAATGGAAAGAGAGGTTTTTTTAAAGCATTTGATGTTAATTTTCAAAATCAAGTATTCTTTGGAAATTACTGGAATGGTCAAATTACCACTTTTAATATTCCAAGTTCAAGATATGAGCATTTTGACAATCTAGGTAATATAAGAGTAAATGATTTAAAAATTAAAAACAGTAGATTGGCTATTGCAGCAAATAATGGATTGTTTTACTACTCAGATTTCAAAAACAAAGAAACTCGTATGCGCTCTCACAATAATGATACTTTAGACCTTAAGTTTAACTCGATTGATATTCACCCTAAAAAGGATTTAATATTAGCTGCTTCAGATGATGGTAATATTTATCTCTGGAATGTTGAATCACAACAAATAGATACTCTGAGTAGTCATTTCGATAAGGTCATGGATGCTGAGTTTTCTAGTGATGGTAATTATATTGTTTCGGGCTCTTGGGATAACACAGCAATTATTTGGAAATATAATGCCTTTCAAAAGGCCTATATACCCAATAAATACAAGTTATCTGGTTATGATGGGGACATTGAAGATGTCGCAATTACAAATGACCCCGATAGTTCTAGATTGATTATAGCTATAGCCAGTAATGATAAATCAGTACAGCTTCATGAACTAAGTACCAAGCCAGAGGATTCAATCAACCAAAAAACAAAGCCTATATTAAGTATAATTAGGCATAATTATGATGTTAAATCTATAATATTTGGTGAAACTCCTTATATCATCTATTCAACCGATATAATGGGAAACATAAAAAAATGGAAATGGAGAAACTTTAAAGATGAAATTGATAAAAGAACTGTTAAATACTAGTTATAATTATTTACGAAAGAATTTTGGAAGTATTAAGAAAAATATCAAAAGAACAGCTTTTAACTTATCAAAGGCGCCAACCAAAACTAAGTGATTTAGAACTCATTAGCTTAAGTTTAACCTCTGAGTTTATGGGTATTGATAGTGAAAATGATTTGTTTAGAAAACTTCCCAAGAGTATTAGTTCAAAAATAGAGCGAAGTGTTTACAATAAAAGAAGACGTAGATTGTCAAATAATTTAAATGTTATCCGATTAAAGTTAGCATCTTATTTTAATGACTTTGAAAATTACTTCATTGTAGATAGTATGCCTTTAGAAAAACGAAATCATAGCCGAAATCGATTGTACGTAATTTATCCCAACATAACCATTAAAAAAATGAGAAAAATAATTTTGACTTTGACTGTCGTTTTAGGAGTAGTGACTTTCAGTAACGCATAAAAAATTGAAATGGAAAAAGTATTTGGCAGATACAAATACACCCCAAATGGAATACTAATGAAAATGAAAGATTTGGTAAAAACAATGGAGTCAAATCAGCAAGCTTTTGATTTAATTAAAAAAGCTCAACCATTTGAAAACTAAACAGTAAGCTCTAAGCTGTAGGCGGTGGTCCGTAATGACGTTTTCAGTTGTCTGTGACCAGTAATCAATGAACAATAATTACTAACAACTGACAACCACCAACCTTCAACCGCCAGACAAAGATTGATAACCGATAATTGTAAACTGAACATTGACCCCTAATCCCCAATTCGTCCCTTGTTTGGTTATGTTCGGCACATTTATTTCTAAGGACCATGCTTTAGATTTAAATTTCGTGTTCGGCTAATGGCTAATGGCCTTGAGCACATTAAAAAAATGGGGCATTGCCGTTCCCGGAACTGACCGGGGATGTCCAATGGCGGAGAAAATTTAACAACACTAAAATTTGGAGAGAGATGGGGACAAAATTGCTTTCACAATTTTTATGCGCATTATTCTTGGCTCTGCTGGGCACGGCCACCTACACCTTGGGTGGTGCGGAGAGGGTGGTTAGCGTCAGTGTACTACTACCAGAAGAAAAGCCTGCGTTCTATTATTTTAGAAATGAGGGAACGACTCC
>CANMDH010000078.1 GCA_947496555.1 uncultured Aquimarina sp. | reverse complement strand
TTCGTTTGTCATGATTCTGTCTGAATAAAATTAATGATTAAAATTTAACTCAGACAGAGTTCAGTTTACAGCCTCAAATTACTTACTCTCTTCCAATTTGATACCTAACTTTGTCATTACTTTTTGGGTAAGATCATAGTTTGGGTCAATGTATGCCAAACCACTTGTAGTAATTGTAAAAACCTGAGTAAATTTTTCAGCTTTTGCAACTTCTTCTAATGCTTTACCAATCTTTTGATATAAAGGTTGTAACAATTTGTTTTGTTGAAGCTGAACCAACTGAGAACCATTTTGTCGAAATTTTGTAATATCATTTTCCAGATTAATGATTTCTTCTTGTTTGGTCTTTTTCATAGGTTCGGTAAAAGAAGTGGATTTTTCTTGATAATCCTTAATTTTGGCCTGATATTCATCAACCTTTACCTTTAAATCACTTTCTAACTTTCCATTATACGTCTTCAATTCCTCTTGAACTTTAGCTAGTTCAGGCATTTTAGAAAGAATAAACTCTGTGTCTATTGTTCCGGTCTTTGATTGTGCACTTAATTGAAAACTTACTATAAGTACTAGGATAGATATTATTAACTTTTTCATCCGTTTTTTCTGTTTACTGATTTTTTAAACTTTTGCAAATATATAAGGTCTAGAACAATATCTATACCAATCCTTATTTTTTTGAAAAAATTATTCTTCGTACAACTGTCCTCGGTGTGGTTTTAAGGCATCACGCACTCTTTTCATTTCAGAATCGACCACCACTAGATAAGCTATACTATGCATTTCACTAATATCCACACTACCCGTAATATTAATCGACAATTTCTCTGCCAAAATATACTCCTTCAGATGAATTTCATGATGATATGCTGTATGTTTTGCGGTTGGACCTCTAAAATCCCAAATTAACTTTAGTCTTCTTTCCATTAGAGATTTTATAGAAATTTTAAATTATAAAGTTTACTATCCCGTTGTTTAAATCCAAGTTTCGAATATAAATGTATGGCAGCTTTTTTTTCATCTTCGGTAAATAAATAGATTTCTGTGAGGCCATTTTCTTTGCCTTTATTGATTAGTGCAGAAATTAATTTTTCACCAATGCCTTTCCCACGGTAGTTAATATCTACAACCACATCTTCTATCCATCCTTTGTAGCCCGAAATTACCTTGTACAAACACATAGATGCAATTCCTACAACTATATCCTCTTCTTGATAGCATGCAAAAATAAGTGGATTACGTTGATAAGATAGTAATTCTTGTAACGTAATTTGTTTTTTACTGGGACTTAGTTGTTTAAATAAATTATGTGCTTCCAATACTATTTTAGAATCCAAGGATTCTTTATCTAAGAATTTGATCACAAAGAGTTCAAAATTTAAGGATTAATTGTCTAGTACACTTTTTCCTTCCTCGGCAAAAGCTTTGAAATCTTCCATATAAGAGCAGGATTGTTTTTTAAAAGCACCAGGCATTAAAAACCCCATTAATTTCATGAAACCACCAAATTTAAACTCATTTTTAGAAATCCATTTTGTATTTCCATTTGAGAGTTCTTCAAAATAATTTTCTTGGATATTATAAACATTTTTGGCGTCAAAAGTAAGGTGTATTGCTTCAGGGAGGTCTAGCAAAGTTATGGTTTCAATCATTTCGATTTCTCTTTTCCCCATTTTGTATGTTAATTTTGAAGTAGCACCTGTTTTCCCTTTTTCACCACTTAAATGCTCCATACTCATAAAACCTTTTTGCCAATGCTTCATGTTTTCTTCATTGTCGAATTTGGCAACCACTTCATTTCGAGGTAATTTTATTTCAATATCTAGTGTATACTCCATGATTTAGTTTTTGTTTGTTAGGTTATCTAGCGGATCACAATATACGCAGAACAAAAAAAAATTAAAAGTGAATACTAAGTGAAGATGTTGCTTCGTTTCAAAAGTAGCTTGCAAAACATCTTAATATTATTATTTTTGTCCGGTTTAGGGACTTTATCAACACAAATTATGTATCAGAAGTCATTATTGTTTTTTTTAGGGGTTATCTTTTTTACTTTGGCGAATGCTCAACAGAAAGAAGAGATGTTACTTTCGATCGACAATTCTCCTGTTTATCTTTCAGAATTTAAAAGAATATATCTCAAGAATATTGATTTAGTAAAAGATGATTCTCAGAAGGATATAGATGAATATCTAGAATTATTTATTAATTATAAATTAAAACTAAAAGAAGCAAGGGCCCTTGGACTTGACAAAAAAGAGTCTTATATAAAGGAATTAAATGGATACAAGAAACAATTAGCTTCAAATTACCTTACAGACACAAAAGCTTCTGAAGCATTGGTAAATGAGGCTTACAATCGTTCCTTAGAAAGAATAAAGGCAAGTCATATTTTGATCATGGTTAAACCTAATGCTACTGCAAAAGATACGGCGTTGGCATATCAAAAAATCTTAGAGGCAAAGGATAAGATCAATAAGGGGGGAGATTTTGAAGTAATAGCCAAAGAGTACAGCCAGGATCCTTCAGTAACTAAAAATAGTGGGCAATTAGGTTGGTTCTCTGTATTTAGGATGGTGTACCCATTTGAAAGTGCCGCCTACAATACCAAGATTGGAGAGGTTTCAACTCCTTTTAGAACACAATTTGGATATCATATCGTAAAAGTACATGAACGTGAAAAAAAATTGGGAGAAGTTTCTGTAGCACATATAATGATAGGGGTTAATGGTACTCGAACATTAAAAGAAGCAGAAATCAGGATAGGAGAAATTAAACAACAATTGGATCATGGGGCTTCTTTTGCTTCTCTTGCAAAAGAATATAGTGACGACCCCAGTACCGCTATAGATGGAGGTAAAATCAGACGATTTGGGCAAGGAGCCTTGAAATCAGAAAAATTTGAAAAAGCGGCTTTTGAACTTCAAAAAAAAGGACAGCTTTCTAAACCTGTTAAAACGAAGTATGGATGGCATATCATTAAATTGTTAGAAAAACATCCTACAAAGACTTACGAAGAACAAAAACCAGAGCTCACCAAAAGAGTAAAAAGAGATAGTAGATCAAAACTAGTAACAGAATCGTTTATAAACTCCCTAAAAGAGAAGTATTCTGTTTCAAAAAATGAGGAAGCTATTGCTTATTTCAAGAAAGTAGCGTCTCATGAAAACACTGCAAAAGAATTAGATGAACTTAACAAGGAACAGGATAAAGTGCTTTTCGGTATAAAAGAAAAGTCATACATATATAAAGATTTTACGGCTTTTATTCTTCCAGAAATGATGAAATTTCATCCGCAAAAAGTCCCTACTTCATTTATTGATCAAATGTATGATAAATTCGAGTCGTCTTCTTTATTAAAATATTATGAAGAACATCTTGAAGAAGATAATGACGACTTTGCAAATATTATAGGAGAGTATCGCGATGGATTACTGCTTTTTGATCTTATGGATTCTAAAATATGGAATACTTCAAAAACGGATTCTGTGGCGCTTAAAAAATTCTATGAAGAGCGAAAAGAGAAATATTCTAAAAATGAAACGTACAAAGTTCTAAAGGCTTCTTCAGCAAGAAGAGATATAATCAATAGAGTACAACAGTTGTTGAAAGAAAGTAAATCTATAGAAGAAATCAAAAAAGAAGTTAATAAAGGAGATGTAGTTTTGGTGATTTTTTCAGAGGAAGAATTAGTAAAAGGAGAGAATAATCTGCCTAAAAGGCTTTCTGCAAAAAAATCAGAAATGATAATTACCGAAGAAGATAATTTTATCACTTTGATTATGGTAAAAGAAATATTACCTTCAAGAATTAGAACTTTTGAGGAAATTAAAGGCGAAATAATAAATGATTTTCAAGAAAGTAGGGAACAAACATGGCTTTCTGAATTGAGAGAGAAATATCCTGTTAAGGTGAATCAAAAAACACTAAAAAAGGTTAAAAAGGAATTATCAAAATAAATGAAATATTATATACTTATTATACCGTTACTTGCAATCGTTTCATGTAAGAAATTTGGTAGTCAAATTAAAAAAGAAACTGTTGCTAGGGTCAATGAAACGTATTTGTATAAAGAAGATATTAAAAACTTAGTGCCCGAGAATACTTCACAAGAAGATAGCGTTAATATCGTTAATAATTTTATCAATTCATGGGCAACGCGTCAGTTGTTTATTGATCAAGCCAAAAGAAACCTTACCGAAGAAGAACTGAAAGAATTTGATGAGCTTGTAAAAAATTATCAGAGTACCCTTTATATTAATGCTTATAAAAATGCAGTAATCAACAAATCTATTAATATGGAGGTTACGGCAGAGGATCTTGAGTCTTATTATAATCAAAATTTAGAAAATTTTAACCTTAATGAGGAATTAGTAAAATTACGTTACTTACATTTGCCATCGGATTACGGAAATATTGTTGCAACACAGCGACAATTAAATCGTTTTAATGAAGAGGATGTTGATGAGCTAACACTAAAAAAAGAAGAGTACCTTGCATATTCGTTAAATGATTCTACCTGGGTTAAATTAGACCAGGTTTTAAATAAAATACCCATTCTTAAGAAACAAGATAGATCAAAGCTTTTAAGAAGTGGTAAGTATATGCAATTAAGGGATTCTACAGGGGTTTATATGGTGAGAATTAAGGATGTACTCAAACGAAAGGAAAAAGCTCCGTTAGAATATATTAAACCAACCATAAGACAAATTATTTTAAATAAAAGAAAGTTAGAGCTGGTAAAAAAAATAGAAAAAGATATTACAAAAGATGCAGTTGAGAACAAACAATTTGAAGTCTATAATTAAAATCACCGTATGTTTTACAATACTCTTGGTAGGTATAAATACAACATTAAGCGCCCAAGAGATAATTGAAGATATAAAGAAGGATGATATCCCTGTAAAGAATGATTCAATAAGTATTACGGCGGATTCTCTAAAAATTGCCAAAGACCCCGTAAAAGAACCTTTTCAAAGAAGAAAAATAGATGGTGTTGCTGCTGTAATAGGAGAGAGCGTTATTTTGGATAGTGATATTGATATAGCCTATCAACAGTTAATAAGTGAAGGTGTTTCTGCGGGTGATGTGAGCCGTTGCGAGCTAGCAGGTAGTTTATTTGAAAATAAGTTATATGCCCATCATGCTGTACAGGATAGTATAGAGGTCAGGGATGCTGAAGTAAATTCGATGGTGGATCAACAATTAAACTATATGACCAGGGAACTGGGAACCATCGATAAGGTACTGCGGTTCTATAAAAAAGATAATGTTCAGGATTTTAGAAAAGAACTTTTTGAAATCAACAAGGCAAATAGATTGTCTGAGCTAATGAGGACTAATATCATCGAAGGAATAGAAATTACTCCAGAAGAAGTACGAGAATTTTTTGACGAGATTCCAAAAGATGAACGACCGCTTTTTGGAACTGAAATTGAATTGGCACAGATCGTAATCGAACCCGAAGTTCCTCAGGAAGAAGAACAAAAAGTTATAGACAGATTAAATCAGTTTAGAGAAGATATTGTAGAAAGAGGAAGTAGCTTTGCGACCAAGGCTGTTTTATACTCTCAAGACCCAGGATCCAAATCAACAGGAGGTAAGTATACCTTGGACCGACAAACAAATTTTGCAAAAGAGTTTAAAGATGTGGCTTTTAGTTTAGAAGAAGGAGAGGTGAGCGAGCCTTTTAAAACAAATTTTGGCTGGCATATTGTAAAAGTTGATAAAATACGAGGTGAAGAGATTGATGTAAGACACATACTGCTTACTCCTGAAGTTACAAGAGTAAGTGTTGACAAAGCTAAAAAGCTTATAGACTCCCTTAGAACAAGCATTATTTCGAGTAGTATTGATTTTAAAGAGGCTGCAAGAAAATTCAGTGATGAAAAAGAAACTAGAGAAGATGGTGGGCAATTAATTAACCCAACTACGGGAGATACTCGTTTTGAACTTACCAAAATAGATCCTATCTTGTACGATCAAGTCTCTAAATTAAAAACAAATGAGGTTTCGTTGGTTATCCCCGATCAAGATCGTCAGGGTAAAAGAAAGTTTAAATTAATAACGGTACTCAATAGATACGATGAACACATTGCAGATTATGCCCAGGATTATCTAAAAATTCAAGAGCTGGCCCTTAGGAAAAAACAAATCGATGCGATTCGTAAGTGGCAGAATGAAAAAATAACGGATACATACGTGAAGATTAATGGAGAGTATAGAGACTGTGAGTATAGTGGTAACTGGTTAAAAAAAGAAAAATAGTATGTCAGACGACGTAGCAGCCGTAGAAAAACTAGTAAAAAAGCATTCCGAACTCAAAAAAGAAATTTCCAAAGTTATTATTGGGCAAGAAAAGGTAATCGATCAGATACTTATTTCTATTTTCTCTGGTGGTCATGCGCTGTTGATCGGTGTGCCTGGATTGGCTAAAACGTTAATGGTGAATACAATCTCACAAGCATTGGGATTAGACTTTAAACGAATTCAGTTTACTCCCGATCTGATGCCAAGTGATATACTGGGTAGTGAAATATTAGACGAGACCAGACACTTTAAGTTTATCAAAGGGCCGATATTCTCAAATATCATTTTGGCTGATGAGATTAACCGTACACCACCAAAAACTCAGGCGGCATTACTCGAAGCCATGCAAGAGAGAGCTGTAACAGTTGCCGGACATCATTATAAACTTGACTTACCATATTTTGTACTCGCTACACAAAACCCGATTGAGCAAGAAGGAACGTATCCTTTGCCAGAAGCACAATTGGATAGGTTTATGTTTGCTATAGAGTTAAAATATCCTAGTTTTCAGGAAGAAGTTGAGGTTGTAAAGAGTACTACAGGAGATACTACGCAAACAATTAACCCATTATTTACGGCACAAGAAATTATAGATTTTCAACATCTTATTCGTAGAATACCAGTAGCAGATAATGTAATCGAATATGCCGTTGAAATGGTTAGTAAAACAAGGCCCGATGGAGATACAGCTACAGAATTGGTGAAGAATTATATTGATTGGGGTGCAGGACCAAGAGCTTCTCAAAATCTTATTTTGGCCGGAAAAGCTAATGCGGCGATCAAGGGGAAATTTTCTCCGGATATCGAAGATGTGCAAGCAGTCGCTTCGGGAATTCTAAGACATCGTATTATCAAAAACTACAAAGCTGAAGCCGAAGGTGTAAGTGTTGAAGACGTTATTAACAGTCTATTTTAGTAGAATACCAGAAAATCTGGCCTTTTGATTAAACCTTTCCTATATTTTGGAGTCTAAATAGATAAACGATTATAAATGTTTATTTAATTAAGATGTATTTATGAAAAATATTATAGTGCCTATTGTGGTGTTGATGTCAACCGCCTTTTCCTTGTCAGCACAATCAAGTAACGTGCAAGTTGACAATAAGGAAATGAAAAAAGAATTTTATCAGAGCCTTTCTGAAGATCAAAAAGTTGAATTAGATAACCTACGACAACTAAAGAAAGCGCATAAAACTGCTATAGAAACATCTTTCACGGAAGAGCAATTGGCAATTGTTAACGATGAGAGTTTATCTAAGAGAGAAAGAAGAAAAGCATTAATGTCTACTTTCAGTCAAGAACAGCGCGAGATGACTAAGAATCATAGGGAAGTGATGAGAACTAAAATTGAAGAATTTAAAGCAACTCTTAGTGATACACAAATAGAGGAGTATGAAAGTTTTAGTAATAAACGTGGTAAAAAGAGAAAAGGCCAAAAAAGAGGCCATTAGTATTTGAGTTAGTATTTGTGAGGTGAAAAAGTGAAGTTTTGAGCTTCACTTTTGTATTTTGGACAAAATCTGATGTTTTTTGTATCCAATTAATACAATTTACTATAACGTTTTCGTAAAATAAAATTATAGCGTATCATTTTCTTATATATTTTTTTGTCGATTTTGTAGAATTCGTAAATCTAATTTATGGATTTACACAAATGAGCACCTTAATTTTTTGAAAAATGCAAAAACATAGGAATAAGACTATTCATTTAATAAAATCCTTTAAAATTCGTATTTTCGCAGGACTTTTCAATACTTAAAATTAATAGTATATGGCATTCGATATCGATATGATAAAAAAGGTATACAGTCAGGTAGCAGATCGTGTTAATGCAGCACGCGAGGTTACCGGTAAACCTTTAACTCTAGCAGAGAAAATTTTATATTCACACCTTTGGGATGGTAAAGCAAACACGGCGTTTGTGAGAGGAAAAGATTATGTTGATTTTGCGCCGGATCGCATTGCTTGTCAGGATGCTACGGCACAAATGGCATTATTGCAGTTTATGCAAGCCGGAAAAAATAAAGTCGCTGTACCAACAACGGTTCATTGTGATCACTTGATTCAGGCAAAAGTAGGAGCGGATAAAGATTTACAATCGGCTTTAAATACAAGTAGTGAAGTGTTTAATTTCTTAGAGTCTGTTTCTAATAAATATGGAATTGGATTCTGGAAACCAGGAGCAGGGATTATCCATCAGGTAGTTTTAGAAAATTATGCATTCCCCGGTGGAATGATGATAGGAACCGACTCACATACTGTAAACGCAGGTGGATTAGGTATGGTTGCTATCGGAGTAGGAGGGGCCGACGCTGTAGATGTAATGGCGGGAATGCCTTGGGAATTGAAATTTCCTAAACTAATTGGTGTGAAATTAATTGGTAAATTATCGGGTTGGACTGCACCAAAAGATGTGATTTTGAAAGTAGCAGAAATTCTTACTGTAAAAGGAGGAACAGGAGCTATTGTAGAATATTTTGGCCCGGGAGCAACAGCAATGTCATGTACCGGTAAAGGTACCATCTGTAATATGGGAGCCGAAATTGGTGCAACAACCTCTACCTTTGGTTATGATGAGTCTATGGAACGTTATTTACGTGCTACGGATCGTGCCGATGTGGCTGATGCTGCAAATGCTGTAAAAGAACACCTTACAGGAGATGCCGAAGTGTACGCAAATCCGGAACAATATTTTGACCAGGTAATCGAAATTAACTTATCTGAATTAGGGCCACTATTGAACGGTCCATTCACCCCAGATTTATCAACAGAAGTGGGGGATACAATGACCGAAAAAGCAAAATCAAACGACTGGCCACTAAAAGTAGAATGGGGATTAATAGGTTCTTGTACAAACTCTTCTTATGAAGATTTATCAAGAGCTTCTTCAATAGCACAACAAGCAATTGATAAAGGCTTAAAAATGAAAGCAGAATTGGGTATTAACCCCGGTTCCGAACAAGTACGTTTTACTGCAGAGAGAGATGGATTGTTAGATATTTTCGAAAAGTTAGATGCCAAAATATTTACGAATGCCTGTGGACCTTGTATAGGGCAATGGGCGAGGTATAGTGATCCAAAAAATGCACCAAAAAATAGTATTGTACACTCGTTTAATAGAAACTTTGCTAAGCGTGCAGATGGTAACCCCAACACACATGCGTTTGTGGCATCTCCAGAATTAACGGCAGCAATTGCCGTAGCAGGACGTTTAGATTTTAACCCTTTAACAGATAAATTGCTCAACGAAAATGGGCAAGAGGTTATGTTTGATGAACCAACAGGATGGGAATTACCACCAAAAGGTTTCGAGGTAGAAGATGCAGGTTATCTGGCTCCTGTAGAGGACGGATCTAGTGTAAAAATAGTGGTAGATCCAAACTCAGAACGTTTAGAGTTACTTACACCTTTTGAGCCCTGGGATGGTAAAAATATTATGGGAGCAAAATTGCTAATCAAAGCATTTGGCAAGTGTACAACAGACCATATTTCTATGGCAGGACCTTGGTTGCGTTACCGTGGTCACCTGGATAATATTTCTAATAATTGTTTGATAGGGGCAGTAAATGCTTATAACAAGAAAACCAACTTCGTAAAAAGCCAATTAAATGGAGAATACGACGGTGTACCAAATGTACAAAGAGCATACAAGGCGGCCAATGTACCAACAGTGGTTGTAGGAGATCATAATTATGGCGAAGGTTCTTCTAGAGAGCATGCAGCTATGGAGCCGCGTCACCTTGGCGTTAGAGCAGTAATTGTTAAATCATTCGCTAGAATTCATGAGACTAACTTGAAAAAACAAGGAATGCTTGGATTAACATTTGCCAATGAAAACGATTATGATTTAATTCAAGAAGATGACACCTTCAACTTCACTGACCTTGATCAGTTTACACCAAGTAAACAACTTACTTTAGAAGTTGTTCATGCAGATGGAGCTAAAGATACAATCATGTTAAACCATACCTATAACGATTCGCAAATCGAATGGTTTAAAGAAGGTTCTGCATTAAATTTGATCAAGAAGCAGAATGCTTAGAGAATACATTGAATTTTATTAAATACCAAACTCCCAGAATTTCTGGGAGTTTTTTTATGTTTTTAATGTAAGGTTGATCAATATTTTTCGACACAGTGTTTAACTAACATTTAAACACAATCATCATGAGTGCTATCTGGTTCTTTGAGGATGCAAATCTCTTTAAGGTATTGTGCCCTCATAAATTCAAAAAATACAAAAAAGATCATGATTTTGATGCATATCGAAAAAATGATTACATCTACTTCGAGGAAGATTCTGCCAATAAAGTCTATTTGATCGAAAAGGGGAAAGTAAAAATAGGATACTACTCTGAAGAAGGACATGAAGTCGTAAAAGCAATTTTAACCAGAGGTGAAATTTTTGGAGAAAAAGCGATTCTAGGAGAAAACAAAAGAACAGAATTTGCGCAATCTGTTGATAACACTACCTCTATTTGCCCTATCGGAGTAGAAACTATGCACAGCCTGATGAGAGATAACCAGTCCTTTAGCCTTAAAATATACAAGTTTATTGGTTTACGCTTTAGAAGACTAGAGCGAAGGTTACAACTACTTCTTTTTAAGGATACAAAAACAAGATTATTAGAATTCTTGGATGAACTTAAAGAAGATTATGGGCATTGTTGTCCGGACACAGGGGATATGGTCATAGAACACCCATATACTCAAAGAGATATTGCCAATCTTATAGGCACCTCTAGACCTACCTTAAATATTATTCTTAATGAATTAAAAGAATCTAATGTCATAGACTTCAACAGAAAAGAGATTCGTTTAAAAAATGTTGCTTAGTGTTAGATAGCTAACATTTTAAAAACCTGGTTGTCAATATTTTTATGATCTAATAATCATAAAAACAAAAGCAATGTTTAAAAAATTAATTGTAGGGGTTTTAGCAATAGGATTTATTGCAGTCTCCTGTAGTGATGACGATGATAATTTACCTGTGGCTAATGCCGGTGTAATATCAGGAGGACCTTTCTCATTTGATGTAGATGGTGAACCAGATTTTGTCTCAGGTATTACCTTGGACGCTACTAATGCTTCAGGCTCAAATAGTACATGGGTAATAACCGATGATGCTGGAAACATTCTAGGGCGTCCGGGAACCTTAGAAATGGTAGAAGGTGTAAACTTTGATGATGCTGGTCCAGGTTCTTGTTTTATTTGGTATGCTCGATACGAAAATGATTCAAATATCACAACCGCAGCAACAGCGGCTGAAATTACGGGAACATTCGATCTATCTAACTCTATCGAAGTAGTTCGTAACCAAGTCACCAATGCCGGTAAAATTTCTGGAGGACCTTTTGAATTTGATGTAGACGGAGAAGCGGATTTTGTTTCAGGTATTATGCTTGATAATGCTAATGCTTTTGGCACGAATAGTACATGGGTAATAACCGATGAAGCTGGAAATATTCTAGGGCGTCCGGGAACCTTAGAAATGGTAGAAGGTGTAAACTTTGATGATGCTGGTCCAGGTTCTTGTTTTATTTGGTATGCTCGATACGAAAATGATTCAAATATCACAACCGCAGCTGCAGTAGCTGCAATAACGGGGACATTTGATCTGTCTAATTCTATCGAAGTAGTTCGTAACCAAGTCACCAATGCTGGTAAAATTTCTGGAGGACCTTTTGAATTTGACGTAGACGGAGAAGCGGATTTTGTTTCGGGAATTATGTTGGATGCTACCAATGCTTTTGGTACCAATAGTACATGGGTAATAACCGATGAAGCTGGAAATATTCTAGGGCGTCCGGGAACCTTAGAAATGGTAGAAGGTGTAAACTTTGATGATGCTGGTCCAGGTTCTTGTTTTATTTGGTATGCTCGATACGAAAATGATTCAAATATCACAACCGCAGCAACGGCGGCTGAAATTACGGGAACATTCGATCTATCTAACTCTATCGAAGTAGTTCGTAACCAAGTCACCAATGCCGGTAAAATTGAAGGAGGTCCATTTACTTTTACAGTTGATATGACTCCTGATTTTGTTTCGGGTATTACACTAGATGATACCAATGCATTTGGAGCCAATAGTACCTGGGTGATCACAGACGATGCAGGAAATATTCTTGGCGCTCCTAACACATTGGCCGACGTTGAAATGGTAGACTTTAATGCGGCCGGAGCAGGAGTTTGCTTTATTTGGTATGCCCGTTATGAGAATGATTCAAACTTGCCAATGGCCGCAACAGTAGGTGCGATTACAGGAACATTTGATCTATCAAATTCTATCCAAGTAACTCGTAATTAATTTATAGAACAGAGGAAATAAATATTCTTAACAAAATTATAAGGATGTTTATTTCCTTTCTTTCAGATATTATTTAATAAGCTTTATAAGCTAAAACTATTGATTAACTCTTTAAAACCTTTTTGACATGAAAAAAAAATCAATTTTTATATTAATGTCTCTCCTAATCTTATTCTATTCTTGTGAAGAAAATGATCAAGAGAACTCTGAACTTAGTTTTGACATCGAACAAGCAAAATTTGAAATCCAAGAATCTTTGAACGACAGGGTGGATCTGGGAGATTATTATTTGATAGAAAATGATATTATGATTCCAAAAAATTCTGAAATAAAAGAAGAACTTTCTGTTGGGAAAAGGCATTTTTACACAAGCACGATTAATGTTCCTTCTATAGGGAAAAGAGTGGTTCGAATATACTGGGATCGAACAGGTTTTCCACCCGACGGACCATTTGGGCCCACAACAATTCATACTTGGGGTCATGGAATTAATAATGCTATAATGGCCTATAATGAGAGAATAAATAACTTTAGAATAGAATTCAGGCAAGTATATTCTCAAAGCAGTGCAGATATCACTATTAAATCTGATAATGGTGTTTTACCTAATACGACGGTAGCATCAGCCGGATTTCCGGCAAATGGAAATCCATACCCGACTGTCTTAATTAACCTCGATTTCCTTAATTCATTTAATCTACAACAAGGGCAAATGCGATATAATATTATGCATGAACTTGGCCATTGTATTGGTTTTAGACATACTAACCTCAGACTTCGTGGAGAAACTACAAGTAACGCTAATCCAATAACTACCACACCAAATGCCGAAGATCCTAATTCTGTATTTAATGGTGGAACAGCTCTAAATTCTAATGACTGGTCTGTGTATGATAAAATCGCATTAGAAACTTTGTATTAGATATTATAAACGAATTTATTCATTCGAACTGAATGATTATTTACCTCACCTAGAGAACATTATCAACTTAGTTCGTTGTTTTTTTGTTAGTTTTAAAGAGGCTGAATTCTAAGTTAAAAAGCAAATCTTTCAGCAACAAAATAAAGGTTCTTCGTAAAGAAGAGCCTTTTT
>CANMDH010000077.1 GCA_947496555.1 uncultured Aquimarina sp. | reverse complement strand
CTCAAAGCAAAAACTCCAAAATAGAAAATAAACTAAAATAAAAAAGACTGCCTAAATGTTTTTAGACAGCCTCTTTAATTATCAATAATATATAACTTTTTAGAATTCTCGATTTACATCAAAAGCTTCTAAATAATCTTTTACTCGTTGTACAAATTGTCCACCCAAAGCTCCATTTACAACTCTATGATCATATGAATGCGACAAGAACATTTTATATCGTATACCAATAAAATCTCCCTCTGGTGTCTCGATTACCGCCGGCACTTTTCTAATTGCACCCAGAGCCAAAATTGCCACCTGTGGTTGATTAATAATAGGTGTTCCCATGATACTACCAAAAGTGCCTACATTAGTCACCGTATAAGTTCCTCCTTGGATATCATCTGGCTTTAAAGCATTGTTACGTGCACGATTTGCAAGATCATTTACTGCCTTGGTCATTCCGACCAAGTTTAATTGATCTGCATTTTTTATTACCGGAACAATTAAATTACCATCTGCTAAGGCCGCTGCCATACCAAGGTTTATATTTTTCTTCTTTATAATAGTATCACCAGATACAGAAATATTAATCATTGGAAAATCTCTAATTGCTTTTGCAACTGCTTCCATAAATATTGGAGTAAAAGTAAGATTCTCTCCTTCTCTTTTCATAAAATCTCCTTTCACTTTCTTTCTCCAATTCCAGATATTAGTAACATCTGCCTCAATAAAAGATTGTACGTGGGCAGAGGTCTGAACAGACTCTACCATATGATGCGCAATGAGCTTGCCCATTCGGGTCATCTCTATAATTTCGTCTTCGCCAGAAGCCACAACCGGTGCCGCCTTAGGAGGCTCCTGTTTTTTAGGTACAGACGTAGCAGCTTTTACTTCTTCTTTTAAAGGCTGTACTACTGGTGCAGTAACTTTTCCGTTATTACGATCTTCGACAAATTTAAGAATATCATTTTTGGTTACACGACCATCTTTTCCTGTACCAGGAATTGCCTCTAACTCTACCAGTGTAATACCTTCTGCAGTGGCAATGTTTTTGACTAACGGAGAATAAAACTTACTACCCCCCGAAAAATCAGTAATGGTGCTCGAAACAGCCTCGGTTGTCTCTGTCATTTGTGTTTCCAAAACCATTGCTTCCTTAGGAGCTTCTTCAACATCTACTTTTGTTTCAGCAGGAGTAGTATCGATTGCACCTTCACCTTCTGTCTCTATAATAGCCAAAGCTTGACCTACTTTTACAACATCATCTACTTCAAAAAGTTTTTCGATCAAAACACCTTCTACTTCACTAGGTACCTCACTATCTACCTTATCGGTTGCAATTTCTACTACGGCATCATCCAACTCGATAGTATCTCCAACTTCTTTTAGCCAAGTTGTTATTGTTGCTTCCGCAACACTCTCACCCATTTTTGGAAGTTTTAGCTCAAATTTTGCCATATTCTTAATTAAAAGTGTTTGTACGTTAATTTTTTTGCGAATTTAATTAAAATTAAGCTTTAAAATTAACTTTTCTTTATTAAAGTTTATTTAAAATATTATCGTCTCTCCTTTCCCATCGCTAAAATCACTGCCTATAATATAACTTCGATTTTTAGGTTTTATCTTAAACGTCACATTGTCTTTTCGGAAATCTTGCATTTGATCAATAATCTCTTGAAAGCTTAGAAAATTGTTATCAAAGATAATCTCGATATTTGTATCTCCCAAATCTTCTTTTCCCATAGTTTGAAGAATTGTAACCTTTTTGGACAACTTAGAAGAAATACGCTGACATAAAACTTTATCATTAGAAATAAGGTAGTATTGATCTATAATCCTCTTTTTCTTATCAAAATTTCTAAAAGACTGTATAGCCGTTACTAAGCGTATTGCTATAGAAACCATCGCATCCAATATAGTATCGCTTCTGAAATGCTTTTTATAGAACAATCGCATTGCCCCATAAAAACGCTTGATATATGTTGCATTACGGTCAGTACTTTCACCTCTATAATGTATAGCCACAATGGATCCGATATAATAATTTTGATGGCCACTTTTTTTGAATCTATAACATAGATCCAAATCTTCTCCATACATAAAATAATCCTCGTCAAATCCACCAACAGCATCAAAATGCCCTTTTCTCACCAACATAAAAGCTCCTACTAACACATCAACATAACTGGTACTAGCAGTAGGTATATGATCGGCATAGTAATTTTTTACATGTCCTAATTTAATTCCGAAAAGTCGTCTTAACGATGTTAACGGTGAGGGTATATTGCGTTTACTTTCATGAAGATAATTTCCCATACCGTTTATTAATCTTGGCCCAAGCAATCCTGCATGTGGTAATTTCTTTGCTTTATCAATGATTTCAACAAATGTATCAGGTGCAACTATGGTATCTGGGTTAAGAAAACATACATATTCCCCTTGAGCTAATGTCGCTCCTTGATTATTAGCACTCGCAAAGCCTACATTATTATTATTTTGGATAAGAATTACTTCTGGAAAATGTTCTTCTATCATTTGACAAGTAGCATCTTGAGAATTATTGTCTATGATTATAATTTCTGATTCAATAGAAGAAGTTGCTTCCTTAAGACTTAGTAAACATTGTTCTAAGAAATAATGAACATTATAACTTACTATGATGATGGATATTTTCAGAAGGTCTGCTCTTTATTTTTAAATAACTAAGTGTTCTTTAAAGCATTTTCAAAAGGAATACGATTTACTATGCTTCTTCCCAAGGTAACCTCATCGGCATACTCTAATTCATCATTAACACTTATTCCTCTGGCGATCGTAGATGTTCTAACTTCTTCCTTTTCTATTTGTTTGTAGATATAAAAATTAGTCGTATCCCCTTCCATGGTTGCACTAAGCGCAAATATCAATTCTTTTACTCCTCCTGATTTGACTTTTTGTATCAACGAACTGATATTTAAATCCTGAGGACCAATACCATCCAGCGGACTAATTTTACCTCCTAGTACATGATATAACCCTCTATATTGACCTGTATTTTCGATCGCCATTACATCTCGTATGTCCTCAACTACACAAACAATACCTTTTGAACGATTTATATTGCCGCAAATATCACAGACATCCTTATCGCTAATACTATGGCATTGCTTACAAAATTTAATTTCATTACGCAATGTGCTTAAGGCTGTAACCAAATGATCTGTCTGCGTTTTTGGTTGTCTTAAAAGATGTAATACTAATCGTAATGCTGTACGCTTTCCTATACCAGGTAATTGTGACATTTCGTACACTGCATTTTCCAATAATTTTGAAGAAAATTCCATAGCACGACAAATTTAGTGTTTTTCATGAAGATCAATTTATAAATACCCAATTAATCTTATCAAACAATTAAAAGCATTTTTCTACTTTTACTTTAAAAGTAAAGATAATGTTTGATTCGCTTTCTGAAGAAACCCAAATTATTTTGATGATCGTAGGAATTGCTGTCCTATTCATAGCCGTTTCCTGGAATACCAAACGAAATAAACGCAGGTTGTATGATAGAGGCAAGCGTAATTTTAGAAAAAATTATATGGAAAAGAAAAAGAAGAATAAAGAATGAAATCGACACGACTAAAAAAATCATTAAATACACAAGCGAATATTTTTTTAATAGCCAAAGATTCCACTTGCCCCCTAAAACAATACAAATAAACAGATGAAAATATACACTAAAACTGGTGACAAAGGAACCACAGCTCTGTTTGGAGGAACCCGAGTTCCTAAACACCATATTCGAATTGATAGTTACGGCACTGTTGATGAATTGAATTCGCACATAGGGTTGATTAGAGATCAAAAAATTGACGAATTAAGCAAGAAAGTCTTGATTAATATACAAGATAAGCTTTTTACAGTGGGAGCTGTATTAGCCACAGATCCTGAAAAAGCTATTCTAAAAAGCGGAAAAAAACGATTAAACATACCTACAATCTCGAAAGAAGATATTGAATTGTTGGAAAAAGAAATGGACAGAATGAATGAATCTTTACCGCCAATGACACATTTTGTATTACCCGGAGGACATCAAACCGTGTCATTCTGTCACATTGCTCGTTGCGTATGTCGCAGAGCCGAGCGACTAGCTACGGCCCTCTACGAAATAGCACCTTTTGAAGAAACAACCTTACAATATTTAAACAGACTATCTGACTATCTTTTTGTACTGGCACGAAAGTTGTCAATCGATCTACATGCAGATGAAATAAAGTGGATTCCGTCAAAGAATTCTTAAAAAATAGTTTGCTGAAAAATCAATAAGGGACAACCCCAGAAAATCACGTTCTTATAATTATTGTTTAAATAATTAATTTTTTACTTGACTTTTTAAACTAAAAAATTATTTTTGCAAAAAAATAAACCAGTAAGCATATGTATTGGACTTTAGAATTAGCATCATATTTAAGTGATGCGCCTTGGCCAGCTACAAAAGACGAATTAATAGATTATGCAATTCGTACTGGAGCACCCCTAGAGGTTGTAGAAAACCTGCAAGCGATTGAAGATGAAGGAGATTCATATGACTCTATAGAAGAAATATGGCCCGACTATCCTACAGACGAAGATTATCTTTGGAATGAGGATGAATATTAAAATATTTAAATAGTATTAAAAGTCTCGCAAGAGGCTTTTTTTTTGCGTAAATTGCGCCACTTTTATGCACTATTTATAGTGCTAAGTATTGTATAATTATGACCGCTTAGGTCCTGAGACTACTACAAGTCCCGTAATTGGGATTTGGCCTGATTGTTACCCAAGAAGAGGTTCACCCGGTTTGTTTCATTATGAAACTATGATCTCATTAAACATATAACCATAAATCATGGGAATTTTAGATTCTATATTAAAAACATTTGTTGGAGATAAATCCAAAAAAGACATAAAAGAAATTCAACCAAGAGTTGAATTGATAAAACAAGCAGCAAAAGCAATCGAAGGGCTTTCTAATGATGAATTACGAGCTAAAACTATTGAGTTCAAAAACAAAATAAACGAAGCTCGTGCAGCTATTAATGATAAAATTGAACAACTCAAAGAAGAAGCCAATACCGCTGAAGATATCGATAGAAAAGAAGATATCTATGCAGAAATCGATAAATTGAAAGAAGAAGCATATGAGGCTACAGAAAAAGCTTTAGATGATATTCTTCCTGAAGCCTATGCAGTAGTAAAAGAGACTGCTACACGTTTTGCTAATGACGAATCTATAGAAGTTACCGCTTCTACTTATGACCGAGAGCTTTCTGGTTCAAAAGATTATATAACCTTAGACGGGGATAAAGCTATTTGGAACACAAGTTGGGATGCAGCCGGTAAAGAAGTAAAATGGGACATGATCCATTATGATGTGCAGTTAATTGGTGGTGTTGCAATGCACGAAGGTAAAATAGCCGAAATGCAAACAGGTGAAGGTAAAACATTAGTTGCTACCCTACCAGTATACTTAAATGCTCTTTCGGGTAACGGTGTTCATCTGGTTACTGTAAATGACTATCTTGCTCGTCGTGATAGTGAGTGGATGGCCCCTATATTCCAGTTTCATGGATTAACCGTAGATTGTATCGACAATCATAGACCTAATTCTGCAGAGCGTAGAGCCGCCTACAATGCCGATATCACTTATGGTACAAATAATGAATTTGGCTTTGACTATTTGCGTGATAATATGTCTCATGCTCCAGAAGACCTAGTACAACGACCACATAATTATGCCATAATAGATGAGGTAGACTCTGTACTTATCGATGATGCACGTACACCTTTAATTATTTCAGGACCTATCCCAAAAGGAGATGTTCATGAATTTGATGAGTTAAAACCAAAAATCGCCGACATAGTTTCTGTACAACAAAAATTTCTTACTACCGTACTGGCCGATGCAAAAAAATTAATTAAAGAAGGTGATACCAAAGAAGGAGGATTCAAACTACTACAAGTATATCGAGGTATCCCAAAAAACAAAGCCTTAATAAAGTTTTTAAGTGAAGAAGGTGTAAAACTATTACTTCAAAAAACAGAAAACTTCTATATGCAAGATAACAACCGCGAAATGCATAAAATTGATGCGGATTTGTATTATGTAATAGAAGAAAAAAATAATCAGATAGATCTTACCGACAAAGGTGTAGAGTATCTTTCTGGAAAAGATGATCCTGATTTTTTCGTACTACCACTAATAGGTATGGAAATCGCCAAAATTGAAGGCTTAGAGCTTTCTAAAGAAGAGGAAGCAGAGAAAAAAGAAGAACTTTTTAGAGATTATAGTGTAAAAAGCGAACGAATTCATACCCTACGCCAACTACTTAAAGCATATTCTTTGTTTGAAAAAGATGTAGAATATGTGGTGATGGACAATAAAGTAAAAATTGTTGATGAGCAAACCGGTCGTATTATGGATGGTCGCCGTTATAGCGATGGACTGCACCAGGCAATAGAAGCTAAAGAAAATGTAAAGATCGAGGATGCAACACAAACTTTTGCTACGGTTACACTTCAGAATTATTTCAGAATGTATGGCAAATTATCGGGTATGACCGGTACTGCCGTAACCGAAGCAGGTGAACTTTGGGAAATCTACAAATTAGATGTAGTAGAGATTCCTACCAACAGACCTATCGCGAGGCATGATAGAGAAGATTTGGTATACAAGACCAAACGAGAAAAATATAATGCAGTTATTGAAGAAGTAACCGAATTATCCAATGCAGGTAGACCGATATTAATTGGTACTACATCGGTAGAAATTTCAGAGTTACTAAGTCGTATGCTTACCATTCGTAAAGTTCCTCATAATGTACTGAATGCAAAATTGCATAAAAAAGAAGCTGATATTGTAGCCGAAGCTGGTAAAACTGGAATGGTTACTATTGCAACGAATATGGCCGGTCGTGGTACCGATATTAAACTATCAGATGAAGTAAAAGCAGCAGGTGGTTTGGCTATTGTAGGTACAGAACGACACGATTCTAGGCGTGTAGATAGACAGTTGCGTGGTCGTGCCGGTCGACAAGGAGATCCAGGAAGTTCTCAGTTCTATGTTTCGCTAGAGGATAACTTAATGCGTCTTTTTGGATCAGAACGTATTGCCAAAATGATGGATAGAATGGGACTTAAAGAAGGTGAAGTTATTCAGCATTCTATGATCTCAAAATCTATCGAGCGTGCACAGAAAAAAGTGGAAGAAAACAACTTTGGGGTACGTAAACGATTACTCGAGTATGATGATGTTATGAATGCGCAACGTGAAGTTGTATACAAACGTCGTTATCATGCCCTATTTGGAGAACGTTTGCGAGTAGATATCGCAAATATGATCTATGATACTTCTGAAATAATCGTTGAAGGAAATAAAGTGGCGCAAGACTTTAAAAACTTCGAATTTGAACTGATACGCTATTTCTCTATGAGTAGCCCAGTTTCTGAAGAAGAGTTTGAAAAAATGGATGCTCAAAAAATCAGTGGCGAGGTTTATAAAGCCGCCTATGAGCATTACCAGGATAAAATGAGGCGTAATGCAGCGACTGCTTATCCGGTAATAAAACAAGTATACGAAGATCCTTCTAGTAAATACGAACGCATTTTGGTTCCGTTTACAGATGGTGTAAAAAGTATCAATGTCGCTACCAACCTCGAAAAAGCATACGAGTCTGAAGGGAAGCAATTGATTACCGATTTCGAAAAGAATATTACGCTAGCCATTATCGACGATGCCTGGAAAACTCATCTACGTAAAATGGACGAGTTAAAGCAAAGTGTACAATTGGCAGTACATGAGCAAAAAGATCCTTTATTGATATACAAATTTGAGGCTTTTGAATTATTTAAAGCTATGATTGAAGATGTAAATAAGGATGTTATTTCTTTCTTGTTTAAAGGAGAACTACCAACAGGCAACACCCAAGACATCTCGGAGGCACGCCAAGTACGTAGAAAAGAAAAATTAGAAACTACCAAAGAAGAAATTCCTAATATGGACGAACGTGCTGCACAAAGCAGAGCTGCCGGACAAACACAGGGAAGACCTCAGGTAACCGAAACCATTGTGCGTGAACAACCAAAAATTGGTCGTAATGATAAGGTTACAATCAAACATGTAATGAGTGGAGAAAACAAAACCATGAAATACAAACAGGCGCTTCCATTAATTGAAAAAGGAGAATGGGTCCTCGTAAATGAATAAACTAATTTTTAACGAGCATACACTTGATTAGTATGAACTTAAATTAGATTCTAAGAACCTGAAGAAGTCTCAAATTCTAATCAAACAATGACGCTAAAAATATAATATCTAAGCTTTTAGAATATGTTTATAAGCACAAAACAGGTCTTTTAAAAGACCTGTTTTGTTTTATTCGGAGTAATCATGCCCCCAAAATTGCCCCTAAATAAATATTTTATATATCAGTGATATTATTTTTAACTTCTGTAAACTTCTCAACAACTACAGACTCTCCTTCACTATTTTCAAGTACATATAGCCCAACAGGTAACTGACTTAAATCTACAATATTCGTAGTTTTTGACAATATGTGCACGGTATCCTTAACTTCAAACAACTTTAATTTGTCACCTTCTTCAAAATCAACCACTGTAATCATATCGCCTTCTCTTTCGATGGATAATTGATTTTTTTGTGAATTGATGTAGTGATGAACAAATTCCTGCTCTATAGTTACTCCCTGATCAACAGCTGTTTCTTCAGCTAAGTCATTCTCTTCAACAAAGAAGTTCTCAGTCTCTTTCTCGATCGCTCCATCTATCATAAGCTCTTCCTCTAAACGATCAATAACAATAGATTTTCCTTGATTATTTTCTAATAGATAAGAACCTACCGGTAACTGACTAAGATCAATATGAGAATACGATTTAGATAAAATATGGTCTCCTGTTTCTACTTCAAACAATTTAAGCTTATCTCCTTCTTCAAAATACATTACTTCAATGATAAGGCCATTCTGCTCTACAATAAGACCATTGTCATTGTTAGCAAAACTTATAATCGATAAAAACAAACTGAAAAATAAGGCAGTAACTCTCATGATTTTGGGGCTTTTGAGTTAAAAAACTACGGTTTTACCTTACAATTATATTGTTTAATAATCATGCTACCAATTAATAATCAGACTTTTAGATCAAATGCGCCTATTTTTCGTTCAAATACCAATAAAATGTTAAAATAAATTTTAAACTATTGATTATCAGTGTACTAAATATAAAAAATAAATAAAAGCAATGACAAAAGACGTGTTTTTACCGATAAAAAACACAAAATATATGTATTCTTATACTTCAGATATTAAATTCGAATGAATATCAATAAAAAAGGAGGCACAAAATGTACACCTCCTAATTGACCGAGCTAATATTTTACTAACAATGATTATACGCTGTTCGATTCGACAACTACTATGCAATTGACTTTTTATACATCGTAAAAAATAAGAATGGCAGAAAACCAACTGCAAAAATAAATGCTCCCGCCAGTAACAAGAAAGCTGCCCCTTGCCAATGTAAAAGCTTAAATACGCCTGCAAGTCCCGTAACTATAGCTGCTACACAACCTAAGACAATCTTCAATCTTTCTGAAAGCGCTTTGGCAATAGCCACTTTGTATTTATCAAAGGTTAACATAGGTACAAAAACCCATAGCAATGTTAGAAATCCAATCATAAAAAACATATTGGCACCAGGATAAAGCAGTAATTTAAATGTAACTCCGATAGTTAAAGCAAAAGAGCCTATAAAACCGATTAAATACATTACTTTTTTCATCATAATTATTCGTTTTGAGTTTAATAAAAAAAATGTTTTACGTTCTATGTCGATCAAACCGTTAGGAGCCAGTTCTCGTACTGCATCATTAAATGACTGATCAAATGACTTACCCATTTTCAATTCACTATCCACGACACAACACAAATGGTCCAGTAAATCATCTTTCAGTCCTGTAAGTGTAATTCCTTGAGAATCTATAAATTCTTGAATTATATCTTCTTGTTCTTCACTTAATCTCATATCGTTCCAAGTTCAGGGAAAATCACTTTATTTAATGTTTCTATAAAATCCTTAAGTTCCTCTACATAAAATACTTTCTTTTCCTTTCCTTTGGGCGTAAGGAAATAATACTTTCGTATCCTTTTTCCTATATAAGTTTCTTCACAAGACAATAGACCGTCTTTTTTCATCTTTTGTAAAGCAGGGTATAATGACCCATCTTTTAATAAAATCTTTCCGTCTGATCGTTCCTTAACCTGTTGAAAAATCTCATAACCATACATTCGACCGTTTTCTGCCAGAAGGTTAAGAACAATTACAGACAAGGTCCCCTTAAGTAGTTCTTTTGAATACATAGAACAAATATACATAAAAATACAATACATCATAATTCTATGTATTTTTATTTATAATAACCACAAAAATTAAGCAACCATTTTGTTGTTTTTTGATCCTATTAGAAAGTAATGGATCATGAAAAACTCTTTTTTTACGCTACTAATCTTTTCTTTAGTATTTTCATCTTGTAACAATGACGATGATTCTGAAATCACTACCATTAGAGTGAATCATTTTAAGGATACAACATTTGTATCATTTCTTGGTACCCCTTCGACTACAATAGCGATACAAAGTGGCGATGAGATCGGCGGTGACATATTCTACCCTTCTTCGGTTTATATTGAAGGTTTTGAGTACGAATTAGGATTTGTACACGATCTTAGAGTCCTTATTACCAAAATAGAAAATCCTCCTGCCGATGGGTCAGGTACCGAAACTTCTTTATTAAATGTCCTATCCAAGACCCCAGTACCACAAGAAACTCAATTTAAAGTTCGATTAACACTTAACAGACAAGACGGAGAGTTTATTAATTGGGTGAACACAGAAGGAGCAAACTATAATTTTGCTAATTCTGAAATTGCAATAGACTGTGGAACTTTGTGCACTGAACTAGTAACCAAAATTGAAAACCAAGAACAAATAACCGGCGTGTTCATTCATGGAGAAGGTAACCAATATATTTTGCAGGAAATCCTTAATGAATAAACTATCCTATTTTCAGTAATAAATTAGGATCTGGACAATTTTGAAGATAATATTCTAAATCTTTTTTGTTAGAAACACCTGGATAATCTCCTATATTTCCTTGCATATCCTTAATAATCTGAAAATGTAAATGAGGAGCATAATCCCCATTTACCATCGCATCGCCAAGTGTTGCTATCACTTGCCCTTTTTTTACTTTTTGATCGACTTGTAGCCCCGTAAGTGATTCTAGACTTAAATGACCATATAGTGTATAGAAAGTACACTTATTAATAATGTGCTCTAGAATAATTGTAGGACCATAATCCCCATAATTATTGTTATTCTTAAAACTATGCACTTTTCCATTTAGTGCTGCAAGTATTTCTGTTCCTGCATCGCACCAAATATCTAATCCTAAATGAATGTTTCGTTCAGTTTCCGGGTCTTGTTTATTGAAATGTGAGCTTCTTCGATAAATACCTCTCACCTCATTATAACCCCCGTAAGCTACTTTAGCTTCGTTTTTGTACAAATATCCAGAAATATATTCCTCGAATGCACTAGAAGAAGAAACATCTACATGATCGAGTTCCTGATTATCTTCAGATAAATCGATAGCTAAATAATCCTCTTCTGAAAATCTTGACGATATCACCGCAGTAAAACCCAGCGATAATTGTTCTATACATTCTTTAAACTCATTAGTATTCATTAGGCACTCTGGGAAATAACTTTAGGTGTTTTTGATTTCCAATTTTTAGGAAGCTGTTTTAGCAATGTTTTTCTAAAAGCATGATAATCCACCGTGATAGTATGTCTGGGTGTATCTATTTGTTTGTAATGTGGATTCGTAACTTCCTTTTGACACAAAGTTTTTATGTTTGATGGCATTTTCCAATCCCCAACTAGGTAATTTGCCAAAATCTTACTTTGCAATTCTGATCCCGGCCAAATACAACCAAGGGGTTGAAACATTCCCACAAAAAACAAATCATGATATTCTGAATGGAACATTTTTAAGTATAAAGGTACAGGACCTTCACTATAATCGATAAACTCTTCATCAAAGAAAGAATGTTTTAAAATGTAACCAGTACAAGCAATAATAACATCTATATCCTCGCTAGTTCCATCTTTAAAATGCACCGTATTCTCATTTAATCTGTCAATATCAACCTTCGGGTGCACTTTACCATGTCGTATTTTATACAACAATTCATCATTAATAGTAGGGTGTGTCTGGCCAAACTTTGTTTTGACTTCTTGTAAGCCATACAATTTATTTTTACCAAGCATTATAGTAAGCAATATATCATTAAACCAACTTCTAATCTTAATCGGCAGCCAGGCTGAGCGCGCACCTACAATATCTGATGGTAATCCAAAAAAGAATTTAGGAATAATACGATACCCTCTCCTCCAACTTATACTAGTTCTTTTACTTACTCTGCTCGTTTCAACGGCCACGTCACAAGCTGAATTGCCTCCACCGATTACCAAAACTTTTTTATCAGCAAATGGAGTAGCTTTTTTATAATTATGAGAATGTATAAATTCACCTGTAAAATTACCAGGGTATTCTGGCATTCGCGGAACAGAATGATGACCATTACAAACTACCAAATCTGTAAAAAACTCTGTTCGTTCCTTTTCATTTTGAATAATAGTTATCTGCCATTCGTTCTTTGACACTCTTTTACAGTGTTTAATAGTCGTATTAAACTCTATGTATGGATATAAACCAAAGTGCTTTGCATACGCCTGAAAATAGCTTCTAAGCTCATCATGAGAAGGGTAATCTGCCACAGACTTATCAAAATCATCAAATGTAAAATCTTCGTATTGTGATAAGGTTTTTGAACTTATGATATGGGTGGTCTCAAAAACACTTGAGTGACTTTCATCTTCAGAATAAATCCAATTACCCCCTACTTCGACATTACGATCATAACAGATAACATTGAGATCTTTATCTTTTAAGTTTTTTAGAGTCGTAATCCCACTTGGACCCGCACCTATTATACATACTCTTCTTTGCATAAGAATTTTCCAGCTATTAATTCGTTATGTAAAATAGAGAATGTAAGGCAGTTTAAAAAATATTTTTTACGCTGTTATATAGAAAAACTTCTATCTATCCTTCTTTTTAGGATAGGGATTTGAATAAAAAATAGGGCTGCAAGAAATAAAATCCCGTACAAGGTTGTCTTATGAAAAGTAAAACCAGATAATGGATTATTTAAATTTATACTCTTAAAACTTAAAAAAGAAAGGTCAATTGTATTTAAAACCGACGTTTGGGGATCGGATAAGAATGCAATCACTACCAATAGTCCTAATAAAACAGTTGTAATGATAATCCAGGCTTTTTTAGAAATTAAAGGTTTGTATACAATCGGCTTTTGTACCGCCATTGCTTTGATTTGGTTCATCACATTCTGCGAAAAGCCTGAAGAAGGATGGTTTAATCCCGCTTCTTTTACTAAATGTTCCATATCATTAAATCGCTCTTCCATTTTTATTACTTATTTCTGGTGAAATGTGCTGTTGTAAAATTGAATATAACTTTTTTCTGCTACGATACAATTTTATTTTCACATTATCCGGGGTTAAACCTATTATTTCGACAATTTCTTTTACACTTTTTTCTTCAAAATAATATAAAGTCACAATTGCAGCTTCATCTTCTGGAAGCTTCATTATACTATCTGATATAATTTCTTTTCGTTCCTTGGCTTGTAAATAATTTAAAGCATCTGTTACCAGTTCTATTTCTCCCTCATTGATTTCTTCAATAAGTTCTGACGTCATCATTCGCTTATTGGCTTTGATCGCATCCAAACTTTTTCGATAGGCAATAGTATACAACCATGTAGAAAATTTGGCATCACCTCTATACTTGTCTAATGATCTGTATGCTTTAATAAAACTATCCTGTGCAACCTCCTCTGCCAGTTCCTTATTTTTGATCATTCTATACACAACTGTATATACCAAAGACTGATAACGTTCTACAAGTGTTGAAAAAGCATTTAGATGTCCTTCAAGAACTTGATTAATATAATATTGATCTGATTGATGGTTCATTTCTTCATAAGACGACACTATATAATTATCGGTTACATAAATTGATATAAAAAGTACAAAATATTTTTTTGGTGTTTTTTGTAACCAGTTTGTAACGTGCCTCGTCTTAAATAGAAAACGAACAGTATTAATCATTTAAAAATTAAAATTATGGAAGGACCAGAAATTCTAATACCATTAATCTTTTTTGGTAGTATTTTCGGAATAGTATATTTATTTATATCCGCAAGAAACAAAGAACGATTGGCTTTAATCGAAAAGGGAGCAGATGCTTCTATTTTTTACAGTAGTAAAGATAAAAAAGTAACGCCTGTCTGGAAAGTACTCATCCTTAATCTATCTTTATTATTAATGGGTATAGGAGTTGGTATTTTTATCGCGGGTATCTTACACCTATCTATAGGAGTAGATGAAGATATTGCCTACCCAGGGACTATTTTCTTGATGGCAGGAGCTGGATTGTTTGCCGGTTTTAATATGACCAAAAATCTAGATAAGTAAATTAGATTGTCGTTATCAATCATTCCATAAAAAACAGGCAGTAAGGTGCCTGTTTTTTATGGTTTATTTGTTGGAATTTCTATTCTTGGCATACATCATCTTCATCCAAAGCAATTTCAGTATCTCCTCCATTTTCTTTGGATAATGCACATATTTCTTTAGGGATCATTGAAATTGGGTTTTTTCTAGTTTTAAAGTTTGTAACTCGAGAAGTACATTTATTTCTTCTGGAAGCTCTTCTAAGTTGTTATTATCAAGATATAAAAAATTTAAATTGTTAAGTTCTTTTATTTCTGCTGGTATTGTCTCAAGTTTATTCTTTGATACTATTAAAAATAGTAATTGTTTTTTCATTGTGTGATTGTTTTTAATACTTCTGTAGCACTAAACAGACGTTATGTCAAAGAGTAAACCAGCATTTATAACCATAGCTTTAATGAATGATAAAAGATCTGCTATAGACAAGATTATAGATTACTAATGGTGTGGGCAGGAATTGTCTTTATCCAGATAAAGCATAAAAAAAGAGGCTGTCTAAAAAGGTTTGGGCAGTCTTTTTCATTTAGGTTGTATTCTGGGTTTTAAGTTTTGATTTTTAGATAAGTTGTTAGTTGTTAGTTGATAGTTTTTATGAATTTGTATGTTTTTATAGTCTCAAACTCACCTTTTTCAGGTTGTGTGCCATAGCAATAAGTCCAAATTCGGTTTCTACTTTTTCTATTCCCCGCAGCATAAATCGTTTGAAGCCCATATTTTGTTTGATATTTCCAAAAATAGCTTCAATATCCCAACATCGTTGTTTTCTGTGGGCTATTCCCTCTTTGGATAAGAGGTTTTCTTTGGCTTTTTGTTTTAGTCTCACTAGATTATGATTACGTTCTACTATTCTATTGCCTTTGGCCTTATGGCATAGGGGTCGTATAGGGCATCCCTGGCAGTTTTCGGCCCGGTATTGGTGTATGGTTTGTGTAAACCC
>CANMDH010000076.1 GCA_947496555.1 uncultured Aquimarina sp. | reverse complement strand
CCCAGTTTAACAAGATAATTACTTAACCTGTTTACATCACACATAAGCTCTTCATAAGTCCGCTCATCTCCATTATATGAAACTGCAACCTTATCACTGTATTTGGAAGATTGCTCTTCTATAAGATCCAAAAAGGTACCCTTCGGTATTTCTCTGCGCGTTTGATTAAATTTACCAATAGCCTTAAAATCATTATCACTTATGAGACTATATTTAGTAAGTTTTAAGTTATCCTTTTCAAGGATTTTGCAGGCAATATTTTCAATATGGAATACTAAATTTTCTATCTGCCAATGAGAGAAAATATCGGTATTGTATGTAATATTGGCTTTTAGACCATCTTCCCCTTCAGAAAAGGTAATAGTCATGTCAAATTGACTAGTAACTTGTTCACTTACATATGGCGTCACTTCTAAATCATGAAGTTCATATTTCTCCTCCTTATTGATTATACCCTCAAAGTTTTGGAATTCGATATAAATATCAAAAATCGGAGATCTGCTTAGATCCCTAGGTAAAGACAATTCTCCAACCAAACGATCAAAAGGATAGGCCCCATGAGCTTGTGCCTCTATAGTATTTGTTTTAATGAGCTCTAATAATTGTCGAAATGTATTTTGGCTAGAAAAAGTGTTTCTAAGTACCAAAGTGTTCAAATAAAATCCAATCTGATCCTCTAGATTGGTATTTTTTCGATTAACACTTGATGTACCTAAAATAATATCAGTTTGTCCCATATATTTAAAAAGCACCAAGTTTACAATACTTAAAAGTAAGGTAAACATACTGGTCTTTTCACTCCTTTGATATTGCACTAATTTGTTGGTAATATTCTTCGGAAAAACATATTTTACCTCTTCACCATTATATGTTTGTAAGTGCGGCCTTTGTTTAATTAATGGGAGGTCTAATCTGGTTAAGGGGTCTTTAAGCCGTTCTAACCAATATTCTTTATGTTTTGAAAATTCTTCGGATCTTAATTGGTCAAGCTGCCAACTCGCAAAATCCTTGTATTGAATTTTTAGTGGTGTGAAAGTTCCTTTTTCTCCAGACATCAAGAAGTTGTAAAACTTCATCAATTCATCCATAATTATTTTTATAGACCATCCATCAGCAACAATATGATGAACACTCCATGTAAGGATATTTCTCTTTTCTGAGATTTTAATAAGTGCCGCCCTTATTAACTCATCCTTATCAAGACTGAATGGGTTACCACATTCAATCTTGATAATATTATTTACCTCATCGTTAATATTATCTGGGTTTTCAATATCATATTCTTTAACTTTAAACTCAATATCGCTTACAGCTTTTATGATTTGTCTAGGATCCCCCTGAGAATTGGTTATAAAGTTTGTTCTAAGTATTTCATGGCGTTCTAAAAGCATTATAAATGCTTTATTCAAGGCGGTTACATTAAGATTTCCAGTTAACTCATAATTTATATTAATATGATACGCCAAATTAGCTTCATCAATTTGGCTTAATAGCCATATTCGCTCTTGACCAGGTGACAATGGATATCCATGTACATTATGTTCTAGTAGCAAAATTTCATTATCAAGCTCCTTATTTTTGGTAAGTAAAAACTTGGCCAAATCTTCTATGGTTGGGTGCATAAATAAATCTTTCAAATTCACTGAAAGATTAAATTTAGCATGTATTCTGCTTAATATTTGTATCGCTTTTAGTGAATGTCCACCTATCTCAAAAAAGTTTTGATCTATTCCTATTTTTTCTTTATTAAGTACAGAACACCATATTTGGCTAAGGGCTGCTTCTAATTGATTATTAGGTTCTTTATGATCATTAACCTCTTGATTTTTTGAAGTTGGGAATGGTAATAGTTTCTTTTCAATTTTACCATTCGAATTCAAAGGAAATGAATTAATTGACACCAAATATTCTGGAATCATATAAAGAGGAAGTTTATCTCTTAAATAATTCCTGATTTTGGCTATTGATATTTGTTCAGCTCCTTTGAAATACGCTACTAACCCCATTTCGGAATCTACCCCTCTAGTGGTAACATATACTTGATCAATCTCTGGTAATTCCAAAATATATTTTTGTATTTCTCCAGGTTCGACCCTAATGCCACGTATTTGAAGTTGATCATCTTTTCTTCCAAGGTACTCAATTTGACCATTTTCATTCCATCTTCCCAAATCTCCGGTCCTATATAATCTTTTGTATTTGTCATCAGATTCAAAAGGGTTAATCTGAAATTTATCTTTAGTTAATTCAGGAGTGTTCAAATATTCAATTGCCAACCCTACACCAGATACACATATTTCACCTAGACCCCCGTATGGAACTATTTTTAGATCTTCATCAACAATATAAATCTTGGTATTCCCAAATGGTTTTCCAATTGGTATAATTCCTAATTCCTTATTATGGTTCAGTTCTTCTTCAGTAACTTTATAAAAAGAAGCACCTATACAGGTTTCTGTAGGGCCATATCCATTATAAAAATCATGATTTTTTGCATAGAAATGGGCATCTTCAAAGATTGCCGCTTCTCCGGTAGAAATTATCTTTTTCAGATAAGGAAGTTCAAACGACCTTAATTCTTTAAGGTATGAGGGAGGGAAAATTGCAAGGCTTACCCGTTCTTCGTTCAACAAGTTACTTAGTAAAGGTAAATTATTCTTATGTTTTAATTCTGGAATAACTAAGACCCCTCCGATTACTAAAGGCATAAACATTTCAATCAAAGATGCATCAAAATAAACTGAAGCAAATTGTAACACCCTTACAGATGAGGTAATTCCTAAATAGTGATTATGATCCAAAACCCTATCTGCAATACTTTGATGTTTTATCAAAACACCCTTAGGCATTCCTGTAGATCCAGAAGTATAAATAATGTAAGCTGGATGATCGGAAATAGAACCATCACTTGTATAATCACGTTTTGAATTATTATTATCAATTTTTTCTACACTTATAGGTTGTTGTATATTTTTTCCTTTTTTCAGAAGTAAACAGGCATTACTATCATTAAGTGTATAATAAATACGTTCTTCTGGCAAATTTGGATTAATAGGCAAGTAAACTGCATTCAATTTCCAAATTGACAAAATACAAGCAACTAAGTCTACAGATGAATCCAATTGAACTGCAACCACATCTCCGGGAGTTATAAAAGGAAAGTTACTTTTTATAATATCTACAACTACATCTACTTTTAAGGAAAGCTCCTTATAGGAATATGAAGTTTCTTGATAAATAATTGAAGTACTATTAGCATTGCGTTGGAACTGTCGATTTACTAGCTCATACAATCCTAATTGAGAGGGGTAATCAATATCGGTTTGATTCATTTCTTCAATCAACATTACTCTTTCGTCTTTTGAAATGTAATCATAATCCCTTATAGGCTTACCTACATCCCCTAAGATAGAATCTATAAGAAGAGTTAAGTTATTTAAAAGTCTTATTATTTTGCTTTCTTTAAATAAATCGACTCTGTAATCAATATAAACCTCTAAGGAATCAGCACTTTCTTCAAATTCAAAAGTCATATCAAAATTTGACTTTTTAAACCCTGACTCAAAATCGTCAACAGAAACATTATGTAAATTTATAGAAGATTTATTTATTTGGTTTTGTAACACAACCATTATATTAAAGCTTGACAGAATATCTAGATCGTCTAATTCATCTACTATAAGATCAAATGGATAGGCTTGATGTTCTAAGGCATTAAGAGTTGTGGTTTTTATTTTTAATAGTAAATCACTAAAGGTATTTAGTTTATCAATATGGGTTGATAAAGGAACGGTATTGATAAAAAGCCCAACAATATTTTGTAAGCTCTCATGTTCACGACCTGCAACTGGTGTGACTACAGTAATGTTTTTTTGACGAGTATAATTAAATAATAAAATTTTGACTATCGCCAGCAGACTCATAAACAACGTTGCTTCATGCGAAGAGGAAATATCCTTTAATTTATTTAGTTTTTCATTTTTCAAAGAATAATGAACTCGTCCTCCCTTATAGGATGCTTTTAAATTTGATGAATAATCTTTTGGGAAATCTACTTTTAAATTAGAATTTTTGAGTTGCTCCTTCCAATACCTTTTATGAATTTCATATACCCCAGTTTTTATTTGGTTATTTTGCCAATTTGCAAAATCCTTATAGTGAATTTTTAAAGGTTTCTGTTTTACATTATCATTTTTTAAAAAACCATTATATAATTCAATAAATTCTTGACTAAGTATATTAAGTGACCACCCGTCGCAAATAATATGATGTACTACAAAAAATAAGATATATTTATTCTTTTCAACAGATACTAATCGAGCTTTAAACAAAGGGCCTGAATCTAGATTCATTGGGTTATCACACTCTTTCTCAATCATCTCCAAAATCTTATCCTCTGAAGCACTTTTTGAAGACAAACTCAATTCAACAAAATGTTCATCAATAGAAGTGTATTTGCATATTTTTTGAGATAGTTTACCATCCACGTTTAAGAAGACAGTTCTTAAACTTTCATGCCTCTCAATTAATCCTGATATACTAGCTTTAATAAGGTCAGTCCTTAACTCTCCTTTAAAACGAAAGCCAATGAATAAGTTATAATTAGATTTAATCGTCAAAGACTGTTCAAGAACCCATAGTCTTTTTTGAGCATGGCTCATGTCAAAAATTTGATCTGTATTTTTAATAACAGGTATTTCTAGATAGTCACTTTTAGCCTCTCCTTCTATTTTATTGGATATCAATCGGATAGTAGGGTTAGCAAAAATATCAGGCAAACTAAACTTGACTTTAAAACGCTTAAAAAGTTTTGATGCCAAAATTATAGCATGAATAGAGTGTCCACCATTTCTAAAGAAGTCATCATCTCTGTATACCATATTTTTACCAAGTATGTCGATGAAAATTTCACTAATTTGGGCTTCTAGAGGGGTTTGAGGCAATTCTTTATTTTCTTCAAGATCTTCTTTAGATTCAAACTTTAACAAAGCATTTTTATCAATTTCTCCATTGGCTAAAAAAGGAAAGGAATTCAATACAGTAAATTTTTCAGGCATTAAATGATAAGGGAGGAACTTTTGAAGAAATGTAACAATTTTCTTTTTCTCCAGCGGACTCTTTAAAACAATAAATGCAGACAAAAATTGTTTTTCTTCCTTTTTTGTCACTAGTACCAGTGCCCGTTTTATTAACACATGATTAGAAAGTACTCTTTCAATTTCGCTCAAATTAATATGAACTCCTACTCTTTTTAATTGCTCATCAATTTTGCCGATAAGTTCAATATTTCCATTTGGATATAATCTACCTATATCGCCGGTTTTATAGATTACTTTTCCAGGATCTTCTGGGTCCTCAACAAATTTTAAATCGGTGAGGTTGTTAGTGTTTTCGAACCTTCTTGATAACTCATTTTCCTTGATACATATTTCTCCTAGTACATACGGTGGGCATTTCATCATTTCCAGATTCCTAATACTTACTTCTATATTTGTAGAAGGGTTACTAAAAGAAACAGAATTATCATCGGCTTTAAGCAAGGTCGCTATTGCACAACTGGCACATTCGATGAGGTCATATTCATAGTGCAATTCTACCTCAGGCAGCCATATATAATGTTTTTCAATTAATTTTGTAGTCGTCACCTCTCCTATGACTGTTACCACTTTAAGCAAACTTAATTGCGATTCCAATTCAGAAAGTAATGACTCATAGAAAGTCGAAGTAAATTGACAGTGGCTAACCTTGTAATCATTAATTATTCGTGCCAGATAAGTTATAGATGTTTGATATTCTTCTTCCGGAATCATAAGGCTAGCTCCGGATACAAGTACTGCGAATATATTTTTTATTGAACTCCCCAGAGAAGTCGAAGAAAGCTGAAGATAAACATCTTCGGGACATATTTTATAATATGATTTGCGCCATGAAAGTGTATCAACGATATTTTTATGCTCGAATATGATTCTGGTAGGAGTTTCGATAGAGTTGAAATCATAAATAAGACAAGCTATCTCATTACTACGATAAATCTCTCCCATGTTTTCAGAACTATACTTGTTAAGATGTATAGTTTTATCCTTCTCAGTTACATTCTTTGACCTTTCAACAATGACATCAAAATTACTATTTACCTCAATAATTCTAGTTAATTCATCTGTAAAGATTGTAGAATTAGATATCTCACGGGAAATTATATCCCGGTCATCCAAGAAAATCGTATTAATGTTACTATCTTCAATAATATATTCTAGTTGTTTTCTAGAGTAATTAACGTCCAGGGCCAGATAACCCCTTCCAGATTTCATAATTCCAAGGATTACTGCAATGAAATTGTTACTCTTCGACATCCTAACACCAATAATCCTATCTTCTTCATTTGAGAGGTGGTTGACAAGATAATACGCTATTTTATTTGCCTTTTCATTTAAAGTTGCATATGTCTCTATTTGATCATTATAAATTGCGGCCTGAGCGTTAGGCGATTTTATAACCTGTTGCTCAAAAAGTTCTTGAATAGTTATATCCGAAATCTTTTCTTGTTTAGATTCCTTATCTATCGGATAAGATTCTAGTGGGTTTAGTCTTATATCTTTTATTAGAATACCTTTATCTTGAACAACTTGTTTTAGAACATTAATAAAATATACTCCGATATACTGTATAAATTGATCTTCATATACTTTTTGATTGTACTCAAAATGTATTTCGAATTTTGAACTTGGACAAATTGTGACATTTAAGTCGTAATTTGTCATTTCAAAGTCATCAACAGATTCAATATACATTTCATTCGAATCTTCTTTCGCACTTGTCGATGATAAATTTTGAAATAACAAAATATGATCAAACAAATTTTCTTTTATCAAAGATTCAGACTGGATATCTGCAAGCTGTGAATAATGCATATCCTGCATTTTTAATGCTTCATCACGAACGCTGTCCAAGAGTTCTGAAAATTTCATATCAGGTTTAAACCTAATTCTTGTAGGAATTGTATTGATAAACATCCCAATCATATCATCAATACCTTGAATTTCTGATGGCCGACCTGAAACTACAGTACCAAATACAGCATCATCGGTATCATTAAATTTAGCCAATAAGATCCCCCAAACAGCTTGAAAGAAATGAAAAACGGAAATATTTAATCTATTGCATAGTGCATCTATTTGCGATTTGAAGTCTTCATCTATTTCCAGACTTTGCTTTTTAAGCACATATTTCCGGTTATTGGATAAAACTATATTTTGTGTTCTAAGTGAAGTAGCTGTGTCAAAGTTCTTCAAATATTCATTCCAACGAAGTTTTGATGTATGCTTATCACGCTCATTTAGCCATTTTATATAATTTCTAAATGTATTTGGTTCTATAAAGTTAGCTTTTGGGCCATGCTTCTCAGCAGTATACAATGTTTGAAACTCATGGAAGAGAACATTCACACTCCATGCATCCATAATGATGTGGTGGTAACTAAGAAACAATTCGAAGCAATCATTATCTGTTTTAAACAATGCTACTCGAATTAATTTGTCTCTATCTAAACGAAAAGGAGTGTTTTGATCATGGTTTTGATAGTTATTTAAATACTCATCAATATCACTCAACTCAGTAATATCTTCATACGATACATTTATTTTTTGCTCTTTAAGTACAACCTGAATAGGATGATCTGTAGTTTTATGTATAAATACAGTTTTCAGAATATCATGTCTATTGACAATCATATTAAATACTTCGTCAACAATTTCAGGATCTACATCTCCATGTATCCGAAGTCTTCTTTGTTGAAAATACTGTGATGAATTCTCTTCACTTTTTGCATGAAAGAATAATCCTTCTTGAAGTGGTGATAATCCATATATATATTTAATATTATTCTTATTGAGCATAAACTATCTTTTAAAAATTACTTCATTCAAAAATTGAATCTAAATCATCCATTGTCAAAGGAACATCTGATACATCACTTGGGGTTAATTGAGCATCTTTAATTTGAGAGAGATCATCAATTACATCAATCAATGATGATTTATAAAAATCAATAAATGTTTTTATGGTTTTGGTCTTAAAACATTGACTATTATACTTGAATGCTATTTCCATAATATCATTTGAAACAATACTATCTATCTCTATTAAATAAGGGTTGACTCTCTTATTACTTATTGTACTACCTAGCGAGCCGTTTATTAAAGAAAAGTTTGATTGTTCAAAAACTTCATTTATCTGACCCAAATAATTAAATGAGATTTTTGGACGAGCGTTATCCCCAAAATTTGTCAATTCATCGCTGGTTAAATATTTCAATATCCCGTATCCTATACCTTTATTTGGAATTTGTCTTATATTTTCTTTTACCTCAATGACTTGACCCGAAATATCATCTCCAATATATCTTAACAATACTGGGTATTTGGTGGTAAACCATCCTACAGTACGACTAATTTCTAATTCTGGAATTATAGGTTCTCTACCATGTCCCTCCATTTCTATCAATAATTTGTCGATAGCAAATGTTTTATAGTAAGCAATAGAAAGTGCTGTTAGCAAAAGATCATTTATCTCTGTAGAAAATGGCTTATGAACAGATGTAAGAAGCAATTCTGTATGTTTCTGAGAAAATGAAATACTCTCACTTCTAAAATCAATTTCTAGCGATGTATTAGCAGAATTATCGATTGGTATATCTTCAATTTTTTCACTCATAATTGACTTCCAATAGTTTAATTCTTTAAAGGTTGAGTTACTTTTAGAGTATTGCATTAAGTTTTGAGACCAATCTTTATATGAGTTTGTTTTTTGAGGCAAAACCAATCTTTTCCCCTCTTGGCATGCATTAATGAGAGATTCAATATCACTTAATATTATTCTCCATGAAATCCCATCAACAAGCAAATGATGAATTGAAACGAAAACAATACTTCCATCCATAAAATGAAATAACCCTACCCTTATTAAAGGAGCTATTTCTAAATCGAAAGATTGATGTAATTTATCAAGAATAGGTTCTAAATCAAAGTCTTCAAATATTTTATCGTTATACTCATATTCTTTAATGAAATCATAATTGATCTCTTCATTTAATTCAAAGAATTGTTTTATCTCTTTACCTTTTTGATCATAGCTAGCCCTTAATGCATCATGATGGTATAATATTTTACCAAAAACTTCTTGTAGCATTTTCTTATCTAAAGTAGTTTTAGATTTCAATAAAACAGCTTGATTGTAATGATGTAAGGGCCAGTTTGTATCTTCAAAAAATTGATATTGAATCGGAGTCAAAGGAACCCCTCCTGTAACTTCAGATTGATCAATTTCTGTTTCTATTACCCTAATCTTTTTAGCAATATTTTCAATGGTTTGTTCTTTAAAAATGTCTTGTGTTTCAACTTTTAAATTGAAACTTAGCAAACGAGATGCAACCTGTATTGCTTTTATAGAATCTCCACCCGATGTAAAAAAGTTATCCTTAATTCCAATAGATGATCTTCCTAAAATGTTTTCCCAAACCTCTACCAACTGTTTTTGTACTTCGGATGTTGGGGCTTTATAATTAGTTGGTAGTACGTTACTTTTAGACAAATTAGATAATGCCTTCTTATTTACTTTTCCGTTAGGCGTAAAAGGTATCTCATCTAAAGCTACAAATAGTGTTGGTAACATATAAGATGGAAGATATTCTGTTAAATAATCCCGAAGTTCTTCAGCATTAATTTCTTGAACTGCTACATAAAAAGCGATAAGAGTCTTATCTCCGACCTCTGTTTTGTCAACCAAGACATAAGCATCTTTGATATTTTGATTACTTAGAATCGATCTCGTTATCTCTGAAGGTTCTATTCGATATCCCCTTATTTTTAATTGATCATCTTTTCTACCTACAAAAGATATTTCTCCTTTATCATTCCAGTATCCAAGATCACTAGTTTTATAAATTGTTTCTCCTTTAAGGTACTTATCTTCTGTAAATCTGTTATGATCAATTTCGCTGTTACCTATATAACCCGAACTTAGAGCTGTTCCCCCAATGCATATTTCTCCTATAGATCCTTTAGGCATTAAATAACCACTATTATTAAGGATATATACATTTGTATTATTTATAGGCATCCCTAACATAGGTTCTTTTTTAAACGCTTTTAATGTGTCATAGGTTATATCATGGGTTAATACTCCAATAGTGGTTTCAGTAGGGCCATAATGATTGACAATAGTTATATCTTTTCTTCTTGAGATAAATTTCTCTACATCCTCAACATTAATGGGTTCTCCTCCGCATACAATCAATCTTAATAAATACTGTTTAACCCTTTCCTCAAAATTGCTATCCATAGTAAGTATTCTTAAATGGGTAGGTGTTAATTTTAAGTAGGTAATTTGATAATCTATTAAATATTGAATTATGCTTTCTTGATCAGATGATTTATCTTCTGAAAGGATTACTAATTTGCCTCCCCTAATTAAACAACTCCATAAACTAGTATAGGTTAAATCGAACGCTATAGAGCTCATTAACAATGTAATATCATCATGACCTATATCATATTTATTACTAAACCATGCTTCATAGTTCATTAGAGCCCTATGACTGACTCTTACTCCTTTTGGTTTTCCGGAAGAGCCAGATGTATATATAACATATGCATCGTCTTGTGAATGATTAACCACCGGAGGATTTTGCTCAAAAGTTTTGTCGGATGCCATTAATATTGATTCAATATCTACAGATATTGCCGTAAAAGAATCAATCGGATAAGGTTTAGAATTCTTGTCGTAAAGCAATATTCCCATTTTGGATTCCTCAATTATTGCTTTAAGCCTTCGAATAGGGGTATCTGGAGGTAAGGGCAAAAAGGTAGCGCCTGTTTTTAAAATACCTAAAATTCCAGCTATCTGATTATTAGATCTTTCCATCATTATACCTACCACCATTCCCTTATGGGCATTATGATAAGTACGTAGATAATTCGCAATTCTATTTGCTTTTGCATTGAGTTTTGCATAACTCCATTCTTCACCTTCAAAAGAAACAGATGGCCTACTATAATTTACTTTAACTAAAGCTTCAAATTTGGCTATAATACAAGTAGCCTCTTCTTCATTAATGCCTACCTTTCTATTATTCGTTAAAAGTTGCTCCTGTTTTTCTTCCGGACTCAAATAACCCAAGCTATCAATCGGTGTTTCGGCTTCACCAGAAATACAGTTGAGTATTGACTTCAAATGATTCGATAATCCTATTATATTGGATTTTGTAAATAAGTCTGTATTATAATTTATATTTAAAACAATACCATGTTCTATTTCTGTAAAATTGAATGTAAGATCATATTTACTGTAAGAACTCTGACTGTTATATTGGTAAATACCCAAGCCTTCAATATTACTAGATACAGCTGACCCAACTATGTTTTGCTGTACCACCATAACGTCAAACAAAGGCGATCTACTCAGGTTTCGTTCTAGGTCTAATTCATCTACCAATAAATCAAATTGATACTCTTGATGCTTGAAAGCATTCAAAACTTTATCTTTGACCTGTTCTAACAAATCTCGAAAACTACCCTTTCCATCAATTTTATTTCGAATTGCCAGTGTATTTATATATAGTCCGATCTGATTCTCGAGTATTTTTTGTTGTCTCCCTGCAGATGGAACTCCAATAACTATATCATCTTGACCACTGTAGAAGTAAAGCAACAAGTTGATTGATGCCATCATCGTCATAAACAGACTGCAATCATTCCCTTTGCTTACATCCAACAAAGACTTTACTAGTTTTGAGTCAATTTTTATTTCTTCCCACGCTCCATTGTATGTCTTATTGATTGGTCTTAGTTTATAATGCGGTAAGCTTAACACCGGAAGTTCACCCGAAAATTGATTAAGCCAATACTGCTTTGAAGCTTTTATATCACTATTAGATATGTTTTCATTTTGCCATATAGCATAATCTTTGTATTGAATTTTTAAAGGATCAAAAGGATTGGAATCGTTGTTTCTAATCCCTTCATAAAATCCATAAAACTCTTTAATAAGGACATCCATAGACCAACCATCAGAAATGATATGATGAAGCACAACAAAGAATAAATGTTCTGAGGCTTCCTTTTGAATTAGGTGGCATTTGAATAAAGGGCCTCTTTCAAGATCAAAAATCTCATTATTCATATTATCAATAATAATTGAGATTATATCATCTTTATTTTCAGTACTCCTTAAATCCGTAAAATCGATTTTTGCGTTTATGTCATCAATTGATTTTACTTCCTGAACGGGTATCCCGTCTATTGTTTTAAAAACTGTTCGTAAACTTTCATGCCTTTTGGTCAATAGTTTTACAGATTTCCTAAGAGCTTCTATATCTAATTGCCCATTGATTATAATACCTGATGAAATGTTATAAGCAACTTGACCATCTTTAAGCTGGGCTAAAGCCCATAGCCTTTTTTGGCCATGGCTTACAGGGTAAAATTCGGATTCTTCAACCGGCTTTATTGGATTTTGATGGTTCGAGGTTTTCTCAGAAATAAAGGAAGAAATTGATTTTATAGTTGGATGCTCAAATACATCTCTAAGCTCAAGATTGACCGATAGCTCATCCTGTACTCGGACTAGAAATCTTATAGCCATTAATGAATGCCCTCCAATATCAAAAAAACTTGTATTTATACTTAAATGATCTTTACCTAAAAGATTGCTCCAAATAGAATAAATTATTTTTTCAATTGGGTTGTCTGGCATTTGATCATCTTCCGAAAGTAGATCATCTTCTTCTTTAACATTATGCAATGCGTTTCTGTCAATTTTCCCATTATTTGTTAAAGGCAAAGAATCAAGAACAGTTATTTTAGAAGGCACCATATATTCAGGCACCTCATTTTTGAGTCTTTGTTGAATAATCGCGGATGTTATGTCAGTTGATTTACTTGCTACAAAAGCCGCTAAATAGCTCTCATTGTTATTATCTTTTTTAAACAAAACTGAAGCTTCCGAAACATCTGGTTGTAAGGTGAGTTTATGTTCTATATCACCAAGTTCAATTCGATTACCTCTTATTTTTACTTGATTGTCTTTTCTTCCATAAAATTCAATTGCCCCATCAGTCAAATAGCGAGCAAGATCCCCTGTTTTATACATCTTGTTTCCAGAATTAAATGGATCTTTAATAAAGCTTTTTTTAGTTTTAGTTTCATTATTCCAGTAGCCTCGACCAACTCCTACTCCCGACACATATAACTCACCTTTTACTCCTATGGGACAAGGTTGCAAATGACTATCTAGAATATAGATATTGCAATTTTGTATTGCTTTACCTATCGGAACAATACTTTGACTCGGAACCTTATCCATAATATGATGTGTTATGTCATCGGATGCTTCTGTAGGGCCATATGCATTAACAACCTTTATATCTGGATAAATTCTAAACCATCTCTCTACGAGCTTACGATTTAACGTTTCTCCTGTAACCACTAAATATTGTAAATTAGGATACTCTACCTTTTTCTGTTTTTCAAGTAACTCCAGCATAACGCTTAGATAAGATGGAACCACCTCTAGAACTGTTACTTTATCATCATTAACCTTTTGAATTAATCTGTTTGGTTTTAATACAAGACTTTGATCATAAATTATAGTGTTTCCACCCACCATAAGAGCTGATAAAAACTGCCAAATACTTATATCAAAAGTAACTGAAGAGTTTTGTACTACACTACTGTCTGCATTTAACTCTAAATCATCAATTTTGCTATACAAATGATTTAGCATCCCTAGATGTTCAATCATTACACCTTTAGGGATCCCTGTCGAACCTGATGTATATATTATATAAGCAAGATTGTCTGGTTTTATGGTTATTTTAGAAATAGTAGGTTTGGCGGAATGAATATCATGTATATTCTTAACGTTTAAACCTTGCTTTATTGGATTTTGATAGTCATCAATACAAATAATGCATGAAGAATCTCTATGAATAATATGATTTTGAATTTCGTCACTCACATATTGAGATGATGTAATTATGAAGTTGCACTGTAAATCTTCTAAAATCTGAATTATTCTTTTTGTAGGAAATGATGGCTCCAACGGAACATAGGCTGCACCGGATCTCATGATACCAATAAGTACAATCAAAGACTCAACAGATCTATCAAGCAAAACTGCTACCGCTTCTTCTAACTGCACACCATTAGCAAGCAAAGTGTTGCAAATTTTATTGGACGCTTCATTAAGTTCTCTATACGTAAAAGTTCTATTATCATAAATAACCGCTATCTTATCTCCATATATAGACACGGTCTCATCAAACACATCCAAGAATGTTTTGTCTACAGGTAGTGTTTTATAATTTGTATTAAAACTATCTAATAATTTCTGTTCTGGTTCTGATAGTATATTGTAATAAGCGATAGATTTATTGTCGTTATTCAATACTTCCTGACCCAACATTTCTATATGGCTTATAAAGTTTTTGATTTGCCAATCACCATAAATCGTTGGATTATAAACAATTCTAAGTTCAATATTATCAGAATACTGGGTAAAAGTTATATTAATATCGACCTGGCTAAACTTTTCTTCTATTTTGAATGGTTTATATTCTAAACCTTCAATTTTGTTGCTTTCGTCTTCCAGAATTCCTGCAAAATCTTGAAATTCTATTAATATATCATAGATAGGAGATCGACTTAAATCCCTATTTAATGAAAGTTCATTTACCAATTTGTCAAAAGGATACATCTCGTGATCTTGGGCATCCAACAAATTATTTGTTACATTTTTAAGTACATCAATAAACTTCTCTTCTGATTTTATCTGGTTTCGTAAAACTAAATTATTAGCATAATAGCCAACCTGTCTTTTGAGGCTGTTTTGGATACGCCCGGCGGATGTTGTCCCAACAATAATATCTTCTTGTCCAGTATATTTGTGAAGTGCAATATTAGTTATACTTAAAAGAAGCGCAAATAAGCTACAATTATTTTCCTGGGCGTATCCTTTGAGTCCCTTTGAAATTTTCTTCGATAAAGCATATTTTTCTAAACTCCCTATATAATTTTGTACTAAAGGTCTTGGATGTTCTCCGACAATATCTAAGACCGGAATAGGAGGACTAAGTAGATTATGCCAAAAATCATGATGAATTTGTAATTTTTCTCCCTCTAATTGTTGTAATTGCCAGTTGGCAAAATCTTTATATTGTATTTTGAGTTCTGGTAATTTTAGTTCCTCATTGTTAACGGCAGCATTATAGAATTTCATCAACTCATCTATAATTACATGCATAGACCAACCATCTGCAACAATATGATGAATACAAAATTGAAGTAATGACCTATCATTTTCAAGTTCATAAATACTAGCTCGAAATAAAACATCTTTCTCTAGGTCAAAAGGTGTTGATAAGTTCTTTTCAATTAAATCTAAAGCTTCTTGTTCGCCAAAATCTTTATCAATTAAATCAACAACAAAAAAATTGCTCTCGATATCATTGAAGGACTTAATTATCTGCCTTGGTTCTCCGTTGTGTAATATAAAATTGGCACGCAATATTTCATGTCTTATAATAACTTTTTCAAAAGATTGAATTAATTTTTCGCTATCTAGTTTTCCGTTTAACTCGAATCCCGAATTAATATTATACGCCTGGTTAGCTCCTTCAAACTGGCTTAACACCCAAATCCTTTCCTGGCCTGGGGATAGCTTATACATATGT
>CANMDH010000075.1 GCA_947496555.1 uncultured Aquimarina sp. | reverse complement strand
ATGAAGCTAGCTTCATTGGGAATTAAATGATAAATTTAATCTAGTAATAATCTGTATCGATTATTTAGGACTAGTCATAATATGATAATTTGAATTCTCTCCCTTTTTGAGGAGATGTCCGTAGGACAGAGGGGATTTAATTCAAAAATGAATGTGCCGTTGGATCTCTGTCTTCCTCGTTATTATCGTTAAACTTTTTTAATTCTCTCATCCAATAGAAAAAAGCAACAAAACCTATAATCATAAATACCCAATTTACCATATTAGCTGCGGTCCAGTTTTCTAATTCTAAGGTTCTTAAGATGTCAAATGGTTTAAATAAAAAATCTACAAAAAGAGATTCAATAGCTTCAAAAAATTCTTTCATAATTCAAGATATGATCGGGTTTAAAAGTTTAAAAAAACAAATCCTTAAACTTTTTATACATTAGTTCCTCAGTAAATCAAAACAATATTATAATATTGTTTGCCACAAAAATAAAAAAAATAGTAGTGTTAACAAGCTTTTTTAGTAAATCAAAACCCATTAATTATATAGTTGTAGGATTATATATGCTTACGCTCTATATTATTGCGCACTATAAAAGAGGATTTGAGTTAGAAATGGTATCAATACTATTATTTATTGCTGGAGCGTTTTTATATATTGCTCCGATGCTAATGCTTCATTTTGTTGTTCAAAGAAACGACATTACCGATAAGGGAACCTATACAATACTTTTGTATGCTTTTCTTACCAGTATTTTGCCAGGTGCACTCACAAACATTACAGTTTTGATAGCGGGGTTTCTGATAATGATAGGACTGCAAAACTTATTGCACCTTAGGAACGGGAAACATATAAAAGCCAAGGTTTTTAATGCCTCAATTTATATAAGTTTGGCGTCGCTGGCTTTTTTTTGGAGCATTGGTTTTATAGTCCTGATATTTATGGCCATATCTTATTTCGAACCTAAAAATTATCGCAATTGGATTATTCCGATAATAGCTTTGATCATGACATATTTGTTTGCCAATTGCTTTACATTGTTGTTTTATGATTCGTTTTTTTTGTTGAATGATTATATAGACCCTATTTCATTTTCGTTTGAACCTTATTTAGCAAAAGATCAATTATTTTCGGCGGGAATATTATCAATATGTATGTTCTTTTTTTTGGTGATATACCTGTTCAAATTCAATCGCAAACCGGCAAATATTAAGCCTATACTTCGATTAATTATTGCTTATCTTATTATTGCCACGGCCATTGCCATAATTTCCCCTCACAATAATGCATTTGAGTTGTTTTTTGCGGCTGCACCTTTGGCGATTATTGGAGCTACATATCTAGAGATGCAGTATTATGAGTTCGCCAAAGAGATTAATATTTGGGTGTTCCTGCTAATTCCGTTTACGACACTATTGTTTTAGGGGTAAAATATAATACCTTTGTACCTCTCAAAAGATAACGTACATGTTTACAGATAAAGCAAATTCAATTTTTAAAGAAGTTATAGACAAGTATCATGTGATCGACAGGGTAGATCAAGAATTTTCAAATCCTTATGATAGTAAAGCGCAAGCTATCGAGCACTTATTATATCGCAAATGTTGGATAGATACAGTGCAGTGGCATTATGAAGATATTATTCGTGATCCCGAAATTGATCCCGTAGCCGCTTTAAAATTGAAAAGACAAATCGATGCTTCTAACCAGGATCGTACCGATATGGTTGAGTATATCGACAGTTATTTTTTGGAGAAATACAAAGAGGTAACTCCAAAGACAGATGCCACTATTAATACCGAAAGCCCTGCTTGGGGGGTCGATAGATTGTCAATTTTGGCACTGAAGGTATATCACATGCACGAAGAAACCGTTCGGGAAGGAGCAAGTGAAGCGCATAAAGCTGCTTGTCAAACCAAATTGAATGTATTGTTAGAGCAACGGGTAGATCTTTCTACAGCTATTGATACATTACTGAAGGATATCGAAAATGGTGATAAATACATGAAAGTCTATAAACAGATGAAAATGTATAACGACGACGAATTGAATCCTGTTTTGCGTGGCGAAAAATAGGTCCAGGAATCCCGAAAAAAATATTCTTGTTATTCGCCTGTCGGCGATGGGTGATGTTGCGATGACAGTTCCTGTATTACGAGCTTTTAGGGCTACCTATCCCGATGTAAAACTTACCGTTCTTACCAGAAAATTTTTTGAACCCATATTTACGGATATAGAAAATCTGGAAGTTTATTACGCCGAGGTGACCGGAAGACATAAAGGCATTGTTGGACTTACACGTTTGTTTAATGAACTCCAGAAATTGAACATCACAGCCGTTGCAGATCTGCACAATGTCTTACGATCTAATGTGCTAAAAACAATGTTTTCTGTAAAAGGAATAAAAGTGGTACAGATAGACAAGGGGAGAGCAGAAAAAAAAGCACTGACCAGATCTCAAAACAAGGTTTTTAAGCAATTAAAAACAACACATCAACGCTATGCCGATGTGTTCACGCAGTTAGGGTATCCAATAGAGCTTGCCAATCATCAATTTCCAGGAAAAAAGCGGTTAACCCCAAATATTGTTTCGCTCACTCAAAACGCTACAAAAAAGTGGTTAGGAATAGCACCTTTTGCGCAGTATGAGAGTAAGACGTATCCACTGGAGCTTATGGTTGAGGTAATCGAAACATTGGATAAAGAAGACCGATTTGAGATTTTCCTTTTTGGAGGAGGAAAACGGGAGATGGATATTCTTAACAATATTGGAAGCAAGTACAACAATGTAGTTAATGTAGCTGGCAAATTACCTTTTGAAGATGAACTGAAGCTTATTGGCAACCTGGATGCCATGTTGTCTATGGATAGCGGTAATGCACATTTGGCTGCTATGTATGGTGTGCCAACGATCACACTATGGGGAGTAACACACCCATACACCGGTTTTATGCCGTTTGGGCAACCATCTGAACATGCAATCTTGCCTAACTTAGCAAAATATGATCTGATCCCTACATCTATCTATGGGAACAAAGTTCTGCCGGGATATGAAAAAGTAATGTATACTATTAAACCGGAAACCGTGGTAGAGGCAATAAATAAGCAATTATAAGGTTTTCTCTGTCAGACCGAGCATAGTCCAGGCGCTACTAACCTGTAAATACCAATGACTCCCAACTACATCAAACATCATCAAAATCAATCTTAACCGATGCACTTGTAGGATGTGCTTGGCAAGCCAAAATAAGACCTTCTGCAATTTCACCATCGGTAAGGATACTATTTTTTTCCATTACAGCACTGCCTTCAGTAATCCTACAAATACAAGAACTACAAACGCCTCCCTGGCAAGAATAGGGAGCATCGATATCCTCTTCAAGTGCCGCATCAAGAATGGTAGTTTTTTGGTCCATGACAAATATAAACTCTTCGTCATCTACTAGCACTGTAATATTTGTTTTTCCTTCCAGGTTGGCATCTATTTCAACTTCTTCGGTACTACTGGTGAACAGTTCAAAATGAATACGGTCCTTTTCAATTCCATTTTCAACCAGAATATCGGTTACTGTGTTAATCATTTCTTCGGGACCACATAGATAAAAAGCTTCAAAAGAAACGTCTTTGAACTTATTTTTAACCACCAGGTTTACAATGGGTTTTTCGATTCTGCCAAAATGAGTATTGTTCTCCTGGCTTCTGCTATATACAAATTCAGTAAATAATCGATCAGGATACTTAATCTGTAAATCTAAAAGCTCATCACGAAAAATAGTTTCTTCAGGAGTTTTATTTCCGTACACCAAAACAAAACGGCTATTAGGCTCTTCTTCCAAAACAGCTTTAATCATGCTCATTACGGGTGTAATTCCGCTACCTGCTGCAAAAGCAGCGTAGGTGTTGTTGGCACTTGCATTTGTTTTAAGAAGAAATTGCCCTTCAGGTGTATGCACTTCAAGAGTGTCTCCATCTTTCAGCTGATTATTTGCAATGACCGAAAATGTACCGTCTTCGATTTCTTTAACAGCAACTTTAAGATCTCCACTTTTTGGTGAACTGCAAATAGAATAAGCTCTACGTATTTCTTTTCCTTCAACTTCTGTTTTTACAGTAAGGTATTGCCCAGGAGTAAACGAATATGTGTCTATGAGGTTTGTGGGAACATCAAAAGTAATTGAAACTGCACTGGGAGTCTCTTTTTTGATGTTTTTTATAGTGAGGGTATTAAATTCTGACATTGCAATAATTTTTTGGCAAAAATAACAAATGCAGCAAGAGCATCATGAGTTTAGGAAAAAAATATTCTCGGCTATTTTGTAACAAAACGTAAGTTTTAATTACTAAATAGTTAAATAGTATTCTGCCATGCTCAAACACTTTATTACATTACAATGGAAATCTTTCTGGCGATCGGCCTCACTTACCTCAGGGCTTTTTATGAAGTTATTTATGGGATTCTGGGCAATTTGGCTTATTATAATGATGGGATCAGGAGGGGTAGGTGCATTTTTCTTTTTTAAAGAAGAACTCGGACTTGACCCATTAGAAGTAATTAATAGATTTCTGATTTATTGGTTGGTGGTAGATTTGATTTTTAGGTATGCATTGCAAAAAATGCCGGTAATAAACATAACTCCGTTACTGTTATTACCCTTTAACAAAAACAAGATCGTTTCTTTTGCTTTTGGTAAAACAGTGTTTTCATTTTTTAACATTGTACACGCCTTCTTTTTTATACCATTTTCTGTGTTGCTTGTTGCAAAGGCGGATTACCCTGCCATTAATGTTTTGCTATGGAATTTGGGACTAATCGCACTAGTTTACAGTAATAATTTTTTAAATATCATCCTTAATAAAAAGGACAATCTTATTTTCTTTATTGGTGGTATTATGGCAATATTAGGTGCATTACATTACTTTGGATATTTTGATGTTACGACCTACACCGCACCCTTCTTTCAAGGATTATATAATACTCCGTTTTTAATTTTAATTCCGATTGCAATAGCATTATTCTTAATATTTATATCCTTCAGATCTTTTACAAAAGATCTGTATCTAGATGCAGGTTTAGCGGCAAAATCCAAAGACGTAAAAACAGAAAATCTTGATTGGTTAGATCGCTTCGGAAAAACAGCAACATTTCTCAAAAATGATATCAAACTCATAAAAAGAAATAAAAGAGCCCGATCTACAGTGATGGTGAGTATTCTATTTCTTTTTTACGGGCTTTTGTTTTTTACAGGATCGGTAGAGGCATACGATGGTCCGGTATGGAGAATTTTTGCAGCAATTTTTGTCACGGGTGGTTTTCTGTTAAGTTTTGGGCAATTTGTACCTAGCTGGGACAGTTCATATTATCCATTGATGATGAGTCAGAATATAAAATACAAAGAATATTTATCCTCAAAATGGTGGTTGATGGTAATCGCGACGTTAATATCAACCGTTCTTGCATCAGGATATCTGTATTTTGGTTGGGAAGTGTATGTAGCCATACTTGTGGCTTCAGTTTATAATATTGGTGTAAATTCTCATGTAGTGTTGTGGGCTGGGGCCTATGTAAAAACTCCCATAGATCTTACGAGTAATAAAAGAGCCTTTGGCGACAAACAATCATTTAATACTAAAACACTTTTATTATCGCTTCCCAAAATGGCTTTACCAATGATATTATATGCGATAGGACATTATGCATATAGTCCGTATGCAGGGTATGCTTTGGTAGCATTAGCAGGGGTAGCCGGTTTTGCATTTAAAGACAAGGTGTTTGATATAATTGAAAGTATATATAAATCAGAAAAATACAAGACCATTTCGGCCTACAAACAAAAAAATTAAGACGAATGATAGCAGTACAGAATCTTACAAAAACATATACCGGAAAAACAGTTCTTAATATAGATCACCTCGAAATACAAAAAGGAAATAGCTTTGGTCTTGTAGGTAATAATGGTGCAGGAAAGACCACGTTGTTTAGTGCTTTATTGGATTTGATACGACCCACAACGGGCCATATAGAAAGTAATGGTATTAAGGTGAATGAAAGCGAAGAGTGGAAATCCAGAACTTCGGCTTTTATCGATGAGACTTTCTTGATAGGATATCTTACGGCCGAAGAATATTTCTATTTCATTGGCGAACTACGGGGTCAAAACAAAGCCGATGTCGATACATTGCTTTCTGGTTTTGAGGATTTTTTTCATGGAGAAATTCTAGGACAAAAAAAATATTTAAGAGACCTTTCTAAAGGAAATCAAAAAAAGGTAGGGATTATAGCAGCATTAATTGGTAACCCCGAAGTCATAGTTCTTGATGAGCCTTTTGCTAACTTAGATCCTACGACTCAAATACGGTTAAAAAAAATCATAAAAGACCTTGCTACTAACCCTGAAGTAACTGTTTTGGTATCCAGCCACGATCTTATGCATGTTACCGAAGTATGTGAACGTATTGTGGTACTAGACAAAGGAGAAGTAGTAAAAGATATTGCCACTTCGCAGGAGACACTTAAAGAATTAGAGGAACACTTCAATAAATAATAAAATACTACGCAAAAAACATTAGGGAATTTTTATTTGCATCACCGTACAATATATGCGGTGATGTTTTTTATCTATACATATGATTTCCATTATTGATACATATGAAGAATATAACATAACGAAAATGATATTTGACAGAGAAAAACATGCTAACAACCTGTTTTTTAACCAAAGAAATGTATTTTTACGGTTCACTTGTTATTTTTGTGAACACAAAACACACTAAAACACAAGTTTTTCAGTTATCACACACGTATATATAAATTATCTGGTTTGGGGAAAAGAATATCACAAATCACGCTCATATTGCTTTTAGCACTTTTAGGATTTGCCTGTTCGCGTAAAAAAGACAAATTCGTAAATCGCGCATGGCATGATGTTACTACCAAAAATAACACCTTATATAATGGTCGATTGGCGTATGATAAAGGTCAGGAAGAGCTTATTCAATCCTATAAAGATAACTTTTGGGAATTGCTTCCAATAGAAAGGATGATCGTAAGTGAAGATGTACGATTACCTAGTGAAGTTTTAAATCAGAATTTTGATAAGGCAGAAGAGAAAGCGGTAAAGTCCATTCAAAAACATAGTATGTTAATCGATGGAAGGGAACGTAACCCAAAAATTGATGAGGCATTTTTGTTACTGGGTAAGTCCAGATACTTCGAACAAAGATTTATTCCCGCATTAGAGGCTTTCAATTATATTTTATATAAATACCCCACTAGTAATACGATCAATCACGCCAAAGTGTGGAGGGCTAAGACCAACCTTCGTCTGGATAATAATGAAAAGGCGATCGAGGACCTTACCAGAATGATCGAACAAGAGTATATGAAACCTCAGGACTATGCCGATGCAGTTTCAATGATGGCACAGGCGTATGTTAACCTAAAACAGAAAGATTCTGCTATTACATATATCAATAAGGCTGCAGTTCACACCAAAAATTTTGAAGAAAAAGGGCGATATCTTTATATAAAAGGACAGTTGCTTAATCAACTTGGATATAAAGACAGTGCTAATTACGCATTTGATCAGGTAATAGCATTAAATAGGAGAACACCTCGTATCTATATGATCAATGCAGAGATGGCCAAAGCACGAAATTTTAATTATGAGATCGGAAATAAAGAAGAGTTTCTGGAACTACTTACCGATATGGAAGAAAACCGGGAAAACAGACCTTTCCTTGATAAAATATATAATCAAAAAGCAGAATATTTTAAAACACAGGACTCGATAGACTTGGCCGTTCAGTATTATAATAAGTCATTACGAACCAATTCTGATGACAAATATCTTGAATCACTTAATTATTATACATTAGGTGATATTAATTTTGACGGAAAAGAATATGCAATTGCAGGTGCTTATTATGACAGTACACTGCAAAGAATGATTGTAGATTCTAAAAGGTACAGAGTACTCAAGAAAAAACGAGTGAATCTTGATGATGTAATACTTTATGAAGGTATTGCCAAGACTAATGATAGTATCCTTACGGTGGTTGCAATGTCTCCTGCAGAACAATTGGCATATTATTCAGAGTACACAGAGAAGTTAAAGGAAAAGGCAATTGCAGCCCAAGAGGCGGAAGAAATAGCACAAATTAAAGGACAGCTTCCTACAGAGCAGCGTTATGGGCAAACGGGACCAAGATTAGCAGGTGCGCCAAAAAGCGGAAATAACGCCGAGGGGAAATTCTATTTCTATAATCAGACTACAGTTGCTTACGGAAAAACCACTTTTAAAAGAATATATGGTAATAGAGAGTTACAGGATAACTGGAGAGTCTCTAGTATTTCAAATCCTGGAGCGGTCTCTGCCGAAGTGGAAGAAAAACCCAAAGAATATTCAATAGACGAAGATCCAACATTTGATCCGCAAACATACATAGCTCAGCTACCCACAGAGCAAAGTACCTTAGATAGCCTGCATACAGATCGCAATTTTGCATATTATCAGCTTGGTGTGATTTATAAAGAGAAGTTTCAGGAGTATGAACTTGCTATCGATAAATTCGAAGATTTACTGCAGAACAATCCCGAGGAACGCTTGATTGTTCCTTCAAAATATAATTTATATAAAATATATGCAGTTCGGGATAATATTGCTAAAGCCAACACCTATAAACAGGAGATTATTAATAATCATGGCGAATCTAAGTATGCAAAGATTTTACAGAATCCTAACGAAGAACTGAAAGATAAGGACAGCCCAGAAGCAATGTACAATACGTTGTACAAAGATTTTCAGGGTCAAAAATATGCCGAGGTTATCAAGCGAAGCGATGAGCTTATCACCAAATTTGGGGGAGAAGATGAATTTTTGCCAAAATTTGAGCTGCTAAAAGCGCAGGCAATAGGTCGGTACCATGGTTTTGAAGCCTATAAAACAGCTTTAAATTACGTATCTTTAAACTATCCCCAAAGTCCAGAAGGAAAGAAAGCGCAAATAATTTATCAGGTTACCATTCCGCAGATCGAAAACAATACTTTTTTGCTGAATCAGGAATCAGAAACAAACCACAAATTAGTGTATGCTTTTTCGACCTTTGGAGATAATCAAGCTCTCGGTTTAAAAGAGCACATAGAGCAAATCCTAAAAGAGCTTAGGTATGAAAAAATGAAAGTTTCGTTGGATGTGTATACTAAAGACCAACAATTTGTAGTTGTACATACAAGAAGAAACAAATTAGAAGCCGAAGGTCTTGGCGAATTGCTGTCTTTGGGTAAAACTGAAGACACTCGCGGTGTAGACCTTACCAAATGGAACCGAAAAAAGAAATATTATAAAAAAGTGGATGCAAAATATTTTACAATAGCATCGCCTAATTATAGAATACTTCAGATTCACAAGAATCTGGAAAATTATAGTCAAGAAACAGAAATAGAAGAAACAGAGTAATAATTTAATCCCCCTATATATTATGTTTTCAGATAATAAAAAAGGAAGAGATCAAGCAGGAATGACAGATTTTTCACGCAATCAGAACAAAATTTCTGAAGGAACAAAAATCGTTGGTGATATCGTTGCCGAAGGAGGTTTTAGAATTGAAGGTACTATAGAAGGTACTTTTAAAACTACAGGTAAAGTAGTCGTTGGAAAGTCTGGATTTATTCAAGGAACATTAGAATGTTCTGATGCAGATTTTGAAGGTAAGTTTTCAGGAAACCTCGTTGTTTCAAACACATTGGCCTTAAAACCAACAGCGCATATCGAAGGTGAGGTTAGCGTAGGCAAACTGGCCGTAGAACCAGGAGCAAACTTTAATGCATCGTGTTCTATGAAAGGTGGTGTAAAATCACTAAGTAAACCAATAAGCAGTGAGCCAACAAAACAACCACAACCAACACAATCGCAAGGACAAGGGAAATCAGCTTAAAAGATTTGCCATACTTACGGGTATTGCCTTTGAAATGGGAGCCATTATTTTTTTGTTTGCTTATATTGGCGAGAAACTAGACGCGTATTATGAGTTAACCGAAAAATGGTTCACAATCCTGTTTGTTCTTCTGGGAGTGGCTACTTCACTTTATATGGTTATCAAACAACTTAATAAAATCAATAAGTCTAATTGATTTTGAAGCATTATTTATTTTCTTTGCAAAATATTTGAATGGATATGCTTCAAAAATTAGTTAGATTTATTGTGCTTTTTGCAATAGTGGTTGGGGTAAGTTATACTACTCATAAACTTGTTGCAGAGTATGTTTCGAGTAATAATATTGCTATTATTAACTTGTCTTATTTATTTAACGCGGTCTTTACTTTTCTTTTTACTTCTGCTATAATTTTACTTAGCAAAAAGTATAATGATCAGATTGGTTTTATCTTTTTGGCAGGAAGTTTTGTGAAAACCGGTATTTTTTTGGCGGTAATTAAACTGAATAACCTCGAAATAGACAAAAATGTATTTCTTGATTTCTTCATACCCTATGTGATATGCCTAATTCTTGAGGTTTATTATGTGTCAAGAATACTGAAATATATTAAATAATTGATTTACAGTAACTTAAGCTCTATTGAATAATTGCGAACTTATTTAACCAAAATAGTTTAAGAATCTAACATAATTATGTACATTTGCACCGAAATTTAGGAACCGAATTTATACACGTAATGCAAAAACGTACTGTTGTTAAGATTTTATTGATTTTTACCTTGGTTTTTAACGTTGCAAATCTGTTTGCTAAAGAACCTGAAAAAGGAGATGGTGGAAAAGTGAACACGAAATCTGAAATCGATGCATATATAGAACATCACCTTCAGGATTCTCACGATTTTACCCTTTGGTCTGATGGAGAAACTGGTTCTCATGTTGGTTTTCCGCTTCCGGTAATTTTATGGGATAATGGCCTAAAGATTTTTTCTTCTTCTAAATTTCATCATAGAGAAACCGTTGCACAGGTTGGTGAAGATTACTACAAGTTAGATCACGGTAAAATTTACAAAACAGATGCTGCAGGTACGATCAACTACGATGAGCATCACCATGCGACTAATGTTAAGCCTTTAGATTTTTCAATTACCAAAAATGTGGTAACCATGATTATTGTTGGGGTGCTAATGCTGCTTATGTTTGGAGGCTTGGCCAGGTCTTACAAAAAAGGAGCCTTACCAACGGGATTTGGTAGAGTGTTAGAGCCATTGGTAATTTATGTACGTGACGAAATCGCAATTCCAAACATCGGTAAAGATAAATACAGAAAATTTATGGGCTTCTTGCTTACAGTTTTCTTCTTTATCTGGATATTAAACTTATTAGGGATGACTCCTCTGGGAGTTAACGTAACAGGAAACATTGCTATTACGGTTTGTTTAGCCTTGTTTACCTATTTTATTACTCAGTTTAGTGCAAACAAAGAATACTGGAAACACATTTTCTGGATGCCGGGTGTGCCAGTACTCATGAAGATCGTTTTAATGCCGATCGAGATCTTAGGAACATTAACCAAGCCCTTTGCACTTTTAATTCGTCTTTTTGCAAACATCACCGCTGGTCACGTCGTGATCATGAGTTTGATTGCATTAATATTTGTAGCAGACAACGTATATGTAATGACCCCAATATCATTACTGTTAACAATATTTATATCAGTGATAGAACTTTTAGTAGCCTTCTTACAAGCCTTCATCTTTACGATGTTGTCGGCTTTGTTTATTGGGCTCGCAGTTCAGGATCACGATCATCATTAATAACAATTGTTTAATTATTTAATATTTATTTTATGGAAATTCCAGCTTTAGTAGGTGCAGGTTTGATCGTAATCGGAGCAGGTATCGGTTTAGGAAAAATTGGTGGTTCTGCAATGGAAGCAATCGCTCGTCAACCAGACGCTACTGGTAAAATTCAAACTGCGATGATTATTATTGCAGCGCTTTTAGAAGGGTTAGCATTCGCTGCTTTAATCCTTGGAAAATAAGCAAAATTCTAAAGTATTATCTGCAACGGTTGGTTGCAGATAATACTTGTTTAAAAGTAAATAGTTAGACAAAGAAAATTTAAGTACAAAAGACATGGATAAATTAATTAATGATTTTTCATTCGGATTATTTTTCTGGCAAGCACTGATCCTTGTTGTATTATTAGTTTTATTAAGAAAATTTGCATGGAAACCGATTTTAGATTCTTTAAATAATAGAGAAGAAGGAATCAAAAATGCATTAGAGTCTGCAGAAGAAGCAAAAAAAGAAATGCAAAACCTTCAAGCAGATAATGAGCGAATCTTAAACGAAGCAAGAGCAGAACGTGATGGTATGTTGAAAGAAGCAAGGCAGCTTAAAGAAAATATGATTGCTGATGCGAAATCTGAAGCTCAGGCAGAAGCCGATAAGATTGTTGCACAAGCACAAGCTACAATTGCAAGCGAAAAGAAAGCCGCAATTGCTGAGTTAAAAAATCAAGTTGCCGGACTTTCTGTGGAGATTGCTGAAAAAATGGTAAGAAAAGAATTAGCCGACAAAAAGAAGCAATTAGATTTAGTTGACTCTATGTTGGGAGATGTTACTTTAAATTAATAGTAAATGAGTAGAGCAGCAATACGTTATGCAAAAGCAGTCTTGAGTTTGGCTCAGGATAAAAAAGCTACCGAGGATGTTCAGAAGGATATGCAAAGTATTATCGCTACTGTTGATAAAAGCGCCGAGCTCAAAATGGTATTAAATAGTCCATTGATCAAAAGCGAAGTGAAGCTGGCTTCTCTACATGAGATTTTTAAAAGTGCTGGTGATATCACACAAAAACTATTTGATATATTGATTCATAATAAAAGAGTGGATTTGCTGGCAGAGGTTGCAAGACAATACACCGTTTTATATGATCAACTAAATAATACCCAAGTGGCAAAAGTTACTACGGCTATTCCTTTGGATAAGGCTTTAAGCGAAAAAGTTTTGGCTAAGGTGAAAGAGCTTACGGGTAACGAGGCTACTTTAGAAAACACGATTGATGAAAGTATCATCGGTGGATTTATTCTTAGAGTAGGTGATTTGCAGTATAATGCAAGTATAGCAAACAAGCTTACAACCTTAAAAAGAGAATTAAGTAATTAAAATATAAATTAATAATAAGGGAATGAGAGTCACATCTCATTTATCTAAATTACTATAAAATGGCAGAAGTGAATCCTGCTGAAGTATCAGCAATATTAAAACAACAATTATCTGGATTTGAAGCATCAGCTTCATTAGAAGAGGTAGGTACTGTATTACAGATAGGTGATGGTATCGCTCGTGTATACGGATTATCTAATGCTCAATATGGAGAATTGGTACAATTCGAATCTGGTTTAGAAGGTATCGTACTTAACCTTGAAGAGGATAATGTTGGGGTAGTACTTTTAGGTCCTTCAACAGAAGTAAAAGAAGGTGTAACAGTAAAACGCACACAGCGTATCGCATCGATCAACGTTGGAGAAGGAATCGTAGGTCGTGTGGTAGATACACTAGGAAATCCTATAGACGGTAAAGGTGCGATCGAAGGTGAAACTTTCGAAATGCCATTAGAGCGTAAAGCTCCTGGGGTAATTTTCCGTCAGCCGGTAAATGAACCACTTCAAACAGGAATCAAGTCAATCGATGCGATGGTACCCATCGGAAGAGGACAGCGTGAGTTGGTGATTGGAGACCGTCAGACTGGTAAAACAACAGTTTGTATCGATACGATCCTTAATCAAAAAGAATTTTATGACGCTGGTGAGCCGGTATACTGTATTTATGTTGCCATTGGGCAAAAAGCATCTACAGTTGCATTGATTGCCAAAGTATTAGAAGATAAAGGAGCAATGGCATATACTACCATTGTAGCTGCTAATGCTTCTGATCCTGCTCCAATGCAGGTATATGCTCCATTTGCTGGGGCGGCGATCGGAGAGTATTTCCGTGATACAGGTCGTCCTGCTTTGATCATCTATGATGATTTATCTAAGCAAGCGGTAGCATATCGTGAGGTATCTCTTTTATTACGTCGTCCACCAGGTCGTGAGGCGTATCCTGGAGATGTTTTCTACCTTCACTCAAGATTGTTAGAGCGTTCTGCAAAGGTAATTGCCGATGATACGATCGCAAAGGATATGAACGACCTTCCGGATTCTTTAAAATCAAAAGTAAAAGGGGGAGGATCATTAACGGCACTTCCAATTATCGAAACACAGGCGGGTGATGTATCTGCATATATCCCAACCAACGTAATTTCAATTACCGATGGTCAGATATTCTTAACGTCAGACTTGTTTAACTCTGGTGTACGTCCGGCAATTAATGTTGGTATTTCGGTATCACGTGTAGGTGGATCTGCTCAGATTAAATCGATGAAGAAAGTGGCTGGTACCTTAAAACTGGATCAAGCACAGTTTCGTGAACTTGAAGCATTTGCCAAGTTTGGTTCTGACCTTGATGCTGCTACATTAAATGTAATCGAAAAAGGTAAGCGTAACGTAGAGATCCTTAAACAGGCTCAAAACGATCCTTATACCGTAGAAGATCAAATTGCGATCATCTATGCAGGATCTAAGAACTTGCTAAGAGACGTTCCGGTAAATAAAATAAAAGAATTCGAAAGCGACTATATCGAGTATCTTAATGCTAAGCATAGAGATACGTTGGATACTCTTAAAGCTGGAAAGCTTACAGATGAGGTTACAGATGTATTAATGTCTGCTTGTAAAGAAATTTCAGCAAAGTATAAATAATTCTGAATTCTGAATTCAGAATTGAAAGATGGCCTACAAAAAAAGAAATAACGCAATCGTTGATAAAAGTTTTTTCTTTGGTTGTGATATTGTAAATTTTTGTAAGGAATTAAAAAGAAAACATGAATATGAAATTGCAAGTCAACTCATAAAAAGTGGAACTAGTATTGGTGCAAATGTAAGGGAATCGCAAAGAGGAGTAAGCACTAAGGATTTCAAAAATAAATTAGGAATTGCTTTAAAAGAAGCAGATGAAACATCTTTTTGGCTTGATATTATAGCGGAAACTACAACGGAAATCCCTAATAATTTAAGTGAGAGATGTGACGAACTAATAAGGTTATTGGTTAGTATAATTAAAAATTCATAATTCAGGATTCATAATTATAAAAAATGGCGAATTTAAAAGAATTACGTAGTAGAATTACCTCTGTATCTTCAACGATGCAAATTACCAGTGCCATGAAAATGGTATCGGCTGCAAAGTTAAATAAGGCACAGCAGGCTATTACTGCTATGCGACCGTATGCAGATAAACTTACTGAGCTTTTACAAAGCTTAAGCGCATCTCTTGAAGGAGATAGTGTAAGTACATATGCAGAGCAACGCGAAGTAAACAAAGTATTGGTGGTAGCAGTTGCTTCTAATCGTGGTTTGGCAGGCGCATTCAACTCGAATATTGTTAAAGGGGTAAGAGGCTTGTATGAAAACGACTATGCTGGTAAACAAGTTGATTTTTTTACTATTGGTAAAAAAGTGAATGATGCCGTTTCTAAGACACATACAGTGGTTGCTAACAAAAGTGAAGTATTTGATGACCTAACTTTTGCAAACGTAGCTGCTATTGCAGAAGAGCTAATGGAAATGTTTACCAACGGAGCTTATGACAAGATTGTGATTGTATATAACAAATTTAGAAATGCCGCTTCGCAAGATGTAACTACCGAGCAGTTTTTACCAATCGTTCCAATAGAAGGAGGAACTGCAACTAATGTAGATTACATTTTTGAGCCTTCAAAAGAAGAAATTGTTGAACAATTAATTCCTAAGTCACTCAAAACTCAACTTTACAAAGCAATACGTGATTCGTTTGCCTCAGAGCATGGAGCACGTATGACAGCAATGCATAAGGCAACAGATAATGCAACAGAGCTTAGAGACGCACTTAAATTGTCTTACAACAAAGCCAGACAAGCCGCCATTACCAATGAGATTCTTGAGATTGTTGGTGGTGCAGAAGCATTGAATGGTTAGAAAGAATATTTTATAAACTGAAAAGAGGCTGTCTAAAAAGGCAGCTTTTTTTTTTGATACGATTTGTGTTGTTTGTATTTTTAGATATGAAACGCAC
>CANMDH010000074.1 GCA_947496555.1 uncultured Aquimarina sp. | reverse complement strand
TGATTTTAAACACCAATTCCTCTGGGGCTAGCCCCAGAGGAATTGAAACAACAGACAGAGTTTAATTTACATATCCAAATAAACGTTTTCTAATTAGTGTTTTTGTTCCGAACAAAAATAATTAATGGTAACAATTTATCCTATGTAAAGCCCTTTCCTAAATCCTAGATTAAAAATACGATATTTTTTATTGTTTCATTATCTCATATTGATGATATTTTAATAATAGCCTTATACAACTCCGCATCCTATATGTGGTATGATACGAAATCATCCACCAGCAACTGTATGATTTTATTGGCATTAAAGACAACATGCTATAGTTTGTGATAACTCTATTTAGTTTCACCCAAATTGTTTTGTTGTCCTAATTGTTTGCCAATCTCTATTTGAGTTTAAGGCTCTTGTTTATATTCTATTTAACTAACTACTCCTATTTGATAAGGGGTTTCTGTGCGTATTACTGCATGAATACGGCTTAATAATTTTCGTGCAACTTTGATTAAAATTCTCTTTACATCCTTTCCTTGATGAGTTCGATAATACTCTTGAATCACAGGATCTTTTCTCAAAGCGACCCAAGTAGCCTCTACCAAATAACTTCGTGTCAAATGATTCGCTCGTGGAGTTACCCCTGCTGTAATAAGAGTATCGCCACTTTGTCGCATTGAAGGGATAAAACCAACATAACTAGCCAACTGTTTAAAGTTTTTAAAACGTCGTAAATTCCCTATCTCACTCAAAATACCACAAGCGACAATACCACCAACACCTGGAACTGACTTCAAAAGATAATAATCCTTTTTATAATGTTTACGACAATAAGCCCGTAATTCTTTACTCACACTACGAATTTGATGATCTACAAAGTCAAAAGAGGACATACGACTTCGCAGACAACTATTCATAGTGATATATTCAAACTCTAAACCTCGTATCCAATTACGAAAATCATGAGACCAATTTGGATTATCATACTCTTTGGGTATCTCTATCCCCAAATACAATAATTGCATTAATAGCTGAGTCTTGATCTTACGCATTTGCTTGACCAAATCATTACGCCTCCTGAATAAACAACGCAATTGCTCCCGCTCTATAGAAGGAATACATATACATCTCAAACGCCCTAATTTAAGCTCGACACATAATAAACGGGCATCTATTTTATCAGTCTTCTGAAATTGTAACTTTCCTGATCTGCAAATATCCGCAGGATTAATAACCAAAGAGGTCCAACCAAAGGATTCAAATAACCGATGATGACTAAATCCACAACAACCTGCTTCATAAACACAATGCACCTGATAGCCTTTATAATGCCTGTCAATATACTTTTTTAATGCAAACCCATTGGGTGGAATTGTTAAATCTGATCCATCAAAAAGATCCGTAGCTGTATGAATTTTCCAACTTCGCTTGTGTACGTCAATACCAATAAATAACTTTGAGTCTGTAGTATCCTTTGTTTTCATAATAAATAAGTTTGAAGGTTTTTATTATACTAACTTAGGATACTGCTTTTACATGATTGCTATATTGCATATGCTCCCTTCGGGAAGCAAACGCAACATACAAGAAACGTTGGGCACAATAACACATAACTCATATGAAACAAGAATCTTCCTTTGATTATGAACAAATACTCTTAAAGGACCCTCTTTATTCTGAATATGAATTGGATAACTTAGATGAATTGGAGCTATTAAATTTATTGTTTTTCGTTAACAGTAATAAAGTTTTTAGGCGATTAAAAACAATTGATAGTTATTGTTCTATATGCAAAAAACATACAACTTTTAACAGTGAAGATTCCTGTAGTGATGAGTTAAGTTTATTGGTTTCAAATGCTGGAATGCATACTAAATTCCACGCAAAGCAAGATGAGAACACTTTAATTGAAGAATTGGAGAAAATAAATTTGTTTATTAGAATCTTTAGTTGTCCAAGAAAACCCAATGACCCATCACATAATCACGTCTATATATTTAGGGTAATTGGAAGAACTCTTATAAAAATTGGACAAAATCCAACCATAGCAGATTTATCCAAAGAAGAAATAAAAAAATATCGAAAACTAAATCCCGAGATTTATACTGAATTGAATAGAGCTATTGGACTTTCTGCACATGGAGTTGGAATTGGTTCCTTTGTTTATTTAAGGAGAATTATAGAAAAACATATTGTTTATCCAGAAATCAATAAACTTTTAAAAGAAAAGAAAATATCTCCGGAACAGATATCTTCGAAAGACTTTAAGGGGAAAATTAATCTTGCCAAAGAAGAATTACCCGAATTTTTAGTAGAAAACCCTAAAATCTATTAAATTTTAAGCAAAGGAATACATGAATTAGAAGAAAAAGAATGTAAAGAATATTTCCCTATTTTAAGGACTTCAATAGAAATAATTCTAGATGAACAGATTGAAAAAGATGAAAAGGAAAGAAAAAATAAACTAATCTCTGACCATATAAATAAGATAAAATAAAATACTATGCCCAACACGATATCCTGTGGTTATAGAAGCTAAGTGATGAATCGAATGGTTATTGTATTTTACCAAGGCGCAATGCTTGCAGAAAGTAAAAGGAAGCAACCAATGCGCAGATAGATTCAAAAGCAAGGTAACATTTTGCACTGCTACCATACATATATTAACGTTAAAAGTTCAAATAAACGATAGTACAGTTTGAAAAACTTATTTAATATTCCTAGTACCGAAAAGCTAAAGAGTTTTTTTCAGAAAGTTATGGCGGGTTTAACTGTAACGGGAATAGTTTGGTGGTTTCAAATGATATTTCCTATTAATTTTTTCTCTAAATTCAAAACTTGGGTGTCATGGCTAGCTATAATAATTACTGGATTTGTTGTTACTTTCTTACTATATAAAATTAGAAATAAGGGAATTTTGAACGTACCTTTTATTGCCTTATTTATAAGATGGATTAGAAAGTATTATAAATTTTTCATAGTTCCTCTTTTATTATTTGCGTTCTATTTTGGACTTAAATCATATGTTCACTTTACCCTTAGTAAAGAAATTAATACTCGTATGGATATATATGAAGAGGATTTAAATTTCATTTATAATACTATTTTTCCATGTTATTGTGAGTTTGCTAAAGAACAGAAACTTCGAGAAAGTCATGAAACTAGAGGGAAATTGGATACGCTATCATATGATGAATTATATCATACAAACCTACTAATTAAGAGAGTTCATAATATTGTTTCAAAAGCTTCACCTAACAATCATGAATCTGCACAATTAGTGAAGGGTTTTAACAAGTTTTATACCTCTCATGAAGTATATAAACATAGGCATAGTGAGGGGGAGATTTCGAAGGAGGACTTTTTTAAAAGATTAGAAGATAATGTTAGTGTAAATATTAGTTCATCACTTGAGCGTTATATTGAAAACGTCTTTGAACCGGTAGTTGTGAGCTCTTTGACTTCTATAAAAGGAAAATTTTGGGATTCCGATATAGCATTCAAGACCTTTCTTTTTATAGAAACAAAATTAAAAGATTGGAATGATAATGGCCATTTTAAAGATAAAATGGATGATAGAAGAATAAAAATATTAACTTCTTATGCAATCTCTGCAATAAAGAAACGGGGTAAAAATTATGAGGAATTTAAAATTTATTTACGTAATGATTGTATACCTTCAACTCTCAAACTCTTAGATAAATAAACTATCGATTGTGCTTTAAGGACGAGTAAATAGAATAGAAATCTAATTGATTTTCAGGAACCTTCATGAACAAAACCATAATTCTACACAGTTAAACAAATGATATCTATGGTTTAACAAGCGTGCTTTTAAACTTGCACCCAACACTTATTATTAAGATATTTATCGTCTACAAATTCACACACATCAATGACAAATACACTTAACGATAAATACGATTTCGAGTTGCGCTTTGCGTCAAAAAAAGAAATTAAAAACTTGATAGAATTCCTTGCCGAAAAGAACTTTAGAGATCGTCTTATGAGTAAAGATGAAGTAAATATAAGATGGGTTGTTAAGGAAAGGAATGACTTTGTCAAAAAAGAGAGACCAATTATACAAGGTTTAATAGGAGACAAAGTGATAGTGCAGGATTTTAAGAAACACGATGTGTCTATTTATGTCTACAACTATATTCAAGAATTCAAAGAAAATAAAATTACGTCGATCACCTCAAGAGTGCTTAAAACAGCAAAGGGTATGGAAATTCTAAAAGAAGACGACGTGGTCTTTGATTTGGAACACATAAGGACTTTCGATTATCATGATAGTGATATGAACAAAGGAAGACCAAGAAAGCCTACCAATCAGTCCATACAAAAAACACTAGAGATCAACGAATATTTAGGAGCTAATCCAAATAAAAATATGGATGCCATTTGTCAAGAGTTTGGTATCGCAAAGACTACGTATTACCGAGTTAGTAAATGGCTTGAAGCCAGAAGTGTAACATCTTAAGATGTCCAATTCTTCTCAAGAATATTAAAGTTTAATCAAAATAAGCCTGTTTTGACATATATCAAACCATAAAAAGTGGGCAAAAAGTGGGCAACGTGTATAAAAACAAAAAGAGTTACGAAATTTTACAATCGTAACTCTTTGATTTACAAAGTGGTCCCACTTGGGCTCGAACCAAGGACCCCCTGATTATGAGTCAGGTGCTCTAACCAGCTGAGCTATGGGACCTGTCTGTATTTATTTTTTAACCACTGTTTTCCATATCCGGTTTTTAGATATTTTTCTCTTTTTCGAGCAGTGATTCTGTCAGGATATTCTTCAATTAGGATAATTACCCAAGGTCGAAATCCTTTTGTACTTTTTGTTTTTCCCGTATTATGTTCTTTTAAGCGTTTGTCAACATCTATTGACATACCTACATAAAACGATCATCTTTTAAACTTCTAAGAACGTAAACATACATAATTACTATGCTGAGTCAGGTGCTCCCTGCCTGCCGTTACCGCCAGGTAGGCAGGTAACCAGCTTAGCTTGCCTGCCAAAGGGTAGGCTATGGGACCCGAAACGGACGGCAAATTTAAGGATTTGACCAATACACGCCAAAAAAATCTTTCTTTTTTTGATAAAACTTTAAAGTACTCCAGAATTCACCTTAAAGCTCCCTCCCTTTCGGGGAGGGTTGGGAAGGGGCTTCCTGGCAAAGCTCTATCAACACCCCATTGGTGCTTTTAGGATGTAAAAAAGCAACGAGCTTATTATCGGCACCAGATTTGGGAGTCTTATTAATGATTTGAAACCCTTCTTTCTCCAATCGATTCAACTCTTTTTCGATATCATCTACATCAAAAGCGATATGGTGAATCCCTTCCCCTTTTTTGGCAATAAACTTACCAATAGGACCATCTTCACGAGTACTCGCCAAAAGCTCAATTTTACTTTCACCAACTTTAAAAAAAGACGTGATCACAGCCTCGCTTTCTACAGCTTCTTGTTTGTATGGGGCAACTCCCAAAAGTTGCTCATATAAGGCATTGGCAGCATCAATATCTTTTACTGCAATACCCAGATGTTCTATTTTATTGATAGGATTCATTTTTTACTATTTAATTACTAAGATAAAAATACAATAATACCGCATCTAAAAAATAAATTTACCATGACAGAATGTGTAAAAACAACATTTTTTTATAAAAGTATAGATAGAAAGTCTATATTCTTGCTTCTAAAAACGTAGCCTTCTTGTCTCTTAAGAAGATTAATACGTATTTTTGCACTTATGGAAACAAACAGACAGAAAAAAATTGCAGGAGTATTGCAACGGGATGTTGCCGATGTGATACAACATGCATTGCGTGAAGCTGGAGTACAGGGGATTTTGGTTTCCGTTACCAAAGTGAGTGTGACCACAGATCTCTCGATCGCAAAAGTATATATGAGTATTTTTCCGCATCAAGAAGGAGAAAAAGTACTAAAAGAAGTAAATGCGGTAAAATCACAAATCAAGCATCAGGTGGCACAACGTACCAAAAATCAGTTGCGACGCATGCCTGAGTTATCGTACTATATAGACGACTCTCTAGAGTATATTTCTAATATCGAAAAAGCTGTAAAAGGCGGGGAAAATCCCATTCAAAATCGAGAACTTCTTGAAAAGCGTAAAAAGAAATAAATAGTAAGAAAACGATCAAATAGGATAGATAAAATAAAAAAGACTTCTGTGAGATCATAAATTTGGTATTTTCTTTCTCTTTATTCTCTTATCTTTATTCCGGAAATAGGTTTTATTCTGATTTATCAACCTTTAAGAAAATTTGAACTTCTCATACTACATCGCCAAGCGGTATTTATTTTCTCCTGGTAGCAGCAATGCTATTAATATCATTACAGGAATTGCTGCAGCAGGTGTAGTTATTGGTGCCATGTCACTTTTTTTGGTGCTTACTGGATTTGCAGGTCTTAAAGACTTTAGCCTTCAGTTTTCTACCTTTTTTGATCCTGATCTTAAGATATTTCCGTCGAGCGGAAAATCTTTTTCTTTTGATACAACACACAAGGAAAAACTTAATCAACTTGAAGAAGTAGCGCATTATTCTGAAATTGTAGAGGATCATGTGTTTCTTGAATTTCGTGATAAGCAAAAGACCGCTTTTATAAAGGGTGTTGATGCTAATTACAATAAAGTCATCCAGACCGATAGTATTGTGGTGTATGGAGGTTGGCTAGATGATAATGATTTCAAGGTAGTGGTTGGTAACGGTATTAGCCGCGAGCTAAGCATGGGAGTAGAGCAAACCTATACCAACTTGCTTAGTATCTATGTCCCAAAACCAGGAAAAGGGATTCCTAACGATATCACCAAAGCCTTTAGGTCGCAAAAGGCGGTTAACGTTGGAGTATATAGTGTAAACGAAGAACTAGACGAAAAATACGTTTTTGCAACGACCGGCCTGGCCAGAGCACTACTCGATATACCCGAAACAGCAGTCACGCATATAGAAATTAAGTTAACTCCTAATACCGATGAAGCCGTAGCACTACAGAAACTTTATACAATTTTTGGAGATGAGGTACTTATCAAAAACAGGTTTCAGCTTAATGATAAGTTATATAAAATGCTGAATACCGAGAACCTGGTATCTTATCTGGTTATCACATTGATTGCAATTATTGCTTTGTTTAATGTGGCTGGGGCAATTATTATGATGATCATTGATAAGAAAAGCAATGTAAAAACACTATATAATGTAGGGGCTTCGTTACCCAACATCAGAAAGATCTTTTTGTTTCAAGGATCACTAATGACCCTTTTAGGAACGGTATTAGGACTGATTTTAGGGTTGATCTTAATCATATTACAACAACAATTTGGGCTACTTATGATTACACCATCATTACCCTATCCTACCAAAATCACAGTTATGAGTTTTATTGTTGTCTTTTTAACCATTACTACGATTGGTTTTGTTGCCTCTTTATTAGCGTCTAGCAGGATTAATCAAAAATTAGTAGCATAACTTTTATAAGAATTAGGGCGTTCGAGCGGGCTATACGTTGTATCTTTTTTGTTTTTTTCCTTCGAGAGCCTCAGGCACAAAAAAAACAAAAAAGGATGTCACTACTATCCCTAACGCAAGTATAACTTATATCAATTTAATTAAAATTACTGTAACATTATATCGTATCTAAATACTAATGAGTAACTTCAAATCATAAATGAGATAAGACCAATTTTGTTATAAATTGAGTAGCCAAAATAACATTAAGTATGAATTTAACTAATAGTATTCCTAGAGATCTTAAAACGGTAATAGACTCAGAAGAAGTAGATTTTTTGATAAAAAGTAAAAGAAATCATCCTAAAAAAAAATCAATAAGTATTTTGATATTTTCTCTTTTTTGGCTTTCGTTGACAAGTGTTTTTGTAGTTGGTTTTTTCGAACCATTATTTAAAAAAGAAGAAGTTCATTTTTCATCAAACGGTAAAGCAACAGTGGCGAGTTTGGATAATTTAGAACCTTTATTAATTCCTGGGATTATTGTTGGTCTTTTTGTTTTAGTAGGAATGGCAACGTTGATTTGGGCAATAGTTATGTTTTTTCAAAAAGGGGGATATTTTGTAGGAACCCAAAGTAGATTAATAAAATACAGAAAAGGAAATATAGAAATAACAGATTGGGAGCAGTTTACGGGAAATATCAAAATCAAAAAGAAAAGAACCTATGGTAATCTCGAATTAGAATTAAGGACCGGAAAAATGAGAAACGGAAAAAATAGTTCAAAATATGTTCCCGATATTGTTTACATTACTCAAATCGATAATGTATTTGATATTGAAAAAAAGTGCAAGATCAGAATCAAAGAGAACGATCCAACTCCAAGAATAAGCACAGAAAAAAACTGGTAAAATTGTTTGATAGTTATGTCAAATAGTATGAAAAAAACCATCACAATAATATTCTTAATAAGTTTTAGCTTTACATCATTTGCTTGTAAGTGTCCAAAATTTTGGAATAAATGGAACGAACAGAAGACTATTAGAGCGATTGAGTCCAGTGATGTTATTTTTATAGGTAACTTAAAAACAGTTGCTGATGATTGTTATGAGTTTGAAGTTGTTAATGCGTTTAGAGGGGATTTAAAAAAAGGAGATCTTGTTGATGGATATTATTTAACTTCATGCTCTGGTCTTCCTCATGGAAATGGAAAATGGATTTTTTACGGAAAATATTATCGAACCTCTAATGATAATTTAGTTTTACACTATAGCCAATGTAGCCCCACAAGAAACTTAATTGGAATATCAAAAAAAGAGAATCATGAACACTGGGAAAGAGAACTTAAATTACTAAATAGTTGTTTTGATACAAACATAACCACTCAGTAACATTTGCTCTAACTGTGAAGCGCTACAACTACGTTTATGCAAATTCGAATCCAGCAAATTTATCTTGAATCTCATCAAAGGCAGCAAATACATCTGAAGAGTCATCACTAGTTACCATTTTCATTCGATATTCTTTAAAATGAGGAATCCCTTTAAAATAATTGGTATAGTGTCTTCGGGTTTCAAAAACGCCAAGCTTTTCACCTTTCCAGTCGATTGCCATTTGCAAATGTCTGCGCGCTGCAATTACGCGTTCTTCGATAGTTGGTGGCGGTAAATGTTCGCCTGTTTCAAAATAGTGCTTAACTTCTTTAAAAAACCAGGGATATCCGATACTGGCACGACCAATCATAGCACCGTCCAGTCCATATTGATCACGCATCTCCATAGCGCGTTCGGGAGTATCTACATCCCCATTACCAAATACAGGAATGTGCATTCGCGGATTATTTTTTACCTCGGCAATGGGTTTCCAATCGGCATTCCCCTTATACATCTGAGCTCGGGTACGGCCATGAATAGAAATGGCTTTGCACCCTACATCTTGCAGCCGCTCTGCGACCTCTACAATCTTAATAGAATCGTGATCCCAACCTAACCTTGTTTTCACCGTAACCGGCAATTTGGTATGTTCTACCATGGCTTTGGTGAGCGATACCATAAGATCAATATCTTTAAGAATTCCGGCACCAGCTCCTTTACTTACTACCTTTTTTACTGGGCATCCAAAATTGATATCGATAATATCTGGACCCGAAGCCTCGACGATTTCTACAGACTTAAGCATCGAATCGAGATTAGCTCCAAAAATCTGGATTCCCACAGGGCGTTCTTTTTCATAAATATCCAGTTTCATGACACTCTTGGCGGCATCACGAATCAGTCCTTCGCTAGAAATAAACTCGGTATACACCACATCGGCTCCTTGTTCTTTGCACAACGCTCTAAATGGGGGGTCGCTTACATCCTCCATGGGTGCAAGTAGCAACGGAAATTCTCCTACATCTATGTCTCCTATTTTGGTCACAGCAATTGATAATTTTTGGCAAAAATACGAATTCTTTCAGACCTTACAGGTTTCTGGCCTAGGGGAGGTTTAAAAATACCTGAAGAGATGATATAAACCTTATAAAATCAACTATATTTGCAAGTCATTACGAGAGTGGAATTTGCGTGAGGGATAGCAGTGACATCCTTTTTTTATGAAGTACCCTGAGGTTTAGGCTGAGCTTGCCGAAGTGTTCTCGAAGGGTACTTCATAAAAAAAGATATAACGTATAGCCCGACCCGAAATGTAATGAAGGGTCACGCCCCAAAAATTATTTGAAAAAGAAGCATGAAGAACATTAGAAACTTTTGCATTATTGCACATATTGACCATGGTAAAAGTACGCTGGCAGATCGATTATTGGATTTTACAGGATCGGTGACCGCTCGTGAGGCGCAAGCACAACTGTTGGACAGTATGGATCTGGAGCGTGAACGAGGGATAACAATCAAGAGTCATGCAATCCAGATGGAGTATACACACAAAGGAGAGGAATATATCTTGAACCTGATTGACACTCCTGGTCACGTAGATTTTTCTTATGAAGTTTCGCGTTCGATTGCAGCGTGCGAAGGAGCATTACTGGTGGTAGATGCTGCACAAAGTATACAAGCACAAACGATTTCTAATTTATATCTGGCCCTGGAAAATGACCTGGAAATTATCCCGGTACTAAATAAGGTAGATTTACCTAGCGCCAATCCTGAAGAGGTGACCGATGACATTGTTGATCTTTTGGGTTGTGATATAGAAGATGTTATTCCGGCGAGTGCTAAAACAGGAATAGGAATTGAAGAAATTCTTACAGCTATTATAGAACGCGTTCCGGCACCAGAAGGAAATCCTGAAGAACCATTACAGGCATTGATTTTTGATTCGGTGTATAATTCGTTTAGAGGAGTAGAGACCTATTTTAGAGTAATAAATGGTGAAATCCGAAAAGGGCAACATATTAAATTTGTAGCCACAGGAAAAAACTATTTTGCAGATGAAATAGGGACATTAAAGTTAAACCAGGTACCAAAACAAGTGGTTAAAACAGGTGATGTAGGGTATCTAATTACAGGAATCAAGGATGCACGTGAGGTAAAAGTAGGAGACACGATCACAGATGCCAAAACTCCCACCCAAAACGCTATCGAAGGGTTTGAAGATGTAAAACCGATGGTTTTTGCAGGGATTTACCCGGTAGATACCGAAGATTATGAAGAGCTAAGAGCATCTATGGAGAAACTGCAACTTAATGATGCTTCTTTGGTATTTGTACCAGAGAGTTCTGCCGCATTAGGATTTGGTTTTAGATGTGGATTCCTGGGGATGCTACATATGGAGATTATCCAGGAGCGATTGGAGCGCGAGTTTAATATGACCGTGATCACTACGGTGCCTAACGTATCATACCACGCTTTTACCAATAAGAATCCAGATGATATTATTATTGTGAATAACCCATCAGATTTACCTGATCCTTCTTCTATGAATCGTGTTGAAGAACCATATATTAAAGCTTCTATTATAACTAAATCTGATTTTGTAGGCTCTGTAATGTCTTTATGTATAGAGAAACGCGGAGAGATTACGAATCAAACGTATTTGACAACCGAGCGGGTTGAATTGACCTTTGATATGCCGCTGGCAGAAATTGTTTTTGATTTTTATGATCGACTGAAAACAGTATCAAAAGGATATGCTTCGTTTGATTATGCACCGATTGGTTTGCGTGCTTCTAAACTCGTAAAAGTAGATATTTTACTTAACGGAAATATTGTAGATGCATTATCTGCATTATTGCATAAGGACAATGCTTATGATATCGGTAAAAAGATTTGTGAGAAATTAAAAGAATTAATTCCGCGTCAGCAATTTGACATTCCAATCCAGGCGGCAATTGGTGCTAAGTTTATAGCTCGAGAAACAGTGAAAGCATTGCGAAAAGATGTAACCGCCAAATGTTACGGAGGAGATATTTCGCGTAAGCGTAAATTACTTGAAAAACAAAAGAAAGGTAAAAAACGGATGCGTCAGGTAGGTAATGTTGAAATCCCGCAAGAAGCTTTCATGGCAGTATTAAAACTTAACGATTAATTATTATCCCGGACTTAATCCGGGATCTTTTTTATTAGCATATATTGATCGATTACAATTTATTGAAATAAAACATTCTGTAAGAATTATACTACTGTTAATCGCAATTAAATATCGTTTAAAAGTTATTTTTTAAGGTTAAGTGCATTTTTGTTTAAAAATTTGTACATTGCATCTTCTATTTGTAACCCCAAATATTAGTGTCTAAATAACTAAACTAACGATCCATGCAAAATCTTTTCCCTAACAAAGTACCTATTTATGTGTATCTTTTTTTAATAGCCATTGCGTTGGCTTGTGTTTCTTGTAGTAAAGATGATGGTGCGGTAATGGATAATGGAGGTACCGATAACCCGGATACCGAAGGTGTTGATTTTGAGGAAAACTTTGTATTGGAGAAAGACAACAAGCTTATTAATTTTGTATTACCTACTACTGATTACGATAAGTTTTTACAAGGAGAAGGTGATTTTGCTATGGTCTCTAATAAAGTATATGAGTATTTTAATGATGATTTCGATTTTATTTTTATTCTTTCCAATGAAGAAGAGAAACCGGCAGATTTGTATTTTGGAGTAACAAGAACAACAAAAAATGATGTAGAGGGAATAGGATCATCTCTTTTTGACAATACAGCAAATTATGGTTCTCAAGGATCATTAAAGAGCATAATTTACATGCCAGAGGCGGGATTTGTGCGTAATGGACCATTTTTACATGAGATTGTTCATTATTGGGGGAATAAGAATTTTATTCCTACTACGGTTAATGGCCATTGGGGTTTTTCGAGTGTAGGGGGTCAACTAGGAGGATTTAAAGAATTGACGGATCTGGGAAGTAATACCTACCGTGGCGGTTTTGATGGAACTGCCGGATTTGGAACTTTTGCCAATGGAGGAAACAGCTTACCGTACGGAAATCTGGAATTATATATCATGGGCTTGATCGGAGCTGATGAATTAGACCCTGTGCAAGTAGCCGAAAACCCGGAATTCACTAGCGAAAGAGGTGTGTTTACTGCAGATAATATTACCACATTTACGGCCACAGATCTTATTGCTCAACATGGTGAGCGCATACCTTCTGCTCAAAATGCCCAGAAAGATTTTAAAGGGATCACGGTGGTTATATCAAGATCAAAATTAAGTGAAGCAGAGATCACCGAAATTAATTCTAACCTTGATAATTTTTCAAGAAATGCGCCTCCAGATGGCTCCTGGCGGAGTTTACAAAACTTTTGGCTAGCTACCGGTGGAAGAGCTACACTAGACATAACAGTTTCTCAGGATAATATCAAATAACCGTACCTTTTTTGGCTTCTATCATTTTGTGTAGCATATATTCTACACCATTATCGTTATTACTTTTTGTAGTATAATTGGCAATGGCTTTTACGTTGGGATGTGCATTTTCCATAGCAAAGCTATAGGTAGCTCTAGTCATCATTTCAAGATCATTATTATAATCTCCAAATACCATGGTTTCTTCGGGTAAAATGTTATGATTTTTTTGCAGTTGTTGCAAAGCATATCCTTTATTGGCAAGATTATGTGATAAATCCAGCCATATCTCTCCAGACACCTTTACTTTTAGTCTGCCTTCCAGGTGTTTCAGTGCTGGATACAAGTATTTTTCTGATCCTTTTTGATTACAAATGGCAATTTTAAGGTATAGATCATCCATCACTTCAGAAAGATCTTCTACTATTTCGTATCGGTCATAATATTCGGTAAACATGTTCACAAAATCTTGGCCGTAGTCTTCGATATACCCTTTTTTACGCCCACATAGAATTACCTGTGATCCTTCAAGACTTCGGGTGATATCTAAAAGCTCCAAGTACGTTTCACGATCAATTACGGTAGTTTGTAATTCTTTATCTTTTTGCATGGTGAGTGCCCCATTTTCGGCAATAACATAGATATCATCTTTAATGGGTTTTAACTTATCGATGATACTATAATATTGCCTTCCGCTAGCGGCCACAAAGGTTACCCCTAGATTATGTAGCTCTTCAAAAAGCTCGAAGAAATGATGACTTACTTCTCCCTTAGAATTAAGAAGCGTACCGTCCATATCGGTAGAAACCAGTTTGATTTTAGATAAATCCATAGTAATTACAATTTCAAGTAGTAAAGGTATAAGAGTTTGTTCTAAAACTAAGATGATTTATGTGAAGATAATATTAATTTAGCTTAATACAGTTTCTTGTCATTCCAGCCCTTGGTCTATCGCTCAGGATAAACTTTGGCTGGAATTTAAATTTTAATATTTAAATTATGAGTATGTCTCTGTATATTTTTAATTATATTGATATGTAATACATTTGAGTTTAAATAATTTATGAAAAGTAGATTCCAGCCTACGCTGGAATGACAAAGCGCATGAAATTCTTCCAAAAGGAAATACGATTAAAACAATATGCAAGAGGCTTTCATTTGATAACCGAAGAGGTTATTTCTGAAATTCCGGAAATAAAACAGATTAAAACAGGACAATTGCAGGTATTTATAAAGCATACTTCGGCAAGTTTAACGATTAATGAAAATGCTGACCCTACGGTAAGGCAAGACCTTGAAAGCCATATGAATATTATGGTTCCCGAAAATGCTTCGTATTATATTCATACCTACGAGGGACCCGATGATATGCCCGCTCATATTAAAACTTCACTTATGGGAGCTTCGGTGCAAATACCAGTTACTAACGGACGATTAAACCTTGGTACTTGGCAAGGAATCTACCTATGCGAACATCGAGATTATGGCGGGTCGCGTAAGTTGATATTGACTGCTTACGGAATCATTGATTAAAATCTCAATGTCCAAAACAGCAAATTTCAATCCTCGAGATTTAGATATTGAGTTTTATAATTTCATAAACAAAGCTTATGAAAACCATTGTGCCCATGGAATTCTGGACAACATAAGAATCAAGGCTAGGGTATAAAAAATAGCCAACATCTTGAATTTTGGTGTAGATGTAAGCTTTTTCTTATGTTTAGAATATCCCATAGTAATAAATACAATCATCAAAATCATCGTTAAAGGATGTTCTACATTGTATAGACGTAATGTTGAATTTTTCATGATTTCTCCCATACCATGAGTCCCCGAAAACCAAACAACAAGGGGAGACAAAAAGAAAATTATGATCCCAATAAGTAATTGAATATGCGAAACGATAAGAGCAAATAGTGAAACTCTAAAATCTTTTGGAGCATACTCCCTTTTACTAAAAAAGCCTATAAGTGCGTTAACAGTTGCAAGTGTAACAATAAGTAAGACAAGGTAAGCCCAGTAGGAGTGAACGATTTGAATAGCTTCGTACATAATGATGTGTTTAGTTAATGAAACTCTATTTTGGTTCTGAAATCTTCAGGACAAAATAGTAAGTTGAATTAATCCCGTTGAAGAACGGAATCTAATTTTTATTATAAGTTAATTTCTCAAAGGTAAGTAATATGAATAAAAAAACCTCATTCGTTTAATCGATAGAATTAATATATAACAATAAGAGTTAAAAAATCATTGATGATTATATAAGTAAAGTTAAAAGTTCAATAAAATATCAAATCATAATTTAGATATGCTTAATTTTTGGAGATGTTATAGTATAATCCTTTGAAGTAAAAATTTTGAAAAATAATACTAGAATTGAAAGTGTACTCAAAAGACAATTAAGCGAGATTAGCTTAATTCTTGAAAGAAGTTACAAGCATAATGAAAATCTTGGTGTTTTGTCAGGAATTTCAGGTGCTTGTCTTTTTCAATTTTATTATGCAAAGTATTTAAATGATAGTTCAAAAGCACAAATTGCTACAAATATTATTAAAGAAGCTATAAACCGAATAAATGATGGGTACGATTTTCCAAGTTATTGCAAAGGTTTAGGGGGGTTTGGGTGGTTAATAGAACATTTAGTACATGAGGAGTTTATTGAAATAAATACAGATGATTTACTTTCTGATTTAGACGAATATCTTTATAAAGTAATGATTTTGAATACTAAAGAAGGATATTATGATTTTTTACATGGAGGAATTGGGTATGGGATGTATTTTCTTAAAAGGTTTCAGAATACAAAATCAAATATATTGCGGAAGCGCTATCAGCAATATTTAAGGGATCTTATATTTTGTCTGAAAAAGACGTCTGAAAAAGATAATGACAGTGTTAAGTGGACTTCTAAATTTAATTATGAAACGAATGAATTGGGATATAACTTAGGTTTGTCTCATGGGATATCGAGCATTATTAATTTTCTTTCAAGATTGTGTTTTTATGCAGAATTTAGAATTCATGCAGAACCACTTGTGAGAGGTGCTATTTTATATGTATTAAAATTTGAGAATCAAGAGGAATACCCATTTTCTCTTTTCCCGAGTTGGATTTTAAATTCTTCTGGGAGTACAAATAGTCGACTAGCTTGGTGTTATGGTGATTTGGGCATTGGACTTTCTTTAATGATAGCTTCAAAAGCATTAAATGATGATTTTTTGTATCAAAAATCCTTACAAATTTTCAGGTATTCAATTCAAAGAAAAACATCAGAACAAACCATGGTTAAAGATGCGTCTTTTTGCCATGGAAGTTTTGGAAATGCTCAAATTTTTAATCGAGTATACAAGGAAACCAAAGAAGATATTTTTAGAAAAACAGCTCAATATTGGATTAATCAAGGTATCCTAATGACTAACAAGATAGAAATACCTGAAATACAAGATAAGCACTACAAATCGTTACCAGATTGGAAGAAGGAAGTAAATTTTCTGACCGGAATCCCAGGAATTGGAATGGCAATACTATTTCATCTTTCGGATTTCGAAGCGAAATGGGATGAATGTCTGATGTTAGTGTAAAACTGGATATGTAAATTAAACTCTGTCTGTTGTTTCAATTCCTCTGGGGCTAGCCCCAGAGGAATTGGTGTTTAAAAT
>CANMDH010000073.1 GCA_947496555.1 uncultured Aquimarina sp. | reverse complement strand
GTGCGTTTCATATCTAAAAATACAAACAACACAAATCGTATCAAAAAAAAAAGCTGCCTTTTTAGACAGCCTCTTTCAACTCACTAATCAAAGAAACTATAATAAGATTTCTCTTTCTTCTCCATCTGCATTCGTAAATACAGCTTTATTATCACATTCTCCATCACCATAATCCAGGGTGCCACTATAATTGGTTCTTACCAAATCCACTACCCCACTTACCAAAAACCTACAGCTAGCTTCTCTACGCAATGCAGTTGTAATTGTAGTACTATGTGTATTACCATTGGCAAAATTAGTTTCCCACGCACCAGTAATCAAGAAAACATTGTCTCCCCAATTACCGTTAAAAGACCCTTCAATCCATTCTCTTGTTTTTGTACCTGTTCTTGAGGCTTGTGTGCCATCAGCAAAAGTCACTGTTAAATTAAGGTCCATATTATATTGTGGGTTTCCATTATCATTGGCCTTTTGTCTTGTTACTGTTTTAGAACCAACAAACTGAATATCGTCAATAAAGAAGTCCTCTAGATCATAATTGATCACCAAAGTCATGGCGTCAACATCGGCAACATAAGACATATTCACTTTACCCTTTACAGTATGCCCACCACGTACAACACATCCTTCAGAACCAAAATCCACAGTTACTTCTTTTGATGTATCTGTAAGCTCAACCGTTACGGTAGCACATTCTGGTAAATGAGGATGAATTGGACCTTTTTGTAAACTTTCTTCAGATTCAATTGTTTGCAAAAATGTATCACTTATTACTTCGGTTGCATTGTCTACTTTTGCAGTTAATGCTGCTTCCTCTAGGTCAATAGATTCAATTATTTCGTCATTAGAATCATCACGATCACATGCGAATAAAATCACCGAAAAAATTGTCATCAAACCAAACTTAAAAATGCTTTTTCTCATAATATTTAATTTTAACGTTACCATACTATGACTGGGGGTTTTTAAAAAGGTTTAATTGGGGTATGATTTTTTTATTGAAAATGTAATTCTAATTCAAAAAGTACTATATTTGCACGCTGATAGCAAAGAGTTATCAATACATAAAAATCATTTAAATAATATTGGAATGTATTTAACAAAAGAAATTAAAGAAGAAATCTTCGCAAAACACGGTAAAGGAAAAAATGACAGTGGTTCTGCAGAAGGTCAAATTGCATTATTCACACACAGAATTACACATCTTACAGAGCACTTAAAAAAGAATCGTAAAGATTTTAACACAGAGCGTTCTTTGGTAAAACTGGTAGGTAAGCGTAGAGATTTACTTGATTACCTAATCAAAAAAGATATCATGAGATATCGTGCAATTGTAAAAGAATTAGGATTAAGAAAATAATAAAAGAGAGGCTTTGTGCCTCTTTTTTTAATTATAACTATTTTTAAAAAAAGCATTTGTACAAAAAATACAAATGTATGCCTTAGTTTTTCATTGGTCGAGCAATTACTACAACAACACAACCTTGTCCGTCCGAGTAAGACGGAAACCAATGTTTAATTAGGTCTATTAGGTTTGGTATGTCTAAAAACCAAATAGACTAGAATCAAAAAGATATGATTCCAAAAGTTTATAGAGAGGTCATTGACCTTGGTGACGGTAGAGAGATTTCTATTGAAACCGGAAAATTGGCAAAACAGGCCCATGGTTCTGTTGTTGTGCAATCAGGCAAGTGTATGTTATTATGTACAGTTGTTTCAAATTACAAACAAAGTGACGTAGATTTTCTACCCTTAACAGTAGATTATAGAGAAAAATTTGCAGCATCAGGTCGTTACCCTGGTGGTTTTTTCAAAAGAGAAGCAAGACCAAGTGATGGCGAAGTACTAACAATGCGTTTGGTAGACCGTGTATTGCGTCCGCTTTTCCCAAAGGATTATCATGCAGAAACACAGGTGATGATTCAATTAATGTCTCATGACGAAGACGTAATGCCAGATGCTATGGCAGGATTGGCAGCATCTGCGGCGATACAATTATCAGATTTTCCTTTTGAGTGTGCAATTTCTGAAGTTCGTGTTGGAAGAATCAATGGAGAGTTTATCATTAACCCAACCAGAGCACAATTAGATGAATCTGATATCGATATGGTAATAGGGGCATCAGCAGATTCTGTTATGATGGTTGAAGGTGAGATGGACGAGATTTCTGAAGAAGAAATGGTAGAAGCCATTAAATTTGCTCATGAAGCTATTAAAGTGCAATGTGCCGCTCAGCTTAGATTGGCAGAAGCATTTGGCAAGAAAGAAGTTCGTGAATACGATCCAGAAAGAGAAGATGAAGATTTGGCAAAGAAAGTTCACGACATGGCATATGACAAAGTATATGCTGTTGCAAAAGCGGGATCTGCTAAGCATGAAAGAAGCGCAGCTTTTTCAGAAATAAAAGAAGAAATACTCGCTACTTTTTCTGAAGAAGAACTAGAAGACTTTGGAGATTTGGTTTCTAAATATTACTACAAAGCAGAAAAAGCAGCCGTACGTGATTTAACTTTAAATGAAGGACTTCGTCTTGATGGTAGAAAAACTACCGAGATACGACCTATCTGGTGTGAAGTTGATTATTTACCATCTACACACGGATCTTCAATCTTCACCAGAGGAGAGACTCAGGCTTTGGCTACAGTAACATTAGGAACTTCTAGAGAAGCAAATCAAATAGATATGCCTTCGTACGAAGGAGAGGAAACTTTCTATTTACACTATAACTTTCCTCCTTTCTCAACTGGTGAAGCAAGACCTATTAGAGGTACTTCGCGTAGAGAGGTAGGTCATGGTAATTTGGCACAACGTGCACTTAAAGGCATGATTCCTGAAGATTGTCCATATACAGTTCGTGTAGTATCAGAAGTTTTAGAATCAAACGGTTCTTCTTCAATGGCAACAGTTTGTTCGGGTACTATGGCATTGATGGATGCCGGTGTGCAATTGAAAAAACCAGTTTCTGGTATTGCGATGGGATTAATTTCTGATAGTGAAACAGGAAAGTATGCGGTTTTATCCGATATTCTTGGTGATGAAGATCATTTGGGTGATATGGATTTCAAAGTAACAGGTACTGCAGATGGTATTACGGCGTGTCAAATGGATATCAAAGTAAAAGGTCTTTCTTATGAGATCTTGGTAAACGCCTTAAAACAGGCAGCAGATGGTCGTTTACATATTCTAGGTAAATTGACCGAAACTATTGCTGCGCCAAATGCCGATGTAAAAGCACATGCTCCTAAGATGGTAACCAAAACAATCCCAGGAGAATATATAGGTGCACTAATTGGGCCTGGAGGAAAAGTAATTCAAGAATTACAAAAAGCTACGGGTACGACTATTGTAATTAATGAAGATCCAGTTACAGAAGAAGGTAATGTAGAAATTCTTGGTACAAACCAGGAAGGGATTGATGCTGTATTGGCAAAAATTGATTCTATTACCTTCAAACCAGAAGTAGGTAGTGTATACGAGGTAAAGGTAATCAAGATTCTAGATTTTGGAGCTGTAGTTGAATACGTTGAAGCTCCGGGTAATGAAGTTTTATTACACGTATCAGAATTGGCTTGGGAACGTACCGAAAATGTAAGTGATGTTGTGAATATGGGAGACATCTTGGATGTAAAATATTTTGGTATTGACTCTAGAACTCGTAAAGAAAAAGTTTCTAGAAAAGCTCTTTTACAAAGACCTCCAAGACCCGAAGGTGATAAACCAAGAGGTGATAGAAAGCCTAGACCAGATAGAAAAGAAAACTAGTTTTTCTTTATATATGACTAGTCCTAAATAATCTGTATCGATTATTTAGGACTAGTCAATAAACACAACCCTGTTATTGCCTCAAATCAATTAGGAAATCTAAGACCTCCAAAATCTGGAGCAATACTTATAGAAGCTAGTGCCCATGCAGAAATTCCAGCAAAAACCGTGACTGATAAAGCCAATGTTTTAACATAAGAAAATTTCCTTCTTTTTATTTCATCTATTTCTTTAATTGGAATTTTAACTTCTTCCTTATCAACTATCATGACGATTTCGGCCTGTTTAACTTCCTTAATGATTACCTTCTTCTTCTGATACTCTTGCGTGGTAATCTTATACTTTTTGTTGAGTTTTATTTCATCAGCCAACTTATCCATACTACGGTAGCTATGACAACTAGAACAAAACATTAGCACCCCTAAAAAGAAACACATTTTTCTATAAAATTGTTTTTTAGATGTTATTCGTTGTCGCTTTTTTATTAAAATCATAAAGTTCTTTTCAGAAGTTCCCATAAGAATTAATTTTATTGTTTAGCTCCCCAAACATAGTACTAACATTTGATCTAAAAATCTTAAAAAAAACGGCTTGCCAACTATTTAATTGTGATTATCACAATTTTTATATTATTATGATCAAAAATGAAACGAAAAACAAAAAAATCACAAGACTAAAATTTTATTTTTGTGATAATCACAAAAATTGATGTATTTTTCTACTTTACTTTACAAGTAACAAGCCAATCATTTTATCTATAAAACTCTAAAAATGATTCAGCACGCCTTTTTAGAAAGAATTAAAGCTCAACTCAAAGCCAAAGCCTCATTAACGGATGAAGTTGCCACGGTATTAGATATTAGCTATGATGCTGCACATCGACGAGTAAGTCAGAAAAGTAAATTATCTCTAGAAGAAGGAATTACTCTTGCTAAACATTTTGGTGTATCAATTGATCAATTATTCTCGAATGAACAAGAGCATATCGTAGCGGTGAAAAAAACAGCTCCTGTAACCGATATGGAAAGTTTATTGGCTTATTATAAAAACTCCTACAGTTCATTACTACCACTAATAAATAATAAGGCAGTAGAAATGATTTACTCAGCAAAAGACCTTCCTATTTTCTATACTTCTAATGATAATCTTTTGTCAAAATTTAAGATGTATGTATGGCTTAGAATTATGGATTCCAGTCTTATTGATGTACGATTTACTAATTTCAATCCTTCGCTGTCATTATTAGAAGCTGCCAAAAAACTTGGTCAACTATACAATGGTATCAACGCTGTAGAAATATGGGATTTAACTACAATTAATAGTACTCTTAAACAAATTCACTTTTATTTTGAATCTGATTTACTTAATTCTATTGACGCATTAGAAATATGTAATGATCTTCAAGAATTGATTCATAACATTTCCAAAAAAGTAGTTTATCAAAAGGAAAACTTTAAGTTATATTATAATGAACTTCTACTAATGAATAATAGGGTTTTGGTTAAAACCCCTACTGAAAGATCATTATATATTCCATTCACTATTCTATCTTATTACAGAACCAATGATGTAAAAACTTGTAACCAAGCAGAAGATTTCTTAAAAATTCAGATGGACGGCTCTAAGCTATTAAGCACCGTAGGAGAAAAAGAAAGAAGTATGTTTTTCAACAAAATGCACAAAAAAATTGATGCATTGCGATCTTTAATCACCGTAACTGATGTATTAGAATTTGAATAAGATAACAAACTCTACGCAACCATTTTAAATTCTTCAGTCTAATAGAGTGAAGAATTTAAAAGACTTTGCTATGACCAATTTAAAAACCCTACTCCTATTTATAACTACATGCTTATTAACCTCATCTTGCAGTAATGAACCCTATGATTTGTTTACTATTGGAAAAATAGATGCCAAATCAGCGTTATTCGATTCTTTAAAAGACATTTCCTCTGAAGAAGGTGAGAACAAAGAACCTATTTGCTTGACTTTTGTTTATCCCTTCAATGTATATCTATATAATGATCAATCTGAAATTGTGGACAGCAGGATTATAGGTAATAACCTAGAATTCATTGAAGCTCTCGAAGCTACAGATCAAGAAGGCGCAATAGGGCTAAGCTATCCTATAATCAGTATTTTAGAAAATGGGGGAACATTCAGTATTCAAAATAATGATGAATTAAAAGAAGCAATTAAAGCATGTATTGAATCTGAAATCATCAGATATTGTAACAGTTTATTAGAAGAAAAAAATTGCCTTTGGAAAATAATTTCCTTAACAGATAATAAAAGATATGATCAGTCTTTATTAGATTTTTATGATGATGGCACTGGTATTTTTTATGATAAAGGTAATGCATATAGAACCTCTTGGATTTCATTATTTATTGATAAGGAATTGCATATCAATATTCGTTTAGAAGGAAACTCTGAAACCTCTAACGACTGGAACTTTGATTGGAAAGCCACTATAATCGATGAAAATACCGTAGAAATTTCTACCGGTGATAAAAAACATATAATCAAAAAAGAGTGTGGTATCGCAAATTCTTGTGATTACGTTGAGTTTAGAGAATGTGAATTAAAAGACTCTGATCAATTAGCCGAATTTGTTTTTGAAAATTACACAGATTGTATCATTTCATTACAGGAAAATGTAACTGATCCCACATTCCTGTCATTGTCATTTTTTGAAAGTCACGAAAATGCTGTACAAGAAACCGAAGCATTAAACACGTCTTCATACCAAAACAGCAGTAATCCTCAATTGGTTTTTGTTAAAACTAAAAATACAAACACCAATGAGTCAAACATTATAAGAATTGTATTATTTGTTGAAGCCTGTAGCACTGATGTTGAACCTTAATTCAGTTTTAAGTAATCTTCTTAGTTTCAAAACTAAGAAGATTGTTTTCTTTTCTACGCAACCTTTTAAAACAATCTAGTCTTGAAAAATAAACAATGATCATTTATGTAGTATTTTTAAAAACCTCTAGGGTAATATAAAACATACATAAAAGGCCGAAATATTTGTCTTTACAAAGCTTAAAACCAATTGGACACAGAAATATTAATTAAAAAGTGCCAAAAAAATAATCGAAAAGCACAAAGTGAATTATTTCATCAATATAAAGATGTACTTTTTGCTTTGAGTCTTAAGTATTGTAAAAATTATAAAGAAGCAGAAGATAATTTACACGATTCATTCATTGTAATATTCAAAAAAATAAACCAATATAACTTCAAGGGATCTTTTGAAGGTTGGATGAAAAGAATAACGATTAATAATGCTATTGATAAGTATAAAAAAACACCTCTTTTAAACATTTCCTTAAAAGAAGATAAAATAGAAGACACAACAATAGATGTAAAGACTTTAAATTTTTCTTTGGATGAATTACTAGCATGCATACAAGAATTACCTGATAGATATCGACTGGTATTTAGCCTATATGAGTTAGATGAATATTCGCATAAAGAGATAGCCAAGATGCTTCAAATATCTGAAGGAACTTCAAAATCGAACTTACACAGAGCGAAGGTGATTTTGAAAACAAAAATTATGTCATTGAACAATAATTCAAAAAAAATTACAATAAATAATGGCTGAGCCTAAAGATATAGGAAAAGCTTTTAAAGAAAAGCTCAAGGATTTTGATCAATCTTCTAGTAATTTAACCTGGAAGGATATCGAACCTATGTTGCCTAAAAAAGAAAGAAATAGACTTTCATATTTTGCAAAGGTATCTGGTATTTTGGCTTTACTTTTTCTTTTAACTTTCTATATATATAATCACTCTGAAAATATCAAAACTAAAGATACCTTAGATAATCCCATAACAGAAACTATTATTGCCCAGGAAGATTGCCCGGAAACAATTGAAGAAAAAAGTAATCAAACACACCATATTGATGAGGAAAAAAATACTGTTTCCAAAATAGAAGAATCAACACCAAATATTGTCAATGCGGTTGATCATTCGATCAAAAACCGTCCTTCTTATACTAACAAATCAGATTATGATCCCAAAAGGAGGGGCAAAAAAAATAATACCAATTTATCATCCAATACGACAAATACTAGTAGATCAGCGTCGACATATAAAAACAATACATCAAGAAACAATATTAGTGAATTAAAAAGAAAAAAAACACAGGAAACCAATCAGGAAAAAATCTATAACAATTCAGAGGTTAACAAAAATTCTACTACTTCCCTACTTCCTAACCCGCAAGAAACCCAGCAAAATGAGAAGCTTATAGGCGAGCACACCGAGAAATTGAAAGACTCAGCAACTTCAAAAGAGGTTGAATCTATCACCAATCGTAAGAAAAAAGATACTTTGGTATACATGCACCCCAATAAAAAGAAAGACTCCCAAAAATTTAGTTTAGGATTACATCTTATACCAACCTATTCAATTACTTCCAAAGGATCGTTGTTAAGTGATCTTTTGGTAGATAACAAAAATACAGGTAGAATAAGTCTAGGTTACGGAATACTTTTTAAAACCTATTTTTCTGATAAAATAGCATTAAGGGTTAGTTATAATCGCTTAAAGTTCATCAATAGCACAAAAGACATTTTACCTTCAGAATTACCCGCTTATATCAGAAATGAATGGTCTCTTCAGACTTCTAACGAAGTGATTGAAAATTCTGGAGAAATTGATCTTATACAGAAGTTGGTTTATGACGAAATCTCTATGGGGTTACAATATAAAATCATAGATAAAAAAATTACCACTTCACTAATCGGAGGGTTTAATTTTGCATTTTTTAATAAAAATCATATTAATTTAAAGACTTCTCTTGCTGGAGATTTTGACATTCGTAATGAGAACAATATTCGAAAAATAGGCCTTGGTTTTCATTTTGGATCAAACTTAAAATACGAGCTTTCAGAAAAACTATTCTTGGATATTGATCCATTGATTAATTATCAATTCAAGGATGCAAGTAAAAATCTAGATAGCTATAATCTCTTCTATTTCACAATTCAAACTGGATTTTCTTACGAATTTTAAAAACCTCAAAACCCAGTGTTAGTAATAGGTAGACTTCTGCGACTAATACAATATGTAGAATGATTTCAATAAAAAAATAAACATTTTTGTAACATTTTGATAACATATTACGTATAACAGACAAAAGCCCTAAAATATTCACTATTAAATTTCAAGGACTACATAGATGAGACAACTTAAAATTACGAAGCAGGTAACGAATCGTGAAACTGCATCGCTGGATAAATATTTGCAAGAAATAGGAAAAGTAGATCTTATTACTGCAGATGAAGAAGTAGAATTGGCTCAGCGTATTAAAGCTGGTGACGAGAGAGCCCTTGAAAAATTAACAAAGGCAAACTTAAGATTCGTGGTATCCGTTGCCAAGCAATATCAAAATCAAGGACTTACACTTCCTGATCTTATCAATGAAGGTAATCTTGGATTAATTAAGGCGGCAAAGCGTTTTGACGAAACCAGAGGTTTTAAATTTATTTCATATGCCGTATGGTGGATTCGCCAATCTATTTTGCAAGCATTGGCAGAACAATCACGTATCGTTCGTTTACCTTTGAATAAAATCGGTTCGATCAACAAGATCAATAAGACCTATGCTTTCTTAGAGCAATCTCATGAGCGCCCGCCAAGTGCCGAAGAAATTGCAAAAGAATTAGATATGACTATCAATGATGTAAAAGAGTCTATGAAAAACTCTGGACGTCATGTTAGTATGGATGCTCCTCTTGTAGAAGGAGAAGATTCTAACCTTTATGATGTATTAAATTCTGGTGAATCGCCAAATCCAGATAGATCATTATTACATGAGTCACTGCGTACAGAAATAGAAAGAGCTCTAGAAACCTTAACACCAAGAGAAGCTGATGTAATTAGACTATATTTTGGATTAGGAGACCAACACCCTATGACTCTTGAAGAAATAGGTGAAACATTTGATCTTACTAGAGAACGTGTACGTCAAATTAAAGAAAAAGCAATTCGTAGATTAAAACATACATCTAGAAGTAAAATATTGAAGACTTATTTAGGATAAATTCCTAAATTGCGGTTACAAACAGTTTTATAATATAACTGTTCGTTTTTTGATTGATGAATGACCTCCGGCTGATTACCGGAGGTTTTTTCTTTCCATAAAATGAAAAATTCACAAACAACCATAAAAGTTTTATAATATATTAGGTTTTTGCACCACTTATGTTGCTTAAAACCTAATAAATTGGCAAAATCATTATAAAATTCATATCTTTAATATGATCTTTCTCCCCTTAATGATTTACTTATCATGAGATATACTATAAGTTATGTAAGTACCGTATCCCCGGATTTATCAGATACTGATATAGAAAATCTTATGAATTATGTAAGAGAACATAATAACCTTCTTAGCATTACAGGTATCTTAATACATTCTGATGGTAATTTTTTTCAAGTATTGGAAGGTAAAAAGGAAATCATTACGATGATGTTCGAAAGAATAAAAAAAGATGCTAGACATTATAATATTATCAAAATGCTAGACAAAGAAATAAGTGATACCTCCTTCTCTGAATATCATTCTTCCTTTACCGTAATATCTGGACATTATAGTCATACCGAATTACAAAAATTCTTACAAAACGAGAAGGACTACAATCCTGAGCATTTCAAAAGTATCTCATATATGACCCAAAAATTTATGAATCTTTTGTAGCTGGTTATTTAAAACTTAAGTAGTACTTTTGCGCAAAACAACACAATTTTATGACTTCAAAATGTATTGCTCCTTCAGTATTAGCAGCAGATTTTGCTAATTTACAGCGAGATGTAGAAATGATTAATAATAGTGAGGCAGATTGGTTTCATATTGATATAATGGATGGCGTTTTTGTGCCAAATATATCCTTTGGAATGCCGGTGTTAAGGGATATCGTGAAGCATGCAACAAAAACAATCGATGTACACCTTATGATTGTTGATCCCGATCGATATATAAAAACCTTTGCCGATCTTGGAAGTAACATTCTTACAGTTCATTACGAAGCATGTACGCATTTACATAGAACATTACAAGCCATAAAAGCTGAGGGAATGAAAGCAGGGGTAGCCATCAATCCACATACCAATGTTAGTCTTCTTGAAGATGTAATCAATGATATTGATTTGGTTTGCATAATGAGTGTGAACCCTGGATTTGGAGGGCAATCTTTTATAGAAAACACATATAAAAAAGTAGAAAGACTCAAAGAAATCGTTGTACAAAACAAGGCAAATACATTGATCGAAATTGATGGCGGTGTAACCAGCAAAAATGCCAAAAAACTAATTGACGCAGGAGCAGATGTACTAGTAGCGGGTAGTTTTGTATTTAAAAGTGAAAATCCTACGAATACTATCAAAGAACTAAAAGAAATTATTAAGACCTAAATGAAAAATGCAGCAAAATTCTATTCCATCCTTTGATACCTGGACATCTTTTTTTCTGCTAGTAAGCTCATTAGGATTTTTTTTGGCTGCAATCTTAAGTCTGAACAAAAGCAATAGAAGTAATAATTTACCAATTATCTTGCTGATACTGGGTTTTTCATTTGTATTGGTTCAATACGTATTATACTGGACTAATTATGGATCAATTTATCCTTATTTATATTTTTTTGATTCTAGTTGGTATTTGGCCTTTGGTCCACTTCTATACATCTATATCGCCAAATTTTATAGCAAGACATTCAAAATACGATGGTTTCATTTTTTACCGGCAATTATATCTTTTATGCTAAATGGATACTATTTTGCCAAATCCAACGGTTTTCAAGAACTAGGTGATTATAAAGGTGATATATTGTTTTCTTTATTTGGTTCTTTACGGTCTCCTTGGATTGCTGCATTATCACTTATCATTTATCTGATTACAACAAAAGACTTTATTTCTTTACAAAAAAGCGATGAGAACTCTCAATATGAAGTCACAAGAAAAAAATGGACTAATCTTCTGTTAAAGCTGTTTTCGGTATTCAGTATTTCATATATAAGCTATTATGTGTTGGTAAAGTTCCCATTCTTTAATTCTCACTGGGATTATGCTATATCATTCTCTATGACAATTTCAATTTACACGATAGGATATGTGGTATATAAAGAACCATCGATATTTAATGGTGAATTATTGTCAAAATTATTTCTAAAAGAAACGAATGGTCAAGAACTTACTTCGGCGACCAAGGATGAGTTTTATAACACCCTCCTTTCTTATATTAAAAATAACAAACCGTACCTTGATAACAATCTAAGACTAGTACACCTAGCTGATAAAACCGGTTTTTCTACACATATACTTTCTAAACTTATAAATGAAAAAGCGCATAAAAATTTTAATCAATTTATAAACGAATATCGATTAGAAGAGGCAAGAAAATTACTTATCGATGACGACTCAATTAGTATAAAAACTATCTACTTTGATGTTGGTTTTAATAATAAAGCCACGTTTAACAATGCATTTAAAAACAAGTATAAATGTACTCCTTCAGAGTATAAAAAGAGACATCTAATGGTTCAAGATAGATAAAAAAGTAAAGAATTATAATTCTTTACCACTTCTTAAAGAGTAATACAGAATTTTATTCTTATAAATCTTAAAATCCTAGGCTTATGAGAACTTTACTCTTTCTACTTTTTTTTGGTTGTACTATCAACTTATCTTCTCAAAAATTTACATTGGTTAAAGATTCTATCAACCCTATAGTTTCGGGGCCCGCTATTGGAGGAACCTATTTTGGAACTTCATGGACCGACATAGATAATGATAGTAATCTCGATCTATTTTATGGCGGAACTATTTACAGAAACTTGGGCAACGGAAATTTTGAAGTTGCCGAAGGAGGCAATGCTATTCCTACTGCTACATCATTAGTTGGATGCAGTTGGGCAGATTATCAAAATGATGGGGATCTGGATCTTATTTATTCACGATTCTCGGCTCCTTCTACCCTACAAACTCGTATTTATACTAATGATGGCACGGGTAACTTTACAGAAACGAATACTATATTAAACACTATCAGTTCGGGAACCTGGAGTACACAATGGTGCGACTATAATAATGATAGCAATCTTGATTTCATTCTTACTTTTGCCGATGGTTTTTTAAATCCTCTAAGCTTTCCTAACAGACTTTACAGGGGAAATGCCGATGGTACATTTACCCAAGTGACCGAACCTTACGAATTTCTAACCGAAAAGGCCGCGTATACAGTATCAAATTGGACCGATTATGATGAAGATGGAGATACCGATCTATTTATAGCCAGCGGTCCGGCTGCAGGGCCCGCAGGAATTAAACTCGATTTCTTATTCAAAAACTTGCAAATCGAAACAGGTAATGAAGGTTTTGAAAAGATTAGTACATCTGAGCTTTCTTTTGCAGAGGACCCTCAAGACGGGCAATGCTACAATGCGATTGATTATGACAACGATGGCGATCTGGATATTTGCCTAACAAATTATTCTGGAGTAGAAAACAAATTTTATGTTAACAATGCTGGGGCTTATGTTGAAACTGAAGTTCCTTTTACGACAACCAATAATCAAAATTTATCAAATGCTTGGGGAGATTTTGATAATGATGGGGATCTCGATGTAATTATCACTGGTTCTAATCCAAGCGGAAGCGGTTATTACATTAACAATGGAGATGGAACCTTTACTGAAAGTGGTTCAAACCTAATCAATAACGCTACGTCTGGTAACTCAACAGGAGCAACAGTCGGAGATTATGACAATGATGGTGATTTGGACTTCTTTGTCGTAGGTAGAGGTATCAAAGGGCTTTTTAGAAACGATTTTAGGATAAAAAATCATTTTGTAAATTTTAAACTAATCGGAAATCCTTCAAATAAAGCTGCGTTAGGTACTCGTCTGGAACTAACCGCCAAAATCAAAGGTAAAACGGTTACTCAAAAAAGAGAGGTTTCGGCTTCAAATACTTTTATGGGTCATAACAGTCTTAGGGTACATTTTGGGCTAGCCAAAGCACCCAAAATAGATGAACTCACTGTTTATTGGCCCTCTGGAAACGTAGATACATACAAAAATCTACGAGTAAATCAATTTTATACGATCGAAGAGGGTAAAGAAAAACCAGTGGGACCACCCATTAAAAAAATTAATGTAGGAGTAATGGTATATCCAAATCCGTCAAAAAGTATTGTGAAAGTCAAAATAATTAATCTACAAACCACAAATCCAATTTTAATAAAAACAGTAGACGCTTCTGGGTTTATAATTTCTGAAAACACCTTTGATCCTAATCAGGATATTGAAATAAATACATCATCCTTTAATAAGGGATATTACTTCTTAAATGTTCATATAGATGGAGAAAGCATTGTAAAAAAGTTGGTAATAAAATAAACTGTTACTTTTTTCATCTAAAAAAGGCAGGTTTCTATACAGAAGCTTGCCTTTTATCATTTTGAAACCTTAAAAATTAGTAGCTTTATAAATTATTTCTGTTGTAAGTATCTAGTAAATAGATACGACAATATATCCTGATAGATTTTTGAGATGAAACATATTGATTTAATAATTATAGGAGGTGGCCCAATAGGGATTGCTTGTGGATTAGAGGCAAAGAAAAAAGGGATTGATTATCTTATTATCGAAAAGGGTCCCATTGTTAATTCGCTATTTAATTACCCTATAAATATGCAGTTTTTTTCATCTTCAGAAAAACTTGAAATAGATAATATTCCTTTTATTAGTAAAGAAGCTAAACCCAAGCGTAACGAAGCTCTCGAATATTATCGAAGAATTGTTACTTCTAATGATTTAAACATTAATTTGTTTGAGAAAGTAATTACGGTAAAAAAAGAAAACGACATTTTCAAAATTGAAACCGAAAAACAACAATATACTGCTTCGTTTATAATCGTTGCCACTGGATTTTACGATATTCCAAACACCATTAATGTACCAGGAGAAGATCTACCAAAAGTATCTCATTATTATAAAGATCCTCATTTTTATGCCAAACAGAAATTAGCAGTAATTGGAGCAAGTAACTCTGCAGTTGATGCCGCCCTGGAGTGCTATCGCAAAGGAGCAGATGTCACCATGATTGTACGCGGTCCTGAAATTGGAAGACGCGTAAAATATTGGGTACGCCCCGATATTGAAAATCGAATCAACGAAGGCAGTATCAAAGCATTTTATAATGCAACAGTTAAAGAAATATCACAAAACAGCATAAAAATAACAACTCCTAAGGGGGATATCGATATCGAAAATGATTATGTATTGGCCTTAACCGGGTATAAGCCTAATTTTGAGTTTCTAAAAAAAATAGGAATTGTACTTTCTGATGATGAAAAATTATATCCATCCTATAGTGAAGAAACGATGGAATCTAATGTAGAGAATTTATATTTGGCCGGCGTGATTTGTGGCGGAATGGATACACATGTTTGGTTTATAGAAAACTCCAGAATCCATGCGACTGCCATACTAAATTCAATTACAAAAAAATACTCGTAATAAGCAAAAAGCCGAACAATGTTCGGCTTTTATATCTAGTTTGAGAATAATCATCTTGCTAATCTCCACTTAATCTTGATAAGATACTTAAGATATACCAAAATAATAACATTAGCGAAGCAAACAGTCCAAGAGAAGCTCCCACATATTGATCTTCAGAATACTTATGAACCATATTAGATGTTTGGTATAATATTGATCCAGATGCCAATACAACCATACCAACGCTAAACCAAAGTCCCAAATTAAATCCAAATAATATTCCTGCTGCAATTAATCCTAGAGCTATAAAAAATCCAATGGTAAGAATCGATCTAAGGAAAGAAAAGTCTTTTTTTGTAAGCAAAACAATTGCAGACAATCCTGTAAACAAAGCCAAGGTCAAAATCGCCGCCTGATTCAATATATTTGCCCCTCCACTTTCGGCAATCATCATAGCAATTCCTATCAATGGAATAAAAATAAATGCTTCAGCAACAACATATAATAAGAGTCCCAAATACTGTTGATTGATATTATGATTCTTAAATGCCATTTTTTCTGCATAGGATGTTGCCAACATAAATCCTCCTAGCATGAGTAACCATCTCCATCCTTGAGTCATAGAAAATGCAAAATCCACAATAGTTTCAGATTGAAAAAAGATCCATTCTACAATAACAAAAAGCAACACCGCCATAGCAAGGTGGGTATACGTCTTCCTATAAAATGCAACTCTTTTTTCATCGCTAAGTGAATTTACAGGCATTACTTGCTGAAATTCTTCCATATTTTTATTTTAATTAAGGTTGTTTGAATGGTAAATATAATTGTTTCGTTAAAAATTAGACATTAACTAATCTTCAAAATATCTGAAATTAAGCATTTGCATCACATACAAGTATATTTCGGGAAACTTTTGCTTTAGTTCTGCGGGTGACTCCATAAAGACCTCAACTAAAACTGCAATAAACTCAAACTTATCGGTATACGCATAATCCCGTAGTATTTTGGTATCGACAATTTTCTTTCTGATTTCTTTAGACCCTAAATATTCTTCTAACTGTAAAAAAGTATCATAAAAAATCTCGGAGCTGATATCGTTATTCTTAATAGAGTTGTAATGAATAGCATGCGTAATTTCATGAATTCCTAAACTTTTCCCTTTATCCTGATGAAGATTACCACGTTGAAAATGTTTCCATGAAAGGGCCAAAGCCTTTGATCTCGGGTTGAACTCACCAATATTTTCAGTTTTATTTAAAATTGAATAAAACGATTCGGGATATAAGATGATCGTGTTGAGGTATTCCAACAAATAATGCCGCATTCCAAAAGTAAGTTGAGTGACCATCATTGTAATTTGCATGCGCATAAAACCATCAACAACCAAACCCTCTCTTCCCACAAAACGGGTTTCCTCTATAAATTGTGCAGCTCTATGCTCAAAGTATTTTTTTTGGTTTTTATCTAGGGATAAGTAAAACTCATTTTCTTTTAAAAACAATTTAAGATGTGTTGGTAGTTTTTTTATTACAGGATAGAAGTGAATAAAATATGGTTTTTTTTTATGTTTAACATAAACCGATTCTAAATACCGTAATACATAATAAACACAAATGGAAACGATGCCCACAGTAACAAAAACTCCTATAACTGTCTGGAATAAGGAGTTTGAAGGTACTTCCTCGAAAGGGAATATATATAATATCAAACTATTCAATAAAAAGAAAAATGTAGGTTAAGACCACTAAAAATAACGTTTTAGAAACAAAAATCTTATTAAAATGGTAATTTAACATTAATTGAGCCTATGTTTACAATCATTGTTGCAATTACGAGTTCTCGAGTCACATTTAATATAACCCTAATTTGATGTTGTTAAATATCTGAGTCGTCCTAAAATAGGTTGACAGTTTTTAAATAATTTAAGTCAAACCAGTGAAGCTAGCTTCACTGGTTTTTTT
>CANMDH010000072.1 GCA_947496555.1 uncultured Aquimarina sp. | reverse complement strand
GTGTGCGTTTCATAACCACAAAATACAAATCACAAAAATCTATTCAAAAAAAAAGCTGCCTTTTTAGACAGCCTCTTAGGATGGGATAAATATTGAAAATAGGCCATATAAGCGTTTTTAATAATTTCACCGAAACTATAAACTACAGCCTATAAAAATAAAACTGTCTAAAAAAACATTGTCATTCAGAGAGTATTGGAGGAATCACGTTTTTTAGACAGTTCTATAATGTTTTGTAGTAGTTGATCTCTGCCTTTGACAGTAGAATCAATACGTATATTAATGAAAATCCTGTTTCTTCTGCATCGTAAGCCCAACAAAAAGCGAAATAATAAATCCAATAAATAAGCTCCAGATCAACGAAAATGCCGAAATCATATAAGGAGATGTAAATTTCTTGGCCATTTCCATACTTTGGTCTAATTGCTCTTGGGGCATATCAGGAAAACGCTCGATCATTTGTTCGCGTTGCACTTCATTGATTTGATCTACGATACCAGGTTCTATAGTGGTCATTAATAGAATGGTCCAAATTACCGTAATGATACCACCTATAAGGGCAATACCTACACCAATTTTTAATGCCTCGCCAAGTTTAAGAAATCCACCATTAGCTGTTTTAAAAGCTTTGATCCCATAGATAATAACCCCGGCGATAATAGCCAGACCAATAACGGTATGTACCCAATTTTGTTTAGCATATCCATCCATGATATAGACTACAACGCCCATTAAAACAGAGAGAATACCCAGGATAACACCGTAGTTGATAATTATTTTTTTGGTAGAGATAGTTTCATTTTCCATGTGTGAAAGGTTTTGGTTATGTATAAACCATAAGTATATAAAGATACTAAAATGTTACAAGTTTAGTTTGGAGATTATGAAATATGGAATGATAACTATAGCCTGATTAAAATACGTTAATCAAACGGATCTCGGTTTTTTTGCATAATAGCTCCCGCAAAAAGTGAAATAATAAATCCCAATACTAAATTAACAATGAAACCAAAAGACACGTTAAAAAGATAGTTATTCTCTTTGCTTAATATTTTATTTTGTTCTTGCGAATCTTTTGGAGTTGGCTGATCTGTCAAATTAATAATTTCTTGGATAGTTTCGGGTGAAATTATTTTTACTAAAAAAATATCCCAGGCTGTTTGTATAGTTGTACTTATTAAAGCAATCCCGAATCCAATTTTTAATGCTTGCCATAAGGTTAAAAAACCAGAGTTGTTGGATTTATACCTATAAACACCGTAAACTATAATGCTTATAGGAAGGGATAATTCAAAAATATAAAAAGCCCAATTCGATGTAGCTCTATTATCAGTTATATGACGAAAAAAGCCATGAATAACCCAAATAACACCAAGAATAAGTCCATAGGTTAAAATATATTTTTTGGTAGAAATAGTAGTTTCTTCCATACGGCAAAATTGTTTTAAAGTTTTTAATAAACCATCAGTCTACAAATATAAAAAAATGTTACAGCTGTGATAAAAATAGCATTTTATCGGGTTAATTTACATTTTTATCGTATATTTACCAAATAGTTTACGGTTTTTCCGTAATTAATATAAGGCCTAAGATAGCGTAAAATAAGGAGTTCTGGGGAGAGATAACTTATAAACGCAATTGATTGAAATAAGGATTTTTAGATCAAAAAATGATGTAAAACCCCAAAAAAAAGGCGCCAAAAAATTTATTTTAAATACCCCAATTTTTAAAATTGATTAGATAACAACAAAATCACTGTTTATGAAAAAATTATTACTTTTTACGCTTATTTTTTCTTTTATTACGATTACATCGTGCACAAGGGATGAAGATGTCTTAGAAGTATCTCAGGAAGAAAAAGAACTTCTTGTTAAACAGACCTTAATTGAGTTTAATAAAAGTGCTATTAAAACTGGTAAATTACAGCAATTTTTGAAATCCTTATCTCAAAAAACTGCTAACAATAATCTAAGTGAACCTGAAGTTGAAGCATTGTTTCAAGAGTTTTTGGGCGATCAGACACAGGCCTTTTTGGATTTGTATTATCAACTTGAAGCTATGAACATGAGTGGAGAAGAGTTTGGTAGTATTGCAGACCAGTTTGAATACCTTAAACTAGAGATGAGAAATAGTCTTGGTAAGAGCGCTTCTTCTCGTGCTTGTGAAAGCACTACCGGTCTAGCTGCTGGAATACTTAAATGGCTAGAATTGTGCGAGTAACGATAATAATTTCAAGCGTAAATTAATTTTTGAATTGTAAACACTAAGTTTTGTATTTTAATTCGGAAAATATTTCGCAATTAAAAAATTAGTTGTAAATTTGCCCCTCGAAAATAGAAAAGATAAATACAAATGAGAAAAGGTATTCACCCTGAAAATTATAGATTAGTAGCTTTTAAAGATATGTCTAATGACGAAGTTTTTTTAACGAAGTCTACAGCGAATACTAAAGAAACTATCGATGTTGATGGTACAGAGTATCCGCTTGTGAAATTAGAAATCTCAAGAGCTTCTCATCCATTCTATACAGGAAAATCAAAGCTTATCGATACCGCAGGACGTATCGACAAGTTCAAAAACAAATACGCGAAGTTTAAAAAGTAATTTGTTTATAAACAAGTATACAAAAGCCTTTCCAGAGATGGAGAGGCTTTTTTGTTGCCTTCGAGTATGCTCAGAGACTCCGTGTAAAGTAAAATGCTAGCCGCCCTTCGAGAGCCTCGGGGCGCGGGGCCATAAATCAAATACCAGCCCTGAGGTTCTCGAAGGCGTATATGAAATTCCCCAAAAGAGGACTTAGAGCAAAGCCACCCTTCGACGGGCTCAGGGTTCGATAAAATATTTATTTCCAAATAAAATAGCCGAACTGCATTATTTTTAACACCAACGTCCTTATTTTTGTCACGATTTAGCACTATTAATTTTTTTGAGATCAACACATGAATTACATTCTTTTTGACGGACTTTCGCGCAACGCATTGCTGCCTTTTACCTACACCAGACCGGTAGCCGAAATCAGAATAGGGATCTTAACCATTCGGGAGAAATGGGAGAAATATCTCGGTTTTGCAACTTCTACCATAACCGAAGAATATTTAAGCGAGAAATTCCCAATGGTAGAGCTCGAAGAAAATGTAATGATCAATGCTTCGTATTTGCCTTACAAAAATCTTGTTAAAAAGATTAAGGCGCTAGGGCCTAACCAAGCAATTTTTGATAAGGATGAGCCTATTGCGTTCTATGTAAAAGAAGATCAAGAGGTGGATTTTGATTCTTACGAAATATCTCAATATGAAGATGAAGTGCTCACCGTAAAAAATACCTGGGATATTTTTTCAAAAAATGAGCTAGCGATTAACCAGGATTTTACTTTGTTGACTCAGGGCAGAGAAAGTCAACCGATTCCCACAAGTAATAATGTCATCGCCCCAGAGAATATTTTTATCGAAGAAGGAGCAAAACTCGAATTTACGACGCTTAATGCTAGTAACGGACCCATTTATATAGGTAAAAATGCCGAAATTATGGAAGGTAGCGTCATAAGAGGACCTTTTGTGCTTTGTGATCATGCGACCATCAAAATGGGAGCAAAGATTTATGGGGGTACCACTATCGGACCTTATTCTAAAGTTGGAGGAGAGGTAACCAACTCGGTAATCTTTGGATATTCAAACAAAGGGCATGATGGATATATGGGTAATTCGGTACTGGGCGAGTGGTGCAACTTGGGAGCCGATACGAATACCTCTAATTTAAAGAACAACTACGCACCGGTACGTTTATGGAGTTATGAAACCGAAGGTTTTGCCAAAACAGGGTTACAATTTTGTGGACTTATGATGGGAGACCACTCAAAATGTGGTATCAATACGATGTTTAATACCGGAACAGTAGTAGGAGTTAGTGCCAATATTTTTGGAAGTGGTTTTCCACGTAATTTTATTCCTAGCTATAGTTGGGGTGGTAGTGGTGGATTTACCACTTTTTTAACCAAAAAAGCTTTTGAAGTGGCTAGAGTGGTAATGTCACGTAGAGATCTTGAATTTACCAAACATGAGGAGCAAATTCTTGAGCATGTTTTTGAAGAAACTAAGCAGTGGAGAAAAAACTTTGAATAAGCTTAATTAAGCTTTTCTTTCCAAACTCGTTTTAGAATCAAAAAGTTTTGGGGGTTATTGGTAAGCCCTTTTACATTTTTTTGTGTAAATCGAACCACCTCGTCATAATAAAGAGGCGCAATAGGGGCATGAGCAACTATTATCGAATCCATTTTTGCATAGTGTTGCTCCCGTAGTTTGGCATCTGTTATTAGAAAGCTTTCTTCGTACAGTCTATCAAACGTATCATTTGTAAAGTGCGTGTAATTGGGACCGTTGGGTGTATGGTTCTTACTATAATACGGGGATAGAAAATTCTCGGCATCTGGGTAATCTGCGATCCAGCTTGCTCTAAAAACCTCTAATTCACCGCTCCATTTTTTTTGCCTTATCGTTGAGGGTGGCATCACATCAACGATAATAGTAAGTCCGATTTTCTCAAGTTCCCGTTGTATAAATTCACAAAGACTTTGATAATTAGAGTCTGTGGCGATACGTATGGTTGGGTTTTTATTTCCTGTTTGTTCGATATACTTTTTAATATACATACGGGCTTTCTCTGGGTTGTATTCATATCCTTTGATATTCGCAAATCCCGGAATTCCCTTAGGGATAAAACCATTAATAGCGGGGGTCCCAATACCATTTTTTAAGTAGGTGATCATTTTTTCTCTATCAAAACCATGATTAATGGCTTTTCTAAGGAATGCTGACTTAATTTCACTTTTTTCTGTATCCAGATAGAATGCAAGGTATTCTGAATTAAGGTAAGGGCCCTTGCTAATATTGACCCTTTCCTGGTATTTTGCACGCAACTTTCCGGTTGGGGTAAGTAATTCATCTTTGTAGGAGGCATCCAGGCTGTTCAACAAATCGAGTTTTCCTTGAGCAAATTGTAAAAACTCACTTTGTTTGTCTGGTAAAAATGTAATGGCTACAGCCTCTAGGTAAGGTAGCTGCTTCCCATTTTTGTCTTTTTCAAAATATAATTCATTTCTACGGAATACCAATTTTACATTTTCCTCCCACAATTTAAACTTAAAAGGTCCAGTACCGATAGGGTTGGATCTAAATTGATTTCCATAAAAATCAACTACCTCTTTTGGTACTACAGAACAATAACGCATACTCATAAGTCCCAAAAATGCTGGAAACGGTTTTTTAAGGTTAATCTCAAAAACACTATCATTAAGTGCTTTATATCTTGAAACATTTTTCAACACCCAATTGCCTGGCGAAGCTACCTTTGGATCTATTAATCGATCAAAACTATGTACAAAGTCTTGTGCAATGACAGATCTTGTACTATCCTTGGTTTTGAATTGAGGGTGTTTATGAAATTTGACATCATTTCTTAAAAAAAAAGTATATCGCAATCCATCTTCAGAAATATCCCAGCGCTTGGCAATATCTGGAATAATATGCAATGAATCATCTAGTTGTACGAGCCCGTTAAATAATTGATTGGTAGACCAAATATTGGCTACATCTCTGGCAAAGGCAGGATCCAACGAACTTATATTTTCGAATTGATTGTATCTGAATACTTCGTGATCATGATTCTTTTGCGAATATTTTCCGCAAGAGAGTATCGAAAAAAATAAGTAAGCTATTGTTAAATAACGAATTATAGAAATAAAATGATGAATTCTCAATTTTAGTAAACGGATTATTGTTGGTATATTTGCACCCTCAAAAAAAGTATTCTTTTATGTCTTAAAAATTTTAAGAGTGTAAGTAAAGGATAAATATAAAGAGATTTCTGTCGTTGCGGAAATATGACACAGTTTTATGAGAAAAAAAGTAGCTTTTTATACATTAGGGTGTAAACTTAATTTTTCGGAGACTTCTACTATTGCAAGAAGTTTTACCGATGAAGGCTTTGATCGTGTAGATTTTTCTGAGAATGCAGATATCTATGTGATCAATACGTGTTCTGTTACCGAAAATGCAGATAAGAGGTTTAAAACCATAGTGAGGCAGGCTTTAAAGGCTAATCAGGAAGCTTTTATCGCAGCTGTTGGTTGCTATGCACAACTAAAGCCTAAAGACTTGGCTGCTGTAGATGGTGTAGATCTGGTACTGGGTGCAACTGAAAAATTTAAAATAACCGATTACATTAACGACCTCGCTAAGAATGATTTCGGAGAAGTACATTCTTGTGAAATTGAAGAAGCCGATTTTTATGTTGGTAGTTACTCGATTGGAGATCGCACTCGAGCTTTCTTAAAAGTGCAGGATGGATGCGATTACAAATGTACTTATTGTACAATTCCTTTGGCGCGAGGTATTTCTCGAAGTGATACGTTGAGTAACGTTTTGAAGAATGCTAAAGAAATTTCGGAAAAAGGAATTAAAGAAATTGTACTTACCGGTGTGAATATTGGTGATTATGGTAAGGGCGAGTTTGGAAACAAGAAACATGAGCATACTTTTTTTGAACTTGTGCAAGCATTGGATGAAGTAGAAGGTATAGAACGGTTACGAATATCATCGATAGAACCTAACTTGTTAAAAAATGAAACCATAGATTTTGTAGCAGGCTCACGGACTTTTGTGCCTCATTTTCATATTCCGTTACAATCGGGTAACGACGAGATTCTTAAATTAATGCGAAGAAGGTATTTGAGCGATCTATATATTGATAGGGTGAAAAAAATCAAGGAGCTAATGCCGCATGCCTGTATTGGAGTGGATGTAATTGTAGGTTTTCCCGGTGAAACTGACGATCATTTCTTAGAAACCTATAATTTTTTATCAGCATTGGATATTTCTTATTTGCACGTGTTTACCTATTCTGAAAGGGACAATACGATTGCAGCATCACTAGATAAGGTAGTGCCTCAAGATGTGCGTAAAAAAAGAAGTAAAATGTTAAGAGGTTTGTCTGCAAAGAAGAGAAGGGCTTTTTATGAGAGTCAATTAGGAACCAATAGAACAGTTCTGTTTGAATCTGAAAATAAAGAAGGATATATCCATGGATTTACAGAGAATTATGTAAAAGTAAAAATGCCTTGGAACCCTTCCTATGTAAATACATTACATCAAGTGAAGTTAAAAGATATTGATGAGGATGGGATGGTACGATTTGACTTTATTCCCGAAGAAATAAAAGCATAATAAAAAACCTGCAATGCTGCAGGTTTTTTATTCTACTGTTTTTCAAAGTAATCTATATATTAATACCTACAGGTAGTAGGTCTTTATATTTCCTCCTGTTTTTTCTCATGAATTTGGCAATAATAGGACTTGTTGGTACCAACCTAATATTTCGCTCTTCAATAACATTAAATACAGCAACTATAAAATCTTCATGCAGACCTTTCTCGATCTGTTCTTCATTCATGATAAGTTTGGTTAAGAAAATCTTTCTTTCCTGTTGGGCGTACTCGATCTTTGCTTTTTGATCTTCAATTGTAGTTTCGAATTGTCTTAGAAATTCATTATCGATAATTTCTAATTCAACATCACTTATGTTCTCCATATTTTTTAAATTATGAGGTATTTAAATCATATATAAGGGGGGTCACCCCAATACCTAACAATTCTTTGTAACCATACTAAATGATGATATATTATTACAAATCAATTATAGATTTGTAATAAGTCAACGCATGCCTAACTAAGATTTGTTAGTTAAAATTCCCTTTTTATAAAAATTTAACTTAGTATTTCCTTTTCCAGAAAAAAGGAATACCATAATTTTGATAGGCAAAGATACTAAAATTAGTGCTTTAAACGTATAATTCACTGTTAAAATACCTATGTTGCAGGAAGTTAGCCATATTTACTTTATTCCGGGGATGGCGGCAGATGTTTCAATTTTTGAAAATATCAAATTACCCGAAAATCAATTCAAAGCGTATACAGTTCCTTGGAAAATACCGCATAAAAGGGAGTCTATGGAGGGCTATGCTAAAAGAATGTGTTATGAAATTAAGCACGATAATGCGGTTTTGGTAGGCGTTTCTTTTGGAGGTATTGTAGTTCAGGAAATGAGCAAATATTTGAAGTTAAAAAAATTAATTATCATTTCTAGTGTAAAAAGCAAGTATGAACTGCCTAACCGTATGAAGATTGCACGCAAAACCAAAATGTATAAGCTTTTACCTACGTCATTGGTTTCCAGAATTGACAATTGGGAAAAACTGGCCTTTGGAGAATTTGCAAAGAAAAGAGCCGCTATGTACCAAAGATATTTATCAATAAATGATAAAACATATCTGGACTGGGCTATAGAAAAAATGGTGTGCTGGGATCAGGAAGAATACCCAGATGGACTTGTACATATTCATGGGGATAAGGACATTGTTTTTCCTATATCAAACATAAAGGATTGTATTACAGTAGATAAGGGTACGCATGTGATGATTGTAAATCGTGCTAGATGGTTTAACAAAAATTTACCCGAAATTATTAATGATAACTTGCAATAGTCTAACTTTTTACGTTATATTGTAACATATAATTTTATGTCCCCCGACAAAATCTACTTGTAATAATGAAGACGATTAAAAAGGTTTTAGTTTTTTTAGGTGTATTATTCACTTTTGGTATCTTGGTTAATGCGACCCAAGATCAACCTCAGAAAACCCAAGCACAAGAAGTATTAGAAGAGAAATTGATAAATGACTATAATGTCTATGCCATACCTATGCCCGACAATCTTAATTTTGCTGGCGAATTGGTTCCTATCTCGAATCCAGATATCAGAGAGAGAATGGATAGAGAATTGCTTGTAAATACGTACTGGCAATCCAATGGGTTACTCCTCTTTAAAAGAGCAAATAAGTATTTTCCAATTATAGAGCCTATTTTAAAAGAGCAGGGTGTACCTGAAGATTTTAAATACCTTGCGGTAATCGAAAGTAGTTTGACACAAGCAGTTTCTCCAGCTAGAGCTACAGGGTTTTGGCAAATACTAAAAGGTACTGCAAAAGAATATGGATTAGAAGTTAATCAAAATGTAGACGAGCGTTATCATATAGAAAAATCTACACTGGTGGCCTGCAGATACCTTAAAAAAGCAAAAGAAAAATTTGGATCATGGACACTTGCTGCGGCTGCATATAATGCAGGTAGAGCAGGTATTATTAGACAAATGGAGCGACAAGATGCTGCTTCGTATTATGATCTTTTGCTAGGAGAAGAAACAGGTAGATATGTGTTTAGAATTGTCGCAGTAAAAGAAATTTTAAGCAATCCTAAGCAATATGGATTTAATTTCAAAGAAGAAGATTTATACAAGCATATACCAACGTTTAATGTTTTGATAGATGAATCTATTACTGATTTTAATGCATTTGCGAAGCAATATGATATTAACTATAAAATTCTGAAGCTTCATAATCCATGGTTAAGAGAAACTCATTTAAATAATACTACTGGTAAAGAATATCTTGTTAAAATCCCAAGAGATGGTTATTATAAAACCGGAGTTGGACAATAAGAATTGGGTTAATAATTAAATTCCTTTTTTTTACTTAAGTTAGCCGTTTAATTATAGACGGCATGAACACAACTGTACTTATTTCGTTAATTTTAATAGGATTATTGGCTGGGTTTTTTAGTGGTACTCTAGGAATTGGCGGTAGTGTTGTGATGATTCCCCTTATGATATTGTGGCTAAATTTCTCTCAACATGAAGCGCAAGGTACTAGTCTTGCAGTTTTGGCTGTTCCGGTAACATTATTGGCGGCATATAATTATTATCAAGAAGGCCACGTAAATTGGAAATATGCTGCAATTATTGCATTTACCTTTATTATAGGAGGGTATTTGGGAAGTAAACTGGCAATTTCTATTAATCAAGCATTGCTTAAAAAAGTATTTGGAGGCATTTTATTATTGGTTGCCCTAAAAATGATTCTGGGAAAATAATAGCAGATTAATACTTTCGCTTTTGTTTATTCAAAGAATCTTTCTCACGCTTGTATCTTTCGTATTCTTCATCAATTCTTCTTTCTTCATCGGTTCTACCATCTTCACCCACAACTTCTTTCTTTCTACCTTTTTTATTCTTTTTACCTTTTTTACCTTCAGCTTCTTCTTCTTGATCCGAGGTTTCTAATGCAGAAGTTCCATCCTCGTTTAATAATCCTCTAGCATCAAGGTCGGCTATAATTAAAGAAACTCCTTTCGATAGTGAGTTAAAGTGTATGTTATAAGAATTACTTAATGTTTCACTAGAATGATGCGTTTCAATTTTTTGAATACTTAGAAGCTTTTTCTCTTCATTTGTAAAGTACATCATCGGAAAACCAAGAGCATGCTTCAATTTATTAACAATATGCGAGTCTTGATTTGTTTTTTCGTCAACATATACCAATTTAATGTGCTCGTTGTATTCTTTACTTTTGGACTTAAGGTTTTCTTTTGTATCCCAAAAAAGAACAACGAAATCAATTTGGTCGTGAAATCTATCGGCGAGGTCATTTAGGGCAGGGATTTCTCCTATCCCAGGAACACACCAGGCAGCATAGGTAATGAGAAACATAGGTTTTTCATATTCGTCAAAAGTAATAGGGTCTTCCTTTAGGGTATTTACTGTAAAGTTATCCAAATAAGTTCCATTGAGATGGTTGGTAACCAATGAGTCAAACAAAAATGTTGCACGCTCGAGATCACTTTCTCTATAGGCCTCGTCCATCTTCATATTATATTTTACGATATGTGCCGATATAGCTGTAGAAAATGGAATTTTAACTTCTGGTTGCGCAAACAAATTGCTGTAAAAAGAAAAGAGTATTACTACTATTAAAAAATTTCTCATTATAAAATAATTACAATCGCTAATGTACTATAAACTCTTTAAAAAAACAGTTTTTCGTGCTAAAACTTGGTCTCGCAACTGTTTGCTTTAAAGTGAATAATGTTCCAAACTTTTACTTGATAACGTAATAAGGAGTGCAATTAGTGTGCCTAGATTTTTTTCATTTGCTGTTTCATCATAGCAATCTGATCTTTTAGCATGTTGTGCTTATCCAGTTTTTTGGCTTCGGTTAGAAGCATTTGAGCTTCTCTTTTTCGGCGTTTGGTCATAGCGATACCCGCAAGATTTAATTTTGCTACAGCAAGATCTTGATTCATAGATAGTCCTAATTTGATCGCTCTTTTAAGGTGCTTTTCGGCCTGCGTGATATTAGTTTGTGATAACATAATACCCAAAAGGTAATTATAGTACCCTTGTTGTTTTGTAGTAAGAGCACTTTCTGGCTTTTTGATTTTATCCAACCATTTTTTTGCACCTTCAAAATCTTGTTTACGCAGTTTTAGAAATGCAAGAAGAATTAGTTCATTTTTAAAGTATAAAAACACAAAAATTAGAGAGAGCAAGACAAGCATAATGCCATTACCGATATATCCTTCTACTATTTGCCATACAGCCAATCCGATAACTAATGCTGCAATTACTAATTTTATATTTTTGTTGTACATTGAAATGTTTTATTTTTAAGTCGCGGCAAAGGTAATAAAAACAAATAAAAATATTTTGATATTTGGGTTTGTCAAAGTAAAAAGTCTTTGTATATTTGCCCGCAGTTTTGGGAAGAGAGACCCAACGATCAAAAAAAGACATTTTTAAGAAGATATATAAAGGTAGATAGCAATGAAAAGAACGTTTCAACCATCAAAGAGAAAGAGAAAGAACAAACACGGTTTCAGAGAGCGTATGGCATCTGTTAATGGTAGAAAGGTATTAGCTCGAAGAAGAGCTAAAGGAAGAAAGAAGCTATCTGTTTCTTCAGAATTAAGACACAAGCACTAATGATAAGGTGTTCTAAAAATATAAAAGGTGTTACTTTATGAGTAACGCCTTTTTTTATATCTATTAAAAAAGGAAATATTATACACAACACAATTTTAATTACATGCCAAAAAGAGAAGAACTTAAGAGTATACTGATTATTGGATCTGGACCTATTATTATCGGACAAGCTTGTGAATTTGATTATTCGGGATCACAGGCATTGCGTTCTTTGAGAGAAGATGGAATTGAAACTATTCTTATCAATTCTAACCCGGCTACTATTATGACAGACCCTTCGATGGCGGATCATGTATATCTTAAACCATTGAATACTAAATCCATTATTGAAATACTTAAGGAACATCCTCAGATCGATGCAGTATTACCAACAATGGGGGGTCAAACTGCTTTGAATTTATGTATCGAAGCTGATGAAAAAGGTATTTGGAAAGATTTTGATATTGAAATTATTGGGGTTGATATTGATGCTATTAATATTACCGAGGACCGTGAGCAGTTTAGAGAACTTATGTTGAAGATTGGAATTGGCATGGCTCCCCAGGCTACGGCCAACTCTTATTTAAAAGGTAAAGAAATTGCACAAGAGTTTGGTTTTCCTCTTGTAATTAGAGCTTCTTATACGCTCGGTGGAGCTGGAGCTTCTTTTGTATACAGGGAAGAGGATTTTGATGAATTACTGACTCGAGGATTAGAAGTTTCGCCAATTCATGAAGTAATGATCGATAAAGCATTAATTGGTTGGAAAGAATATGAATTAGAATTATTAAGAGATAATAACGATAACGTAGTTATTATTTGTGCTATTGAAAATATGGATCCAATGGGAATCCACACCGGGGATTCTATCACCGTTGCTCCGGCTATGACCCTTAGTGATAAAACGTATCAGCGTATGCGTGATATGGCAATTCATATGATGCGTAGTATTGGTGATTTTGCAGGAGGATGTAATGTGCAATTTGCCGTAAGTCCAGATGAAAATGAAGATATCATTGCCATCGAAATAAATCCAAGGGTTTCTCGTTCGTCTGCATTGGCATCAAAAGCAACAGGGTATCCGATTGCAAAAATAGCTGCAAAACTTGCTATTGGTTATACATTGGATGAGTTGGATAATCAAATTACAAAATCGACTTCAGCGTTGTTTGAGCCTTCATTGGATTATGTAATTGTGAAGATTCCGAGATGGAATTTTGATAAATTTGAAGGATCAGATAGAACTCTGGGATTACAGATGAAAGCAGTAGGAGAGGTAATGGCTATTGGGAGATCTTTTCAAGAGGCGCTGCATAAGGCTACACAATCCTTAGAAATAAAAAGAAACGGACTAGGAGCTGATGGTAAAGGGTATAAAGATTACGATACAATTATAAAAAAGCTTACCTATGCGAGTTGGGATCGTGTATTTGTGATTTATGATGCTATCCAGATGGGGATTCCATTGAGCAGAATACATGAAATTACAAAAATTGATATGTGGTTCTTAAAGCAATACGAAGAACTGTATAATCTTGAAAAGGAAATTTCGACGTATACCATTCAGTCTTTAACCAGAGAATTAATCCTAGAAGCAAAGCAAAAAGGTTTTGCAGACAGACAGATTGCTCATATGGTAGGATGTTATGAGAGCGAAGTATACAACAAAAGAGACGAGCTTGGTATTAAACGTGTATATAAATTGGTAGATACTTGTGCAGCAGAGTTTAAAGCGCAAACTCCATATTTCTATTCTACTTTTGAAGCAGAGATAGAAACTCCTGAAGGGGAAATATATGTTTCTAATGAAAGCTCGGTTACCGATAGAAAGAAAATAGTTGTTTTGGGCTCTGGGCCTAACCGTATAGGACAAGGAATCGAATTTGATTACTGTTGTGTGCATGGAGTATTGGCATCTGCCGAGTGTGGGTATGAAACGATCATGATTAACTGTAATCCTGAAACCGTTTCTACAGACTTTGATACGGCTGATAAATTATATTTTGAGCCAGTATTCTGGGAACATATTTATGACATCATTAGGCATGAAAAACCAGAAGGAGTCATTGTTCAGCTTGGAGGCCAAACGGCATTAAAACTAGCTGAAAAACTGGACCGTTATGGTATTAAAATTATAGGAACGAGTTTCCAATCATTGGATTTAGCAGAAGATAGAGGAAGTTTCTCTAAGCTGTTAAAAGAAAACAACATTCCTTACCCTGAATTTGATACTGCCGAAACTGCAGATGAAGCCCTGGAAGTTGCAGATAGGCTTGATTTTCCTCTTCTCGTAAGACCATCTTATGTACTTGGAGGACAAGGAATGAAGATCGTTATCAATAAACAAGAATTAGAAGAGCATGTTGTTGATTTACTTCGTAAAATACCGAATAACAAGTTATTGCTAGATCATTATCTTGATGGCGCTATTGAAGCAGAAGCAGATGCAATTTGTGATGGAGAAAATGTTTATATCATTGGTATTATGGAGCATATAGAGCCATGCGGAATTCATTCTGGTGACTCCAATGCTACATTACCTCCTTTCAATTTAGGTGAATTTGTAATGCAGCAGATCAAAGATCATACTCATAAAATTGCTTTGGCATTGAATACGGTGGGATTGATCAATATTCAATTTGCCATTAAAGATGATATGGTTTATATCATTGAAGCCAATCCTAGAGCTTCTCGGACAGTACCCTTTATTGCAAAAGCATACGGAGAACCTTATGTGAATTATGCAACTAAAGTGATGTTAGGAGAGAAGAAGGTTACAGATTTTGATTTCAAACCTCATTTAGACGGTTATGCAATCAAACAACCGGTATTCTCATTTAATAAATTTCCAAATGTAAATAAGAAATTAGGACCTGAAATGAAAAGTACAGGAGAAAGCATCTTATTTATAGATGATCTTAAAGATGATCAATTCTATGACTTATACTCTAGACGTAAGATGTACCTGAGTAAGTAAAAACTGTAATAAAGCTTATTAATAAAATAGGATTAAAAAAGTCAGGCCAAAAATATGCCTGACTTTTTTTATAAAATTTTCTAAAAATGCGTTAAATAATAAGCCATTTGTACTTTTATTAACGCATTAATAGCATAGATATTGGTAAATTAAAATATTATTAGAATGCCTACAAATGTATTGTCACTTTGGGTGTTTTTTAATCCGATCACCCTTAGTGGCATACATATGATAACCAATAATCTATATATTATATTAAAAATATAAAACTATGAAAAAAATATTACTATCTGTATTGTTGTTAATAAGTGTTTCTTTAGCGTATTCGAATATCGTACCTAAATATTATCCTTTAATGATAGCTAATGAAGTGTTTTCTTTTGAGATAAAACCTTCAATTACTTCCGAGTTTATTAAGATTGAAACTAATGTCCAAACACAGTCAATTTTGGTTAAAGTTATTGATAAAGCCGGCTTTATAAGAATCGAAAGGAAATTACATCTCGACCGGGATATTGATGTGTCATCACTAAGAAAAGGGCATTATCTGGTAAAAGTCTATTCTGAAAACAATATGGCAATCAAAAGATTCTATAAAGGACAAGATGCTGTAAACAATAAGTAGGAATTATTCTTCTAAGAATCCATCTGCTTCCCAATCAAGGATAATATCGATAGTTTCTTGTGGTAATCGACCAGATGGTGGCATTACATTGTTAATACTAGTTGAAACCATCCTTAGCACAAGATCTCTATCTACACCTATGATAGTTTCATCGTAATTACGCATTGGGAATGGAGCTCCCTGTGCTAGAGGAATTGTATGACATTCAAGACAATGCGTGTCAATAATTGTTTTTACATCGGCATTGTAAGTAGTAATTTTGTTTGGGTTGGGATTAGTATCGGGATTTGGTCCAGGACCGGGCTCTGTACTATCATCGCTTCCACAATTAAAACAGAATAAAGCAATAAGAAGTAGAGCAACTCTCTTTAGTATATTTTTCATAGCTTGGGGATTTTTTACAGAAATATACAATTTTTAACGTAAAAAAAGGGAGAAGGATTGTGTATTAGTACGATTTTTTTGTAAACATTTTTTTATTACTGATCAAACTTCACTTTTGAAACTTTTTACTTTCATGCTCTTGATGATCCAATAAAACTGTAGTTTTTTAATAAATAATACAATTACTGCATTTAACTTGATCAAGTTGTATAGTCTGAAAAACCAGAGAGTTATAATGTCTTTAGGGTTACATTAACTTAATTTTAACACAATCAATTATAGACCTTTTGATAAAAATTACATCTTTATTATAAATATTTTAAATGATGAGAAAATTTATTTTTGTTTTTATTTCAATCTCTTTATTGTTAAGTGGCTGTAATAGTGACTCTGAAATTGAATCTTCTGTAACTTTTCGTCTTGACGAAGTTGGAGATTCAGGAATTTCTGGTACTGCAAAATTTATTAAGTCTAATAATACTACTACTATTGTCGAGATTAGACTTTCGGGAACTACGGCTGGTAATATACATCCTGCACATATACATATGGATTCTGTTCAAGAGGGAGGCGATATTGTAATCACATTAGAACCAGTTAATGGGGATAGTGGTGCAAGTACAACAACCGTTACTCAATTGGATGATGAGACGACAATTGATTATAATAATTTGATACTATTTGATGGGCATGTCAATATACATCAAAGCGCAGAAGATTTGCAGACCATATTAGCACAAGGAAATATAGGTTCAAATACTTTCTAGCAACTTTGCGATCAACTATGTTGTTGATTCATAAGATATATACGAATTTAGATGCTATTATAATAATCAATAATTTTAATAGCATCTTTTTCTTTGTTAAAGCTTAATTTTTTAGAAGACGCATATTTTTCTAATTCCTTTTTTTTATCCGCGAGTATTTTTAGGATGTCTTTTTTCTTGAGCCTTATTTCATTTAGGTTGTTGTTTTTGTCTTTTATAAAGTAAATATACTCTTTGACAAAACTAGGAGGGACATAACTTCCAAAACCTGATTTGGGTTCTACTGCTTTTTTAATCTTTTTCTTTGCTTTTAATACCAGAGAAACATCTTTATCTGAGTTGAAAAAAATAAAATACCCCTTTTTGCTTTCAGACCATTTATAGGTGTAATTTTTTAAAGAGATAGCAATGCTTTCACTTTTGGTTAAGGCGTATGTTTTATCATTTTCAGCAACTACTATTTCATCTGCGTATGCATTATATTTAATAGCGTAATCTTTTATTTTTTTTCCATCCATCGAAACTGTTGCAAAAGCATAATCGTCTTCAAAATATGGAGTTCCTTTGATATCTTTTTCTTCGTATTTATCAAATTTGAATAAACTTTGAGTTCCCAATACTGTGTAGGTACCATCCGCATTTGTTGTTGTAGACAAATCATTTTGCCCAAAAAATATTGAGTGAACAAATACACCAACAATAAAAAAAGTCTTTCTCATACTATTATAAATTTAAATATTACCTAATTTAATGTATTCGAATTTGAAAGATATGAAATCTAATGATACTTACTTATAAATAGACTTGTTTAATAGTAAAAAGGTTTAAAAGAATATGATTAATTACCCGTTGTGCATTTTGATTAACTAAAAAAAGAGTTGTGCATACTGCTGTTAAGCAGTAAATTGTAATAACGACAA
>CANMDH010000071.1 GCA_947496555.1 uncultured Aquimarina sp. | reverse complement strand
GTCGTTATTACAATTTACTGCTTAACAGCAGTATGCACAACTCTTTTTTTAGTTAATCAAAATGCACAACGGGTTAATACTGTTAATAAACATTATAAGCATTGTATTTTTTGGAATTTAAAATTTGTAAATTGTTTTTTAAACAAAAAGGGGTAGGGTAATTAAACAATAAAACGTTTTGATACTATAGAACTTGATTATGTTAGACGATAAAAAAGATAATATATTCTTATCCAGATGGATTAATGGCGAACTTACGGACAAAGAGCTTCGTGAGTTTCAGTCTCATCCTGAATATGAGCATTATGTAAAAATAATGGCTGGTGCAGATGCTTTGGACCTAAGATCCTATGATATCGAACAACAATTGTCTGTATTAAAATCAAAACGTGATGCTAAGAAGTCAAAAGGCGTTATAAAATTGTGGCCATATTTTGCAGCTGCCGCTTCTATTGCTATTATTTTTGGAATATTTTTGTTTGGCCCTGACCAATCCTATAGCTCCGATTTCGGTGAAAAGTTAATAGTAACATTACCTGATGGTTCAGAAATGACCTTAAATGCCAAATCTATAGCAAGCTTTGATAAAAGTGATTGGGAAAACAACCGTACTATAGAATTGGAAGGTGAAGCGTTTTTTAAAGTAAAAAAAGGAAGTAAATTTACGGTAACTACCAATAACGGTGAGGTTTCTGTTCTAGGAACCCAATTTAATGTACACTCACAAAATTCTTTATTCGAGGTGAACTGTTTCGAAGGAAAAGTAAGTGTTGTAAACAATGATAATAAAGAAATTCTTACTGCTGGAAATGCATTTAGAAATCTTGGGAAAAATTCAGAAAAATGGACTTTCAAAGCCTCAAACCCTTCTTGGTTAACCAATACAAGTTCGTTTAGAAGTATCCCGATACGGTATGTTTTTAATGAACTTGAACAACAGTATAACATAAAAATTGAACAAGAAGGTTTGAATTTAGGATATAAATACACCGGAACGTTCCCAAATGATAATATAGAAGTCGCTCTTAAAACGGTTTTTAGTACCTTAGACATCGAGTATAGACTATCGGAAGATGGCAAGACTGTCGTACTAGAAAAGTAATAGCATGATAAGACTGTTATGTGCATGTATTTTTTTATGGAGCATATCTGTTTTTTCGCAAGAAGAAACAAGTACTATAGTGCTAGAAAACATGCCTTTGTCAGAAATTATTTTGGCAATAGAGCAGCGATATGATGTAAAATTCTCCTACATCGATTCTTTAATAGATAATAAAAAAGTTTCCATTGAAGTAGATCCAAAAACACCCTTAAAAGATCTTATTATAGAGCTTCAGCAAAAATCACAACTAAAATTTAAAATCACAGGAAATAACTATATAACCATTAGTTCTTTTACCAAGAAAGATCGCGTATCGGTTTGTGGATATATTTTGGACGACGATCAAAAGCCTCTTGATGATATCAGGATTTTTTTTAAAGCTTCTAGAACCAATATCACTACCGATAAAAATGGTTATTTTGAAAGAGCCGATGTACCTTATAATTCTGCAATTTTAATCAGTGCCCCCGGATTTAGACAAAAAGTTTTAAATTCCGAATCTTTTCTAACAGGAGAATGTATCAAAATATATCTTGTGTATATACCAGAAGAAGTATTGGATGAGGTTCTTATTCAAGAATATCTGGCAAAAGGAATTACCCAAAACAAAAAGATCATTAATATAGATCTTAAAGATGTCGAGGTACTCCCAGGAAGAACTGAACCCGATATCCTGCAAAGTGTGCAACTTACCCCGGGAGTAAATAATCCGTACGAGACAGCTTCGGGACTGTTTGTAAGAGGAAGTACTCCTCACCAAAACCTGGTACTATGGAATGGTATAAAAACCTATCAGCAGGGGCATTTTTTTGGGATGCTCTCTGCTTTTAATCCCTATGTAGCCAAAGAAGTAAATTTTTATAAAAGTGGTGTTAGTGCACGATATGGGGATAGAATTGCAGGTGTCGTTGATATTACATCAGAAAATGAAATTACAGAATACTTTACCGGAGGTGCAGGTTTTAATATGATTAATGCCGACGCGGTTGTTCATACTCCTATCATTAGGGACAAACTATCACTTCAAGTATCAGGAAGAAGATCATTTACCGACGTATTAGAAACCTTTACCTATAAACAATTTTCTGATCGAGTTTTTCAAAACACCAAAATCACAGATACAATTGCACTGAATGATGAAAAAAATGATTTCTTTTATTCAGATTACAATGCCAATTTAATCTTTCAGCCGTCGCCAAGTCAAAAAATCGAAATTAACACGGTATATAGTAAAAATGACCTGGATTTTAGAAGAACCGACGAAATAGAATCATTTAGCGACGATCTCGTCACAGAAAACGAAGGATATAATATTAAGTGGAAAAGCTCTTATTCTGATAATTTATCGCTAGACATTAATGCATATTATACTAAGTACCTTTTAAATTACCAGTTTATTACCAGAGACCCTAATACCATTACGGAGATTGAAAGCAAAAAAAACAGTGTTCGGGATTATGGTGGTGAGTTACATATGAATTATAAATTTTCGACTTATCAAAACCTATCCGCCGGATATCAGTATTCTAATAATAATACCCGATATGCTTTTGTAACCACAACTCCATCCTACGAACTGATTCTGGACGAAGATGATCGTTTTTTGGACACTCATGCATTTTATACCGAATATAAATTTGAAAATCCAAAAAATTTCTACTTGTCTGCTGGGTTACGATTTAATCATTATACAGAGCTTGGCGAATCCTTTATAGAGCCCAGAGTTTTTATTCAAAAATACATCAACAAATACTGGGAGATTAACTCTAGTGCCGAATATCGTAGTCAAGCTATCAGTCAAATACAAGAATCCGTTATTAGCGATTTATCCCTTGAAAATCAGGTATGGACATTAGCCAATGAAGATCAGTTCCCGATTATGTCCAGCTATCAATTTACCCTGGGAAGCAGTTTCAGGAAAAACAAATGGTACTTTGATATTGGTAGCTATTACAAACAAATTGATGACATTACTTCACTCACTGCAGGTTTTATAAACCCTATAAACAACACCTATCAAAACGGTGAAAGTAGAATCTATGGGGTTGATTTTTTCTTAAAAAAGAGGTTTCGTAACTATAAAACCTGGGTAAGTTATTCGTATATCAACACTCGTAATAAATTTGAAAATATCAATAACGAAGAGTTCTTCCCTGGCAACTGGAACATAGAGCATACTGTAAAATGGTCTCATTTTTATAAACTGAATGATTTTCAGTTTTCTTTGGGATGGTTATGGCATACGGGAAAAGCGTTTACCAATGCCACCGAAATTGATGACGGAAGCGGAATCGTTATTATCGAATTTGAAGATATAAATAGTAACAATCTACCTGTTTATCATAGATTGGATTTTTCGGCTATTTATGATTTTAGAATTGGGTATAACCCAAACATAAAATATCGTCTTGGTCTTTCTGTACTTAATATTTATGATAGAAAAAACTTATTAAATCGTGAGTTTAGGACCACAAACTCTTTAAGCAATCAATTTGTGAATAACGATATATTCTCTTTAGGAATTACCCCAAACATAAGTTTTAGAGTATTCTGGTAACAAAAAACCATCCTAAAAGATAGGATGGTTTCTATATTTGCAAAGATATTTTTTCTAATTTAGAACTGCTCTCTTCCAGAAAAATGGAAAGCACCTTCAATAGCAGCATTTTCATTACTATCACTACCATGTACAGCATTTTCACTAATAGAAGTGGCATATTTTTTACGAATAGTACCTTCTGCAGCTTCTTCAGGATTAGTTGCACCAATCAACGTTCTGAAATCTTCAACCGCATTTTCTTTTTCCAAAATAGCAGCTACAATAGGACCGCTGGTCATATACGCTACCAATTCACCATAAAAAGGACGTTCTTTGTGAACTGCATAAAACTCTTTAGCATCATTGGTTGTAAGTTGCGTTAGCTTCATCGCCACAATTCTAAAACCTGAAGCCGTAATTTGCTCAAGGATTCCTCCTATATATCCTTTTCTTACCGCATCGGGCTTAAGCATCGTAAAAGTTCTGTTTGTTGCCATCGTAATTTTTTTTGTTGTCTACTCCTGTAAAGAAGTTTGTATTTTTAAATTAATAAATAGAATCAATGTTCGATTTCTAAATTTTGTGCAAAAGTAGCTATAAAAGGATCAAAAACAAGAATTATTATAAGAAAGTATATTGATTACCTGGTTTACATAACAAAATATCAATCCTTTGGATATTGCTTATTAAACTCTTGTAGTTTTAGATTATTTTTCCCACGCATTTGCATAGAAATTGTATAGTTATCGAAATCAAATTTCAAAACCCCAAAACTTGGTACAGAAACAACATTCCCTACCCTAAACCTATTGGACTCTCCTTTATAAGCTGTATACGAATGTGTTAATCCGCTTGAGGTAAAATCTATCAAAGGATATTTTAGTCCTTTTACATTGGTTACAGAGAATTCTGAAATATGCCGATCACCACTTAATATGATCGCATTTCTAACGGCTTTATCCACCAATAAAGCTTTTAATCTTTCTACTTCATGAGGAAAGTTGCCCCAGGATTCAAAACCATGTTCCGAAGATAAAAACTGAATGCTACTTACGATAATAAGGAAATCAGAAAAATTATTCTCTAATTCTTTTTCCAGCCATTTCCACTGAACATCTCCTAACAAAGTTCCTTTTCCATTTTCATGCGGGAGGTAACGCTTTCCTTCCATATCACTTTTCTTCAGAGGAGACCTAAAATACCTGGTATCCAAAACGATCACCTTAATATTCCCTTTCTCAATCTCAAATATTTCCGAAGTGTAAACTCCCTCCTGTTGTCTTCTTGGATCATCTTTAGGCACCTCCAAAAAGTCTAAAAACAGTTGTTGACTTTCTTTTTTAAGCTTCCACTCTACCCCAGCATCATTTTTACCATAATCATGATCATCCCAAGTAGCCATTATAGGAACAGACTGTTTTAGTTTGTGATATTCAACATTACTATTTTGTTTTGCATAGTCCTGCTTAATCTTACTTGCCATATCAGAATCGGCATAAATATTATCCCCGCCCCAGATAAACAGATTTGGCTTATGTTTCAAAACCTCATTCCATAATGGTTGTTGTTCGTTTTGCTTGTTACAGCTACCAAAAGCAATAACAAAATCGGTATTATCAGATGTTATCTCTTTTTGTTGGCTATAACCCAAATTCAAGAAAATCAAGAGTATAACAATTGCTATCTTTTTTTGCATATCTTCAAATTTGAAGGAATAAAAGTACATTTTATAGTATTACCAAAGTATTAAATCATTCTTAATGATTTTAAAGGTGCCTCTTTGGAGGTTAGGTGGCTTTTTGTATATTCGCTGACCTATGAAGTTTAAAGAAATAAAAGAGCTTTTAAGCTCACCCAAGAATATTGTTATTACCACTCACAAGAACCCAGACGGAGATGCAATAGGCTCTTCATTGGCGTTGCATCATTATCTTTTATTACTTGGTCATCATTCTATAGTGATTACCCCAAATGAATATCCAGATTTTTTAAAATGGATGCCTGGAGAAGATGATATTATTAAATATAATACGGATACTGAAATTGCCCAGTCTAAAATCAAGGAAGCCGATCTAATTTTTACGTTGGATTTCAATCATTTATCCCGCAGTGGTGATATGGAAAATGATCTTGCAAAAACCGATACCACTTTTGTGATGATTGATCATCACCAACAACCCGATGGCTATGCCAAGTATGTCTACAGCGATACAGGAATGAGTTCTACATGCCAAATGATCTATCATTTTATTGAAAAATTGGATGATCTTGACAAAATCACTGCAGAGATTGCTACCTGTATCTATGTTGGTATAATGACAGATACAGGGTCGTTTAAGTTTAGATCCACAACAAACATAACACATCGGGTTGTTGCAGATCTTATTGATCGAGGTGCCGATAACACAAACATTCATGAAAGCGTTTATGATACAAACACTTTATCCAGACTTCAGTTAAAGGGAGTAGCTCTAAAAAACCTAAACGTGCTTCCAGAATATAAGGTGGCTTATATTACAATGTCACAAAAAGAGTTGGATCGGCATAGTTTCAAAAAAGGAGATACCGAAGGTTTTGTAAACATGGGACTTTCTATTGAAGGTGTTAAATTTGCCGTTATTTTTATAGAAAACAGAAAGGAAGGGATTATAAAAATCTCTTTACGATCCAAAGGAGATTTTTCTGTAAACGAATTTTCGAGAAATCATTTTGATGGCGGTGGTCATCACAATGCCGCCGGTGGAAAAAGTAATCTTTCACTATCGGATACTGTTGACAAATTTATTAGTATCTTACCATCTTATAAAAAGCTCTTAAATCAATGAGAATACTACTTTGCGTACTTTGTCTACTCTTTTTATTTCCTTCTTGCAAAACTCCCGAAGCCAGGAAACCTGTAAATATTAAATCAGGCTCTTTTATTGATGAATCTATCAATAGAAACAAACAACTTGCGGCTAAACAAGAATCCAGAATCCAAAAAATCATTGATCAAGACACCACAAACTCTTATATCACGTCTGAAGGTGGCTTTTGGTACTTCTATAATATAAAAGACACACTTTCTAAACGAACACCCGAGTTTGGTGATATTGTAAATTTCAATTATAACGTAAAAGATTTAAACGGAAAAGTAATCTATACGCAGGAAGAATTAGATACCATAACATATTATATAGACAAAGAAGAGCTTTTCTTAGGACTTAGAGAAGGACTAAAGCTTATGAAAGCTGGTGAAACGGTCACTTTTTTGTTTCCTTCTTACCAAGCATATGGATATTATGGAGACGATAATAAGATTGGAACAAATATTCCGTTAAAGACTACAGTAACACTTAATAAAATTACCAAAGAATCAACAACAGAAAATTAATTAACACAAATGAAAAAACTAAATCTATTATTCTTGACACTACTTGCAATTGTTTTTAGCAGTTGTAACGATAAATACCCAGAGCTTCAAGATGGTATTTATGCAGAAATTAAGACCAACAAAGGTGTTGCAGTTGCAAAACTACATTACGATTTAACCCCAATGACTGTAGCCAACTTTGTATCTCTTGCTGAAGGTACGAACACCATGGTTGATAGCTCTTTTGTTGGAAAAAAATATTATAATGGCATCATCTTCCATAGAGTTATCAAAGACTTTATGGTGCAAACTGGAGACCCATTGGGAACAGGTGCCGGAGATCCTGGATATAAGTTTCCAGACGAAATTGTGGATTCTCTCTCTCATAAATCAAAAGGAATTTTATCGATGGCCAATTCTGGCCCGGGGACCAATGGTAGCCAATTTTTTATTACACTTAAACCTACTCCATGGTTAAACGGAAAACATACTGTTTTTGGGGAGATCGTGATGGGGGTAGATGTTATTGATAGTATAGGAACTACCAAAACAGGTGCAAGAGATAAGCCTGCAAGCGATATTAAAATGTTGGAGGTAAATATTATCCGTAAAGGTGCCGATGCAAAGGCCTTTGATACAGAAAAAGCTTTTACTGAAAAGATAAAAATCGTAGAAGCAGAAAAAGCAGAAAAAGAACGCCTTGAAAAAGAAAGAGATGAAAAAATAGCGGCAAAATATACTGAATTGAAAGCTACCGCAACAAAATTAGATAGTGGATTGGAAATCGTATTCTTAAATAAAGGTACCGGTGACAAACCAAAAATTGGTGATAACATATTGGTAAACTATGAAGGATACTTACCAAGCGGTAAAATGTTTGACACTAGCTTTGAGGACAAAGCAAAAGAGTTTGGAGTATTTAATCCTCGCAGACCAGCTTATGGTCCCATGCCAATGCCATATTCGCCAGATGCCAGAATGATTGCAGGATTTAAAGAAGGAGCCTTGCAGATGAAAAACGTAGGTGATAAGGTTGTATTATTTATCCCATCACATTTGGGGTATGGAGAAAGAGGTGGCGGGCCAATACCTCCTAATTCTGATCTAATTTTCGAATTAGAGATTACAGGAATTCAAAATCCCAATAGCGTCCCACAAGGGCACTCCAAAGATGATGGCCACGGGCATTAATAAAATATAGCTCATTATATACACTGCTTAAAGCTTTTTGTTTTAAGCAGTTTTTTTATGTGTATATCTTAACTAACCTTCCAAAAAAATAAAGAAGCCAATATCCTTATATGATTTTAAACTAAGCCATGTAGGTAAGACAATATCATTTTATAGCATTTCTACAATCTGAATATTATTCCCACAAGTATCATTAAAAATGGCAAGTTTGGCCGTACACCATAACTGTAAGTTTCATACTAAACTCAACGCCAAGTTTTGTAACTCGTTCGTATTTTGCCCGAACATTAAATTGGGGTATTTGTTTATTTTTCTTCTTTATTCGTTCTACAATTTAGGCATTTTCTTCAATCCGTATTTGTAGACATATACTATAAACCCAAATATGATCAGCATTCCTAAGACTGACGGTAAATATTGACTGTGTGGCTGATATTCTTCGAGCACCGTTCCGGTAAATGCAGCCAAAAGTGCGGCAAAAGCACTTGTCATTTTGTAAATGTGCTCATAAATCCAAATCCGATGCTTTGTATATTTCTTTCTTGGAATTAAATATCTGATAAAATCATAAAAAATTATAAAAAGTAAAGCACCAACTGTGCTATACATAACAATAGGAGACCATATCATCCCGATTGATTTAAAATAATACAAGCAATAGCATAATACCAACATGCTAATAACAGCGACGATAATATCATATTTTTGAGGAATATTCGATTTGGATTTCAATATTCTATATCCAGAAAAGGCAACATATCCACTTAAAACAGTGATTACTAATAAGAATGTATTCCTACCAAAAACAAACACTCCGATTAGTGCTGTTAAAATTACTATTGACATAAATCCCAGGAAATATCTTCCACTTTTGTTATGAATTTTTCCTCCCTTAATGCTTAATAAAGCAATAAGTCCAAGTATAAGTGCAATTGTTCCTGTCAAAACATGTATAAAAATATTTGCTTCGTGCATAGACTGATTTTTTATTTACCAAATAAAATTTTATCCAAGTAAAAGAAATTCAACCAATTAAGAAAGTAATATATGGTGGGTGGCCTGGATAATCAGTGAATGATACGTTACATAGTGCGAGAGGTCTGAGCGAAACCAAAACAAAGGGGCTTTTATGTTTTTTGCTTATAAATTTACCTTACTCGATTTTGATCAGTTTGCGAATGATCGTTGAATAGCTTTTACTACTGGTGATTGGAGATAACCCAGGCACATCAAACAAAATAATATACCGTCCATTTAAATGTGGCTTAAATTGTTTGATTTGATTCGAATTCACTATATATTTTCGATGTACCCTTAAAAATTTTTTTTCCAATCTTTTTTCCAAAAAGAGTAGCGAATAGTCGCAAAGGCTTTTTTCGCCTTTCAGATCATATAAAAAAGAGTAGTTATCATATGCTTCAAAGTATGCAATATCTTGTATAGGGATCAACAAAATATTTCCACCCTTCTTAACTGGGACTTTAGTTATGGAGTTTGCAGACTCTAAAGACTTTTCGGCTTTACCTTTTTGATCAGATATATTCATTTGCTCGTTCTCTGCATTTAAATTTTCATTTGGAAAAAAGCGGGTATTCTGAAAAAAACTAAAGCCAAGGACCAGAGAAATAATACCATTGAACATATACATCCTTCCTGCTGATAAAGGTTGGTATTCTCCATTATGAAATACTAGTGATCTGATCATTTGTTCTACTTCTGAAGCAAACGCTCCAACTAAAAAGAACACTAAAAAGAGAGTCACATACATTCTCCATGAAGCCTTGAGATGCAATTCAAGCCAGTATTTATTTGAGGCGATAACCACTAGGGTATAACCAACAAGAAAGCTGGTTACTACGGATTGAATAATCCATTGAATCCAATTGAGATCACCATTCATAATATAGTTGGCAGTACCTATTCCTAGACCTATCAATATGATATGTGGTAAATATCGGTTAGCTGTGTTAAAATTAAATGGCATAGCGATCATTTCTTCAAATTTATAAGATACCTAGTTTACATGAGAATTCATTTTAATACATTCTTACAATTGCTAACATACCATATTTAATAGACTTAATTTTCAAATATAGCAACTGCCCTAACAGGAGAACCTGTTCCTCCTCGAATTTTTAAAGGAAGCCCAATAAATCGAAATCTTCCTCTTCCAATTAACAAATGAAGGTTTATCATATTTTCATAATGCGTAAAACCTAATGCTCCGCAAATATGATGAACTTCTTTATTCGATATTTTGGGAACACCGGGCGACATTGTCTCCACTCCAAAAGCAGCAATTTCTTTTTCTCCCAACCAACGCGCAGTCTCAGCAGAAATTCCCGGTCCGTTTCCCCAATCCGTTCCATTAAAATGTTTTCTATAATGGTCGGTATAAATTAGAACCGTATCTCCTTTTTTAATTTCTATATTCTCCTTTTTGCAAGCATTTTCAATTTCAAAAGGTTCAATTAATTCTTTAAGTTTTTTGTGTGAGAAGTTTAAGCAAACTCCTTCGGTATAGAACATTGATAAGGGCATTGTATCGATTGATTGACCTTCATATTGTGGTGCCATATGATTTATAGCATCAACATGTGTTCCCGTATGTTCTCCAAGTTCTAATTTATGTACAGCAGGTGTTCTTTTTTTTGGATTTTTAATTCCATCCCATTCCTCGTGCGAATTATGAACTTCCATTTTAACCTGAGGAAGGTCTTTAAAAACAGGCATTCCTTCATAAATCTCTTGACTTAAGTCAATAATTTCTGTCATTTGGTTTCTATTTTTTCAAATATCTATCATCCTCATAAAAATCAACAATCCTTACTATAATGTACAAAGGATTACTTCATTTATCTAATTTCAAAAAAACCTGTGAGATTTTGACGTCTTACAGGTTTTGATTTCTTTTGTTAAAAGTTACTTTTTTGGTATCTCTTTCAAAATCTCAAGTACAAATTTCCAATACTTTTTTGCAGAAGAAATACTGGCTCGCTCATCTGGAGAGTGTGCTCCCAAAATTGTAGGGCCAAAGGAGATCATATCCATATCTGGATAATTTTGCCCCAGGATTCCGCATTCTAGTCCTGCGTGACAGGCAGCCACATGTGCTCTTTCTCCGTTTAGTTTTTGATATAATTGGTCCATTACTTTTAGGATAGGAGAATCCATATTTGGTGCCCAACCTGGATAATCTCCGCTTGTAGTTACCTCACAGCCTGTGAGCTCAAAAGTTGCTCTCAATTTGTTTACCAGATCCATTTTGGAAGATTCTACACTACTACGTGTAAGACATTCTATGATTACCTCTCCATTTTCGATGGTCACTTTGGCAATGTTGTTCGAAGTTTCTACCAAATCGGGTATGGATGCACTCATTGTATACACTCCGTTGTGTGCTGCATACATAGCTTTTAGCACACCTTCCTGAACACCCAGTTCCATTACCATACCTGGCGTATCGGTTTTGGTAATTTCGATTGTGAGATTTGGATCTGGAAGTGCTAGTTCTTTTTTAATTGTCTTAGCAAGTGTTTCCATTTCAAATTCGAAAGCCTCTGCCTGAATAGTATCTACTACCACAGTAGCAAAACTTTCTCTAGGGATAGCATTTCTAAGACTTCCTCCTTTAATCTGGTGAATGCGCAAACCAAAATTCTCGAACCCATCAAACAACAGGCGGTTCATAATCTTATTGGCATTACCCAGTCCTTTATGAATATCCATTCCAGAGTGTCCACCATTAAGTCCGGTTACCGAAATGGTATAGGCTATTTTCCCATCAGATACAGGTTCTTCATTATACGTTCGTTTGGCAGTCACATCAATTCCTCCAGCACAGCCCACTCCTATTTCATCATCTTCTTCGGTGTCAAGGTTCAATAGGATATCTCCTTGTAACCAGCCCCCTTCTAACCCCATAGCACCTGTCATTCCAGTTTCTTCATCGATGGTAAATAAGGCTTCAATAGCAGGATGCTCGATATCTTTGGCTTCAAGAATGGCCATGATCGTAGCCACACCTAATCCATTATCCGCTCCCAATGTGGTACCATTGGCACGTACCCAATCCCCATCCACATACATTTCAATTCCTTGGGTGTTAAAATCAAAATTGGTATCTGCATTTTTTTGATGCACCATATCCAGATGGGATTGCATCACTACCGTTTTTCGATCTTCCATTCCAGGCGTTGCAGGTTTTTTGATCAAAACATTTCCTACATTATCAATTTCGGTAGTAAAACCAAGAGATTTACCAAAATCCACCATGAATTGAATCACTCGTTCTTCTTTTTTTGAAGGCCTTGGTACGGCATTAAGGTCTGCAAACTTGTTCCAAAGTTCTTTGGGTTCCAGGTTTCGTATTTCTGAATTCATATTGCGTATTGTGTTTTCGCAAATGTACTATATTATGATAACCTTAATCTAAATCAAATATTAAATATTGTAGTTTTGCCTGGGTAACTTATATTTATCGCATGCAATCAAGAACAAAGCTATTTCTTACCTTATTTTTACCTGTTCAAATACTGCTGATTAAGATTATTTCTTTTTTTCCAGAGTTTGTCGAACATTTTTATAGTAATGGTCTTTTTGTCTTTACCTCCAAAGTATTGCGTTATGTATTTGGATGGATTCCCTTTTCGTTTGGAGATATTTTGTATTGTATATTAATTATTGGCGTACTGCGATTTTTGATTAAAAAAGTGCTTCGCCAAAAAGTGGCCTGGAAAGAAGTACTACTTGATATTGGCGCTACCTTATCGGTTGTTTATGCATGTTTTCACTTGCTATGGGGGATGAATTATTATCGATTACCACTGCATGAGATCCTAAAAATTGATGATCAATACACTGAAGAAGAGCTTATTAAGGCATCTGAAGCTCTTATTACCAAAGCCAATCTATTGCACGCTAAACTTGAATCCAATGACTCTTTAGCTATAAAAATTCCTTACACAAAGGAGGAAATTTTTGAAAAGACGGTACCAGCCTACAAAAAACTTAATGGGCTTTTTCCTGAGTTACATTATCACCCGAAGAGTGTTAAGATCTCTATTTTAAGCTTACCTCTCACCTATATGGGTTTTAGTGGATATCTGAATCCTATCACCAACGAAGCACAGATAAATGGATTAATTCTTAATTACAAAGCTCCTACAACCAGTTGTCATGAGGAGGCTCATCAATTAGGATTTGCCAAAGAAAATGAAGCCAATTTTATTGCAGCACTCACTACTATGAAGTATGATGATCTGTATTTTAAGTATAGCGGAACCACTTTTGCCTTAAGATTCTGTTTGAATGATCTATATACACGCAATGAAGAAAAGGCAATTTGTCTGCTTGAAGAATTACGCCCTGGAATACGAAAAAACTACAGAGAAGTAAATGAATTCTGGGAATCTTATGAAAATCCGTTGGAGCCAATTTTCAAAGGAACTTATGACAGTTATCTAAAAGCAAATAATCAACCTGATGGTATGGAAACCTATAGCTATGTGGTTGCCCTGTTGGTGAATTATTATAAGGTAAATCCAGTGGTCTTTCAGAAATAGTCTTTGATCTGTAGTTGGTTGTTAAATTATTCCTAATTAAAAGGGTATTTTTACCTCATCCGCTATCTTTAAACCTTATTCAAACTCTTTACACAACTTTTATGAAAAAACTTCTATTATCACTTGTAGTGGTATGTTGGGGCTTCAATTTTTATGCACAGGAATATTTTCCGAAAAACGATGGAGTTAAAACAACAGATACCAACTATACAGTATTTAAAAATGCGACTATCCACCCTACACCTGATTCAGAAATCAAAAATGGAACCTTACTAATTTATAGAGGTAAAATTGTTGCTATTGGAAATTCTGTATCGATTCCACAAAATAGTGTGGTAATCGACCTTGAAGGGAAACATATCTATGCTTCGTTTATCGATCCTTTTACAAATTTTGGTATTAAAAAACCGAAAAGACAAGGAGGTAGTATTTTTAGTTCTGGCACACAACCCCAATGGAAAGCCTCGAGAGAGGGTTATTATTGGAACGATCATATAAAGCCTGAAAACAGTGCGCTAACCGATTTTAAGTATGATGATAAAAAGGCCACTGAGTATGTCAACGAAGGCTTTGGAGTCCTAAATACCCATATGCCAGATGGTATCATACGTGGTACAGGTTTATTGGTAGCTCTGAACAATGAAGGAACCGAAGGAGAACGCTTGCTAAGTGATCGATCAGCTCAATTTTTGTCTTTCGAAAAAAGCAATACCAGTAAACAGGTATACCCTACCTCATTAATGGGAGCCATGGCATTACTTAGACAAGTATATCATGATGCAAGCTGGTATGCCGGTGGAAATGCAGCTAATAAAGATTTAGCTCTAGAAGCTTTGGAAAGAAATAAAAATCTTCCACAGATTTTTGAAGCCGGAAGCCGCATAAACGGTTTTAGAGCTGATAAAATCGGAGATCAATTCAATATAAAATATACTATTGTTGGTGGTGGCGATGAATATGCCCGTATAGATAAGGTAAAAGCAACCAATGCTACTTATATCATTCCGTTAGATTTTCCTGAAGCGTATGACGTATCTGATCCATTTATGACCAATTTGGTTAGCCTTGGAGACATGCGACATTGGAATCAGGCACCTACCAACCCGGCAATGCTATCAAAAAATGGGATTCCTTTCTCTTTGACTACCCATAAACTTAAAAAAGTAACTGATTTGAAAACTCGATTAATGAAAGCTATCGAACATGGGCTTGATAAAAAGACAGCTCTGGCCGCATTAACGACTGTTCCTGCAAAGATTTTAGGAAAAAGTAATCAATTAGGAAGTCTTAAAAAAGGAGCTTATGCAAACTTCTTGATCACCAAAGGAGAGTTGTTTACTAAAGATAATATCATTTACGAAAACTGGGTACAAGGAAACAAGAATATCATAAATGATATGGCCACCAAAGATATTAATGGGGCTTATGAACTTAACGTTGCTGGAAAAACATATGATTTATCGATATCTGGCACATCCAAAAAACCTAAGGCAGAAATAAAGCTTGGAGAAACAAAACTAGGTTCAAAAATAAACTATCAAAATAATTGGGTAACGGTTACATTTACCGATGCCGATACCACCAAAACTCAATATACCAGAATAGTCACTGCAATAGGAGATACTCCGAATTTTTGGAGCGGAAAAGCTATCTTACCTAACGGAGCAGAAACTTCTTTTACGGCAAAAAAGAAACCCAAAGATGCTTCGGGAGAAAAGAAACAGGATGTACCTTCTGATAAAAAAGAAAAACCAGAGGTGTTGCCGGTAAACTATCCAAATATTGCCTATGGTAACACACAACTGTCAAAATCTGAGACTGTTTTGTTTAAAAATGCAACAGTTTGGACTAACGAGGGCGAAGGCATTCAAACCGAAACCGATGTATTGGTAAAAAATGGTAAGATTTCGGCAATTGGTAAAAATCTTAATGCCGGAAATGCTAAAGTAGTAGATGCTACGGGGAAACATTTGACTCCGGGTATTATAGATGAACATTCGCATATAGCCGCAGCAGCTATTAACGAAGCAGGACACAACTCTTCTGCCGAGGTAACTATTGAAGATGTGGTTTCGCCAGATGATATTAATATTTACCGCAATCTTGCAGGGGGCGTTACTTCGATACAAATCTTACACGGTTCGGCCAACCCAATTGGAGGGCGATCTGCCATAATAAAATTAAAATGGGGAGAAAGTGCAGACAATCTTATTTATAATAATGCACCTAAGTTTATAAAGTTCGCCCTGGGCGAAAATGTAAAACAAAGTAATTGGGTGAGCACTACTCGTTTCCCTCAAACCAGAATGGGAGTTGAGCAATTATACGTAGACTATTTCACAAGAGCTAGAGCGTACGAAAAACTTAAAAATAGCGGGAATGCTTTCCGAAAGGATATAGAAATGGAAACTTTGCTGGAAATTCTTAATGGGCAACGTTTCATTAGTTGTCATTCTTATGTACAAAGTGAAATCAATATGCTCATGAAGGTGGCAGAGCAATTCAACTTTAAGATCAACACCTTTACGCATATATTAGAAGGTTATAAAGTTGCTGATAAGATGGCTACTCATGGAGTCGGTGGATCTACTTTCTCCGACTGGTGGGCATACAAGTATGAAGTAAATGATGCTATCCCCTACAATGCAGCAATCATGCACAATCAAGGAGTTGTTACCGCCATTAATAGTGATAGCGCAGAGATGTCTCGACGTCTTAACCAGGAAGCTGCCAAATCGGTAAAATACGGTGGCGTAAGTGAAGAAGATGCACTAAAATTTGTAACCTTAAACCCGGCCAAACTTTTACATATCGATGATAGAGTGGGTAGTATTAAAGTAGGTAAAGATGCCGATTTGGTATTATGGACCGATCATCCTTTATCTATTTATGCAAAAGCAGAAAAGACAATGATCGAGGGTGCTATTTATTTTGACCTGGAGAAAGATAAGGCAATGAGAAAAACCATAGCTTCAGAAAAAAATAAACTTTCTACAATGATGCTTAAAGCGAAGAACAATGGTCTTAAAACACAGCCTCCCAAGAAAAAAGAAAAACAACATTTTGAGTGTGAGACCTTACAATCTGCTTACTAAATCTTAAGAAACAAAAAATGAAAAAAATAATATTCATAATAGCATTATTTGTCTTTTCTGTCGGAAAGACAACCGCACAACAAACTCCGGCTTCGGCCCAAAGCGAAGTGATCACGATAACGGGAGCAACCGCTCATATTGGTAATGGAGAGGTTATCGAAAATAGTATTATCATTTTTGAAAATGGTAAAATCACTGCTATAGGTAGCAATGGAAGCGCTTCACCTAAAGGAAAAGTAATAAATGCAACCGGAAAACACGTATATCCAGGGTTTATTGCTCCTAATTCTACTTTGGGGCTTGTAGAAATAGCGGCGGTTCGTGCAACCAACGATAATAACGAGATGGGCAGTTACAATCCACATATACGAAGTATCATTGCCTATAATGCCGAGAGTAAGATCGTAGAAAGTATGCGACCCAATGGTGTTCTTATGGCCCAAATTGTACCCAGAGGAGGTATCATCTCTGGAACCTCATCCATTGTACAGTTAGATGCCTGGAACTGGGAAGATGCCGCTATAAAAACGGATGATGGCATTCACTTAAATTGGCCCAATATTTTTAAAAGGGGACGCTGGTGGTTAGGTGAAGAACCTGGTTTTAAACCTAATAAGGATTATAAAAAAGAGGTTTCTGAGCTAGAAGATTTTGTACATCAGGCAAAAACTTCTATTAAATCTGGGACCGCTACCAAAAACCTTCCGCATCATGCCCTGAAAGGTGTTTTTGAAGGCACAAAAACATTGTATATTAATGTAGGTGTTGAAAAAGCAATTTTGGATGTAATTAGTTTTGCAAAGAAAAACGATATTAAAAAACTGGTTTTAGTAGGGGCATGGGAAGCCTATAAGGTTGCCAATCAATTGAAACAAAATAATATTGCCGTTCTGGCTACCAGAACCCACGTTACACCCTCGCTAGAGGATGAAGACTATGATCTTCCTTATAAAAACGCAAAATTGCTTATGGATGCAGGTGTATTAGTAGCTTTGCAAAATAGTGGCGGTATGGAGCGCGCCAATGCTCGTAATTTACCATTTCAGGCAGGAACTGTTGCCGCACATGGATTGGATAAAGAAAAAGCGCTTCAACTCATAACAGGAAACAGTGCAAAGATCTTGGGGATTGATGACATGGCGGGAACATTAGAAGTTGGTAAAGATGCTACGCTATTTATATGTATTGGTGATGCTTTGGATATGCGAACCAACCAATTAGAGAAAGCATTCATCCAGGGGCGCGATATTAGTCTAGAAAGTCATCAAACCAAACTTTGGAAACGGTATAGCGGTAAATACTCGAAATAGTATTTTTTTGAATCAAAAAGAGGCTGAATTCTAAGTTAAAAAGCAAATCTTTCAGCAACAAAATAAAGGTTCTTCGTAAAGAAGAGCCTTT
>CANMDH010000070.1 GCA_947496555.1 uncultured Aquimarina sp. | reverse complement strand
CAGCAGAGCTATCGAGATGTTTTATGAAAACGAAAAGATTGAAAATTAGAATATTGAATGGTTCTCGATACAATTTTCCTCCATTGCATTCCGAAAAATCACTCGAACTGACGGGCGATTATGATTTGGATGCGCTACGTCACATCGAGTGATCCGACGTTAGGAGGATTGTACTTCGACAAGCTCAGCAGAGCTATCGAGATGTTTTTGAGAACGAAAAGATTGAAAATTAGAATATTGAATGGTTCTCGATACAATTTTCCTCCATTGCATTCCGAAAAATCACTCGAACTGACGGGCGATTATGATTCGGATTTGCTACGTCACATCGAGTGATCCGACGTTAGGAGGGTTGTACTTCGACAAGCTCAGCAGAGCTATCGAGATGTTTTATGAGAAACAATGACTGAATATTACCTTAATTATATCGTAAGTTTTTTTAGAAAATTGAATTTACCACCTCAAAAGAACACTGCACATTTGTACCGTTAAATCATCAAAATCAAATTATTATGGATTATCAATTTAGCAACGATGTATCTGCGGATACAAAAGACAAAAAGGAAAAGAAAGAACCAAAGGTTTATGATCAAAAGCCTACACCGGCTTTTATATCTGCCTCATGGTCGGCATTGTTTATCGGTATGATATCGTATTGTATCGGTTTATGGAACGCCGATATGATGTTGAATGAAAAAGGATACTACTTTACGATCCTATTATTTGGATTGTTCTCTGCAGTATCGGTACAAAAAAGTGTGAGGGATCGATTAGAAGGGATCCCCGTAACCGAGATTTATTATGGGATTAGTTGGTTTACAACGCTTTCTTCTATTTTACTACTTATCATCGGCTTGTGGAACGCCGACCTCGAACTAAGTGAGAAGGGATTTTATGGGATGTCCTTTACCTTAAGTTTGTTTGCGGCCATTGCGGTGCAAAAAAACACCAGGGATAAGAAGTATATAGACGATAGAGGAGAGTAATCAAAAGAAGGAGCTACTTCAATTTGGTATAAAACATCAAATTGGTTGGGGGTAGGCTCCTTGTTTTGATGATAGAAAAGACGGCTGCGAGGCTGTAGCCGTCTTTTTGATTACATTTATAATAGGTTTGAGCTGTTTAAAGCTGTGATAACATCCCCCTAGCCCCCTTCAAAGGGGGAATTAATATCCGCTCGAGGACAACACAATATCGTTGTGGGTGAGCTATAGAAGGGACAGGGGTGCAAATCAACCGCCCAAACCACTAAACAACTATTATCATGGGTTCAAAATTTAATAAAGAATTAAAAACTTTGGTGAAAGACAAAGTCATCTCACCAGAGCTCGCAGATAAAATAGAACAATATTATGCCACCAAAGACATTGGGACACCCAATAAACTGTTTATGATTTTTGGGATTTTTGGAGCATTACTGGTTGGGTCGGGTATTATTTTAATGCTGGCACACAACTGGGATGATTTTTCCAGAGTAACCAAAACCATCCTGGCGTTTCTACCCTTACTTATCGGACAGTTTTTTGCGGGATTTTCAATTTTGAAGAATAAAAACGCTACCTGGAAAGAAGCTTCGGGGACCTTTTTATTTTTTGCTGTAGGAGCTTGTATCGCTTTGATCAGTCAGATTTATAACATTCCCGGTGACCTGGGGTCGTATTTACTAACCTGGATTGTACTTTGTTTGCCGTTGGTTTATTTGCTACGATCCAACGCGGTGGCATTGTTAACTGTTATTTTAAGTACATATTATGCGGTCGAAGTAGGGGTATGGAACTATAGGAGCGCCCAGACACCATGGTTATATGTAGTATTCTTTTTGGCAATAGTACCACATTACATATTACTCTTGAAAAAGAAAATATCTAGTAATACAGTAACCATCTTTAATTGGATGTTACCTACTAGTATTGCCATTGCATTAGCCGCTTTTGTAGGGAATAATGGTAATCTTGGTTTTGTAATGTACATCACACTATTTGGGTTGTTATACAATATCGGAAGACTTTCTGTTTTTAAGGAATTACGAACACTTAGAAATGGTTATTTGATCATAGGTTCATTAGGAACGGTATGGTCCTTAATAATATTTACTTTCAGATGGTTTTGGGACGAATATCCAAAAATGTTCACGTATGATATTCAGGAGTTGTATATCGCATTGGTTTTATTCTTTATTACTGTTGCTGTTTTTGGATATACATTCTGGAAAAAAGGAATAAAAGGGATCAATCTGTTTCAGGCCGCATTTATAATCTTCTGGGGGGTCTATTTTTTCCTTCCTGGCATAGAGATTTTACCTGTCGTACTCATGAATATGCTAGTGTTTGCCTTGGGGATATCTGCTATAAAGATAGGAGCTGATAAATTTAATTTTGGGATACTTAATTATGGGTTATTAATTATTTCGATCCTTATTATTTGCAGGTTTTTTGATACAGGGATGAGTTTTGTACTTAGGGGAATATTGTTTGTTTTGGTGGGAACAGGGTTCTTCGTAACCAATTATATCATGCTGAAAAGGCAGCAAAAAATTAAAAAACAACTTAAAGATTTACAATTATGAAAGCGATACACGTATTCATAGGTTTTATATTGATAGCATTAGTACAAGTTTTTGTACCTGCACAAATGATATGGCAACAAGAAGATGTTCTGAAATCTGGAAATGTTTACAGGTTTAAGACTATGCCAATAGATCCTACAGACCCTTTTAGAGGGAAATATATTACACTTAATTACGAAATGAACTCTTTTGCCATTGCCGATACCAGTTTTGTGTATGGAGATAAAGTTAGAGTATATATAGATAATGATGATAAGGGCTTTGCCAAAGCAGTGGTATTAAGCAAAAGGCCTTTAGAAATCAACAAAGATTATGTGGTTGCCAAGGTTACAGGTAATTATAAAGAAGTGATAAGTTTTGAGTTGCCTTTTGATAGATTTTATATGGAAGAAAGTAAAGCCAAGGATGCAGAAATGGCTTACACCAAAATAAATCGAGATAGTCTTAAGGAGAATGTGTATGCAGAGGTCTATGTGAAAGAAGGGCAATCGGTACTCAAAGATGTAATTATAGACGGAATACCTATTCAGGAATATGTAGAAGAATAGATTATTAGTCTGTAGAGGTTAGTAGTTAGTGCATGTAGTTCAATGTCTAACTACTAACCGCTAATGACTATAGACTATATTACCAGGCTTCTTCAATCTTAAGACGTTCCCCATTTTGGTACGAAGCGATAAACGCGTTTCTAAAGCCCATTTTAACGAGCTCTCTGCGAAATTTCTTTGCTTCATTTAGTGTTTCAAAGTTTCCAACAGCATATTTATTAAATCCTTCGCTCTTAATTTCTTTGAAATTCACAAAGTTTTCAGAATACATGGATAAGTTTTTTTCTTCAAAAGCTCCGATTTGAACTGAATAAACCACTTCATCATTTAGGGAGCCTGCATTTTCGCCTGAGTCATTTGCATTTAATTCTTGGTTCATCGATAGGTTCTGAATGGTTTCTTCTAATCCTGCAATTTTAGTTTCCATGATACCCACCTGATCTGTATGATCTTTTTGTGAAATCATGTTCGATGGTGTGCTAAAATTCATAAAATATACAGTGCCTGCAACACCCAGAAGGGCAATGATCCCTAATATAATCGTGGCAATCTTAAATTTTCTTGAGTTTTCCTGTTCATCTTTAACAGCTTTCTCACTCATATAGTCTGCAGAGCGTTTAGATTCCTCAGCTTTTTCTATTTGATCTTTAAAATCTTGTAATTCTTCGTCTGTAATAAAAGGCATGGTTGTTGGTTTTTTAGAACACTCAAATATAGGAATTCTTTGAGAACTGCAAGAGTGCAGTAATTCTAAAAGAAAATCTTCCAGAAATGAATTCATAAGAGATAGACAATATTAGCCTAGATATTGCAAACTGTCGTTAAAAGAAGAAAGCGCAACCCATAAGGTCGCGCTTTTATTTTTATTACTACTTTTTAAGTAAGCTAAAGTCTAGTTTCCGGTTTGCGCAGCAGAACACTTTGTAAGATCATCACAGAATTTGATTAAACTTGCTTCTGTGTTTTCGTATTCTTTGTTTTTTGCTTTTTCTTGCACAGCAGGACAACCTTCAGCAAGCTTTGACAGGTTCTTTTTGAAACCAAATACGAAAGCTGTAGACAAAGTTGATTTTCCTTTTTCGCTTCCTGCAGGAAGAATAACTATTTCAGTGTCCTGGAACAGATATAGACCGATTTTATCAGATTCGTAAAGTACCTTACAAATCTTATCAGTAGCTCCACCCAATACCAACTGTGAAGTATCAACAGCATCACCACCTTTGATGGCAGACTCCTTGAATTTGATATTTTTAAAGTGAAGTCCGTCTGTAAATAAAAGTTCTTTACATTTTTTTGCACTTTTATTTCTGGTAGCTACAGGAGCACCATTGCTATCAAATTCAACAGTTTTGATAGTATATCCTATTTTAGGGATGTCGTCAGTTTTGATATCTACAAGAAGCGTATCATTTTCTTTTGTAATTAGATAAGCTTTGTTAAGGTCAAAAACAGGAGCTGCTTTTTGTACTTCTTTTTCTTCCTCTTCTTCCTCTGGTACATTACTTATATCCTCGGTAAGGACTTGCATGTGTCTAGAGGCAACTTTGTTAACTTCCAATATTTTTGCAAGGTTGTCTGCCATTTTAATGAAGTTTTTACCATCGGCCTTGTCATAATCATTTTCGATAAGTTTTTGAGCATATTCTTTTACCTTTTCTGGCATATCCAAGTAATAGTAGATCTTCGCAATATTGTAGTAAGAAGCGTATTTTACTTTTCTCATTTTACGCTTAGTTCCCTCGTAATTAGGAATAATACTGTTGAAATATTCGATAACTGGCTCAACTTCTTTTTTGATTTCGTCCATAGGGACATCATGCTTCATTTTATCGAAAGCAACTTTTAGCTTGTCAAAAGCTTCATGGTGTTTTTGATATTCTGGATGTTTTTTTGATCCTAGAATCCAAAAATGCTCATAGGCATACGTATAAGGTACATATCCGTAAGTTCTGTCCAAATATGATCTAATATCGCTTCTGATATTTCCTTTATGCTGAGATCGATGAGAGTTTTTTATCTCATATTTGTTGTTGTTAAAAAGTCTCTCAGCCTTATAATAACTATCAGCTTCACCGCTAGAATAGGTGCTCTCGTCTGCAAAAGTATTTTCGTTGCTTTGTCCTGTAAGCGCATTAATTGTAGTTAATGTTGCAGTAGATCGAAAGGAGGTATTCGCTCTGTAGGTATACGATACTGATACTACATTACCATCTTTATCCTTTTTTTCGTGTTTGATTTTTTCAATACTTACTTCACCGGTGGTAGTACCTTTAAAAGAATAGGTGAAATCCAGGGTTCCCGGAGCTTTTACTTTAGAAAACCCAGAAATTCTAGCAACATTACTGTTAGAAGAATACGTTCTTTTAGTATCTTCCAAAACGGGATTGCTAGGTAATTTTACATAAGAAACCTGAAAATTTTCTTTATCCAGATCTGTACTCTGCGCAAAAGAAAGCGCACAAAATAATAACGCAATAGGTAATAGTAATCTTTGTTTCATTGTATTTGAGGTTTTTTTTAACGACGGCAAATATAGTTAAAAAATGTTAAGTAATTGTTAACAAACCTCTTAAACGACAAAACAAGTGTATTCAGATTGCGGTTTACCTGTAATAAGCTATTCTGCTATCTCAACAATTAGGTTGTCCTCTGTTTTAGTGACCTTTGTTAATCCTAGTTTAGAAAGGCCTTTCATTCCTTTATCCCAACCTTTGTTACTAAGTCCTGCTGCACTTTTAAGGTCAGGTAAGGCCATGCTTTTTTCTTTTTTAAGAATATCGAAGATAGCTTTCTCATTATCATTAAGTTCAACCTGCTTTTTTTCTGGCCTCATCTGCGGGAAAAACAATACTTCCTGGATAGATTGATTATTAGTAAGGTACATAATCAAACGGTCCATACCGATCCCCATTCCCGATGTTGGCGGCATTCCATATTCTAAGGCTCTTAGGAAATCCTGATCGATAAACATTGCTTCGTCATCTCCTTTTTCTCCTAGTTTTAACTGATCTTCAAAACGATCACGCTGATCAATAGGGTCATTAAGCTCAGAATAGGCATTGGCAACTTCTTTACCGCAAACCATAAGCTCAAAACGCTCTGTTAGATCTGGGTTGTCACGGTGCTCTTTACATAAAGGACTCATTTCTTTTGGATAATCGGTGATAAACGTAGGTTGGATGTAGTTTCCTTCACATTTTTCACCAAAAATCTCATCGATAAGTTTTCCTTTACCCATGGTATCATCAACTTCTACACCCATTCCTTTGGCAGCTTCGCGGATTTCATCTTCAGACTTACCGGTAATATCAAAACCTGTAAAATGTTTGATAGAATCGGCCATGGTTACTCTTGGATATGGAGCTTTAAAATCAATCTCATGTTCTCCAAAAGTGGCTTTTGTGGTTCCGTTAACCGCAATAGCACAATATTCTAATAATTGCTCACAAAAATCCATCATCCAATTGTAATCTTTATAAGCAACATAGATTTCCATAGCGGTAAACTCTGGATTGTGTGTACGATCCATTCCTTCATTTCTGAAGTTTTTTGAAAACTCATACACTCCGTCAAATCCACCAACAATTAATCTTTTTAGGTACAATTCATTAGCAATTCTCATGTACAAAGGAATGTCTAGCGAATTATGATGTGTAATAAACGGGCGCGCTGCAGCACCACCTGGGATTGGTTGTAATATTGGTGTTTCAACTTCAAAATACCCACGATCATTAAAAAACTCACGCATGGCATTAAAAAGCTTAGTTCGTTTTACAAAAACTTCTTTTACACTAGGATTCACCACCAAATCGGCATATCGCTGGCGATAACGTAACTCTGGATCATTAAACTCGTCAAAAGTATTGCCGTCTTTATCAGTTTTTGGTAGTGGTAATGGTTTTAAGGATTTACTTAATAAAGTAAAATCTTTAACCATAACTGTTTGTTCACCTACCTGAGTGGTAAAAAGTTCTCCTTCTACACCTACAAAATCACCAATATCCAGTAATTTTTTATAAACCTCATTGTATTTGGTTTTGTCTTCTCCAGTACAGATCTCATCACGGTTAAAATATACCTGTATGCGTCCATCAGCATCTTGCAACTCGGCAAAAGAAGCTTTTCCTTGTATCCTTCTCGACATTAATCTACCGGCAATAATTACTTTCTTGCCTTCTTTAAACTCATTTTTTATGGTCTCTGATGTATGATCAATCGGGTATAATGCCGCAGGATATGGATTAATACCCAGATCACGTAATGAGTTTAATTTTTCTCTTCTTACAAGTTCTTGTTCTGATAATTGCATAAATCTGCCTTTTTAAAGGCACAAAAGTATAGTATTTAAAGAATTTAAGGAAAAGTCTGTCCAAAAAATTTATTCTTGATTTGATGCAATTCGTAATTCCTTAATTTTATTGTGTATTTCTTCATTATTAGCAAGCTTTAATGATTTTTCGTAATACTCAATTGCCTTTACTTTATCTTCTAAATGAATATATTTATTTGCCAAACTTATGTATGTATTTGCTTCTTTAGGAAATAATAGGGTGTTAAATTTCAAAACAGCGATAGCTTCATTGTATTTATGATCATAAAATAACACATTGGCATAGGTGTTTAGTTCATACAAACTCTGTGTTTTTTTCTTAAATTCCGGGACTATTTTCTTGGCTTTTTTTGTTAGGTACTCTTCTCCTTTTTCGTTTAAAAGCGTATGCATTAAAGCCACTGATTGGTATTTTGGGGAATAGTTTTTTAAAAGTATTGCCAAAATATCTTTTTCTAAAGTAGTTTTTGGTGATTCTACAATGCGATTTATTTCTTTACCGTCTTTATGAAAAATAAAAGTAGGAACTCTATGAATATTTAATCCTTCATGTTCTCCTCCCGGACTTTGCTTATAGGAATCTCTTTGGTTGTTTACAGCAACTGTAGTGAGTCGATCAATGGGAAAGCTTAAGGTTTCTAGTACTTTGTAAAAACGAGGGACTTCTCGTTTGCTATCCCCACACCAGGTACCCATAAACAAGGTTATGGTGTATTGATTCAATTGTGTCTTAATAGCTTCGATAATATCTTGTTTTGGGGAATATTCATCAAAGTTTTTCAGAAACCATTCGCTATAAGCATCTTCACTAAGTCCTTGCTGATTAATTTTACCCAAAAGCATTGGTGATGTATTGTCTTCAATAATTTCTTTATTAAATGATTGCGCAGTAAGAGAAACGGTCGAAATTATAAGTAATATGATTATATAGATAGACTTTTTCATTTTTTGATTTATTTTGATGAATTACGAATAGACAAGTAGGTAATCATATGCTTACCTACTTGTCATGATTGATTTGTTGGTATAAATTTATCGTGATCTGGTTTTAGGAACCTATTTTGCTTTTGGGCGTTACCATAGCTTTGATCTTAAGGATTTCTTTACCCTTTTCTGTGTTAGCAGTTATGGTAACTTGTTTGGTTTGCATGTTTGGTTTCCCGTTAGAATTAAAGCGTACCAGCAAAGAACTGCTTTCTCTTGGATTTATAGGTTCTGTAGACCATTTTGACACGGTGCATCCACAGCTGCCTTTTGCACTTATTATTACCAACGGGGCTTCTCCTGTGTTTTTAAACGAAAATTCATGTTCTACAATATCCCCTTCATTGATAGTTCCAAAATCATAATTGGTTTCTGAAAATGTCATCACAGGTAGCGATATAATTTTGCTATCACGTTTTATGGCCATCTTTACATTTTCTGACTTTATTTTTTCTGTAGCATTTTGGTTGCAGGATGTAATTGTAATACATAATATTACCGACAAGGTCATTAAGATTCCTTTTTTCATATCATCATTTTTTTAGATTATTGAAATAGTTTAAGGCTATCATTCTGTTTGAACGAACAATGCCAAAATTGGAATTTTAAAAGCTAAAAAATTACAGATACGGGTATGAAATGAGGACTAGACCCCGGGGTGGATTTTTTATTAGTATTTGGTATACAGTGACTTAACCTCGTCTCTAGAGTTGGTTCCAAGTTTTTTGTAAAGATTATTAATGTGTGTTTTTACGGTACTAACACTAACAAACATTGAAGAAGCAATCTCCTTATTGGTTTTGTCTTCCAGAATAAGTTCCAGTATTTTTTGTTCTTGCTGGGTAAGCTTGGTTTCCGGAATGTAAACGGTTTTTCTTTTTCTTTTGTAAATAATTAATTGAAGTATATTAAGCAATACTGAAAAAATCAGTACAGACCCAATAATCCATAAAACGGTTTTATTGGAAGTTTCTTTTTTAGGATCAAGTAAAAATTTGTCAGAAGCTAACTCAATTATATATTGATTAGTATAAGTACTATTTGGATATTTTTCTTGAAGCCTCTCTAACAATTGATCATAATATGGGCTGTTTGCAAGGTCTTCTAGATAATGCGTATACAGATTATTGGTTTTATTGGATAAAAAGGAGTAAACATATAATTCTATAAGAGGTTCGTCAAGGCTTTTTCCATAGTGTTGCAATGTGCTTATCCATTTTTTGGAATTAATTTTTCGATTTGCCTCGCTGCGATAACTTCCAAATGCAAAGCGCATTTCATCAATAATCGAATCGATTTTGATAAAGGCATTACTTTTTTCATTATCAGATACTACTTTACAAAACATCTCCTTGTCAAAAGAAAAAGGAAATGAAAGTGTATCAGTATTGTTTGCAATAAAAAGAATCTCTTCACTGTCTGTACAAAAACCATTTAAGTGCGCTCTTTTCTCATGCCTTGTAGCACAATTATCGACATGGATTCTATAGATACGATTTTCTAGAGGAAGGTTGTCTCCAAAAAAAGTAAAATGGTCAGTAGAATCTGGAGTCGCCTGCTGAATAATTTGCTCAGGATAGACACCGGATATTTTTCTATAATCTTCAACCAAAGATAGATAGACGCCATCCGGCCAATCAGTTTTATCTACATCACCCGAAAACTTGTACTGTGCAAAAATCTCACACGGAAATGTAAAAAGAAGAATATAGAATAAATAAAGTAATATTTTCATCCTCATAAAGAAAACAGAAATATAAAGATTAATTTTCTAATTGTGTAACATAATAATGTGTGTGACTACCTATAAGTAGGACGTAATTAATTTATTTTTATCACACTTATGAGTTTTTGGAGAGTTTTGTTAGCTATTTTTTTTCCACCACTGTCAATATTGGATAAGGGGTGCGGTTCTGTACTAATAGTATTGTTATTAACTATCTGTGGTTGGGTACCCGGGGTAATAGCAGCTTTGGTAATATTGAATAATCCTAATTCTTAATTACTGTTTTAAAGATATTTTTTATTTCTTTACTTGTTCAATAAGTAAAAGTTTAAATACATGAAAAATCTTTTCGCAGGAATTATATATGGTGCCTTATTGCTGTGCCTAATAGGGTGTAACTTTACAGAAGATCTCTATCTAAATGATGATGGAAGTGGTAAAATTTCTATCAGTTTTGATGGTTCTGAACTCATGAAGATGGGCGGAGATAAAATATCTGAAGGTAAAGAAGAAATTATTGACTCAACTATAGTTTTTAAGGATTTTCTTGAAGAAAAGAAAGATAGTATTTCTAAACTACCACCAGACGAACAAAAGAAATTGAAGAGACTTGAGAATTTTAAAATGCATATGGTGATGAATTCGGCTTCTCAAGAGATGAGTTTTGATATGTATTCCAAATTTAATAAGGTCTCAGAATTGGGGGATATTTTTAACGATTTTAAGACCGCTAGTACCGTTGGTAATCAAAGTCAAGGTGCTACAAAGGGTCAAAGTCCTCCCATGACTATGTCTTCTTCAGAATCAGATGGTTCAAGGGTTTTGTACTCATTTAAAAATAACAAATTCAAACGAGTAGCAGATATTATTGATAAAGAGAAGTTGAAAAATAGTTTAGATAGTTTGGAATCAATGAAGATGTTTTTGGCCAATTCTAAATATAAATTGAAGTATCATTTCCCTAGGAAAATTAAAAAAATATCTTCAGAAAAGGCCTTGTTCAGTCAGGATGGAAAGAGCTTTACTTTAGAAGTCGATTTTATGGAATATATGGAGAATCCAAAAATATTAGATGTCGAAGTAGAATTGGAAAAGTAAAAACGACGTTAACTGCTAATGTGACGTTTTTTAATCTCGTATCTTTGCATCAATGAATAAGAAGATTGAAATACAAGAACTAGGAGAGAAAGACTTCAAAGAGACCTGGGAATACCAGGAACGATTATTCAAAGAAATATTGGATATCAAAATCAAAAACCGAAGAGAAGAGGCGGGATTAGAAACGCCTAATTATTTTCTTTTCGTAGAACACCCACATGTATATACGTTAGGAAAAAGTGGTGATATTAGTAACCTTCTGTTGTCTGAAGAAGAACTAAAGCAGAAAGAAGCTACCTTTTATAAAATTAACCGTGGGGGAGATATTACCTATCATGGTCCAGGGCAGATTGTAGGCTATCCTATCCTTGATTTGGATAATTTCTTTACCGATATTCATAAATACCTCCGTTTTCTCGAAGAAATGGTAATTCTTACCCTGGCAGAATATGATATCCAAGCTACTAGAAGCGATGGAGAAACAGGAGTGTGGTTAGATGTAGGAACACCGTTTGCGCGTAAGATATGTGCAATGGGAGTTAGAGCAAGTCGCTGGGTAACCATGCATGGCTTTGCATTTAATGTAAATGCTAATCTTGGATATTTTGATAATATCATTCCTTGCGGGATTAAAGGAAAAGCAGTTACCTCGCTTAATGTAGAACTCGGACAGGAAAAAGTTGATATTGAAGAGATAAAAGAAAAACTATTAAGGCATTTCAAAACACTTTTTGAAGCAGAATTTATCACACAAAAAACCGAGGTTTAACCTCGGTTTTTTATTTCTGTAGATTACATTTTTTTAGTTTATCTGATAAATTAATACACTGTTACCTTCTCCCTGAACCACAAATTCAAGATTTGGATCTTTATCCATGTTACCAAGGCTTAATACAGAATTACCATACACCGGGAAATTTGGGAAAAGTTCTGCATTACTGTCATATAAATATACTTTTTTGGCCTGTATATCAGTAATAGTGATGTAGATTTTGTTATTAATATAATATAGTTTTGGTTCGGTGTAAACACCAAAATCCAACTCTAATGTTCTACCCTTTATCGAAAGTTTGTTTTCAGAGAACGTAACCAAAGTTTTATTGGTTGATACCATTCGATTGTTTTCATCCAGGTTTAGATTTTGTGTAATGGCGCCACCCTTTTCGTCTATTTGAACTAACTTCCCATCTTTGGTAGTCGAGGTAAATTTATCTTGATATTGGTACCATTCATTTTTAGAAAAATTAACCTTATCCTTTACATTAACTCGAGTATTCCCTAATCGATCAAGGATGCTTAATTTTCCGTTTTCCTCAGGCAGTAAAATATAATCTTTGGTGCCAATACGAATATGTTTTGGGGGTAAAATCAAATTTGTTTCGGTTCCTTTAAATCCAAAACCGGTTACCGCTTCACCTTCAGCATTATACATCTTTACCTCATTCCCTTGTGTAATTACGATACGATAACGTTTACTCTTGTCGTAATCAAATAATGCAAGGGGTTGGGTAATTGTTTTTTCGAATTTTTTGGGATATGGAGCAACATCATTACCATCACGGTCGACAAGGTATAATGTGTTGGCAGTATTAAAAAGCAGCTGAAATCTTCCGTTTTTATAGATGTCGATTTGTTGGATATCTCCAAGAATCTCACCGTCAATCTTTTTATTCCAGAAGATGGCTCCTTTGTCGGAGATCAAATATAAATTATTTTCTACATCCTGTATAGCAATATCCATTCCTTTCGTTCGGTGGTTTTTCACCAGGATAGGTTTGTTCAGTACCTCTTTTTCTAAAGTGGTAGAAGCTACTTGCATAACCGAGGTTGCCGCTCCTTTGGCTATATTTTTCTTGAGTACGGCATGTACATGTGCAAAATCATTCTCTTTAATGATCTGAACTATTCCGATTGAGTAGCCTTTATCTTGTAGGTTTTCCCATTGATCCTTATTGTCTTCTTCAATATTTTCAGAAATATATTCCTTCAGATTTTTTACAGAACCCGAAATAAGAATCGAAGAATTATCGGATAGATTCTTTATAGTATTCTTGTAATACTCTTGTTGGTGTATTAAGGTTTGGTTAAGTATGTTGGCAATAATATCTCTAAGAGTATTTGTGGATGAACCCAAAATAACAAATTCGTCTTTTATAAAGTAATATTTTGCTTCAAAGTTTTTTACTAGTGGAGTAAGAATCTGAGAAAAAGAATCTGTGTTCTGATATCTGAATATTGGGATATTACGGTAGGTATCTACTCTTTCTCCTCCCAAACTTTTTGAGGCAGTTTCAGCATCTAAAGATGTTAGTACTAAGGCATCTTCTTTTTCCATGAAAATAAAACCTATTTCCGAAACGCCTGATAATACTTCATCCAAATCGTTCGGGATGTCTTCAAGTTCTCTATCCTGAGCGATGGATAGGTTTTTCTTTAAAACTTCAAAATCGTCGTAAGTGTAAGAAATAAATCCTTTGGCAGTTACAGGGGTTACTTTTGCTATACGATTTTCTTGTGCGATCGTATTGTCAAAGATTCCGATGGTGCTATATAAAGAATCTTTTTCTATGGCAATCCCGTCAAGATGGATGGCGTTTTGATCGATAGTCGCATCTAAAGATGCCCAGCCACTAAAATCATCAAGACTGCTCAACTCGGTATTTGGCAGTAAAGAGTTATGGATGCTTTGTAACTTTTTTCCATTCACTAGTATAGAAAATGCATTCTCGGTTCCCGAAACTTCAAATACTTTTTGCAAATCAGTATCGATAGGTAGTGGATTTGCCTGTATCCTGATAGCATTTTCGATAAGTAGTTGAGACGAAGAGGCAATTATCAGGCTATCTCGTTTGGTTGCAAAGAAAGTATTTCCTTTTGAGGTTACCTTGTAAATTACCCTTTCAGAATAATTGATGGTTTCAATATTTTTTGTTTTTAAAGAATCATTTGCAAGCAATGTGGGATCAAGTTTGGAAATATAGGTGTAGTCAAAATCATTTTTTCCTCTTGGAGAAAAACACAGTAACCCCTCTTGTTGTTTTGTTTCATTTAAAACAGAAATGTCTCCAAAATATTTAAAAAAATCAATTTGCTTATTGTTTTTGATAAAGTTATTGTCTCGAAGCTTGCTAGACGTTTCTGCAAAATCATTGATTTTAATTACTACCTGCGCATCTATTGGGATATGGTCTATTAAATCGTTTGATTCTTTGTTTTCATTAGTACAGGAAATAGCAATACATACGAGTAGAAATGCAACTATTTTTTTCATTAGTTGGGTGCGTTTTGTGTTCCTTGACTGAGTTTCCAAATTAAAAAATTTCAGTTTTCTAGCTTGCAAAATATAAAGTCTGTTTCAAATGCCGAAATATAATTATAATATATTGGCTTTTTACTTGAAACTAAAAGTTTACATGAATTCATTATCTGAAACGAATTTGGTTTTGCTTTTATTTCTTATGAATTAAAATAAATCCAAAGTAAGTTGTTCTGGTAATAGCCTAAAGCTTTTCCTATGGTATTTTGTGACACCGTGCTTACGAATGGCCTCTCTGTGTTCCGCCGTAGGATATCCTTTGTTTTTTTTCCAGTTATACATGGGATATTCTTCATGAATTTTCTCCATATACTCATCGCGATAGGTCTTTGCCAGTACCGAGGCGGCTGCAATATTCAAATATTTCCCGTCACCTTTGATCACACATGTATGAGGAATATTTTGATAGGGTTTAAACTTATTTCCATCTACAATAATATGCTCGGGCGGTGGTGTTAATTGTGTAATTGCTTGTTGCATAGCAAGAATGGAGGCGTTTAAAATATTGATTTCATCAATCTTTTCCATAAAGATATGTGTAACACCATAGGTGATACAACAGTCTTCTAATAGTGGTTTCAAAGATTTTCTCTTGGCTTCGCTAAGTTGTTTAGAATCATTTAGAACGTTATTACTGAAGTCATGTGGAAGTATAATTGCAGCGGCCGTAACGGGTCCTGCCAAGCAACCACGGCCCGCTTCATCTGTGCCGCATTCAATAATGTTAGGATGTAGTTGTAATGTAAGCATAATGCTAAGATACAGTATGAATAGAATTTCAAGAAAACTATTTTTTGAAATCGATAAAAAAAGATGAGTCAAACAAACAATGCATATCATTTACTTTCGTTAAAAAAAGTATATTTTTGCCTCAGTTTAAAATTCGAATGAGAAAAAATTTAATAATTATTTTTTTACTGTTAGTAGGACCTATGATATGGGCCCAAGACAGAAACCCAGAAGAAGATTCAGGCAATAGCAGAAGACCTGCTCAAGGTGCTAATAGATCCACAAGAGGACCTGGGACCAAAGATGATAAAAAGAAACCTCCGATTACCGATTATAAAATTATTTCTATAAAAAACGACACCACATATGTGGATACAACGTTAACCTTACAAAAGGATTATAAGTTTAACTACTTAAGAAGAGACGATTTTGAGTTACAACCTATTCATAATGTAGGGCAAACCTATAATAGCCTGGTAAAACGCGAAGAACGAGATCATCTTTTGCCGCTGTTTGGAGCGCGTGCACGACACTTTAATTTCATGGAAGCCGAAGATATCGACTATTATCATGTGCCAACGCCACTTACAGAATTATACTTCAAAACAACATTCGAACAGGGGCAGCAGCTTGATGCATTTTTTACGGTAAATACCTCTCCACAGCTTAATCTTTCTATAGCATACAAAGGAGTGCGTTCGTTAGGTAAATATCAGCATGCGCTAACAAGTACCGGTAATTTTAGATCCACTATCAATTATATAACCAAGAATAAAAGATATAGAGTAAAGTCTCATTTTGTTTCTCAAGATTTACTTAATGAAGAAAATGGAGGATTGTCAGACGAAGGCTTGGAGCAATACCTGGCATTAGGAGATTTTGCAAGCCAGGAAGCTCAAGATGATTTTGCAGATCGCGGTGCTATATCGGTAAACTTCGAAAATGCAGAAAGTATTTTGCTAGGTAAAAGGTTCTATCTGAATCATCAGTTTGCGATCATAAAAAAAACAGATAGTACCAATACAGAATTATCTTTGGGTCATATTATGGACCTTACCGATAAGTCGTTTCAGTTTGATCAGACTGCCGCGAATGATCTTTTTGGAGAATCCTACGAATCAGCAAATCAATCAGATAAAGTGGCCTTGGAAGATTTTAGTAACAAGGTGTTTCTTGATTTTAAAAACAAATGGTTAGGTCAGCTTAGGATTGCGGGAGGAAGCTCTAACTATAATTATGGGTATAATTCAATTTTAAGTCAGGTAGATAATGAGGGTAACCCGGTAAATATCACAAACCGTATCAAAGGAGATATATATTCTGTTGGAGGCGAGTATTATAACAATTATAAGGGGTTTCAGATATTTGCAGATGGAATGTCTATCGTCTCAGGAGATTTTGATGGTAATTACTTTAATGCCGGGGTAGGATATGATCTAAATGATAAATATGGACTTCAGGCAAGAATAAGCTCAAATTCGGTGGCACCTAATTATAATTTTCTCTTGTACCAGAGTGATTATGTAAATTATAACTGGCAAAATTCTTTTGAAAATATAGAGACTCAAAAAATACAAGTCAATATTAAAGCAAAAAAGATTGCCGAGCTTGAAGCAAGTTATACAACCATCGATAATTACACCTACTTTGCCAAGGATGCTGATTCGATTACTGTTCCGTTGCAATTTTCAGAAAGTATTGACCTTCTCAAAGTAAAGCTTACACAAGGAATAAAAGTTTGGAAAATCGGTCTTGAAAACACAGTGATGTATCAAAGTGTAAATGGAGGCGATCAAGTGTATAATGTGCCCGAAATTATTACCAGAAACAGCTTGTATTTTGAAGATCATTGGTTCAAAAACAATGCATTGTTCTTGCAAACAGGTGTTACCCTAAAGTACTTCACAAAGTATAATGCAGATGCGTATGATCCTGTTTTGTCTGAGTTTTATGTTCAAAATGAGGAGGAATTAGGCGGTTTTCCTCAGATAGATCTATTTTTCAATGCCAAAATAAGACAAACCCGTATCTATTTTAAGGTCGAAAATTTTGGAGAAGCTTTCAGTCAAAATAAAGAATTCTCGACTCCTGGATACGCTACTCGAGATGCAGTGATACGATTTGGGTTGGTCTGGAATTTCTTTTTATAACATTGGGGCACCCGGGCGGGCTATTCGCTACAATTCCTCTCCCGAGTACTCGGGATGCGGGATTTTCACTACTATCCCTGGTGCAATTCATAAGATTAAGATGTATCTTTGATATTGATCAATATATCAACTTTTTTAGATCAATAAATGAGTACTATCAAAAAAAGAAATATTTCTGCCGTAGGTCCTAATGAGTTTACTGGTATCAAGTTAAAAGAACCTGCCAATTATGCTGCCGGAATTCCCGCGGTAAAAGTTGCGTTGCAGCATGCTTTTAAAGAAATGGGGGTAGTAAAGTCGTTTCATGCGCTTTCTCAAATGAACCAAAAAGAAGGTTTTGACTGTCCGGGTTGTGCATGGCCCGATCCCGAAAAGCCTTCAAAATTAGGGGAGTATTGCGAGAACGGAGTAAAAGCATTAGCAGAAGAAGCAACCAATAAAAAAGTCGATCAAAATTTCTTTTCAAAACATTCAGTCGAAGAGCTTTCAAATTGGTCAGATTATCAAATTGGTAAAAGTGGAAGGTTAGTAGAACCTATGATTCTAAAACCAGATAGTATTCATTACGAACCGATCTCATGGCAAGATTCATACGACTTAATAGCAGAAGAACTTAGGAAATTGGATTCGCCAAACGAAGCGATATTTTACACTTCGGGTAGATCTAGTAACGAAGCGGCGTTTTTGTATGGGCTTTTTGTGAGAGCATTTGGCACCAATAATATGCCCGACTGCTCTAACATGTGTCATGAATCTAGCGGTGTTGCGCTTAGCGAAACTTTAGGAATTGGTAAAGGATCTGTAAAACTCGAAGATTTTGATGAAGCAGAAGTTGTTATAGTGATGGGGCAAAACCCAGGCACCAATCATCCCAGAATGTTATCTGCGCTCCAAAAATGTAAAGAAAACGGAGGCAAAGTTATTAGTATTAATCCTTTGGAAGAAGCAGGGCTAATTCGCTTCAAAAACCCACAACAAGTCAAAGGAATTCTATCGTCAGGGACACCGCTTACAGATATACATCTTCAGGTGAAAATAAATCAAGATGTTCCTCTTCTAAAACTAATAATCAAAAAGCTGGCCGCTCTGGATAAAGAAAAGGGCGATGTTTTTGACCATGAATTTATAAAAACATACACAAAAGGCTATAAAGAACTTTTAAAAGATATAAAGCAGTATCAGGAGGAGGATCTTATACGATTATGCGGTGTAAAAGAGGAATTAATTGATGAAGTAGTTGCGTTATTGGCAAAGAATGATAAAATTATCATTTGCTGGGCAATGGGGTTAACACAGCATAAAAATGGGGTCGAAAACATAAAAGAATGTGTAAACCTTCTTTTGCTCAAAGGTAGTTTAGGAAAACCGGGAGCAGGTACATGCCCTGTAAGAGGTCATAGTAATGTGCAAGGAGACCGTACAGTAGGGATTATGCATCATGTTTCTCCCGCCTTAAACAAATCTATAGAGGCAACTTTTGGTTTTACTCCGCCAGATACAGAAGGATTGGATACGGTACATGCTATAGAGGCAATGTATAAGAAAAAGGCAAAAGTTTTTATTGCATTAGGAGGTAATTTTCTGTCAGCTGCCTCAGATACAGTATATACTGCAGAAGCACTTCAGAACTGTAGTTTGACTGTAAATATTAGTACAAAATTAAATAGAACGCATTTGGTTACCGGCAAAACGGCTTTGATTTTGCCTACTTTGGGACGTTCAGAATTGGATGAAAAGAACGGAAAACAAAGGTTTTTTACCGTAGAGAATAGTATGGGTAAAGTACATCGATCCAAAGGTTTGATGAAGCCAGTTTCTGATAATCTAAAAAGCGAACCCGAAATTGTTGGGGGTATTGCCAATGCTTATTTCAAAGGAAACCATGCTGTACAATGGAAAAGTTTAAGTGAAAATTATGAATTGATCCGAGAAAAAATCGAAGTTGTTATAAAAGGATTTAACAATATAGAGCATAAATCAAAAGGTATGGGATTCTATCTTCCTAATAATGTTAGGGATTTGGATTTTAGTAAGCTCCCGGGTCAAAAAGCACAATTTAGTATTTGTAATTTGCCTGAGCATAAATTGAAAGAAGATGAATTTATATTAATGACTATTCGCTCGCATGATCAATTCAATACTACGATATATGGTTTGGATGATAGGTATAGGGGTATATATAATGAAAGGAGAGTTGTGTTGATGAATCATGAGGACGTGAAACAGTATGGCTTAAAAAAACTTGATATCATTAATTTAACAAGTCACTACGATAATAAAGAAAGAAAAGCAATTAATTTCTTGGTAATACCTTATAATATTCCAAAAGGAAATATGGCTGCATATTTTCCAGAAACCAATGTTCTGGTTCCTTATAATCATTTTGCGGATAAAAGTCACACGCCTATTAGTAAATCTATAGTGGTCCGTATGCATAAGGTTTAGCATTTATTCTGCTTTTTGAAAAATAGTTTCTTCTATAAATAATATATAATCAGAACGTTATAAAAAGGTTTTAAAATAATTGTAAAAAAGGTATTGTGTATTAGAAAAAGGGGTGTATGTTTGCACCCGCTTACGGGTATTTGTAGGGGAGCAGGATGGGATTTATTTTGCGATGTTCATATATGTTTTTTGTGTTATGGGGAACTTTTTTAAAAAAAGCTTAAAAAAGTTTTGGTGGTTATAAAAGGGGTTGTATATTTGCACCCGCTTTGAGA